>NZ_JBWKFF010000018.1:196753-220683 GCF_056434425.1 Streptomyces sp. NPDC044033 | reverse complement strand
CCGCTGCATCGAAAGGGTGCACGGCGGGTTCGGGCCGGGGGCCACTGGAAAAGGACCCGCACAGCGGAAACCTCGCCAGTGGCCTACCGGTACTCCGATACGGCACGGAGCCGGGTGACTCGCTCCTCGTCGTCCTCGACGCCGAGCCCGGACGAGTACGTATCGAGGTGCACGACACCCGGCGACGGCCGCCGCGCCGTCGACCGGAGTCGGTGGAACGCCAGCGAGGCCACGGCCTGTTCATCGTCGACGCGCTCGCGGAGTGGGGCGTCGGAGAGCGGCCGATGGGCAAAGTCGTGTGGGCGGTCGTGCGGTGGTGACCTCGGTCGGGGTGGAAGCCGCGCCCGTACCCGGCCCGGGGTTCGCCGCCGGGGTCGTCGTCTCGTCCTGGCTCGACGCGTCGCCGACGGGTGGCATCGCCTGGCTATTGATCGGCCATCCGCCACCGCGCCGCCACGTCGAGACCGTCCGCACCATCGAGGTCGGCCTGCTGGCTCTCGCGGCGGGGCGCCGTCGACGCGCGGCTACGGCGGAGCGCGGCGGACGGTCGGGCTTTCATAGGCGTGACGCGAGCACGTCACAGGGGTGGCGAGGGTGGCCGCGGCGAATAGGCGGGGGAGCGCCCCGCCCGGGAGGCGCGCGGGCGGGGCGCTCGCGGCCGGATGAACAAGCCCCCGGCCACCGGGGAGCTTCGCGCCGTGGTGACGCCGCCGGACCGAGAACGTCCCGGCACCTGAGAGAATGGAGGCATGGCCCTCGATCGTCCCCGCGTTCTCTCCGGCATCCAGCCCACCGCAGGCTCCTTCCACCTCGGCAACTACCTCGGCGCGGTGCGCCAGTGGGTGGCGCTCCAGGAGACGCACGACGCCTTCTACATGGTTGTCGACCTGCACGCGATCACCGTGCCGCAGGACCCCGCGGAGCTGCGCGCCAATACCCGGCTCGCGGCCGCCCAGCTGCTGGCGGCGGGGCTGGACCCGGCGCGGTGCACGCTCTTCGTGCAGAGCCATGTGCCCGAGCACGCGCAGCTCGCCTGGGTGATGAACTGCGTGACGGGCTTCGGCGAGGCGTCCCGGATGACGCAGTTCAAGGACAAGTCGGCCAAGCAGGGCGCCGACCGTGCGACCGTCGGCCTCTTCACGTACCCGATCCTCCAGGTCGCGGACATCCTGCTGTACCAGGCCCACCAGGTCCCCGTCGGCGAGGACCAGCGCCAGCACATCGAGCTGACCCGCGACCTGGCCGACCGCTTCAACGCCCGCTTCGGCGAGACGTTCACCGTCCCGGCGCCGTACATCCTCAAGGAGACGGCGAAGATCTACGATCTCCAGGACCCGACGGCGAAGATGAGCAAGTCGGCGTCCAGCGCCAAGGGCCTGGTCAACCTGCTCGACGAGCCGAAGATCTCCGCGAAGAAGATCAAGAGCGCCGTCACCGACACCGACACGGTGATCCGCTTCGACGCCGAGAAGAAGCCGGGCGTCAGCAACCTCCTCACCATTCACTCCACCCTCACCGGCACCGACATCGCGGAACTGGAGCGCCGGTACGAGGGCAAGGGCTACGGTGCGCTGAAGACCGAGCTCGCGGAGATCCTGGTCGACTGGGCGACTCCGTTCCGCGAGCGCACCCAGGAATATCTGGACGACCCCGAGACGCTGGACTCGATCCTGGCCAAGGGCGCCGAGAAGGCCCGTTCGGTCGCCGCGGAGACCCTGGCCCAGGCGTACGAGAGGGTGGGCTTCCTGCCCGCCAAGCACTGAAACCCGAAACTCGACGTGACACAGCCGGCGCCGCCGCCCGGGCCCCCGCACGGGGGTCCTACGGCCCGTGCGCGCAGGACCGTGGAACCTGGCCGTGAAGGCGGCCCGGCCGCCACACTGGTATCGCAGACGCATCGGAGGGAGAACGCAGTGGGGACCGTAACGCTCGGCGTTTCGATCGCGGTCCCGGAGCCGTACGGCAGCTTCCTCCAGGGGCGGCGCGCGAGCTTCGGGGACCCGGCCGCCCACGCCATCCCCACGCATATCACCCTGCTGCCGCCCACCGAGGTGGACGCGGCGGCGCTCCCGGAGATCGAGACGCACCTCGCCGAGGTCGCCGCCGCCGGCCGCCCCTTCCCGATGCGGCTCAGCGGCACGGGGACGTTCCGCCCGCTGTCGCCCGTCGTCTTCGTCAACGTGGTCGAGGGCACCTCCGCCTGCGCCTGGCTCCAGAAGCGGGTGCGGGACGCCTCCGGGCCCGTGCCGCGCGAGCTCCAGTTCCCGTACCACCCGCACGTCACCGTCGCCCACGGCATCTCCGAGGAGGCGATGGACCGGGCGTACGCGGAGCTGGAGGACTTCGAGGCGGCCTGGACGATCAACGGCTTCGCGCTGTACGAGCAGGGCGCGGACGAGGTGTGGCGGCTGGACCGCGAGTACCCTTTCGGGGCGGGGCGTACGTCCGCGCTGCCCCGCCAGGCCGGGCTCTCCCGGCCGCCCGCCGCCTCCCGGTAGTGAGCCCCGGGCGGGCGGGCTCGGACGGGCACCGCCGGCGCTCGGACGGGCGGTCGCCTTCACTCAGACAGGCAGTCGTCGGCGCTCGGACGGGCGGTCGCCGTCGCTCAGACAGGCAGCCGCCGGAACACCCCGCGCGGCACGTGCCGCAGCACCGCCATCACCGCCCGTAGCGAACCCGGCACCCAGACGATCTCCGCGTTCCGCCGCAGCCCCGTCTCGACGGCTTCGGCGACCGCCTCCGGGTCCGCGGACAGGGGGGCTTCCTTGAGGCCCGCGGTCATCTGGGTCCGTACGAAGCCGGGGCGGACGACCAGCACATGGACGCCCGTACCGCGCAGCGCGTCGCCGAGGCCCTGCGCGAAGGCGTCCAGCCCCGCCTTGCTGGAGCCGTAGACGAAATTGGCGCGCCGCGCCCGTTCCCCGGCCACCGAGGAGAGCACGACCAGCGAGCCGTGCCCCTGGGCGCGCAGCGCCTTGGCGCAGACCAGCCCCGCGCAGACCGCGCCCGTGTAGTTCGTCTGCGCGACGCGTACGGCGGTCAGCGGCTCCTCCTCGGCGCGCGCCTGGTCGCCCAGTACGCCGAAGGCGAGCAGTACCAGGTCGATGTCGCCCTCCGCGAAGACCTTGCCCAGGGCCTTCTCGTGCTGCTCGGGGGCGAGGGCGTCGAAGGAGACGGTGCGGACCTCCGCGCCCAGTTCGCGCAGGTGGTCCGCGGCGGCCTCCAGGGCGGGGGAGGGGCGGCCCGCCAGCCAGACCGTACGGGCGCGGCGGGCGATGAGGCGGCGGGCGGTGGCGAGGGCGATCTCGGACGTGCCGCCGAGGATCAGCAGGGACTGGGGCGAGCCGAAGGCGTCCTTCACGGGGGTGCTCCATTCACGGGGTGCCCCATGCGCGGGGCCGAATTCGCGGGGGTGGGTACGGACGCGCACCGGGCGAGTGCCGGGCGGGCACGCGCCGGACGGTGCTGGGGGGTACGGGCGAGTGCCGGGCGGGCACGCGCCGGGCGGTGCTGGGAGGTACGGACGCGCGCCGGACGGCGCCGGGCGGATGCGGGCCCGTACCCGGCTTCACAGCGACAGGCGGCGGGCGAGGTCGGAGACGAACACGCCGCCCGGATCGGCCGTGGCGCGCAGCGCCCGGAACTCGGCCAGCCTCGGGTACATCGCGGCCAGCAGCTCCGGCCGCAGCCGGGAGTCCTTGGCGAGATACACCCGGCCGCCCGCCGCCGCGACCTCCTCGTCGAGCCCGTCCAGGAAGGCGCCGAGGCCCGGCAGGGCGGCGGGGATGTCCAGCGCGAGGGTCCAGCCGGGCATCGGGAAGGAGAGCCAGCCGGGGTCGCCCGCGCCGAAGCGCTTGAGCACGGCGAGGAAGGAGGGGCAGCCGCGCCGCGAGATGCGCTCCACGATGCGGCGCAGAGCGTCCTGCTCCCCGTGTCCGACGACGAACTGGTACTGGACGAAGCCCCGGGGCCCGTAGATCCGGTTCCAATGCGGCAGGCCGTCCAGCGGGTGGAAGAACGCGGAGATCTTCTGGAGCTCGCCGGTGCGGCGGCGGGGGGCCCTGCGGTACCAGAACTCGTTGAAGAGGCCGACCGAGCCGCGCCCGAGCAGCCCCGGCGGCATGTACCGGGGGGCGGCCGGGAGGCTGCCGGGGCGGAACGCCAGGGGCGTACGGGCGGCGCGCGCGCCCAGCGCGGCGAGCGGCGCGTGGTCGCCGCGGGTGAGGACGGACCGGCCGGTGGCGGCGCCGCGGGCGACGAGGTCGATCCAGGCGACCGAGTAGCGGTAGCGGTGGTCGGCCGCGGTCATCCGGGCCATGAGGTCGTCGAGGTCGCGGGCGCGCTCGGTGTCCACGGACATCAGCGAGGTCTCGACGGGCAGCAGCTCCACGGTCGCGCGCAGCACGATCCCGGTGAGCCCCATGCCGCCCGCGGTGGCGTGGAAGAGGTCGTCGTCGGGGGTCAGGGTGCGGATCGCGCCGTCGGCGGTGAGCAGGTCCACGGAGCGCACGTGGCGGCAGAAGGACCCGGCGCCGTGGTGGTTCTTGCCGTGGATGTCCGCGCCGATCGCCCCGCCGACGGTGACGTAGCGGGTGCCGGGGGTCACGGGCACGAACCAGCCGAGCGGCAGCAGCACCCGCATCAGCCGGTGCAGGCTCACGCCCGCGTCGCAGACGACCAGGCCCCGTTCGGCGTCGATGGCGCGAACGCGGCCGAGGCCGGTCATGTCGAGGACGGCGCCGCCCGCGTTCTGCGCGGCGTCGCCGTAGGCGCGGCCGAGGCCGCGGGCGATGGCGCCGCGCGCCCCGCACTCCCGCACCGCCCGTACGGCCTCCTCGTCGCTGCGGGGCCGGAGGGTGCGGGCCGCGGTGGGCGCGGTCCGTCCCCAGCCGGTGAGGGGGGCGGGGGCGGTCTCGGCAGCCATGGCGCGACGGTATCTCCAGAAAGGTCCCCTATGGATTAAATATCGCGCATCACCCCAAAAAGAGTGATTAATGGTGTGTCAGACAAGGTGATCCCGAGCGCCGCTCCGGGAGCCGGGACGGTCGAGAGACCGGACGCCGACGGAGAACGGAACGAGGTGGCCCCGCTGTCCCCCGAAGAGCTGGACTTCCGCCTGCTCGCCGCGGTCCGCGACCGCGCCGCCGACCCCCGGGTGGCCGCCGCCGCCCGCGCCCTGTCCCGCGGCGGCGAACACGGCGCGCTGTGGCTCGCCGCCGGAGCCGCCGCCGCTGCCGCCGACCCCGGACACCGCGCGGCGTGGCTGCGCGGCACCGCCCTGATAGGCGCGGCGCACCTGGCCAGCATGGGCGTCAAGCGCGTCGTACGGCGCCCCCGGCCGCCCCTGACGGGCCACCGCGCCCCCCTCGTACGGACCGCCGGCCGGCACTCCTTCCCGAGCTCGCACGCCGCGTCATCGGTCGCGGCGGCCGTGGCCTTCGCCGCGCTCAGGCCCATAACCAGGCGGTACGTGCCGGTGGTGGCGGCGGCGATGTGCGCCTCCCGGCTGCTGGTGGGCGTCCACTACCCGACGGACGTGGCGGCGGGGGCGCTCCTGGGCGGGTTCACGGCGGGGCTGGGGCGGCGGTGGGCGGCCGGGGGCGCGGGTGGCGGGGGCGAGCGTACGGGCCGGGGGAGTCGCCGGTATGGGTGAACCCGCCGCGGTCCTCGAAGAACCCCAGCCGCCCCCCGCCGCGACCGGCCGGGCGCGGGCCGCGGGGCTGCCGATCGGGCTCGTGAAGACCGCACGCCCCCGGCAGTGGATCAAGAACGTGCTCGTCGTCGCGGCCCCCGCGGCCGCCGGACGGCTCGCCTCCGTCCACGTGGCGGCCCAACTGGCCGTCGTCTTCGTCCTGTTCACCGCCGCCGCGTCCGCCGTCTACCTCATCAACGACGCGCGCGACGCCGAGGCCGACCGCGCGCACCCCGACAAGTGCCGCCGCCCCGTCGCCGCCGGAGAGGTGCCCGTGGGCCTCGCGTACGCCGTCGGCGGGCTGCTGGCCGTACTCGCCCCGGCGGCGGCCGTGGTGCTGTGCAACCCCGCGACGGCCGGGCTCCTCGGCGCGTACGTCCTGATGCAGCTCGCGTACTGCATGTCGCTCAAGCACGTGCTCGTCGTCGACCTCGCCGTCGTCACCACCGGGTTCCTGATGCGCGCGATGATCGGTGGGGTGGCGCTGGCCATCCCCCTCTCGCGCTGGTTCCTGATCACGGCGGGGTTCGGCGCGCTCTTCATGGTGGCCGCCAAGCGCTACTCCGAGGCGCTGCTGATGGCGGAGCGCGGCGGCGAGACGCGCGCCCTGCTGCGCGAGTACACCACCGGCTATCTGCGGTTCGTCTGGCAGCTGGCGGCGGGTGTCGCGGTCCTCGCCTACTGCCTGTGGGCGCTGGAGGGCGACCGCGCGGTGGACGGCGGCTCGCTGCCCTGGCGGCAGCTGTCGATGGTGCCGTTCATCCTCGCCGTGCTGCGGTACGCGGTCTTCGCCGACCGGGGCACGGCCGGCGCCCCCGAGGACGTGGTGCTGCGGGACCGGGGGCTGGCCGCCGTCGCCCTGGTGTGGATGACGCTGTACGGGCTGGCGGTCGCGGGGCTGTGAGGGGCCGGGGCGGGTGGCGCGGCCCTGCCGGAGGACGCGGATGAAGGCCGGGCTCGTCGGGCGGGTGCGGGCGATGCTGCCGGAGCTGGCCGGGTTCGCGCTGGCCGGCCTGGCCGCGTACGCCGCCGACCTGGGGCTCTTCCTGTGGCTGCGCGGCCCGGCGGGGCTCGGCCCGCTGACGGCGAAGACGCTGTCGTTCCTGGCGGGCTGCACGGTGGCGTACCTCGGCAACGCCGTCGGCACCTACCGCCGCCGCGCCGCAGCCGGGGGCCGGGCCCGCCGCGTCCACCGGGTCGCGGTCTTCTTCGCGGTGAACGTCGCGGGCGCGCTCGTACAACTCCTGTGTCTGGCGCTCTCGCACTACGGTCTCGGCCTCACCTCGGCGCGCGCGGATGCCGTATCCGGCGCGGGGATCGGCATGGCGTTGGCCACGTGCCTGCGTTTCTGGGGTACCCGGACGCTGGTTTTCCGGACGGGGCGGACAGGGCAGGTGCCCGCGGGGGAATGATCACCGGGGTACGGACGCGGGAAATGGGTGAGGGGAAAGGGATGCCGGGAAAGGGGCGCCGGGAAAGGGGCACGGGGACAGGGGCACGGGGATAGGACGCGAGGAACCGGAGAGGCAAGGGGAATGGGCGAGGGGAATGGGCGGGGAGAATGAACGCTGACAAAAGGGATAGGTGTGGATCATGGATTGGTTGACCCGGCTGCCATGGATCGGCCCCGTGATCGCCCGGCTGATGCGCACGCACGCGTGGCGCTCGTACGAGACGCTGGAACGGGTGAAGTGGGCCCGGCTGGCGGCCGCGATCACCTTCACCAGCTTCCTCGCCCTCTTCCCGCTGATCACGGTGGGCGCGGCCATCGGGGCGGCGGTGCTCAGCAGACAGCAGCTGCGCGACCTCGAACACAAACTCGCCGAGCAGGTGCCGGGCATCTCCGGCCAGCTCGACCTCAGCTCCCTCGTCGACAACGCGGCCACGGTCGGCGTCGTCGCGGGCGCGCTGCTGCTCTTCACCGGCATCGGCTGGGTCAGCTCGCTGCGCGAGTGCCTGCGCGCCGTCTGGGAGAAGGAGGAGGACCCGGGCAACCCCATCGTGCTCAAGCTCAAGGACGCCGCGGTCCTGCTCGGCCTGGGCGGGGTGGCCCTCGTCTCCTTCGGCGCCTCGGCATTCGCGTCCTCGGCGGTGGGCTGGGTGGCGGAGCAGATCGGCCTGGCGGAGGGCGGCGCGGGCAGCGTGCTGCTGTCGGTCGCGGGCTTCTGCTTCGCGGTCCTCGCCGACTTCGTCCTGATGGTGTACGTCCTCACCCGGCTGCCCGGCGTCTCCCCGGCCCGCCGCCGCATGGTCGTCGCCGGCCTCATCGGCGCGATCGGCTTCGAACTGCTGAAACTGCTGCTCAGCAGCTATCTCCAGGGCGTCGCGGCGAAGAGCATGTACGGCGCCTTCGGCACTCCGATCGCGCTGCTGCTGTGGATCAGCTTCACGGCGAAGCTGACGCTGTTCTGCGCGGCGTGGACGGCCACGCCGTCCGCTTCCGCGGGGGAGACCCGGGAGCCGGAGGCGGAGACGGAGACGGGGACGGCGTCCGGTGCGGCGGACGTACCGGCGGCCCCGCCCACGGGCGCCACGGCCGTCGGCGACTGAAAAGCCTGTGTCGGGGGGGGGGGGGGGGGGGGGAGAGGAGGGGGGGGGGGGGGGGGGGGGGGGGGGGGGGGGGGGGGGGGGGTTTTTCTTTTTCTCGTGGGGGGGGGGGGGTGGGGAGGGGGGGCATAATGCTTCTCCTCTCACCGGGCGAGCGTTTCTGGGGGGACGGGACCCTTTTCTCTTCCTCCCCCCCCCCCCCCCCCCCGACACAGGCTCTGACCGGGCCGCTGCCCAGGGCGGGCGCGGGGCCCGTCTGACCGTCGTACGGGCGCGGGCGGGCGTAACGGGCCGGTGAGGAGCGCGTACGGGCGTACGGGCCGTCAGGAGCGCGGGGCGGGCGTACAGCCGGTCAGGGGCGCTGAGGGGCGTACGGGCCGGTCAGGGGCGTCGGCGGACGCACCGGCCGGTCAGGAGCGCCGGCGGAGGGGCCAGCGCCGGTGGACGAGGAAGGCCGCGGCGGCCAGGACCACCACGGCGCCGCCGGCGATCCCCAGGGCGGTGCCCATGCCTCCGCCCCCGGACCCGGCCACCGACGCCTGCGCGCCGCCCTGGTTCTTGACGCCGGGCTTGCCGCCGGACTTGTCGCCCACGCCCTGCGGCGGCACCAGCATGCCCACCGGCTTGACGTGCCCGGCCGCCGCGAAGCCCCAGTCGAGCAGCTTGGCGCTCTCCTTGTAGACCTCGTCCGCCTCCGCCTTCTGCGGGTTCATGACCGTGACCAGCAGCTTCCGCTCGCCGCGCTGCGCGACGCCGGTGAAGGTCGACCCGGCGTTGGTCGTGTATCCGTTCTTGACGCCCGCGATGCCCTTGTACGGCTGGACGCCGTTATTGAGGTCGCCGGCGAGCAGTCGGTTGGTGTTCTGGATGCCGAAGCTCTCGCGCTTCTTCTTGCCCTTCTTGTCCTTCTTCTCCTCGCCCGGGAACTGGGCGCTCTGCGTCGAGCAGTACTCCCGGAAGTCCGCGTTCTGGAGGCCGGAACGGGCGAAGAGCGTGAGGTCGTACGCGCTGGAGACCTGGCCGGGCTCGTCGTAGCCGTCCGGCGAGACGACATGCGTGTCGTCCGCCCGCAGCTGCTTGGCGTGGGTCTGCATGTCCGCGACGGTCTTGGGGACGCCGCCGTTCATCGCGGACAGCACGTGCACCGCGTCATTGCCCGACTTCAGGAAGACGCCGCGCCACAGGTCGTGGACGGTGTAGGTCAGGTTCTCCTTGATGCCCACCAGGCTGCTGCCCGCGCCCATGCCCTGCAGTTCCTCCGGCGCCACCTTGTGCGTCTGGGTCTTGGGGAACTTCGGCAGCACGGTGTCGGCGAAGAGCATCTTCAGCGTGGAGGCGGGCGGCAGCTGCCAGTGCGCGTTCTCGGCGGCCAGGATCTCGCCGGACTCGGCGTCGGCGATCAGCCAGGACCGCCCGGAGAGCTCCTTCGGCAGCGCCGGGGCGCCCGACTCCGGCTGCACCTGGCGGCCGGGGCGGCCGAGGAGGTCACCGCCGACCGTGGACATCCGCTCCGGCGGCTTGGTCGGCGGCTTCCCCTTGTCGTCGGTGTGGTCGGCGGCCTGGGCGGGGGCGGCGGTCAGCAGCACGGGCAGCAGCAGGGACGCGGTCGTCAGGGCCACGGCCCCGTAGCGCGCCGCGGCCCGCGGAGCCCTCGCAACCTGAACCCGCCGAACTCGCTGAGCTCGCTGAACCTTCGGAACCCTGAGAACACGGAAAATCGTCGGCACGTTGGTGAACGTACCCCCATGCCCCCGCGTGTCGATCAGCGAGTCACCCGATCGCGCCCCGCGCACAGGACCAATGGGACCAGTCCTCTTATCGGACCCTATGGAGCCCAGCCGCCCCGATTCCCGCTTCCCGCCCGTCTTCGGATTGTGGAGCTGGTACATCTGGGTCACCTTTCGTGGGGCACTGACCGAGGGCGCCTGAACACCGGCGCAAAGCACAGGTCAACGCCCGTGACGCCGTTCGTGGCCTCCCTCCTATAGAGGCCGTGGGCCCGTTCGGGGTTGCTCTGCGCGCCCGCCCGTCGCGAGCCCAGGCGCCACAGGACGCACAACGGGACAGGCCCTACAGGCCGCACAACGGGAGACGCCCTACAGGCTGTGCAGCAGGAACAGGATCACGGCGGTCACCGCCGACTCCAGCGCCATGGCGCACGCGCGCCCCGCTCCGGCCGCCGCGCCGCGGAGCAGCGACCGGGGGATGCGGGAGCGGAGCACAGCTCCCAGCCGCCCGCCGGTGCACCGTTCCACGGCCGAGCCGCCGTGCGGTGCGTCAGGAAATCGGTCCATGAGAAGTCCCCTTCCGTCCGTCCACCGGATACGTGCCGGCGCGCCCCCCAGTAGCCGGCAAGGGCCGCGCCGGCCCCAAGGAACTCCGGAGGGATCCGCGGGCGCCCGTACGAAATGGCAGGTCGGGGCCGCCCTCCGAAGTCCTCCGAGTCGGAGGGCACGGGCATCGGAACCGCCGTACGTCCTGGAATTCCCGAGAGCGGGGCGGGACCTGAACGGACGCGTCGGCGCGTCCGTACCCGTCGGCGGAGGGGTACCGGCATCGGGCCGGTCACGGCGCGAGGAGGCCCGGCCGTGGAGGCACGGCAGTCACCGCACGGCACCGGCACGCTCGTTCGCGAGCTCATCAGCCTGGAAGCGCAGGCCAAGGAGGTACGGGCGCGGTCGGGGCGGCGTACGACGAGGGCCGCCCTGGCGAAGAGGAGCGGGGTGTCGGAGCAGACGCTCAGCGACTGGTTCAACGGCCGCCACCACCCGCGCGACCTGGACCAGTTGATGAAGGTCGTACACGTACTCGCCGGGTGGGCGGGCCGGACCGCGGTCCCGTACCGGCCCTGGGCCCGGCTCCTGGAGGCGACGTCCCCGCCCCGGCCCGCCGCCGTCGCCCGCGGCCGGGGCGACGCCCAGGCCCCTGCCGCGACCGTGCGGGACACCGGCCCGTCCGAGGACGGCCCCGAGGAGGCCCCGGACCGTACGGCCGCGTGGCCGACCCGGCGGGCCTTCCTCGCGCACGCGGCCACGGCGACCGCCGCTGTGGGCATCGGCGTCGCCGGTTGGCGGGTCTTCGACGCCCCGGGTCTCTCGCCGGGCCCCTCGCCGGGGCAGGAGCGCTGGACTTCCGCGGCCGGCGGGCCGGTCAGCTCGGATCCTGCCGTGGCGAACGGCGTGGTGTACTTCGGGAGCGATGACCAGCACGTCTACGCGGTGCACGCGCGCACCGGAAGGGCCGTGTGGCAGCGGCCGTTCTCCACCGGAGGGACGTCGCGATCGGCACCGGTGGCGGCGGACGGCGTGGTCTACGCGGGCAGCGACGACGGCAAGCTGTACGCCATCGCGGCACGCACCGGAGAACAGCGGTGGGAGCGGGACACCGGCGCCCCGCTGGGCTGGTCGTCGCCGGTGCTCGCCGGCGACTCCCTGTACGTCAGCAGCGGTGACGGGAACGGCCGGAGCCTGCACAGGATCGACGCGGCGAGCGGCAAAAGGCTTTGGCAGTACGGGTTTCCCTCTCCGGCCGCCGTCTGGGGCCCCACGGTGGCGGAAGGGGTGGTGTACGCCGGTTGCGACGACGGCCACCTATACGCGGTCGACGCCGACAGCGGCGCACTCCGCTGGCGATTCCCCCGGAAATCCCCCACCGCGGGGGCTGTCTGGCGCCCTGCGGTCGCTGACGGAACGGTGTACGTCGGCAGTACCGACGGGAAGCTGTACGCGATCGACACCAAGCACCGGGAGGCGCGCTGGGCCAGCCCCATTGGCGCCCCCGTGGCCTCGACGCCCCTCGTGGTCGGCTCGACGGTGTACGTCGGCAGCGACGACAGACGCGTGTACGCCGTCGACGCGGCCGACGGCCGGAAGCGGTGGAGGGCCGACACCGGCGGCATGGTGCGGACGCGTCCGACCGAGGCCAAGGGCACGGTGTACGTCAGCAGCGTCGACGGCCGCTTGTACGCGTTTCGCGCGCGGGACGGCACAGCGCGCTGGAACGGCGTGCGCCTCGGGCAAGCCCTCTGGTCCTCGCCGGTGGTGGCGGACGGGACCGTCTATGTCGGCAGCGACGACAACAACTGTCACGCGATCGCTGCTTGACGGCCGGGCCCGTGCTCTTCAGTCGCAAAGCGGCATAGGGCGGGCCGAATTGACGTGCTGTCATTCAAGCGTGGAGGAATTCCGCACCTTGTCCGAAGTTATGGTGCGGCCCGGGTAGTTCGGGCAGTGAACGCGAGTCTCCCTCGCGAAAACCCTGCCGCGCGGGGAACTTCATCCTCAGTGAGCGCATCTATCTTCACGAAAGAAGCGCGCGGGGCCACCGGCTTTGCCGACCGGGGCGCCTTCCCGAAGCGGGCCGCGCGTGCAATTCCGAAGATGGCCTGCACAATGGAGGACTTATGAAGTCGTGGAGTTCCCGTATCGGTCTCGGCCTCGCTGTCGGTGCCGCGGCGATCGCCATCCCGCTGTCCGCCACCGCCGCCTCCGCCGCCGCTCCCCCCGGCGACGGCTGGGTGCCCATCGGTGCGGAGAGGTACCCCTCGAAGGCGGCGTGCGAGGCGTCTGAACTCCCGTCGGCGCAGGCGAACGGGTACCACGAAGTGTGGTGCGACGACAGCAAGGCCATCATGCCGATCTTCTATCGCTGACCGGTCTCCGCTCGGCGAGGACTCGTCCCCGCTGACGTAGCGGTGTGAAGGTCCGCTGCCCCGGTGTTCCACGCCGAGGGCGGCGGACTTTCCGTTTCACGGCCCCACGCGCCGGGCGGGCCGCAGGCGCTGGCAGGCCGCCATCGCGTCACCCGGCATCCGCGCCACCGATCCGGCGATGGCGAGCGACGCCCGCCACGCGATCCGCGATCCGCGATCCGCGAAGCGCTCGCCGAGGCCGGTACGGGCACGGGGCGTGCGTCATGGCGCGCGGCGCGGGTACGGGGGAAACTGCGGACGGCACGGGCGAGTCGAGGGGGCCTGCGGGCGGCCCCGTGGGCAGGCCCCGGACACAGGAGGCACCGTCATGCGCATCCCCGGACCCGAGTACCAGGAGGACGGCGGGCTGAGCGCCGTCGCGGCAGCGGGCGGCCTGCACCGGTACCAATTGCGCCTGCACGACGCGTACGGCCCCGTCGTGCGGTTCCAACTGCCGGGCGCGGCCACGGCCGTATCGGTCGCCGATCCCGTACTCCTGGAGGCCACGGCGCACCTCGACAAGCGGCCCGAGGCGTTGTTCGCGTTCCTGGACCCGCTGTGCGAGGCGGGCAACCTGCAAGTGCTCCCCGCCGACGAGCACGCGCCCTGGCGCCGGCTGCTGCTCTCGGTGTTCGCCGGACGCCCGGCCCACGAGCGGCACACCGCGCGCTTCACGGAACTGGCGCGGGAACTCGCGGACCGCTGGGCCGGGCGGCAGGGCGATGGCGAACCCGTCGAGCTCCAGAAGGAGTTGACGGCGCTGTCGCTCCGTATGATCTGCGGGTTCGCGTTCGGCGGCGCGGACGCCGATACGGACGCGGACCGCGTCGTCGTGGCGTTCGAGGAGGTGCTCACCGAGTACCTCGGGCGTCTCTACCAGGTGCCGCGGACCGACCCGCGCTCGGCGGAACGGGCCGAGGCGGCCCTCGCGTATCTGCGCGCGACGGTCGACCGCGTGGTGGCGGCGCACCGCTCGGGCGGCCGTACCGACCGCAGCGACCTGATCGGGGCGCTCGTCGAGGCCGGGGAGAGCCCGGCGCGGATCCGCGACACCGTGATGATGACGCTGCTCGCCGCCCACCACACCACCGGCGTCGCCGTGTCGTGGACGCTGCACCTGCTGGGCCGCCACCCCGACGCGGCCGACCGCGTCGCCGCCGAACTGGACGAGGTGCTCGGCGAGCGCGCCGCGCCCGACTATGGCGACCTGCGGCGCCTCACGTACCTGGACATGGTGCTCAAGGAGTCGATGCGGCTGTTCCCGCCCGGCCCGTACGGCGCGCGCGAGACGACCGAGGACCTGGCCCTGGGCCCGTACGAACTCCCCGCCGGGACGACGGTGTTCTACCCCTTCTGGGCGGTGCACCTGAACCCCGAGCACTGGCCCGACCCGGAACGGTTCGACCCCGAGCGCTTCACCCCGCAGGAGGCGGCCAAGCGGCCACGGCTCGCGTACGTCCCCTTCGGCATCGGGCCGCGCAGCTGCGAGGGCGCCGCTCTGGCCACGGTCGAGGCCCAGCTCGTCCTGGCCGTCCTCCTCAAACGCCTGCGCTTCCGGCCCGCGCCGGGGCACGAGGTGACGCCGGTGGAACGGTTCGTGCTGTGGGCACGGGACGGCATCCGGATGACGGTGCGGCCACGGGGTGCGGTCGGGTAGTGCTGTGGCCGGGTTCAGGTGGGCGGACAGGTTGTCGGGGATCACGTAGATCGGGGCGTCGTCCGGGCGGGCTGCGCGGATCGGCCGCGGGGCGGCCCAGGTGTGGTCGATGCCCTTGCGGCGCCGGTTGACGCCCCCATCGTGTCGCTGCCGACCGAGTAGCAGCCGTGGAAGTAGGTGATGCCGTGGGTGCGGCGGTAGGTGGCCTCCCGGCCGCACCGGAAACAACGGCACCACCGGCGAAGCCGGCACTCGATCTGGAACCTGACCCCGGCGGGACAGCTGGAACCTGACCCCGGCGGGACAGAAGGCTCTGGCCGACGGCAACGAGCGGCCTCTCCGACCGAAGGCGGTGAAGGCCGGGTTCGATCCGCACGGCATCGCGGTGACGGACACAATCCTGTCCTTCGGCGGCCGGACTCAGCTGACCGACTGGGCCGTCGCGGTGTGGGTGAACACCCTGCCCCGGTTGTAGCGGGGCGAGGTCCGGTACGAGATCGGCGTCGACGACCAGCTCAGTCAGGTTTGCCCGCTTGCCGGGGACCGGCCGGCAGAGCGTGCCGGTGGCGGTTCCTCCAGGGACTGCCTGTTTCACGAGGGCACAAGCGTTCAACGCGTTCACGCATCGATCATGCCGGGCCGCTTCTCTGTCGCAGCGATTCGCGGGTTGCTGGAGGAGACGCCAGGGACGACCGACCCTGGGCGGACGGAGAGGAGGTGTCCTGCCGGATGCCGCGGTGACGGCCAGGCGGCCCCACCGCACGTCCGATCCGTCCATGCCCCGCGGCTGATTCAGCCGATTCATCCGGGCGGCAGTCCAGGACGGCTGCCACCGCTGGCAGAGGTGTTCGGGATCCTGATCAGCTCCCCACTGGCGCCTGGCCCGGGTAACGAGAACTCCACCATGGTTCCGGCACCGAACGGGTCGGCGACCGCCGACGCGTTCACGGACCAGGGGCCCGCTCCGCGACATGGCTGCACCGGTCGGGAAGAAGTGCCGTCCTCTCAGACCTCACACAGCCGCTCTTTGCCTCTTGTTCTTTATCGCCGGTGGGCCCACGGATATCGGAGTACCCCGCGACATGGCCTCCCGCACAATGCAGCACAGAACCGCAGGCGAGTGGGGGAGGGATGCCCTGCCCCTGAAAGGCGCAGACTATGACCATTCCCGCCCTCAACCTATGGACACTGAAAGAACTCCCCAGCCTCAACCGGTCGATCCTGTCCGGGGAGCTTCCGGCCCGTGCGCTGACGGCGGCACTGACCGCCGACGTCTTCCCACTGTTGGAAGCCGATCCGTATGTCTACACCGAGCAGCAGGCCCGGCAGGTCGCCTGCCTGATGGGCATGTGGGGATCGTCCTGTGTACGCCACTTCGTCCAGCGGGAAGAGATATCCGCGGACGACACCCGCCCGCTGTTCTCCGCCTTGCACGTGCGGGGCGAACCGTTCCGGGACTATCTGCGCAAGGTCTTCGACCGTACGCGCACCGGCCATCCGGAGCGTGACAGTTACGCGTCCCTGTTCCACTGGAACCCGCCTGCGGTCCACATCACCTGGCAGGACCGGACGTGGACATCCGCCACCTCGTTCACGGACGGCGCCTGCCGCACCTACACCGCCGAGCCGGCCGAGGTGGAGTTCTTCCTCTTCCTCAAGAAGACCTGGGTCCTGGAGAGGGCGGCGAACGACTTCCTCGAACCGCTGGTGACCCAGATCCCCGCCGCAGAGGAAACCGTCGAGCGCCTGACGTCGGCCGCCGCGCTGATCAACGCCACGCACCGGATGTTCGCCCAGTTCCTGCGCATGCCGATCGAGCGGCGGCTGACCCCCGCGTACTTCAGCGACGTCTGGCGGCAGTACACCGGCCACTGGGACCCCGGGGACCATCCGCCCAGTGCGGCCCACGACGCGGAATTCCTCGCCCGCGACCTCCTGACCGGCGTCAACCGCCCTGGCCACCAGGACTATGTGCGGCGCTCGTACCCGGCGCTCGGGGCGGAGGACAAGCACCGGCTCGCCCGGATCATGGACTGCGCCCCGGTCCCGCAGCGGATCCTCGACCGTACGCGGACCACCACCGCCCATCTGGAAGCGGCGCGGCCCGAGGAACTCGTCCACACCGCCGCAGCCCATCCGGAACTGGCAGCCTGTTATCTCCTCCTCGCCGAGACCACGCGACTGGCGTCCAGCCACCTGAACTTCGCCAAACGATTCGTCTTCGACCTCGGAAGGGAACGCGTCCGCGCGGGCGAACCTCCCACCCCCGTCCAGGGCGGGGCGATCGGCAACACCGGACTGACCGAACACGCCATGGAACGCCTCAAGGCCGACCGGCGCGCCCACGCCCTCACCGTGTTCGAACGCATCCCCAAAGCCGTCGTCGTCGCCTCCGCCCGCCCGCCCGCACCGGTCGACCTGGACGAGGCTGTCCGGATCGACGCCCCACTCTGACCGGCGCAACGGCCCCGCCCGCCCTCGTCTTCGCCCGCGGAGGCCACCCGGCAGCAGCAAACGATGACCAGCCGCAAGACGCCCATTTCCCCTTGCCCCGGCGGAAACCTGTCCGGGCAACCAGGACCCGATGCCCCGGGCAGGTGTGTGCCCTCCCCGGGACGCAATTTCACGGAGGTACCCGGATGAGCCACAGCGATGACGAGCAGTACGGCGACCGGATGTTCACCCACAGCACCCGGGGAGAGCGAGCCCGGCTGGACAGCCTGTCCGACGCCGTCTCCGACTACACCCACCAGCACCTGCGGAACCTGGACGTCTCCGCCGACGAGCGGATCCTCGACGTCGGCGGCGGCACCGGCGTCGTGGCGCGACACCTGGCCGAGCACCACCCCGGAGCGGAGGTCGTCTGCGTGGACCGCTCCATCACCCTCATGAACGAACACGCCGGATACCTGTGCGTGGAAGCCGACGTGTGCGAGCAGGCCACCTGGGACAAGCTCGGAACCTTCGGCCTCGTCCACGCCAGAAACCTGCTGATGCACCTGCGCGCCCGCGACTTCGTCTTCGACCGGATGACCCGCGCCCTCGCCCCTGGCGGCTGGCTGATCGTCGCCGACATGGTCGACGCCCCCGAACTGCGCCTCTCCCCCCGCTTCCGCGAAACCTTCGCCCAACTGCGCCGCTACATGGAAGCGGAACTCGGCACCTCCATGACCTGCGGGCTTACCTACGCGCAGCGCATGCACGACGCCGGCATGACCGATGTAGGAGTCGGCTACCACGCCCTGATCGTCGGCCCCGACAAGCCGGGGGGCATCTTCATGGCACGGACCATGCGCCACCTGTGGCCGGACATCACGGCCAGGGGCTACGCCCGTCCGGGCGACGTGGACGAGACGGTCGCCTACCTCGAAGGCGGCCACCACTGGGACGCCGCCATCGCGTTCGTGACCGCATGGGGCCGCAAACCGTAGCGACGCGTCCCCAGACCAGCCCCTCGGGAACCGCAGATGCCGGGATCTCATACGGAATCTCCCTGCTGACGACCCCTTCGAACCACGCGGATCCTTTTCTCGCGCCGCCGGGGTACCGGACAGGGGGCATGCCCACGACAGTTCGCGCCACGGCCTGTGCCGGATCAAAGCCACCTGTAAGGTCTCTGCGGCAGTTCACCCTGGCCAGCTCGAACCACGCCAACCACACCGTCCAGACCCGGGCCTGCACGCCTGCCTCCGCCGGCGAAACCAGAACACCCGCCACCCCAACGCCCTCGCCGCCCAACGACGCGAACGAACACGCATCCGCAGCGAACGCGACATCCGCTGGGGCGGCAAACCGCTACCGGCTACCGTCTGACTGCCCAACACGGCGAAGGCTCCCGGCCACAGCACTAGCCGGTCACGGCAACGTGACCCGCTACCCGACTCATTCGCCGAGGATCCGTTCCCACAGCAGCCCGTCCCGCCAGCTCCCGTCGAGAAGGATCGAGGAGTGCGCGACGCCGTACGGGCTGAAACCGTTGCGGCGCAGCACCCGTTGCGACGGCAGATTCTCCGGATTCGTGGACGCCTCGGCGCGGTGCAGCCCGAGTTCGTCCGTCATGACCCGGAGCGCGAGCCCGACGGCGCGTCCGGCGTGCCCTTGGTTCTGGGCGGCGCAGGCGATCCAGTATCCGACGGAGGCGCGGCGCAGATGCGGCTGCGGCAGGATGCCTCCGACAGTGACCTGTCCGATCACCTGCTCGTCGGCGAGCACCACACCCGGCCAGACCGCGCCGGTCCGGTACCCGGCCAGCAGCCTGTCGATCCGCTCCGCCTGCCCCTGCGGGGTGAAGAAGTCGGCCGGCTGGGCTGGTTCCCACGGCCGGAAAGCCTCGAAGTCCCGCAGCCGGTGCGCGGCGATCGGGGCGGCGTCGGCGGGCTCGATCAGGCGGATCCTGGTGCTACTGCGCATGGGCCGATCCTTGTCGCAGTGCGCCGGATGAGACGGTCACCCTACGCGAGGGCGCCCGCGCCGCCGCACCTCACGCCCCCTGGCCCCGTCCGCGCGGAGGAAGGCTGCCCGCCGGGCCAGTGCCTTCGTCTCCCCGGTCGAGGGGGCCCCGCACCGCGCCGGCGCGGCGCTGGACCTGACGCTCATTGACGCCGATGGCGTCGAGATGGACATGGGCGGTGCCGTGAACGGCCACCGCACCGGAGACGAGGAGCACTGCCCGATGGACGCTCCCGGGCTCTCCGGCTCGGCACGCCGCAATCGCGGTCTCCTGGCCCGAGCCATGGGCAGCGCTGGATTCGTCAACTACCCCACCGAGTAGTGGCATTGGTCCTACGGCGACCGCTGATGGGCGCTGACCACCAAGGCTGACGACGCCATCTACGGACCTGTCTGACCGACTCGGCGAGCATGCCCGGCTCACTCGATGGTCACCGTCTTCTGCCACGCCCCCGGGCGCGTGCCTGTCGCCTTCCGGAAGAACACCGAGAAGTTCGACGGGTCGGGGAAGCCGAGCGCGCCGGCGCAGCCGGCCGCGGTGAGGCGGTCGTGTGCGAGGAGCCGCTTGGCTTCCAGGGCGATCCGGTCGACGATGTACGCCTTCGCGGTGCGGCCGGTGACCTGCTGCACCGCTCTGGAGAGCGTGCGGGGCGCGTATCCCAGTGCCCGGGCGTAGTAGTCGGCGTCGTGGTGTTCCCGGAAGTGCGCTTCGACGCTGGACCGGAACAGCCGGAACACCGGATTCGCCGACCGCGCTTCGGCGTGTGGTGGCCGGAGCCGGGCGATGAGCGCGGAGAGCAGGATCTCGGGCAGCTCCGTCGCGACATCCCCGGGCGGGGCGGACGCTTCGAGGAGGAGATGGTCGCGCGCGGCGTCGACGAACGGCCAGTCGGCGTCGGGAACGCTCCAGTGCGCGACCAGGTCCGGCGACGCGACGAGCTCCCGGGCGGCGTGGGTGACCGGCGCTGTCGGCACGAACAGCACGACGTGCCCTGCCACGTCGGCGATGTCGTCCCATCGGTGCACCGCGCCGGGAGCGACCCACACCGCGGACCGCTCCTGGAGCGGGTGCCGGAGGAAGTCCACCGTGACGGTTCCGTGCCCGGCGTCGACGACAGCGAGGCATGGAAGTCGGCACGTTGCGTGCCGCCGTCGTTCAGCTCGCGGAGACGGTCGAACGTCATCGTCTCAACAGCGGCCGCATCGCGCCCGAACCTCTCCGGAGCCGACTTCACCGTGATCCCGAACACGGGCCACCTGATCCCACTGGAAGCTCCGGACGGCCTCGTCGACGCGATCACGGCCTTCGTGCCAGGGCCGTGACCGGCAGCTTCACGACGCACACCACGCGTTGGTCCCGACCGCTTGTGACGTGCGGCCCACTGCCGCGGAGTTCGGAACGGGCCCCCGCCGGAGCCGTGTTCGGCGGGGGCCCGTTGTGTTGCTGAGCTCAGATGTCCATGGTCCTGACGAACGCGACGAAGCCGCTCCACGCGGCGGTGTCGATGTTCAACGCCGGGCCGTTCGGATTCTTGCTGTCACGGACGGGGACGACACCATGCGCCGCCGCTACGGTCGGCGCCCACTCGACGCACTGACCGCCGTTGCTGCTGTATGAGGACTTGACCCAACGGGGGGACTCGGTCGTCACAGGTTGCCCTTTCGTAGCTGGTTAATCATGGTCACGGAAGCCGCCTGGGACAGTGCTTCGACCTGTAGTTGATGGTAGGCCGCCAATGGATGCCCGCGAAGTCCGCGGAACTCGCAGAGAGCCCCCGCCGGAGTCGTGTTCGGCGGGGGCTCGTTGTGTTGCTGAGCTCAGATGTCCATGGTCCTGACGAACGCGACGAAGCCGCTCCATGCCGAGTTGTTGAAGACCAACGCCGGGCCGTGCGGGACCTTGCTGTCGCGGACAGGGGTCATTCCGGGAAAGTCATCGGCGACTTCGACACAGCTTTGGTTGGCGTTGCTGTAGGTGCTCTTGCGCCAGTTGGCGCGCTGAAGATCAGCCTTGTGCATAGCTTCCTGCCGTTTCGGAGATCAGATCTGCGGATGCTTGTTCGTCAAGTGCCTTGGTCCAGATGTCCTGGAACGCGCCGTCGTAGCGTTCTGCCTCGTTCGGTCGATCCAAGTAGAGGGCCCCTGTGTAGCCGTCCAAATAGACGGTGGGCGGTTCAGTCGGTTTGCCGTCCCTACCGAGCGGAAATCGGAGAATGATGAACTGGCCCGTCGTCATCCCGTAATGCAGTCCAGCACTGAACGGAACCACTCTGATCGTGATGTTGGGCAGCTTGCCGACTTCCGCCAGGCGGGCAAGCTGCTCGCCCATCACGCCTCTGCCGCCCACAGGGCGACGCAACACCGACTCGCTGAGTGCGACGTGCAGCGTCGGCGGATCAGTGGCCCTGCTGATGAGAACCTGCCGGGCCATGCGGAGGTCGACGCGCCTCTCGATCTCGTCGGGGGCTTCGTGCGGATTGTCGGCGATGATGAGGGCGCGGAAGTAATCCTCGGTCTGGAACAGTCCGGGGATCAGCTCGCTTTCGTACCAATCCAGCTGGGAAGCCGCCTCTTCGAGCCCGATATAGAGATCGAACCCTTCAGGGATCGCGTCTCCGTAGGCGTGCCACCAGCCGCGCGCCTTGGTCTCCTTCGCCAGCCCCATGAGCGCTTTGGTCATGTCGGTCGGCGCACCGTAGACCTTGCACATGGCCTCGACATCCAGGCTGCGCAGCGATGTCTGACCAGTCTCGATGCGCCACATCTTCGCCTCGGACCACTCCAGCTTGTTCGCTGCCGCCCGCACGGTGAGTCGAGCACGGTTGCGCAGATCACGCAGGAACCGGCCCAACTGTCTGCGAGGCACGGTGGATCCGGTAGGCCCATCCGCCACGTGCCACCCCTTCCTGTCACCCAATGCGAAGGACTTTGGACACCCGAAATGAAAGCACCGGGAAACCCGGTTCGCAATGCGGGCACCTCTTCGTGGGACATTCGTTCTGAAACCTTGCACGCTGCTGGTCGCCGGCACATTCTGATGCCACGCAATCCGGCCAACTGGCGGATGTGGTGCGGAATATGAGGATGGTGAGTTGCATGCGCCCTGACCCCTCCGGGCAGCGAGACAAGAGCTATCTCGTTGACCTGGCCGACCCGGTGCCGAACAGCGACGCTGATGAGGTGCAGGCGCTGATCCGAGCCGGTGGCTTCTGGCGATTGGCTCCTGACTGGGTACCCCGTGCCTACGCGGAGCCCACACGGGAGTTGGCGGATCGGGTGCGGCGCGGGTTGAGGCGGTTGTGGGTATGAGGAGCACGGCGCGGGCGGAACTGTCACGGCTGATGGCGGAGAGTGGTGGGGACGGGGTGCTGCTGCTGTTCAAGCCAGTCGGTCGGCTCGGCGAATCGAGGAGAGGGGCGGGCCTTTCGCCCGGCGGCATCGCGTTCCCTCCGTGTGAGTGCGCGGAGCACCGGGCGGGCAGGGGCAGGCCGGACACCGCCATCCGGCTCGGTGCCAAGAATGTGCCCGGCGAGCCCTGGCGGGCCGAAGTGCTCGTGGCGCGCCCGGCGTACAGCTCCGTATGCGTCTCCGACGGCGGCGGCGACGGCGAATGCGGTGCGGAGTCCGGGGAGCAGGCCACCGCGGATGCGGCCGGAGCGTGGATGCGCCAGCACGCCGGAACCACGGGCCACCAGCGC
Source organism: Streptomyces sp. NPDC044033 (assembly GCF_056434425.1). Lineage (NCBI taxonomy): Bacteria > Bacillati > Actinomycetota > Actinomycetes > Kitasatosporales > Streptomycetaceae > Streptomyces > Streptomyces sp. NPDC044033. Next base: position 197,950 of record NZ_JBWKFF010000018.1, on the reverse strand, counting down.
TACCGACGCACCCGCAGCGACCGCCTCACCCTGGAACCCCCGCAGACGGAAACGCAGACGGCCAGGGACACGGCGACACCCGGCGGCGACGTGTCCGGCGGGACGCGTGGCTTCTGAGTGTCCGGTAGCGCCCGGAGCCTTCCGGTCGTCGTTGCGAGGCGGGATGCCTGTGGAGCTACGGCCTTGGCTGTCGGGCATCCCTGGTTCCCGCGAGCAGTCGTGTGTTCTCCAACTGGGCGTTCTTGGCCGGTTATTCGGGTTCCGCTCGGCGTCTTTTCCCGGCTCATGCCCGTGTTAGCCGGACGTTAGCGGAGCGGCACCCTTGCGGTAGCGGTCCCGGTCAGAGTTGGTGACGTACCGAGGAAACAATGTCACCGACTGCCCCCGGGGGGACCCGAAATGCGCTCCATCGCCACTGCCCGCACCGCTCGTCGCCGCACCCTGCGTATCGCCGCCGCGGCTCTGACCGCGGCCGCCGCCCTTTCCCTGACCGCCTGCTCCGGCTCGGACGACTCCGGCGTGAAGTCCACGGGCCACGCGGCAGCCGCCGAGTCCGGCGGCGCGGGCTCGGACGGCAAGGCGCAGGGCTCCGGTGCCAAGGCGGGTTCGGACGCCAAGACCGGCACCAAGGCGGGCGCTGCGAACGGGCAGTCGGACAGCGCGCCTGACGGCGACAGCGACGGGTCGGCGACCCCGGTCAGCAGCCTGCCCCTGCCGGACGGCAGCGAGGCCCAGGTCTCCAAGATCGGTGAGCAGCACTTCCGCTCCAAGATCGTGAACCACGGTGATGTCCTGGCCACGCTGGAGACGAACGACGAGGCCGCCGGACTCGACGCCAACGACATGTTCATCGTGCTCACCCTGGACGGCAAGGTCCACTCCTGGATGGGCGACGGCCAGAGCGGGCCGGGCACCTTCGCCCTCAAGGGCGGCTGGGACGCCAAGGTCACCAAAATCGGCGAACTCCACTACCGCGCCCAGATCCTCGACCCCGACGGCAAGGTCGTCGACACCCTGGAGACGGCCGACCAGCACGACGTCGGCATGGACGCCAACGGCGTCTACATCGTGCTCAGCAACGGCGGCATCATCAGCTCCCACGACTAATCACCAAGCACCCACCCCACTGCGGGGGGGGGGGGAGGGGGACTCAGAGGAGGACTACAACGCAAAGATGGGAAGTGACCGCCCTCAAAA
>NZ_JBWKFF010000018.1:53397-196743 GCF_056434425.1 Streptomyces sp. NPDC044033 | reverse complement strand
ACCCTTTCTTCCACTCTCACCCCCATGACCCCCCCCCCCCCCCCCCCCCCCCCCCCCCCCCCCCCCCCCCCCCCACCCCCCCCCCCCCCCCCCCCCCCCCCCCCCCGCAGTGGCAGCGGCACCCCCTCGCGAAGCCGGCCACAGCCCCCTCGTACGAGCAACCGGCGGGCCACCGGGCCGGGCCGGCCGGGCCCCCGCCACGAGAAGGCCGCCCGCATGGGGGAGTGGAACGGACCTTTTCGCGCTGGGCATCCGAGTTGTCAGGCAAGTCGCGGCTTGCCTATGGTGGAATCGTGACAGAGGACGTCTTCAAGGCGCTGGCCGACCCCACCCGTCGGCGCATCCTTGATGAGCTGGTGGAGCGGGACAGCCAGACCCTGTTCGAGATATGCGCGCGGCTGATGACCAGGCACGGTCTGGGGATTTCCCGCCAGGCGGTGAGCCAGCACCTGGCCGTACTCGAATCCGCGGGCCTGGTCCTTTCGCGGCGGCAGGGCCGCTACAAGTTCCACGATCTGAACACCGAACCCCTTGAGTGCATCGTGAACCGGTGGCTCAGGCCCGACGCACAGGAGAAGGACCCATGAGAATCAACCTCACCAGCGTCTTCGTCGACGACCAGGACGTAGCCCAGCGCTTCTACACCGACGTGCTGGGCTTCGTGCTGAAGGAGAACGTTCCGGTGGGCGATGACCGCTGGCTGACCGTGGTCTCGCCGGAAGAGCCCGACGGGACCCAGCTGGTGCTTGAGCCCTCTGGCCACCCGGCGGTGCAGCCGTACAAGACGGCGCTGGTCCAGGACGGCATCCCGGCCACCGCGTTCGCCGTGGACGATGTGCGAGCGGAGTTCGAGCGGCTGCGTGGGCTCGGTGTGCGCTTCACCCAGGAGCCGGTGGAGATGGGCCCGGTCACCGTCGCGGTCTTCGACGACACCTGCGGCAACCTGATCCAGATCATGCAGGGCGGCATGTAAGGCGCGGACCCGCCCAGGCGCACGCCGCGGTTTCCTGGACGGCCGGGTCGACCGGTTGCGGAGTTCGGGGCGGGGCGCCTCCGTCATGAGGTGTGCGCTTCCGCGAAGCCCGTACGCGGCCCCTATCCGGACCATCGCTTACTGGTTCGTCTTGACCTCCTTCATCGTCAGGTGCGATTCGAGGCGCAGAACCGCCGGCAAACCGCTGAGCTTCCGCGTGAGGAACGCTTCGTACGCGGCGTGGTCCGCGACGGCGACGCGGAGGAAGTAGTCGGGGCGCCCGTACATGCGGCGGAACTCTATGACCTCCTCGTACGAGGCCATGGTTTCCTCGAATTCCTCGAAGCTCTTGCGGTCCTGGGCGTAGATCTCGACGGCGACCAGGACCTCCAGGCCGCGGCCCACGGCCTCGGGGTTGATGACGGCCCGGTATCCGGTGATGACGCCCGTCTCTTCCAGCCGCTTGACCCGCCGCAGGCAGGGCGGCGGAGTCAGGCCGACCCGCTTGGACAGCTCGACATTGGTCAGCCGGCCGTCCCGACGCAGATGAAACAGAATTTCCCGATCGACGGCATCGAGGCTCACTTCATTGCTCACAGCGTCATTATAGGGCTGCAATAAGCAACCAAATAAGGCGGAATTCTTCCTAGAATTTCTCCATGCACATGAGCCCGCCCGTCACCGCGGAACGACCGCTGCCCGCGCCCGCCCCTCCAGCCGCGCCCTCGTCGCAGGCGTTCGCGGCCTTCAAGGACTCCGTGGGCGCGGGGCTGGGGTTCGTCACGGTCGGGCTCGCCTTCGGGGCGCTGGTGATGCAGTCGGGCCTGGAGTGGTGGTGGGCGGGGCTGTCCGCGGCGCTCGCGTTCGGCGGATCGTTCGAGTTCCTGCTCATCGGCCTGGTCACCGCCGCGGCCCCGCTCGCGGCGATCGCGGTGTCCGCGTTCATGGTGAACGTCCGGCACGTCTTCTACGCGCTGTCTTTCCCCCTGCACCGCATACCCGGCCGCCTCGGCAAGACGTACAGCACCTTCGCCCTGTGCGACGAGGCGTACGCGCTGGCCGCCGGGGAACAGGCCCGCGCCTGGACCGGCCGGCGCATCGTGTGGCTCCAGTTGTTCCTGCATATGTACTGGGTCGGCAGCGCGGTCGCCGGCGCCCTGCTCGGCTCGCTCATCCCGGAGAGCGTCACCGGCCTGGATTTCGCCCTCACCGCCCTGTTCGCCGTCCTCGCCGTCGACGCCGTCCGTGATCTGCGCGGCGACCTGCCCACCCCCGTACTCGCCCTGCTCAGCGCGCTGGCCGCCCGGCTTCTCTTCCCCGGCGAGATGCTCCTGGCCGCCTTCGGCCTGTTCACGGCCGCCCTCTTGGCCCGCCACTTCGCCACCAGCAGGAACCTGGCAGGCGGCGACGCGAACGGCGGCAACCTGAGCCTGAGCAGCGGCAATCTGACCAGCGGAAATCTGAACAGCAGCCCGGACAACAGCGTCAACCCGAGCAGCAGCAACCCGACCAGCGGGAATCCGAGCCATGCCTGACACGCCCTACGCCATCGCCGCCATTCTCGTCACCGCCGCCGTGACCTGGGGCCTGCGCGCCCTGCCCTTCGCCGCCCTCACCCCGCTCCGGGCCAGCAAGACCGTCCAGTACCTCAGCGTGCGCGTGCCCGCCGGCGTCATGGTGATCCTGCTCGTCTACTGCCTGCGCGACACCCCCCTGACCCACGCCCGCAGCCTGGCCCCGCTGATCGCCCTGGCCGTCACCGTCGGCCTGCACCTGTGGCGCCGCAGCGCGCTGCTGAGCATCCTCGGCGGCACAGCCGTCCATGTGATCCTGGCCAGCACGGTCTTCGCCGCCTGAGCCCCGCCCGGCTCTACGGACCCCTGGCTACGGACCACTGGCTACGGACCACTGGTTACGGGCCCTGGCTACGGACCCCTGGCTACGGCCCCTGGCTACGGACCACTGGTTACGGGCCCCGGCTATACGGGCCTCCCCTGGCTCGTGAACATGTCGATCAGGCCCTGGGGCGCCGTGTCGCCGTACATGAGCTCGTAGAACTCGTTGCCCTCGGCGGCCGCCTCGGCGCTGCGCGGGAACATGGCCTGCTCGTACGCGGCGAGCGCGGCTTCGAGGTCGGCGGGGTGCGCGGCGAGGGCCTGGCCGAGATCGGTGCCGTCCAGCATGGCCAGGTTGGCGCCTTCGCCGTTCGGGACCGCGAGGTGGGCGGCGTCGCCGAGCAGGGTCACCCCCGGCACCCGGTCCCACCGGTGCTCGGTCGGCAGGGTGTGGAGGGGGCGCAGGACCGGCGCGGTGTCGCCGTCGGTGATCAGGGCGGTGAGCTCCGGCGCCCAGCCGTCGAACTCGGCCGCGATGCGCGCGGCGGACGCGTCGGCGTCGGTGAAATCGACGGCGGCGAACCACTCCCGCGGCCTCGACAGCGACACGTAGGTGTGCAGGGTGTCGCCGCTCTCGCGGTGGGCCATGATGCCCCTGCCCGGCGCGAGGGCCATCATCGACCCGCCGCCGACCGCTTGCGCGGTGACGGCGTGCCGGGTGTCGGCGTCGAACAGGTAGGTCTCGACGACCGAGCTGCCCGTGTACTCGGGTGTGGCGTCGGAGAGCAGCGGGCGCACCCGTGACCAGGCGCCGTCCGCGCCGACCAGCAGGCTCGTGGCAACGGTGGAGCCGTCGGCGAAGACCACCTCGTGGCGGCCCTCGCCGAGGGCGCGGGCGCCGCTGACCTTGCGCCCCCACCTGACGGTGCCGGCCGGGAGCGAGTCGAGCAGGATGCGGCGCAGTTCGGCGCGCTGCACCTCGGGGCGGCCGCCCGTACCGTCGTCGTCCTCCTTGATCAGCAGGGTCCCGTCCGGGGCGAGCATCCGCATCTCCTGGCGGCCCTCCAGGATGAGGTCGCGGAACTCGTCCATCAGGTCGGCCGCTTTGAGGGCGAGCTGCCCGTTGTAGTCGTGGATGTCGAGCATGCCGCCCTGCGCGCGAGCCGTCGGGGAAGCCTCCGCCTCGTAGACCGTGGCCGGGATGGCGTGGAGGTGCAGGACGCGGGCCAGGGCGAGTCCGCCGAGCCCGGCGCCGATGATCGTGACGTCAGTGGTCATGGTGATTCCTCTTGCCTGTCGCATGTCTGCGGGAGGAGCGCCCGGCGGGCCAACGCCGCGATTCCTTCTGGAACGTTGTTCCAACCCTCATTGCAGACTGGAGCGGCGTTCCAGGGTTGTCAAGCTGGAACGTGGTTCCAGAGGTATGTCAGGATGGGCGCATGGCAACCACGGCGCGTCGCGCGGAGCGGCGAGAGGAACCGCTCTCGCGGGAGCGCATCGTCGAGGCCGCGATCGAACTCCTCGACACGGCGGGCGAGGGCGGGCTCACGTTCCGCACGCTGGCCGGGCGCCTCGCCACCGGCCCCGGCGCGATCTACTGGCATGTCGCGAGCAAGGGCGAACTCCTCAACGCCGCCACCGACGCCGTCGTCGCCGACGTCATGACCGCCGACACCGCCGGCGCCACCCCGCAGGAAGCGATCCGCACCCTCGCCCTCGGCGTGTTCGACGCGGTCGACGCCCACCCGTGGATCGGCAACGACCTCGCCCGCGCCCCGGCGCGGTCACCGATGCTGCGGATCTTCGAGCGGCTCGGACGTCAGGTCCAGGCGCTCGGGGTGCCCCACGCCGCCCAGTTCACCGCCGTGTCCGCGCTGCAGAGCTACATCCTCGGCACGGGCGGGCAGAACGCGGCCAACGCCCGTGCGCAGCACGTCCACGATCCGGGCACGAACCGGACCGAGTTCCTCGACGCCGCCGCGGTCGCGTGGGCGGATCTCGACCCCGACGAGTACCCGTTCACCCGAGGCGTCGCGGATCAGCTACGCGTGCACGACGACCGGGTGGAGTTCCTCGCGGGCATCGACCTCATCCTCGCCGGGATCGCCTCGCACTGGACGCCGACCGGCCCGGCGCGGTCCTAGCCGGCTCTGTTACCCGCGCGCTCCGTCAAACCGTCTCTTGCGACGCGGCCTCTCGCGACGAAGTCTCGCGCGACGCCGCCTCTTGCGGTGCCGCGTCTCGCGCTGCCGCCTTCTGCTTGTCCGCGCCGCGGTGCGCGCGAACGCCGCGCAGCCCGATGAGGCCGATCGCCGTCCCGAGCAGGAAGGAGACCACGGCGAGCGTCAGGTGCACCCAGAAGTACGCGGTGGGCTTGCCGTCGTCGAAGGCGAGTCCGCTGCCGTCCTTCCACAGGTTCTTGGCGAAGGTCGTCCAGACCACCCAGGACCAGACGCCGAAGGCGAGCAGGAACCAGGAGACGGGGCGGCTGAGCTTCATGGCGGTGTCCTCTGCTGCGGGGGCGTGCCCTGCCAGTATCCGACCGGCGGCCCCGCGCCGTGCGGCGGGGGTGGGGGTGGCCGGCCGCGTGTGCTGCCGCAAACCGCCCGTGCCCGTACGCCCGTACGCCCGTACGGGCATACGGACCGTACGGCCGCCCGGAACGCGGACCATGCGGGCGCGAGGGCCGGCGGGCGGGGGCGGGACCGCCCGCGTTTACACACCGTAGCGGGGGATGGCCGAAACTCACTCACGCTTCGCACGCGAAGTACCACACACACCTCGCTTCCTCTTCAATCACGTATTCAATATGTGAGCGCGTCGAGCGGAGGGGACACGTGTGGTGGGCTTACCGCGGCGGAATGCGTTCCGGCTGCCCAGGCAGCCGGCCTCGGTGGGGCTGGCCCGGCTGCGGGTGTGTGAGCACCTGGCGGCCTGGGGGCGGACCGGCGACGCCGTCGACACGGCCATGCTGGTCGTCTCCGAACTCGCGACCAACGCGGTCCGGCACGGCGCCCTCGGGGACCGGGAGTTCGAAGTGGCCGTCACCGTGCTCGCCGACGGCTCGTGCTTCGTCGAGGTCACCGACTCCGGGCGAAGACCCCCGGTGCCGCGCCTCGTCGGTGACGAGGACGAGTCCGGGCGCGGGCTCCATCTGGTCGAGGCGGTCGCGGAGACCTGGGGGGTATGGCAGCGGGGGTGTTCCGGCAAGACCGTATGGGCGGTTCTGGGGCCGCCGGCGGCAGATGGAACCGTCCGATCCGTATAGGGACCCGATCTTTTGCCCGATTCGCCTGCGCGCGTGCGACGCCTGTGTTTAGGTGATGCGCATCACTGGGTGGAGGGGGCGCAGGGATGCGTGGGGGCCGGTTATGGGCGAGTTTCATGTGTGCGGTCGTGGTGACCGTGGGGGCGGGCGGCTGCCAGCTGGTGGCGCCTGACAAGAAGGACAAGGGGCCGATCACGGTCGGCACGACCGACACGATCACCTCGCTCGACCCGGCCGGGGCGTACGACGCCGGGTCCTGGGAGCTGTTCAGCAACCTCTACCAGTCGCTGATGACCTTCGCACCCGGCTCCGACAAGCCCGTGCCCGACGCGGCCCGCAGCTGCGCCTTCCAGAGCACGGGGCTGCGGACGTACGTCTGCGAGCTGCGCGCCGGGCTCACCTTCGCCGACGGCCGCGAAGTGACGACGGAGGACGTCAAGTACTCCTTCGACCGGATCCAGCGCATCAAGTCGCCGCAGGGGCCCAGCCCGCTCACCGCGAACCTCACCTCGGTGCAGGCCGCCGGCCGCAGGGTGGTCTTCCACCTCAAAGTCCCGGACGCCACCTTCCCGTTCAAGATAGCCACCGGGGCCGGGTCGATCGTCGACCCCCGGAGCTACCCCGCCGACCGGCTCCGCCCGGACAGCGCCGTCAGCGGCTCCGGGCCGTACGTCCTCAAGGAGTACGCGACGGGTGCCACCGCCCGGCTGAAGCCCAACTCCCGCTACCGGGGCTCGGTCAAGAGCGTCGGCGGGGACGTCACCGTGCGCTTCTTCTCCTCCCCGGCCCGCATGAGCCGGGCATGGCGGGACCACACCGTGGACGTCGTGGCCCGGCAGATGCCGCCCACCGACCTCGCGGCGCTCTCGCCCACCGACAACGACGTGCGGGTCATGGAGAACTCCGGAGCCGCCACCCGCTCCATGGTCTTCAACGTGCGCCCCGGCTCGCCGATGAACGACCGCGCCGTGCGGCAGGCCATCGCCGCCGTCGTCGACCGCGAGGCCATCGCCCGCGATGTGCACCACCGCACCGTCGAACCGCTCTACTCCCTCATCCCGCGCGGCCTCACCGGCCACAGCACCCCCTTCTTCGACGCCTACCGGAAGCCCGATCCGGCGCGGGCCCGGAAACTGCTGCGGGACGCCGGGATCACGACCCCGGTCAGCTTCGACCTCGCCTACTCCCAGGGAGCCGCCACCGGCGACGAGGCGGCGACGCTGCGCAAGCAGCTGGAGGCCACCGGGCTGTTCAAGGTGGACGCCAAGTGGGTGGAGTGGAAGGAGTTCCAGCAGGGCTACGCCAAGGGCGCGTACGACGCCTACTGCGTCGGCTGGCTCGCCGACTTCCCCGACCCCGACACCTTCACCGCCCCGCTCGTCGGCGTGGACTCCTCCCTCCACTCCGGCTACCACGATTCCCGCATCGAGCAGTTGATCCGCGACACCGAGCGCGAGGACCTGCGCGGACGCACGGCCGACGACTTCCGGGCCATCCAGAAGACCGTCGCCCAGGACGTGCCGATGCTGCCGCTCTGGCAGAAGAAGGACTACGTGCTCAGCGGCAGGTCAATCTCCGGTACGCAGTATCTGTCGGACGGCACCGGCATCTGGCGGCTGTGGAAGCTCAGCCGGATCTGAGGGGGCGGCGGCCGGGGGAGCGGCGGCCTGCGGGGCTCCCGCCGCCTGTGAAGGCAGAGCCGCCCCGGGGGCCCCGGCCGTCTCCGAAGGCCCGGACTCCGCACCCGCCACGAACAGCCCCACGTCGCGCATCGCCTCCGAGAACACGAGAGCCGGAACGTCCGCCGGAGCGGCCGGGGTCCACGCGCCGCGCGGCCCTGGGCGGTGCTCGAAGCGCACCGGCCCCGTCGCGCAGAGCGGCGGCCCGCCGTCCCGGTCCTCGCCCCCTCCCGGCCCCTCGGCCCCGCCTCCAACGCCGCCCCCGGCCCCGTACCGAACCTCCCCCGGCAGCACCAGCTCCACGAGCAGCCGCGCCCGCCAGAACTCGCCCTCGGCGCGGCGCGAGTCACCCGGCCGGGGCAGCTCCCGCACCGCCTCCGCCCGCCGCTCCGCGTCGGCGTAGCCGATCCGGCCCCCCGTCCAACCGGCCTTCGCCATCAGCGCCTTCGCGGGCCCGTACCGCAGCAGGCGGCCCGCGAAGCGTACGGACTCCTCGGGCGCGCCCTCCTCCGCCCGGCCGGGGCGGCAGGCGTCGCGGAAGATCTGCGGGAACGGCTGTCTCAGCTCGCGGTCCGCCGACTCCTCGCGCCACACGCGCACTTCCTCGGCCCCGGCCCGTACCGGATGCCACAGCCGCAGCAGCGCGCCCGCCTCCACCCGGTCCGCCGTGCCGTCCGCCCCGGCCAGGGCCCAGCCGCCGCCCGTACGCTCCGGGAACCCGGCGGTCCACGCGCCGCCCGCGCCGTCGCTCGCCTCCCACAGCAGCGTACGGGCCGGAGCGCCCGTCACCGGGTGGTCCACGCAGTGCCGGGCCCACTCCTCGGCGGACCAGACCGTGCCCCCGGCCAACTGGTCCGCGAGCCGGTCGCACTCGGCCGGCAGCAGCGCCCGCAGCCGCTTCAACGCCGCGCGCAGCTCGGCCAGTTCCGCGCCGTACTCCGCGCGCAGCGCCTTCGGCGGGGACTTCAGCACCCGGCCCTCGGGCCCCCGGAAGGAGAGGTCGGCTTCGGTGGGGGAGACGGACAGCACCGCCGTGTACGGACCGAGCTGCTCCTCCCGCATGCCGCGCGCGTCCAGCCCCACGGTGTCCACCGACCGCTCGCGCACCCGCCCCGGGGCGACGCCCCCGCGCGCGACGATCTCCTCCAGCGCCCGGTCCACGCCCTTGAGCACCGTGCGGTTGCGGACCTCGTCCCGAACCCGCTCCAACTCCTGTGCGGCCCGCTCACCCTGGGCGCCGCCGAACGTACCGAGCACGGCGACGGCGGCCGTCGCGATCCGCCCATGGCGGCACTGGCCGCCGGACCCGCCCAGCCCGACCCCCGCACGGAGGGCGACGGCCCCCGCCAGGCCGACGGCCCGGTCGGCGCGCTCCGCGTCCGGGCCGCCCCGCGCGCTCTCGGCCGCCGCCCACAGCAGCCCCCGCACCAGCTCGGCGTTGCCCTCCCCGGCGATTCCCCGCGCCCCGGACCGGAGCGGGTGCTCGTCCTGGGCCGCGACGCCCCGCAGCAGCGCCTCCACGGCCTCCCCGCCGCGCGGGGCCGCCCCCAGCAGCACGACCGCCGTCCGCCGCCAGCGCCCGGTCACACGCCCGCCGCCGGGCAGGCGGCGGCAGTGGTCCAGGAGTCCGGCCACGCCCGGGGAGCCGAGCAGCGCGGGATGCGCGGCGCGCATCGCCGGTCCGTACGCGTCGCCGTCGTCGAGGATGTCCGGCGGCAAGCCGCATGACACCACGCCCTCTTCGCCCACCGTCATGGTGCGCATCCCTCCCCGATCCCACCGGCCCCGTACAGAAGACGATAGGCGGCACCACTGACAGCGCTGGGAGTCAGGTCGCCTTTGCGGCCGCCGGGGGCAGGACTGCCGTCGCGGTCGAGGGAGGCGGGACCGCCGTCGCGGTCGACGGGGGCGGGGCCGCCGTCAGGCCGCCGCCGGGGCGCCCTCCGGCGTGAGCGTCCCGCTCACCGCCTCCGCCGGGCCGTACACCGAGCGCCCCGGACGCCACAGTCCCTCAGGGGCGGCCCGGCATCAGAACCGGTCCGGGAAGGCGCGCGCGAGGACCAGAAGACCGACCAGCACGGCCGCGATCACGAGACCGACGACGTTCTCAACAGTCACTGCGCACTCCATGCGTGAGGGTCGGGGCCGGGGCAGAAAGCCGGCTCCCGTAGCGCATCGCGCGCCACTGCCTATAGGGACCCCTGTTGACGGTCCTCTGGCACGTATCGCTCACACTTTGACGCCAATTTGACGCGCTTTCACCCGCTGGGGCGAAACGGGCAGGAGCGCGGGGGACGGTGCGTCCCAACGGCACCTCCGGCCACTCCAATTACTCGCTTACGCTCTGGTAGCAGGGGCGAGCGCCTGCTACGTTCGTTGGTCTGGACCTGGCCCGATGGCTCGACGCAAGGGCGGAAACCTCCCCATGCGGAACGTCGTGGAAGATCCGACCGGGCCGGCCACCGCCCTCGCGAACCGCCGCCGGCCCGGACCACCGCCAGAGCCCCGCCCGCCCGAACACGCCGGAGTACCACGTGCCCAGCCCTTGGACCACCGTCGTCATATCCCCCCACTTCGACGACGCAGCCCTCTCCCTCGCCGGCCTCCTGCGCCGCCTCGACGAGCCGGCCGCGGTCGTCACCGTGCACGCCGCCGCGGCGCCGCCCGACCGCGAACTCTCCTACTGGGACTCGGTCTGCGGCTTCACCTCGACCGTCGAGACCCACCGCGCCCGGCTCGCGGAGGACGCCCGCGCGTGCGCCCTGATGCGCGTCGACCAGGTACTCCTCGACCACGCCGACGGCCCGTACCGCGACAGGGAACCGCTGACCGCGCTGACGGACTTCCTCGCCGGACTGCCGCTCGCCACCCGGGTCCTGCTCCCGCTCGGCACCAACCAGCGCGACCACGCGGCCGTACGGGACCAGGGGCTCGAAGCGCTCGCCGCGCGGCCCGGCGCCGCCGACGCGCCGCGCCCCTGGATCTACGCGGACCTGCCCTACTCCGGCGCGGCGGCCGAGTGGGGCACCGACGACGCGTCGGCCGGGCTGGAGCGCAGCGGCAGCGGCGGCGCGTACCGGGAGCTGAGCGCCCGGTACCGCCTTGAGGTGGTGCGGGACGTACGGCTGGACGACGAGGAGTGGATCGCCAAGCGCGAGGCCGTCCTGTGCTACACCTCCCAACTCGCCCCGGTGGCCGTCGACCACAAGGCATTCCTCCGCCGCCCCGGCCCCCTCCAGACCGAACTGGTCTGGGAACTGAGCTGACCCGCCGCCGTCCGTCCCGGCATGCAGGATGGACATGCCGGTGAACTCGGGACGCGGCAGCGCGCGGTGCCGCACGGCGAAGGGCCCCGCCCCCGTCCGGAGACGGAAGCGGGGCCCAGCGCGTACGGAGAGGACTCCGGGCGAAGCTCAGAAGCGGCGCGTGATCAGGGCGCGCTTGACTTCCTGGATGGCCTTCGTGACCTCGATGCCGCGGGGGCACGCGTCGGTGCAGTTGAAGGTGGTCCGGCAGCGCCAGACGCCGTCCTTGTCGTTGAGGATCTCCAGCCGCTGCTCGCCGCCCTCGTCGCGCGAGTCGAAGATGAAGCGGTGCGCGTTGACGATCGCCGCCGGGCCGAAGTACTGGCCGTCGTTCCAGAACACCGGGCACGAGGACGTGCACGCGGCGCACAGGATGCACTTGGTGGTGTCGTCGAAGCGCTCGCGGTCCTCGGCGGTCTGGTGGCGCTCGCGGGTCGGCTCGTTGCCCGTGGTGATCAGGAACGGCATGACGTCGCGGTACGCCTGGAAGAACGGCTCCATGTCGACCACGAGGTCCTTGAGGACCGTGAGGCCCTTGATGGCCTCGACCGTGATCGGCTTGTCCGGGTTTATGTCCTTGATCAGCGTCTTGCACGCGAGGCGGTTCTTGCCGTTGATGCGCATTGCGTCGGAGCCGCAGATGCCGTGCGCGCAGGAGCGCCGGAAGGTCAGCGTCCCGTCCAGCTCCCACTTGATCTTGTGGAGAGCGTCGAGGACCCGCTCCTTGGGGTCGATCTGCAGCTGGAAGTCCTCCCAGACCGCCTCCGCGGAGACCTCCGGGTTGAACCGGCGGATCCGGAAGGTGGCCGTGACCATGTGGCCCTGGTCGGCCTCCAGCGCGTCCAACGAGGCCGAATGCCCGTCGGTCTTGTCAAGCGTGGGGGTGCTCATCAGTACTTACGCTCCATCGGCTGGTAGCGGGTCTGCACGACCGGCTTGTAGTCGAGGCGGATCGTCTCGTTGCCGGAGGAGTCCGTCTCGCGGTACGCCATGGTGTGCCGCATGAAGTTGACGTCGTCGCGGTTCGGGTAGTCCTCGCGGTAGTGACCGCCGCGCGACTCCTTGCGGGCCAGCGCGGATACGGCCATGACCTCGGCCAGGTCGAGCAGGTTGCCCAGCTCGATGGCCTCCAACAGGTCGGTGTTGAACCGCTTGCCCTTGTCCTGCACGGACACGTTCTTGTAGCGCTCGCGCAGCTCGCCGATGGTCTCCACGGCAGTCTTGATCGTCTGCTCGGTGCGGAAGACCATCACATTGGCGTCCATGCACTCCTGGAGCGCCTTGCGCAGCTCGGTGACGCGCTCGGTGCCCGTGGAGTCGCGCAGGGACTCGACCTGCGAGGCGACCAGCGACGCCGGGTCCTCGGGCAGCTCGACGTAGTCGCTCTTCGCCGCGTACTCGGCGGCGGCGATGCCCGCCCGGCGGCCGAAGACGTTGATGTCGAGCAGCGAGTTGGTGCCCAGCCGGTTGGCGCCGTGCACGGAGACGCAGGCGACCTCGCCGGCGGCGTACAGGCCCGGCACGACGGTGGTGTTGTCGAGGAGCACCTCGCCCTCGACGTTGGTCGGGATGCCGCCCATGGCGTAGTGCGCGGTCGGCTGGATCGGGATCGGGTCCGTGTAGGGCTCGATGCCCAGGTACGTACGCGCGAACTCGGTGATGTCCGGCAGCTTGGCGTCCAGCTGCTCCGGCGGCAGGTGGGTCAGGTCCAGATAGACGTGGTCGCCGTCGGGGCCGCAGCCGCGGCCCTCGCGGATCTCCGTGTAGATGGAGCGGGAGACCACATCGCGGGAGGCGAGGTCCTTCATGACGGGCGCGTACTTCTCCATGAAGCGCTCGCCGTCCTTGTTGCGAAGGATGCCGCCCTCGCCGCGCGCGCCCTCGGTCAGGAGGATGCCCATCCGCCAGATGCCTGTCGGGTGGAACTGGAAGAACTCCATGTCCTCCAGCGGCAGCCCGCGGCGGTAGGCCGCGGCCTGGCCGTCACCGGTCAGGGTGTGCGCGTTGGAGGTCACCTTGAAGAACTTGCCGGTGCCGCCGGAGGCGAAGATGATCGCCTTCGCCTGGAAGACGTGGATCTCGCCGGTCGCCAGCTCGTACGCGACGACGCCGGCGGCCTTCTTGACCCCGTCCACCTCCTGGAGCAGCAGGTCCAGGACGTAGAACTCGTTGTAGAACTCCACGCCCTCCTTGACGCAGTTCTGGTACAGCGTCTGGAGGATCATGTGGCCGGTGCGGTCCGAGGCGTAGCAGGACCGGCGGACGGGGGCCTCGCCGTGGTTACGGCTGTGGCCGCCGAAGCGTCGCTGGTCGATGGTGCCGTCGGGCGTCCGGTTGAACGGCAGGCCCATCCGCTCCAGGTCGAGGACCGAGTCGATGGCCTCCTTCGCCAGGATCTCGGCGGCGTCCTGGTCGACCAGGTAGTCGCCGCCCTTGATCGTGTCGAAGGTGTGCCACTCCCAGTTGTCCTCCTCGACGTTGGCGAGGGCGGCGGCCATGCCGCCCTGCGCCGCGCCGGTGTGGGAGCGGGTCGGGTAGAGCTTGGTCAGCACGGCGGTGCGGCTGCGCTTCGTCGACTCGATGGCCGCGCGCATGCCGGCACCGCCGGCGCCGACGATCACGGTGTCGTACTTGTGAATCTTCATGGGTTAAGCCTCAGCCCCGGGGTCTACTGGATGTTCGGGTCGAAGGTGAAGATCACCAGCGTGCCCAGAAGGACGGTGAACACCGTGGCGGTGTACAGCAGCATCTTCAGCCAGAAGCGGGTGTTGTCCCGCTGCGCGTAGTCGTTGATGACCGTGCGCAGGCCGTTGGCGCCGTGCAGCATCGCGAGCCACAGCATCGTGAGGTCCCACACCTGCCAGAACGGCGAGGCCCAGCGGCCGGCGACGAACGCGAAGCCGATCTTGGAGACGCCGCCGTCCAGCACGAGCTGGATCAGCAGGTGGCCGAGGACCAGGACGACCAGCACGATGCCGGACAGGCGCATGAAGAGCCAGCCGTACATCTCGAAGTTGGTGCGGGTCGACTTGGGGGTCTTCTTGGTGCGGGCGCGGGGCGGCTCGATCACCGGAGCCGGGTGGTCCGCGTCGTACAGCGACACGGAGTCGTGCGGCGTTGTGGTCTCTGCGGAGGACATCTCAGCTCCCGAACAGCGTGCGCAGCGTGTGCTGCAGCACGGGGTAGAAAGCGCCGGCCATCAGCACGACCCAGACGCCGACGACGGTCCAGAGCAGCTGCTTCTGGTACTTCGGGCCCTTCGACCAGAAATCCACGGCGATGACCCGGAGGCCGTTGAGCGCGTGGAAGAGGATGGCGGCCACGAGGCCGTACTCCATCACGTTGACGATGGGCGTCTTGTACGTCGCTACGACGTCGTCGTACGCCTGGGGAGAGACGCGGACGAGAGCGGTGTCGAGGACGTGCACGAACAGGAAGAAGAAAATGAGGACGCCAGTGACTCGATGAGCCACCCAGGACCACATGCCTTCCCGGCCGCGGTACAGCGTTCCAGCCGGCACTGAAAACCCTCCGGGAGCGGGGATTGGGGGCTGCCGCCAGCTTCTAACGAGTAAGAGAGGAGCACTGTCGGTCGGGCCCGGCCGGGTACGGTCCACCGGCCCTGGCCATCGTAGCGACGACGTGTCGGTTCGTTCGCCCGGGGTCCTTAGGTGTGATCAAACAGGCACGTACGGCCTACTCGCGAGGGGTGCGGGCCGCCCTGGAAGCCCGATTTCCGGGCGTATGTCCGTACGGGCGTTCGATGCGACCGGTACGCGTGCGGCGCGTCGGGCCCTCGTGTTCGACGCGGCCGGCGTGTGCGCGGCGCGTCGGAGGGGCGCTCACGCCCCCGGGCACCCCTGCGTGTCCGGTACGGGCGCGGCCTCCGTGACGAGCCGGGCCAGCCGGCCGCGGGCGAGTCGGCGCGTCTCGTCGGCTGTGACGGCGCGCTCCTCGTCGGGCTCGTGGGTGAGCCGGACGCGGATGGCGGCCAGCACCTGACCCAGCGCCTCCTCCGGCGCGAAACTGTCCAGGCAGATCACGAAGACATGGCCGAATTTACTCTCGTACGCGGCGTGCGCGGCCCGTAGCGCGGTGTATGCGGCGAGGGTGCCGGGCCCCGGCGGGCCGGCCGGGTCGCCGCTGTCGGCGGCCAGCGGCGGGTGGTGCGCGGCGTGCTCGCCCGCGAGTGCCTCGGCGAGGTCCGCGGGGGTGAGGTCGTAGGCGGCCTCGTCGGCGGCGGCGAGCAGCGCGTCCAGGTCGGGGTAGGGGCGGTGCGCCGCGATCCGCTCGATCCACCGGCGGCTGCCGCAGCAGGCGCGCAGCGCTTCCTCGGCCGCTCGGGGCGCGGCGGAGTTGAGACGGTCGAGGCCGTGGTGCATGAATTCCTCGGGTGGATCGGGTGGGTAAGGGGAGGGGAGAGGGAGGGGGACAGGAGAGGGAGAGGGAAGGGGGGAGCGTGAAGGGTGGGGCGCGGGGGATTGAGTCGTCACCGTAGCGATGCAACTCGGCCACTGTCCGACGGATGCGCGAATTTCACCCGGACGTGAGGCCCTACGGGCGCGTAAGTGACGGCTGAAGGGGCAACACCCAATACCTTCGCCCCGAAATCACCCTAAACAGGAGGTATGCGCCATGCGGTTGCCCCGCAGGATCAGCCGAGCAGCGGCCGTACGAGCCGCCATCGCGGGCGCCGCCGTGGTCGTGGCCGTCGTCATCGCCTTCCTGGTGTGGCCCAGCGACGACGGCCCCACAACCCCCAGCGCGCCCGCCCGGAGCCCCACGCCCACCCCCGCCCCCACCGGCCCGCTGTCCAAGGCGCCCCGCACCATCCCCGCCGTACGGGCCTTCGACGCCGCCCGCGGCCCCGGCTGGCGGCCGTCGCGCACCGGCCGCGTCATCGCCGGCCCGTCCGGACCGCTCGGCGACTCGGCCCGCGTCCTCGCCCGCGACCTCGGCCTCAAGACCGCCTCCGGCCCCGCCCGCCGCGGCGACGTCGAACTCCGCCTCGGCCACGACGGCGGCCCCGAGTCGTACACCATGACCACCCGCGACGGCCGCGTGGTGATCACCGGCGCGGACGAGGCCGGCGCCTTCTACGGCACCCGCACCGTCGTGCAGGCCGTGCGCTCCGGCGGACAGGTGCCCGAAGGGAGCGTGCGGGACCGCCCCGACCGACCCCAGCGCGGCCTCAACCTCGACATCGCCCGCAAGTTCTTCGACGCCGACTGGGTCGAGGACCGCCTCCGCGAGATGGCCGACCTCAAACTCAACCAGCTCTGCCTGCACTTCTCCGACGACCAGGGCTTCCGCATCGAGAGCAAGAGCCATCCCGAGATCGTCTCCGACCAGCACCTCACCAAGGATCAGCTGCGCCACATCACCGACCTCGCCACCAGCCTGCACATCGAGGTCATCCCCGAGATCGACTCGCCCGGCCACCTCGGCGCGGTCTTCAAGGCCCACCCCGGCCTCGAACTCCGCAGCGCCGCCGGCACCCCCGCCCGCGGCGCCGCGGACATCTCCGACAAGAAGGCCGCCCGCATCGTCGACGACCTGCTGCGCGAGTACGCCCCGCTGTTCCCCGGCCCGTACACGCACCTCGGCGGCGACGAGTACCTCGCCCTCATGGCCAAGGACCCCGAGAGCACCTACCCCGGCCTCGCGGAGAGCGCCCGCGCCAAGTACGGGCCCGACGCCAAGGTCCAGGACCTGGCGACGGGCTGGCTCAACGACCGGGCCGCGACGGTGCGTTCCCTCGGCGGGAAGGCCAAGGTGTGGAACGACGGCGTCCACGCCGGCGGCGTCGTCGCCACCGACAAGAACCGCGAGATCGAGTACTGGACCGGCACCGAGATCGGCGCCCGCGACCCGCTGGAGTATCTGAAGGAGGGCCGCAAACTCGTCAACCTCAACGACGAGTTCCTCTACTACGTGCTCGGCCAGCCCAACCAGTTCCGCTACCCCACCGGCCGCCGGATCTACGAGCGGTGGACGCCCGCGGTGCTGCGCGGCACCGAGCCCGTACCCGCCTCCCTCGCCGGGCCGGACCGCGTACTCGGCGGCCGGCTGGCGATCTGGGGCGACATCCCGGACGCCCAGACCACCCAGCAGGTGGCGCGCGGCATCCGGCTGCCGCTGCGGGCCCTGGCCCAGAAGCTGTGGGACCCGCGCCGGCCCGGACTGCCCTGGAAGGAGTTCACGGCGCTCGCCGACCGCGTCGAGCACTGAGGGCCCGTACCGCCTCCCCGGCCGGGCGTCGCGCACCCGGCCGGGGATATGGCACAAGCTCAGCCCCCGGCCGGGGGTCTCACCCCGGGGCTCCGGGGCCGCGCGGGCACCCGGTTTCGGGCCCCGGGTGGCACTGGGCCACAGGGATGGTTGTCAATATGGGGGACAACCATTGCCGACGCTGGCGTATCCAGCTACGGCGGAGTGCGCGTTCGCGCGCCCGCGCACCTGAACGAGGGCCCGATGAAGATCGAATTCCTGATCCACAACGCGTACGGAATCGGCGGCACGATCCGCTCGACCGTCAACCTCGCCGCAGCACTCGCTGACCGGCACGACGTCCGCATCACGAGCGTCAACCGCCCCGCCGACGCCCCCGAGCTGATGATCGACCCCCGGGTCCCCGTCACCCCCCTCGTCGACCTGCGCGAGGGCGCCGACACCGACGAGTACGCCGACCCGCTCAACCAGCGGCCCAGCGCCCTCTTCCGGGACGAGCGGATCGACAACGGCCGGATGGCGGCCACCGCCCTGACCGACCAGCGCATCGCCGCGCACCTCGCCGCCACCGACGCCGACGTCGTCATCGCCACCCGCCCCAAGCTCATCGGCTACCTCGCGGAGTACGGCAGCGACCGCTACCTCCGCCTCGGCCAGGAACACCTCACCCACGAGGCGCACGTACCCGAGCTGCACGAGGTGATGGACCCGGCCATCGCCGCCCTCGACGCGTTCGCCACCGTCTCCGAGGCCGACGCCGGGCACTACCGGGACGCCCTCCCCGACGCCCACGCGCGCATCCTGTGCATCCCCAACGCCGTGCCCGCCCCCGCCGCCGAACCCGCCGACCTCGGCGCGGGCGCCACGAACACCATCGTCTCGGCCGGCCGCCTCGTCGCCGTCAAGCGCTACGACCGGCTCATCGCGGCCTTCGCCAAGGTCGCCGCCGAACGCCCCGACTGGAACCTGCGGATCTACGGACGCGGCCCCGCCAAGGCCAAGCTGCGGGGGCAGATCGAGCGGCTCGGGCTGTACGAGCGGGTCCTGCTGATGGGCGCCCGCTCGCCCATCGAGACCGAGTGGGCCAAGGGCTCCATCGCCGCCGTCGCCTCCGACGCCGAGTCCTTCGGCATGACCATCGTCGAGGCCATGCACGCGGGCCTCCCCGTCGTCGCCACCGACTGCCCGTACGGCCCGCGCGAGATCCTCACCGACGGCACCGACGGCCTCCTCGTCCCCCTCGACGACTCCGACGCCGTCGACGCCTACGCCGAAGCGCTCCTGAAACTCACCGGCGACGCCGAGCTGCGCCGCACGCTGGGCGCCGCCGCCCGCAGGACCGCCCACCGCTACGAGCCGTCCACCATCGCCGGACGCTACGAGCAGCTCTTCGAGGAGCTGCGCCCCGGCTCCACGACCGCCGCCCCGCCCAAGAGCGGGCTGCTGCGCGGGCTGTTCGGCGGCAAGGCAGGTGCCAAGGCCGGAGCCAAGGCAGGTGCCAAGACCGATGCCAAGACCGGAGCCAAGACCGGAGCCAAGAAGAAGGCGGGCCCCGCCCACAGCCCGTCCGACCCGACCCCCGACGCCCGGTGCGCCGTCGAGCGCGACGGCGCCCTGACCGTCGCGCTCCGCCCCGAGCAGCTCGCCGCCGCCGACACCCACCTCCTGCTGCGCCACCGCGGCACCAAGGGCAAGGAGTCCGTGCGCGTCGAGATCCCCAAGCGCCGGCTGCCCGGCGAGCGCGTCGAGGTCCGCGTCGAGCGGGCGGCGCACACCATGGAGGAGGGCCGCTGGGACAGCTACGTGGAGCGCGCCGGCGAGAAGACCCGTCGCCGTCTCAAGGCCGAACTCGTCGAGCAGAAGCGCCTGTTGAACCTCCCGCTCACCGAGAGCGCCGACGGCGTCGGCCACTGGGTCCCGTACGAGACGAGCGACGGCTTCCTCGCCGTCCGCACCTGGCAGCGCGCCGTGCACGCCGAGGCCACCGAGATCGTGGTCGGCGAGGACGGCATCACCGTCGCCGTCGACGTCGGCCCCGCCCTCGGCGGCAAGCGGCTCGGCGATGGCGCGGAGCTGGTCGCCCGGCTGCGCGGCGGCGACGGCTCCGCCGCGGATGTGCGCGCGCCGATCGACAACCACCGCGGGTGCCTGCCGTACGGGCCGATGGCCCAGCGGCGCGGCGCCGAAGCCGACCTGTGGGATCTGTGGGTACGCCCGTCGAAGGGGGCCGAACTGGTCCGCGTCGGCCGCCTCCGGGGGGACCTCGCGGACCGCAAGGGCGTCGACACCTTCCCGGCCGGCGCGCGCGGCGAGGTGCGGCTGCGCCCGTACTTCACGGTCACCAACGACCTGACGGTCTCGGTGAAGGACGCCGCCGACGAGGGCTGATCCGGAGCCGGGCGCCGCCGGGGCGTCCGGCTCCGCGGCGGCGAACTTCGGCGGGAGCGGCGGCAAGGCGGCAAGATGGACGGGTGCCGCCGGCCGCCCACGAGCCCTCCGGCACGCGCGGATCACGCGGGGGCGCGGGCGCCGGCGCGAGGGGGCACGGGGGCGCCGGGCGGACGGCGGAGGGTGTGAGCGCCGGGGTGTGACGTTCCTGTGGGGCCGTGCGCTGTAAGGCCAAGAGCCGTGTGATCAAAGGAGATCAGGATGGGCTTCTGGGGCTACTTCGTCGTCGGCCGGAGCGAACGGGGGCTCGTCGAGTGCGCTGTCTTCGAGGGGAGCCACGATCAACTGGAGCTCACGGAGACCTTCGCGGACGGCTGGCAGCTGTGGCAGCACCCGCCCGAGCCCGAGCTCGGTGACATCGACTCGCTGGTGCGGAGCCTCACGAAGGAGACCGGCGCCCCGGCCCTCGCCGCGTATGTGATGGACAGCGAGTGCGCGGTCGTGGCGGCGGCGGACCCCTCCGGCGGCTCCTGGTCGGCGTGTCTGGGCCGCGCGACGATGGCCCGCTATATGGAGCGGAGCGAGATGGACATCGGCGAACTGTTCCTCACCCCGCGCGACGCCGCCTCCCAGGGCGTCGCGTGGGCCGCCGCCGCGGGGCACACCGCCAACTCGGGCGCGCTGGAGCGGGTGCTGGCGGCGGAGCCCGAGCCGTTCGTCGAGAACCTCTTCTACGACCTGCTCGCGGAACTCGGCATCGAGGACGAGGCGGAGGAGAGCGACCCGGAGCGCGGGCGCGAGGGCTGACAGGGCGTCCGGCCGCGTCGGGGCCGGTCGCGGAGGGACGGCCGGGGCCGCCACCCCCCACAGGAGAGGCCCCGGCCGCCGTCCGGTTACGGGCGCGCGTACGGCCCGTACTTCCTACAGCGCCGCGCGCCGCGAAACCGTCACACCGCACGGCCGTAAGAGCAGTCGGCCGGGTGCTCGGCCGGGCGGTCGGGCTGCCCTGGACGGAACCGGCCGGGTGCCCGTAACGTGCTGGTCCGCGCCGGTGGGCGCGATATTCGCTCATCACGCCCGTGACTGGCGAAGCGGTCACGTCCCCTGGGGGTCTTGAAAATGTATCCGTGCGGGAGCTGCCGCGCCGTCGCCGTGGGGCAGGACGGCCGCTGCGCCGCGTGCGGCGCGCATCAGCAGCAGGGGGACCAAGGGGCGCAGGGGGAGCAGGGGGCGTACCAGCAGCCGCCGCGGCCGGCGGGCCCCCCGCCGCAGCCGGCCGGTCCTCCGCCGCAGCCGGGCCCGTACCTGCAGCCCGGCGGATATCCCGCGCAGCCCGGTGCCTACCCCGCGCAGCAGGGCGGGCCGATGGGCATGCCGCCCGGCCCGTACCCGCCCGGCCCCTACCCGCCGGCCCCCTACGCGCCGGCGTCGATGCCCGCCGGCGGAGTGGACCTGCGCCGCGGGCTCGCGACGACGGTGACGGTGCTGTTCGCGGTGACCATCGTCGTGCTGGTGCTGCGGGTCGTCGCCGCGGCCGGGCAGTACGGCGTCATCTCGGACGCCCTCGACGGGGGCCGGGCGAGCGAGTCCGACCTCGACGGCGCGGACGACTTCTTCCGGGTCATGCTGCTGCTCGGCTCGCTGACACAGGTGGCGACCGCTGTCGTGTGGGCGGTCTGGTTCCGGCGGCTACGGCTCAACGCCGAGGTGATCGCGCCCGGTCAGCACCGGTACGGCAGCGGCTGGGCCGCGGGCGCCTGGTTCACGCCGGTGGTGAGCTTCTGGTTCCCCAAGCAGATCGCCAACGACATCTGGCGGACCAGCTCCCCGGCCGGGCCGTACGCGCCGCGCGGGCTGCTCAACGCCTGGTGGGTGCTGTGGATCGTGGGGGCCGTGCTCAACTCGGCCACCACCATGCAGTACATCGTCGCGCGCGGGCGAATGGTCGACGCCGACGTCGCCGTCTTCAACGTACGCGGCCGGGTCGACGCCTTCCAGAACGCGATCGCCGCGAGCATCGTCGCCTACCTCGTGCTGCTCGCCGCCGCGATCCTCGCGATCCTCCTCGTCCGCCGCCTCACGGTGATGCAGGAACAGCGGGCCGGGCTCGGGCCGCAGGGCGGCGCGATGTACCCGGGCGCGATGCCGGGCGCACCGGGCATGCCGTACGGCAACCCGGGGTACCCGGCTCAGGGCGGCGGCTACGGCTACCCGGCCCCGGGCGGCGGCTACGGCTACCCCGGCCCGCCGCAGGGCCCGCCGCCGCAGGCGGGCCCGTACGGGCAGCAGGGCCAGCAGCCTCCGTACGGCTCCGGCCCGGCGGGCTACTGATCGCGGGCCGACCGGAGTGGGGCAGGATGTGGGCGTGCCGGGGGACGACGCTGAGCTGACCGCCGCCGTGTACGCGGCCCAGGGCGGGGACGAGACCGCCTTCAGGACCGTCTACCGCTCCGTGCAGCCCCGGTTGCTCGGCTATCTGCGGACGCTGGTCGGCGAACCCGACGCGGAGGACGTCGCCTCCGAGGCGTGGCTCCAGATCGCCCGCGACCTCGGCCGGTTCCGCGGCGACGCCGACCGGTTCCGCGGCTGGGCGGCCCGTATCGCCCGCAACCGCGCCCTCGACCATATCCGGCTGCGCGGGCGGCGCCCGGCCATCAGCGGCGACGAGAGCGAGCTGGAGGGCCGGGCCGCCGACGCCGACACCGCCGGGGAGGCGCTGGAATCCCTCGGCACCGGACGCGCGTTCGCGCTCATAGCCCAGCTGCCGCAGGACCAGGCGGAGGCCGTCGTACTGCGCGTGGTGGTCGGCCTCGACGCGAAGAGCGCCGCCGGGGTGCTCGGCAAGCGGCCCGGCGCGGTACGTACCGCCGCGCACCGCGGTCTGCGGCGGCTGGCGGAGCTGGTGACGGGACCGGACCCGGCCACGGGGCGGCGGGCGGCGCGCACGCCGCCGACCGGTGTGGGCGCTTCCGCAAGTGTGACGCAATTGCGCTCCGGAACGCAGAAGGACATGTGATGGCGGACGACCACCGGTACGGCTGGCTGGACGACGACGCCGTGGAGCGGTTGCTGCGCGGCGAGCCGGTCCATGCCGACGATCCGGCCGGTGTGGATGATCCGGCCGGTGCGGACGCGGTGGACGCGGTGGACGCGGTGGACGCGGTGGACGCGGTGGACGCGGTGGACGCGGTGGACGCGGTGGACGCGGCGGACGCGGTGGACGTGGCGGGTGAAGCCGCCGATGTGGCGGGTGACGCCGAAGACGCGCGGGGCGCGAAGGGCGTGGGCGGCGGGAGCCGCGCGGGCAGCGCGGGCCACGGGAGTGGGCAGGCCGCCGCCGATCGGTTCACCGAGGCCCTCGCCGCCGTCTCCGCCGAGCTGACGGCCGCCGGGCCGGACGGCGGGCTTCCCGGGGAGGAACGGGCGCTCGCCGCGTTCCGCGCGGCGAGCGCCGAGCGGGCCGCGCCGGTGCGGACCGTATGGCTGGGCGCCCTGGCCGGCCGGCCCTCCTTCGTACGGCGGCGCCTGAAGGCGGCGTTCGCCCTGGCCCTCGCGGGCTGTGCGCTGGGCGGTGTGGCGGTCGCGGCCGGTACGGGCATGCTGCCGGCGCCGTTCAGCGGCGGCGAACCGTCGCCCGCGACCAGCGTCTCGGCGGCCGATGACACCGGCGGCGCACGGTCGTCCGAACCCGACCTCGAACTGAGCACGGAGGGGCCCTCGGGGTACCCGTCGGGCTCGTCCGGCACCGGCACTCCGGGCCCGTCCGCGTCGCCGAGCGCCGGGGCGGCGGGGGACGAGCGCGGGGACGAGCGCCGGGGCGAGGACGGAGCCGACCCGTCCCACGGTGGCAAGGACGACGGCGAGCACCGCGGCAAGGGGGAGCGCGGCGGCGGCAAGGACGGCGAAGACGGCGAGGACAGCAAGGACGGTAAGTCCGGCAAGTCCGGCAGGGTCTGGGCCGAAGAGGCGTGCCGCGGGTATCTGTCCGCGAAGCGCGGTCCGAGTGGTGAGGTCGAGGACAAGAAGCTGCGCCGGCTGGAACGCGCAGTGGGCGGCCCGGCCGCGGCGCGCAAGTACTGCGAGCGCGTGCTGGATTCCGGGGGCGCCGGTGGCTCCGGGAGTTCTGGGGGTGCCGGTTCCGGGGGTTCCGGGGGATCGTCGGGCTCCGGGAGCGATGACGAGGCGGGCGGCGGCCACGGGCACGGTCATGGCGGTGGCGGTGGCGGTGGCGGTGGTGGGCACGGCCATGGTCATGGCGGTGGCGGTCACGGTGGCGGTGGTGGCCACGGCCACGCGGGTGACGGCGCCGGGGGCGGGAACGACGGCGGGGGAGGGCGCGGTGGCGACGGCTCGGGCCCAGGCGGGGGCATGGGCGGCGGAAACTCCGGCCCCAGCCCCACCACCCGCCCCGTCCCTCCCACCCACACGCCCGCCCCACCTATGACCGCCCCGCCTCGGACCACCCCGCCGGTAACCGCTTCGGCCCTGTTGTCATCTGGCTTCGGCGCACGGACGTACAGCGCCGTTCAATAGCCCTGGCCCTCATTTCCCCGGGCAGGGCCCTCGTTGGAATGAACGAGCGAGCGCGTCCGGTACCCGGGCCGCCGCCGTATCGGTCCACGCCGGCCTTGTTGCCATTTCCACAAGGCTATTCGCCACTCCTGGACACGTGCGCGCAGTCTGCATCCAGAAAGCGCCGGCTCGCACCACAACAAAGCCGGCGCCTCCCGGAATCGGCCGTTCTCCCTCCGTTCTCCCTCATTCACCGGGAGCCCCTCCGGCCCGAGCGGCACGTCAGAAGTCAATTGCTCCACAGAACAATTGCTCCACAGGACAGAGGAGGCGGCAGATGGAAGATCGCCATGTCGTGATCATCCCGATCGAGATCGACGAGGAGAAGGAAAGCTCGTATCTCGACGCCTGGCAGGGTGCCGCGGAAGTGATGGCCACTCAGTCCGGCGCCATTCGGACGTACATGTTCCGCACGATCGTCCCGGGGAGCGAATTCTCTCTCGTCAACGTGGCGGAATGGGAGTCCACCGACCACTGGGAAGCGGCGATGAATGTCTGCCCGATGCTGGGACAGCGGATAGCCGTCGCCCACGCCTCGAACTACGAGGCCGCACGGCCGGATCGGCCAGGTGCCGGACGGCACGGTGTGGGTGCACTGCGCCGGCGGGATGCGCGCGGCGATCGCCGCTTCGTTCCTGGACGCGACCGGCCGGAAGGTCGTCGCCATCGATGACGGCTTCGAGGCCGCCGCCGACGCGGGGCTGAGCGTCATCAGGCCCTGAGAGCCTGTGTCACACACACCCCGCTCCACTCGCACAGAAGGCACGCGATGTTCCTCTCCCACCACGGTCCTGGCAGCCTCGGCCCCGAACGGGCCCACCCCCGCGCCACCGGGACCGGGCTGCCGGTGGCCGCCGACAGCGGACACAGTGGGCGAATAGCGTGACCGCCCTGGTCCTGGCCCTGATCGCAGGCGCCGCCGTCGGCCTGGCACTCGGCGCGCTCGGCGGCGGCGGCAGCGTCCTGGCGGTGCCCGCGCTGATCTATCTGCTCGGCTTCACCCCGGCCGCGGCCACCACCGCCAGCCTGATCATCGTCACCGCCACGTCCCTGACCGCCCTGTACGCGCACGCCCGGGCCGGACAGGTGCGGTGGAAGGCCGGAGCGGCGTTCGCGGCCGCCGGGATTCTTCCGGCGGCCGCGGCCGGGGCCGCCGCCGCCCACCTGCCCCAAGCCGCCCTCACCATCGCCTTCGCCGCCATAGCCGCCCTCGCCGCCGGCAAGATGCTCCGGCCCGCTGCCACCGCCCCCCTCGGAAGCGGCGACGTACGGCCGGGCAAGGCGGCCGGGGCCGGTGCCGGCCTGGGCGCGCTGACCGGACTGCTCGGTGTGGGCGGCGGCTTCCTCGCCGTCCCCGCCCTGGTCACCGTCCTGGGCTTCGAGATGGAGGCCGCGGTCGGCACCAGCCTGCTGGTCATCACCACCAACTCGCTGGCTTCACTGGCCACTCGCGCCGGAGCCGCCGCCTCACTCGACTGGGCGGTGATCGGCCCGTTCATCGGAGCCGCGATCCTGGGCGCCTGGGACGGCAAGCGGATGGCCGCGAAGGTCTCCGGGCCCCGCCTCCAGCGCATTTTCGCGGTGGTCCTGCTGGCCGTGGCCGCCTTCATGCTTGCCGACGCCGTGACGTGATGGCGGCTCGGCCCGGCGACGGCGGCCTCTCCGGCCCCTGCCCGTCTGCCGTCTGCTGTAGCCGTCTGCCGTCTGCCGTAGCCGTACGAGAATCGGGCCGCTTCGGCGGTACGGGTTCCGGCCTCGGCGGGCGGGCGACACCGCCGGGTGTGACGTTTTCCGGACGGCCGGCGCTGAAGGAAACAGGTCGACTGGTCATCGGCCGCGCATGAGGCCGGGGTTCCCCCCGTACCAACGGCCAGTGCGCATTCGGCGCGGGCGGGGCACGTTCCCCCGGTCCTGCCCGCGCCGCTCTCCACCGGGGCACGTTCCCCCGCCCCTGCGCGCACCCGCGCCGCTCTCCACCAGTGCACGTCTGCGGGCGGACGCCCACTCGTGGCGGGCTACCGGTAGACGACGACGCGGTCGCCCTTGCGGACCTCTCGGAAGAGCGCCGCGATCTTCTTCTTGTCCCGGACGTTGATGCAGCCGTGCGAGGCTCCCGCGTAGCCGCGGGCCGCGAAGTCCGAGGAGTAGTGCACGGCCTGGCCGCCGCTGAAGAACATCGCGTACGGCATCGCCGAGTGGTAGATCGTCGACACGTGGTCGCGGCTCTTGAAGTCCACCTTGAACGTGCCCTCGCGCGTCGGCGAGTACTGCGAGCCGAACCGCACGTCCATGGCCGAGACGACCTTGCCGTCCACCATCCAGGCCAGCGTGCCGCTCTTCTTGCTGATGCACAGCACCCGCCCGGTCCGGCACCGCCGGTCGGGTGTGGCGAGCGGCTTGGCGGTCGGCGGGCGCAGCTCCATGGCCGACGGCCGGCCCGTCGCGGAGCGCAGGGCGCGCCAGGTGGCGCGGTCGGTCGTGCCGGTGCCGTTCAGCCCGTGCCCGCGCTGGAAGGCGGCCACGTAGCCCTTGGTCGCCGGCCCGTAGTAGCCCGTCGGGTTGCGGTCGAAGAGGGCGAGCCGGCGCAGCCGCGCCTGCAACTCGCGCACGCGCTCGCCGCGCGCGCCCGGCGCGAGGACGATCTTGGGCGCCACCGGACGGGTCGTATGCGGCGAGTGGGGTCGATCGGGCTTGTTGTGGTGTGTGTGGGAGGCGGGGCGTCCGGGTGAGCCGGGCCAGGACGGCCACGGCCGCTCGCCGGTCACGGCCTTGGAGTCCGGTCCCGGGTCCGTACGGGCATGGCTGGCGCCGACCGGTCCCGGGTCCGTACGGGCATGGCTGGCGCCGACCGGGCCCGAGGCGCCGGAGACGGGGGCCGTCTGCACTTTGCACCCGGCGGTCAGCGCCACCGTTCCCGCCGCCACTCCTGCCGCGACGAGCACTCTGCGTACGACAGTTGTCTGCTGCATCACCGGTGGATGATGCCCCGGGCCGCCCGAAACCGAACCTCGCCCGCCGCCAAAGGTGGCACCGCCCCGGTCGACGGGCAGGCTCTGAGAAGGTTCCGGGCCGGGCGGCTCCACTCTTCGCACGGCCGCCGCTACAGTCCGTGGCGAGGCCCGGCATCCACTTTTCGGCGACTCAGCGGGAGGCATGGAACCCATGGCGCGTGAGACAGAGTCCGGCCTGCCCATCGAGCCGGTCTACGGCCCGGACGCACTCGCCGGCTGGGACGCGGCCGACATACTCGGCGAGCCGGGTTCGTACCCCTTCACGCGCGGCGTGTACCCGACGATGTACACGGGGCGGCCGTGGACCATGCGCCAGTACGCCGGGTTCAGCACGGCCACCGAGTCCAACGCCCGCTACAAGCAGCTGATCGCCCACGGCACCACGGGCCTGTCCGTCGCCTTCGACCTGCCGACCCAGATGGGCCACGACTCCGACGCCCCGCTGGCGAGCGGCGAGGTCGGCAAGGTCGGCGTCGCCATCGACTCCATCGAGGACATGCGGATCCTGTTCGACGGCATCCCGCTGGACAAGGTCTCCACCTCGATGACGATCAACGCGCCCGGCGCGCTCCTGCTGCTCCTCTACCAACTCGTCGGCGAGGAACAGGGCGTACGGGCGGACCAGCTGACCGGCACCATCCAGAACGACGTGCTCAAGGAGTACATCGCCCGCGGCACGTACATCTTCCCGCCCAAGCCCTCGCTGCGGCTGATCGCGGACATCTTCAAGTACTGCAAGGCCGAGATCCCGAAGTGGAACACGATCTCGATCTCCGGCTACCACATGGCGGAGGCCGGGGCCTCGCCCGCGCAGGAGATCGCCTTCACGCTCGCGGACGGCATCGAGTACGTCCGTACGGCCGTGGCGGCGGGCATGGACGTCGACGACTTCGCGCCGCGGCTGTCCTTCTTCTTCGTCTCGCGGACCACGATCCTCGAAGAGGTCGCCAAGTTCCGCGCCGCGCGCCGGATCTGGGCGCGGGTCATGCGTGAGGAGTTCGGCGCGAAGAACCCCAAGTCGCAGATGCTGCGCTTCCACACCCAGACCGCGGGCGTGCAGCTCACCGCGCAGCAGCCCGAGGTCAACCTCGTACGGGTGGCCGTACAGGGGCTCGCGGCGGTGCTCGGCGGCACGCAGTCGCTGCACACCAACTCCTTCGACGAGGCCATCGCCCTGCCGACCGACAAGTCGGCGCGGCTCGCCCTGCGCACGCAGCAGGTGCTGGCCTACGAGACGGACGTGACCGCGACCGTCGACCCCTTCGCGGGCTCGTACGTCGTTGAGACGATGACCGACGAGGTCGAGGGGGCCGCCCTCGACCTCATGGCCAGGGTCGAGGACATGGGCGGCGCGGTCGCCGCGATCGAGAACGGCTTCCAGAAGGACGAGATCGAGCGCAGCGCGTACCGCATCGCTCAGGAGACGGACAGCGCCGAGCGCGTCGTCGTCGGCGTCAACCGCTTCCGGACCGACGACGAGGAGCCGTACGAGCCGCTGCGCGTCGACCCCGCCATCGAGGCCCAGCAGGCTGCCCGGCTGGCCGCGCTGCGTGCCGGACGGGACCAGGCGGCGGTGGACGCGGCGCTGGACGCACTGCGGAAGGCCGCCGAGAGCGAGGCGGGTTCGGCCAATGTCCTCTACCCGATGAAGGACGCCCTGCGGGCGAAGGCGACGGTCGGCGAGGTCTGCGACGCGCTGCGCGAGGTGTGGGGGACGTACGTGCCGACCGACGCGTTCTGACGTGAGGGGCGGGGGCATAGGCGGCGGGCTGGGCTTCAGCCATGGCTACGGCCTCTTCGTCGTCGGCGGGCTGGACCTGGCGCGGCTGACGGACGCCCTCGCGGAGGGCTTCGGCGTGTCGGCCGCGGAGACCTGCGTGGCGGCGGAGGGCCACACGCCCGCGGCCTGCCCCGTCATATGCGTGTACCGGTCCGTGACCGGCGACGTCTCCTGGCACCTGGAGATCCGCGTCCGGGAGGGCGCCCCCGATCCGCCCGCGGGCCGGACCCTGGGCCTGGGCATCGCCGCCCGGCTCGGCCGGCCCGTGCTGTACGAGGCGGAGCTGTTCCGCCCGAGCGCCTACTGGGTCGCGGCCCCTGACGGCGCGTACGGCCGGGCGCGGCTGCACGGCCCGCTGGCCGTGGGCGGCGGGCAGCCCGGCTACGTCCTGGACGCGGCCGAGATCCCCGTACCCGGGCTGCCGAACGTCCCCGTCGAGATCGTCTACGAGGCGATCGGGGACCGCTGCGGCTTCGCCTTCGCCGAGGCCCTGCGCGAGATCGTCGACGCCCTGGCGGCCTGCTGCCCCCAGGCCCGTACGGCCGCTCTGCGCGGCTCGCTGGCCACCGACACGGCGGATCGTTTCAGCGACTTCGACCTCGTGTGGACCGTGCCGGACACGGACTTCGCGGCGTGCGTCGACTCGGTGGCGTCCTTCCTGAACGCCGTCCATCCGCTCCTCCTGCCGACGCGCAGCGACCCCGACTTCCGCTTGCGCGCCGACCGCCGCCTGCTGTTCTTCACCTTCCGCGACCTGCCGCTGTTCTGGCGCCTGGACCTGGAGATACGGACGGAGTCCGGTACCCCGGCCGGGCCTTTGACAGCGGGCGGTGGATGGCCGTTGCCCGCGAGCGCGCTGGCCAACGCGGTCGCCGCCGTCAAGGCCGTCAAACGGGACCGGCCCGACGCGGCCCGCGGCCTCCTGGACCGGGGCTTCGAGCGCATCGGCTCCGAGCGCCGGGCCACGGGCCGCTGGAGGGAGGACATCCGGGGGCTGGCGGACGCGGCGGAGGAAGCGGTGGAGGGAGCGAAGGAGGAAGGCACGGGGGGTGGGGGCCCGGGTGTACGGGCCTTCGCGGGCCGGGTCCGCGAGCTGGCGGCGATTGAGCTGGATGTGTAGGGGCGGGGTTGGGCTGGGGGCCGGGCCGATGTGGTCTGATCTGGACTGATCCGGGCCGACCACGTCTGATCCGGGCCGAAGCGGACTCTGGGTCGAAGTGGACTCATCCGGGCGACCTGGGCCGATGCGGGCTGGGCTGGACTGCCCGGGCCGATCTCGTCTGATCCGGGTCGATCCCGGCCGATCCGGACCGGAGGACCGATCAGTCTGAGTCAAACTGGTGTCATGTCGTCACCCCGCCGCACCTGCCCCATCTGCACCCGCGAGATCGCCGTAGTCGGCGGCCGCTACGCCCGCCACGACCCGCCGGGCCGCCGTACGAGCTTCGAGCTGATCTCCTGCCCCGGCTCCCGCCGGATGGCCCCCCTCATGGCGGCGGCCCCCAAACTCTTCGACCCCGAGGCACCGCCGACCCCCGGCCAGCAGCCGCTGTTCTAGCCGCCCGGCTACGGGCTGGTGCCGCACCGGGGGCGCGGCGGGGCGGCTCACCGGAGGCGGGGTACGCGTGGGCCACGCCGTCGACACGACGGCTGACACCGCTTCCGTACGCGTCCCGTATGTGTTTTGTACGCGTCCCGTACGCGGTGTGGATCCGCGCCCGGAGCGTCACGAGCGGCGCGCCGACGCGAGCGCCGAGCAGTGCGGCGGGCCGAGCGACGGGCCGAGCGACGGGCCGTGCAGGGGTGGCGCCCTCCGAGTGGGCGGCGGCGCGGGCTTGCCGCCGGTGTCCGTACGGAAGAGGGCCAGAACCTGGCCGAGCTGCGGATTCCGGCGGGCGTCGGCGAGGGTGAGCGCGATGCGCGCGACGGTTCTTCCGCTGCGAATGCCCAGGGGCTGACAGCAACTCGCGTCCTGTGGCTGCTGGTTGATGCGGAGTAGCGCATTCAGGGGCAGGGGTGTGATGGTGACGGCGGGGGGCGATTTCGCGGGGGCGGACACGGTCCGATGCCGGGCCGCGCAGCCGCGCAGCCCCACTCCGCGCCGCTGCGCCGGCCCCAGTGGGGTTTCTCCTGCCGCGAGAACGTTGCCTCCGCCGCCGAGCTGCCGTCAGGTGAACGGTCCGGCCTCCCGCGACGTGGCGATGAGCGTCAACTCGCCGCTTTGCCCTCCCGGATGAGGTGCAGGAGCGATTTCAGGGCCAGTGGGGTGGTGGTGATGGCGATGCTGGGTTCGTCGCTCTCGCGGAGGTGGACGCGGCCGGCCGATATGCCGACCTCGACGCAGTTCTCTTCCTCGCCTCCGCCGGAGAACGAGGACTTCTGCCAGGTGATCGATGAGGGCACGACTACGCCTTTCACATGTCCTGTGCGATGCGGTGGATGAGTTCTCGGGACTTGCCAGGGTCCAGCGCCGAGGTGGGCCAGGTAGCGCTTGAGCTGTGGCTCGGCATCCAGGAACGTACTGCCGTGCGAGGCGTCCAGGTGAACCGTATCGAGCTGCGGAACGCTGCCGCAGGCGAAGAGTAATGATGATCGCCGCCGGCTTGTTCATGGCCCGGAAAGCCGCTGCGGCGGCCGGCTGTCGGGCTGCCGTCAAGGATTGGGTGGAATGAATTCGAGAACGCGCGCCGTCCACGCCTTCCCGCAGCTGGGGCAGTGTGGTCGGTAGATCGGCCGCTTCGCCTTCATTTCCTCCAGCGTGAAGAGCGGGAGATCCGGCGAGGCGGTCACCACGCGCATGCCGACTCTGCACTCCATACAGGTCATTGCGAGCGCTTCGCCCGCTACGGCGTCCGAGAAGTCTTCACGAGTGGCGATGCCTGCTGCTACCCGCTCATCCATCCGAGCCAGGTCGGCTCCATTGCTCCAATGCAGATAAAAGCAAGTCAAAGGCCAGTGCGGCATCACGCGCACCAAGAACCGCCGCATGCGGGGATGTGCCGCGAGCACTTCATCGTCGGCCGCGTTGTAATTGACGATCTTCTCATGCGTGCCAATCAATACCGTTGCGGGGTAGTACGAAATGTTCCACTTTCTGAACTTCAGCCTCATGGGTTCCATGGTCACCACATAGAGGTTAGAGGAGGGAGTGGCACGGCCGTTGCGTCGACGAACGTCCTGGGGCGATCCGAAAGTTCAAGAGGGTGATGACGGCGGAAGTGTCGCTTTTGTCGAGACGGCCGTCTTCAGCGGCCGGGCAGCGGAACGACGTTGCCGGCCGCGTCGCAGCGTACGGTCCATGGCTGCCCGTAGCCGGGCTCGTGGACTCGTACGGTCACGTCCGGCGGCTGCTTTCCGCCGGGGAGGCGGGCGTTGGCCGCGGTGCAGACGATCTGGCTGAGGCCGAGGCCGCCGCCGTTCATCTGGGACACGGGGACGGGGAGGCGTACGTCCACGGCGCCATTGGCCGGTTGTGCGGTCACGCGTCCGTTGAACGGGGGGACTTCCGTGGTCAGGCCGCGGGCGCGTTCGGCGGCGTCGGGGCCTTTGAGGAGCAGGTCGAGCGACTGTTGCGGGGGCGCGGGGGCGGTGACCTCGCGGGCTACCGACTGGAGGCCGAGGGGGCTGACGAAGTAGAGCTGTGCGTAGCCGGCCCCGGACCCCGGTTCGCGCAGTCCGGAAGCCGGGGCGCCTGCCTGGACCGGGCCGGTGGAGCCGGCCCCGCAGCCGGTCACGCCGAGCGCCAGCAAGGCGGCCAGGCACGCGAGTGAGCGTTTCACGACGGCTCCTTCGGCGGCGGCTGCGGAAGCGTCACGGTGAACACCGCGCCGCCGTCCGGGAGGTTGGCGGCGGTGAGGGTTCCGTGGTGCAGGCGTACGTTCTCTCGCGCGATGGACAGGCCCAGGCCGCTGCCTTCGGACCGGGTGCGCGCCGTGTCCGCCTTGTAGAAGCGGTCGAAGACATGGGTCAGGACCTCCTCGGGGATGCCGGGGCCGCTGTCGGCGATGTCGATGACGACGGAGTGGGGCGTGGCGGTCGCCCGGACGGTGACGGGGGCCGCGCCGTGGCGCAGGGCGTTGCCGATGAGGTTGGCGAGCACCACGTCGATGCGGCGTGCGTCGACGCGGATGTGCGTACTGCCGCTGGGGAGGTCGGTGACGACCTGGTGCGGTTCGTGCCAGCCCCGCAGCTGGAGC
The DNA here is from genome assembly GCF_056434425.1 of Streptomyces sp. NPDC044033. Taxonomy (NCBI): domain Bacteria; kingdom Bacillati; phylum Actinomycetota; class Actinomycetes; order Kitasatosporales; family Streptomycetaceae; genus Streptomyces; species Streptomyces sp. NPDC044033. The sequence goes on along the minus strand of NZ_JBWKFF010000018.1, from coordinate 163,505 downwards.
GTCTTGTGGATCAGGGTGCGCAGGTCGACGTCGTCCGGGCGGAGGAGCGCGGCACCGGAGTCGAAACGGGACATCTCCATGAGGTCTTCGACCATCGTGGTCAGCTTGCGGGTCTCGTCGCTGATGAGGAGGACCGCGTCGGCGGTGTCCGCCGGCAGCTTGCCCGAGTGGGCGTCCTCGTCGAGGGCGTCGGTGACGGCGGCCATCGCGGCGAGCGGGGTGCGCAGTTCGTGTGTGACGTCGGCGGCGAACCGGCGGGAGTTGGATTCCATGCGCCGCAGCTTGGTGTCGTTCCGTTCCAGCACGGTGGCCATGGTGTTGAAGGTGCCGGTGAGGGCGGCGAGTTCGTCCTTGCCCGCGGTGTCGAGGCGGGTGTCGAGAGCGCCTTCGGTGATCCTCTCGGCCGCGGCCCGCAGCCGTCGTACGGGACGCAGTACGCGGCGGGCGGCGAACAGGGCGGGGAAGACGGCGAACGCCAGTGCCGGGATCGCGCCTGCCCAGGCGGCGGTGATCAGGGCGGAGATGTCGGCGCGTTCGCGGTCCAGGGAGAGGTCCGCGTAGACGACGAGGCCCGAGGGTTTCCCCTCGTTCTGTCGGCTGTGCCGGGTGTAGTCGACGGGCATGCCGATGATCAGGCGGGGCCGGGCGCCGTGGTCGACGCGCTCGTAGAAGGCGGTGTCGCCTTTTCTGGTGGTCGCGGTGCGCAGGGCGCCGCTGATGTCGGCCGTGGTGCCGATGAGCGGTCCGCCGTCGCGGGAGACGGCGGTGTGCCAGTCACGGGAGCCCGAGGCGCGGTCGAGCTGGCGGGCGAAGACGCGCAGGTCGTCGTCGGTCGGGTCGGCCGGGAGGTTCGGGGCGAGGGAATTGGTCTGGAGGCGCAGGTCGCCGACGGCGCTGTGCTGGGTGCGGTCCAGGATCGACTGGCGGGCCTGGCGGTAGGTGAGCGCGGCCGTGATCAGCGCGCTGACCGCGGCGACCAGGAGGAACGCGATGATCAGGCGCGGGCGCAGACCGCGGGGTGGGCGCAGACCACGGAGCGGGTGCAGGCCACGGAGCGGGTGCAGGCCACGGAGCGGGTGCAGGCCGCGGGGTGGTGTGAGCTTCATGCGGGCAGCGGGCCGAAGCGGTAGCCGAAGCCGCGCACGGTCTGTACGTACAGTGGCCGCCGCGGGTCGTCCTCGATCTTGGAGCGCAGCCGCATGACGCAGGCGTCGACCAGGCGGGCGTCCCCGTAGTAGCTGTGCTCCCAAATGTCCTCAAGGAGCTGCTGGCGGTTGAAGGTGCGCTCGGGGGCGGCGCTGAGGAAGAGCAGCAGCTTCAGCTCCGAGGGGGCGAGGACGAGGTCCGCGCCCCTCTTGCGGACGATGAGCGCGTCGCGGTCGATCTCCAGATCGCCGATCCGGGTCAGGCCGGTGGCCGGGCCGGCGGCGTCCTGGGCGGGGGCGACGCGCCGCAGGACCGCGCGCATCCGCGCCTCGATGACCGCGGCGCTCGCCGGCTTGACGACGTAGTCGTCGGCGCCCCCCTCAAGGCCGACGACGATGTCGATGTCGTCGCCGCGGGCGGACAGGATGACCAGGGGTACCTGGCTGGTCTCGCGGATGCGGCGGCACACCTCCAGGCCGCTCATTCCCGGCAGCATCAGGTCCAGCAGCACGAGGTCGGGTCTGATGGCCTCCAGCGCCTCCAGACCGTCCTCACCGGTGCCGACCGCCTCCGTCTCGTGGCCCATGCGGTTCAGGCCGAACACGATGCCGCGGCGTACGGCCGAGTCGTCCTCGATCAGCAGGACGCGGGACATGGACGGTACCTCCCGGGCAGCGAGCACAGATGTCATATCGGTTCATATCGTGACGCAGGGTGTGTACGGTCGTCGACTCCACGCGCAGGGGCATACAGCCGTCGCCTCCCACGACGCAGTGGACGTACGGCTGTCGCCCCACGACACAGTCTGACTCCACGACGTAGGAAGGCTCGACACCGCAGGGAGCGTACGGCCGCCGACTCAACGGCGTGCTCACCGCAACTGCTCCATGTCGACCGTGCCCGCTCCCGTCACCGGCTCGGGCACCGTCGCCCACAACACGGCCGTCGCCAGCGCCGCCACGGCCACGGCGGCCGCTCCGCGTCGGCCGCGCGCCCAGCCCGCCCGGAACCGCACCGGGTCCTCTACGCCCGCCTTCGTCAGCGCCGCCGCCACCAGTGACACCGCGATGGCGATGGCTGCCGCACCCCAGTCGCCGAGCCCGGTGAGCCGGGGCGACAACAGCAGGAAGACCGGCCAATGCCACAGGTAGAGACTGTACGAGAGCGCGCCGAGGCCCCGCGGGAGCCGACTGCCGGCGACGCGCGCCGCGTACGTATCCGGTACGTGCGTCAGGAGCGCGATGAGTACGGCCGCGGCGAGCGAGTGTAGGAACAGCCCGCCCTTGAAGAGCAGCGGCGAGCCCTCGCCCCCGGTCACCGTCCAGGCCACGGCGAGGGCGCACGCGATCCCCAGGCACACCAGGTCGGCCGCGCGACGCGGTACCCGGCGTGCCAGGGACCGCAGCGGAGCCGTGGCGGCCAGCGCCCCGAGCAGCAGGGCGGCCGCGCGGGTGTCGGTGCCCTCGTAGGCGCGGGTGGTGTCCACGGCCGTCCCGAGCCAGACGGTCAGGAAGAGCGAGACCAGGGCGCCCGCCCCGGCGAGTACCGCCACGATCCGCTGGCGGTACCGCCCCCGGGCGGCCACCGCCACGACCAGCGGCCAGACCAGATAGAACTGCCACTCCACACCGATGCTCCACAGGTGGGCGAAGACCCGGGTGCCGGAACCCTCCCAGTAGCCGATCTGCTCACCGATGTAGTGCCAGTTGACCGCCTGGGCCCCGACCCAGGGCACGTCGTCCAGCGCGAACCGCAGCAAGGTGGGGCCGCCCCACGCCCAAGTGGCCGGCAGGACGACGACCACCACACAGACCAGGGCAGGCAGCAGCCGCCGGGCCCGGCGCCACCAGAAGGCGCCCAAGGCGATCCGGCCCTTCTTCGCCGTTTCGCCGAGCAGCAGGCCGGTGATCAGGAACCCGGACAGCACGAAGAACAGGTCGACTCCGAGGAACCCGCCGCTCAGCAGGCCGGCGTGGAAGAGCAGTACGGCCGCCACGGCGAAGCCGCGCAGCCCGTCGAGCGCGGAGACATGGTTACGGGCGGTTCCCCGGCTATCGGGTAGCCGGTGCCGCCCGGGAACGGCAGGGACAAGAGCTGCCGCCGACGAGGCCACTACGGCCCCTCAGCTCTCGCACTTGAGCTTGCCGTACCGGTCGGAACCGGTCCACCCGCTCTTGGCCCACTTGTCCACGGGCGCGGGCTTGAACCCCTCGCGCTTGCCGAGCTCCTCGCCGAACCACTTGGCGAAGACAGCCGCCCCCTGCTGACAGTTGTGAATCCCGTCCGGCCCACGCTGCGCCTTCTTGGCCGACCTGTCCGTGCCCCACAGCTGCGAGGCGTCCAGGTACGCCGCAGCGCCCCCGCTCTTCCCGGCGACCTCCTCGGCCGTCTTCGGCGCGGTACGCATCTGCGCCTCGTGCTGCTTGTAGAAATCGTCGACCTTGATGGGCGGTGACGGCACGAACACCACCTTCGCCCCGGCGTTCTTCGCCGTGCGCACGAGCTTGTCGTACGCGGCGCGCTGCTGGTCCGCGCTTCCCCAGTCGTACGTGGTGACCTGATAGGCGATCACGGTCGGCTTGAACGTCTTGATGTTCTCGGCCAGTTGCTTCCACGTGTCGCCGGAGATCATCTGCGTGATCTTCTCGCCGCTGTCCACGACCGTGCCGCCGCCCTCGGACGAGGCGTCCTTGAACTTCACGCCGCTCGCCTCCAGCGCCGCGCCGATCGCCGGAGCCTCGGCCCCGGCGATGGAGTCACCCACCCACAGAACCTTCGCCCCGCTGCCGGCGGACGCCTTCTGCTTCCCCTTCCCCTCGGCCCCGGAGCCCGACTCCTGCTGCCCGCAGCCCACCAGCGCCAGCCCGAGCACGGCTACGGCAGCCACTGCGGTCAGAACGGGGCGGTACGGGGGGCGGTGCTTCTCATTGCTGTTCATGCTGTTCGTGTCGCTCATGCGCTGAGAAAATCAGCCGGATGACACCGGATCGCCGCCCGTCATCGTCCGCTCATATTCCGGGAAAGAAACCCTCATGGATCTCGACTCGGTACGACGCCCCGGCCGTGACTTCGTCGCCGGTCCTGCACGCCCTGGACCTGACCGCCGCCGTGGACGCGGCGGCCCTGTTCACATCGGAACTGGTGACCAACACCTACCTCCACGCCTCCAGGCCAGGGGCGCGGGCTCCCTCCTCTGGCTGGCGATCGGACTGCCCTCGGTCCCCGCGTAACGGTCTACGACGACAACCCCACCGAACCGGTCTCCCACCCGTCTCCCGATTTCGACGAACACGGCAGGGGTCTGCACTTGGTGGGCGCGCTGGCGGACAAGTGGGGCGTATGCCAGGGCGCTCCGCTGGGCTGGGGGTATGCGGGGCGAGGGGGTGTGGTTCGTGCTGGCGGCGGGGTGACGGGCTGCCGGGCTGTGCCCCTTGGTCAAACACGCTGCGCAACCGAGCGGAAGGGACCGTGCGGGGCCCTGCCAATACGAGCAGCTCGGCGCTGGGGCGGCAGGTGAGGCCGTGCCAGTTCGGGCACCAGAAAGCCGACCAGCCATCGTCGCCGACTGCCGCCCAACCTGTCGGTCTCTTGAAGCGGAACGCTCGACTGCCCTGCCAGCGAGGCCGGCTACCCCGGTTACTGCTCCCGAGGCCCAGTGCCGGGGTCGGACCGGAAGCCAAGGAAGGCGGATGCGGACAGAGAGGTGTCGATCAGATGTTCGCGAGTCGGAGACGGAACCGTGAAATGATTCTCCGATATGAAATCCAGGAACTCATACGGCATATGGATCGGGTACCGTTCGACATAGGCTGGCAGATCCAGGCGCCAAATGAAAGTGCCGTCCGTCAGGATTGATGAACCGTCAGGCACTCGAAAGGCCCCCTCAAGGACATCGACGGTCACTTCCATGATGTCCAGGATCGGGTGCCCCGAGCTAAGGTATCGGACGATTCGCCATTTGGGGTATTGGTGGTGAATGGTGAGGGAGTCCCGGATCGAACCCTGATGGGTCCGCGGTGAATCGGTCTCCAACTCACGGAAGAATCCGACCGGCTGCACTGTGCCCGACATTCGATACCGCTGCGTAGAATTATTGCGTCGACGGAAAGACCTATTCGGTGCCCCGGAGTGGGCCGTACTTCGAGGGCGTGCGATGGTCGCCGTGGTCCTCATGCCAGACACATTGTGCGGCATGCACGTAACCTTCGCCGTTGTTCAAGAGAAACAAGGATCCGTGGGTGATTTTCTCTGCGGTTTCCCCTAGTGTGTCCAACCTTTCTTGTTCAGTCGCTTCGCTGATGGAGAGCGCGTCATAGCTGGGTTTCACGTGCATGAGTGTGACCGCCGGGAAGGCGACGTCGATCCGCGTTTCGTACTGCTGAGGATGAAAACTCCTCAGCAGTAGCATCGAGTGGCTTACTGAATATTGCCATACTTGAAATTCTCGATCCCATGAAATGATTTCTTGCATGCTACCTCTTAGGTATTGGCCATTCTTCTGGCGGTGGTATGGGTTGCAGTTTCCCGTTGTCGTAGAAGGTTACACTCTCCCACGAGCGGTCTCCAAGGCGAACCGACTTCCCAACGTGGTACATTTCACGCTCTGTGGCCCACCAGTTATTCCCCATGCCGTTCTCGTATGCCCTCATGAAGCGGTCCACCGGTGTTTTTCCAATGAAACCATCAATGGGGATGTGTAGATGGATATCAGGATTGTGTGCCGCTGCCCGCACCTCGGATTCCCAGTCCCAGTGGTCCAAAAAATGCGTATAGTTATTATTAGCGGCGAATTCCCGCAAGCCATGTTTCCGGATCCCGAGGGCCACGTTATTTGGGCACGGAGCGAGCCCCAAGGGGTCCATCCACGTATGCGGATTATGAACATACGCGACCGGGTTCGGAGCCGGAGCCAGCCCCAGCGGGTCCGGCGTAGCGTAGCGGGCCGTTTCCGGGTCGTAGTGGCGGTGGTAATTGTAGTGGAGGCCGGTTTCCGGGTCGAAGTATTGGCCGGGGAAGCGGAGTGGGGTGTAGGCGGGGCTGTTCACCGGCCAGGTGGTGGCGCCCCAGAGAGTGGATCTTTTGCGCCAGGCGATTTCACCGGACTCGGCTACGAGTTCGCTCGGGGCGCCCACCAAGTCCGTGATGATGGCGAAGAAGCGCCGGTCGATTTCCTGTTGGGGTGCTTCGGACGCCGTGATGCGTTCGGTCTGGGCGATCGGCTGGAGGCCGTTGTGGTCCCAGGTGAGGGTGACCGCGTTCGGGTGGGTGGTAGTGGTCGTGGTCTGTTCGGTGAGGGTGGGGCCGTCCCAGGTGAAGTCGGTCTGTTCCGCCACCTCGCCCGACTCCGTCAGGCGTTGCTTTGCCGTGCGGCGGCCCAGCGGGTCGTAGCGGTAGCGCCAGCGGGTGCCGTCCGGGGTCGTCACGGAGGTGAGGCGGTCCTCCGCGTCCCACTCGTAGCGCCAGGTGTCCGGCTTGCGGGAGAGGCGGGTCTTCTGGCGGAGTACGACGCGGCCCAGCGCGTCGTACTCGTAGCGGACGGCGCCCGCCCGGGTGACGCGGGTGCCGGTGTAGGCGCGGGCGCCACGGGCCTCGGCGCCCGGGTGGTCGTCCGGCCAGTCGGCTTCCGACTGGTTGCCCGCCGCGTCGTACGCGTAGCGCTCCGTCCAGTCGGGGGCGTCGACCGACGTGACGCGGCCCGTCGCGTCCAGGCTGAAGGCGCGGGGACCGGCGAGCAGGTCGTCGACGGCGGTGAGGTTGCCGTCGCGGCGGTAGGTGTACGCGCGTGACTGGAGTGGGGCCTCGGCCGTACCCGTCGTCACGGTCTGGTCCGTGAGGCGCCCGGTCGGGTCCCACGCCTGCGTCAGCGTCAGCTCGTCGCCGAAGTGGCGCGCGACCTCCCGCCCCGCCGCGTCGTGTTCCAGCGCGAAAGCGTGCCCGGAGGCGGACACGGCGGTGCGGCGGCCCGCCGCGTCGTACGACCAGGTGCTGACCGCGCCCGAGGGGGTGACCCGGCGCGTACGACGGCCCAGCTCGTCGTAGGCGAAGGTCAGAGTGCGGCCGTCGCACGTCTGCGACTTGACGCGGCCGAGCCGGTCGCGGCCGTAGACGAGCGTCGCGTCCGGACCCGCCGCCTCCATGAGCCGGCCCGCCGCGTCGTGCCGGAACCGGGTGACGTTCCCCGCCGCGTCCTTCGCGACGACGCGGTCGAGCACGTCGTGCTCGTAGCCGATGGTCTGCCCGAGCGCGTCGGTACGGGACGTGAGGCGGCCCGCCGCGTCGTGCGCGTACGTCAGCGTGCGCCCGTCGAAGTCCGTCTCGGCGAGGAGGCGGCCCGTCGGGTCGTACTCATAACTCCACTCCAAGCCTTGGGGGTTGACCACCCCGACGAGCTGGAGCTGAGTGTTGTGCCTGAACTCGTGGCGCACCCCGTCCGGCCCGGTCCGCGCGCTGAGCTGGTCGAAGTGTGTGTACTCGGAGCGGGTCACGCCGCCGAGCGCGTCGGTGTGCGCGGTGCAGTTGCCCTCGCCGTCGTACGTCCAGGACTGCTCGGAACCGTCCGCCTCGACGCGGCGCACCAGCTTCCCCTCCACCGACCAGGAGAGCCGGGTCGTCGCGCCCGCCGGGTCGACGACAGCGGTGATGCGGCCGAAGACGTCCCGCCGGTAGCTGGTCGTGCCGCCCAGCGGGTCGGTGATCTCCACCGGCAGCCCGGCCGCGTCGCACCGGATGCGGGTGGTGGCGCCCAGCGCGTCCGTCGCCGAGGCGGGGTGGCCCAGCGCGTCGTACGTGAAGCGGGTGACGGCGCCGGCGGGATCGGTGACCGAGGTGCGCCGGCCCGCGCCGTCGAACGTCTGGTGCCATGTCGAGCCGTCCGGATCCGTGATCGTCTCCGGCCTGCCCAGCTCGTTGTACGAGGCCGTGGCCGCGCGTCCGTCCGGGCGGATGAGAGCGGTCAGCCGCCCCGCCTCGTCACGGCGGTACTCGGTGGTGCGGCCGAGCGCGTCGGTGCGTGAGCGCAACCGGTCGTAGCGGTCCCACCGGGAATGGACGGCCGCGCCCGTGGGGTCGATCTCGGTGACGACCTGGAGGGCACGATTGATGACGTAACGGCTGGTGTGGCCAAGCGAGTTGGTGAGGGTCGTGACGCTCAGGCCCGTGTCCGGGTCGCGCGGCCCGTACTCCAGAGTGGCCCGCATATGGCCTTCGGCCCCGGACTCGAAGACGCAGCGGTCCCACTCGTCGTACGTGTACTCGTAACGGCTGTCATTGCGGTCCGTCCACGCCGTGATGCGGCCGCCCTCGTCGTACTCGAACCGCAGCGGCAGCCCGGAGGAGTTGACGACCTCCGTGAGGTCACCGCCGGTGTAGCCGTAGCGCACCAGCTCCGCGTCGGCCCCGCCCGGCCCGCCGCCCACCAGGTGCAGCGCCGTGATGCGCGGCCCCCCGTCCGTAGCGCCCGTGGTCACGCGGACGCGGTAGCCGCTGTCGTGGACGATGGCGGTCGGTACGCCGCCCGCGTCCCGTTCGAAGGCGATCCAGTGGCCGCTGCGGTCCGAGATCTGCTCCAGCGGGGCCGTCCCGTTGCTGTACGGGCCTGCATACGCGCCTCCGTACGGGCCTTCGTACGCGCCTCCGTACGGGCCTTCGTGCGCGCCTCCGTACGTGTCTCCGTGCGGGCCCGCGTACGGACCTCCGTCCGGACGTGAGGCGGTCCCGCCTTCGCCCGGACGTGAGGCGAGTCCCTCGTCGCCGCACACCCCGAAGTGCCACGTCCGCCCCGTAGCCGGGTCCCGCACGGCAAAGCCGCCGTCCTCGGGAACCTCCAGCGGCCACCGCGGCCCCTCGACCGGCAGCGTCGGCACGCCCGGCACCGGATGCGGATAGGACAGCACCATGCCGTCCTCGCCGACGAACACCACACCCTCGGCGTCGATCTCCAGCCGCTGGTCAGCCGTGCTCGACCAGGACGGCCCCAGCCACTGCCCGGCCCGGTACCCGGACTGCGCCTTCCGTACGAACGCCAGCGGCAGCGCACCCGGCAGCACCACGTCGACCTGCGGCAGGAACATCCGGCCCGAGGCCAGGTCGACCGGGTCCGTGCCCTTCGTGGCCTTCGTGCCGTCCGGGCGGGAGCCCTCGTGCGGGCCCCGCTCGGCCTCGTGCCGCGCCGCGCTCTTGCCGGCCTGCCTCGCGCCGGTCTCCGCGCCCTCCTCCGCCGCCTTCTTGGTGGCGTTGAGCACCGCGCCCTCGGTCGCCTTCGCCGCCGTCCCGGCGCCGCCGGTGCCGAGCGCCATGATGATGTTGCCGAACAGCCGGCCGCCCGCCTCCGACGGGTCCGAGCCCCAGCCGGTGCCCAGCAGAGCGCCGGGCAGCCGCTCCGGGTGGGAGGCGAGGGAGAGGATGCCGGCGGCGGTGTTGGAGACGGTGTCGAGGTACGTCGCGGGGTGCGTGAGGTTGTATGGATCCGTCGGGTTGAGGCCGCGGGCGAACTTCAGCACGTCCGTGCCCGAGCGGATGACGCCGCCGGTGAAGTGCAGCAGCTCGACCTGGCCGCCCTCGAACCCGTCGAGCGCGTCCCCGGCCATCCGGTCGTGGAACTCGGGCTTGTCCGGGGCCAGTTTCGTCGCGGCGTCGATCTTCGTCTTCGCGGTGGCGGCCGCCGTGTTGCGCTGCTTACGGGCCTCGGCGAGGATCCGCTGCGCCTCCTTGCCGTCCGCCACCCCCGGGTCGTGGAACGCGCCGGGCTTCGGCCCCGGGTCCTCGCCCTTGTCGACCTTCGCGTTGTAGGCGTCGATCTTCTTGTTGTGCGCGTCCACGGCCTCCTTGGACGCGGCCTTGCCCTTCTTATAGAGGCGGACCGCCTCCTTCGCCTGCTTCTGCGCCCAGGTGACCGTGTGCCCGTACGCCGTCAGCGCGCCCGCGGCGTCCTCGCAGGCGTCGGCGGCCCGCGCCCACTTCTTCGGATGCTCCGCGAACTTCTTGGCGAACGCCTCCTTGCCCTCGCCCTCCCACTCCGCGGAGCCGACCTTCAGCAGCCCGGCGTGCACGGTGTCGAAGGCGGTGTGGAACTTCTTGAGGTGCTCGGCCGCCGCCTCGATCCGCTTCACGTCGCCGTGAATCAGCTCATCGGCCTCCTCGGTCTGCCCGAGCTGCTTCTCGTCGACCTCCGCGCCGAGATCGGAGGCGGTCTCGTCGCCCCAGTCCTCGACAGAATCCGCCCAGTCGTGCAGGCCGATGTGGTCGAGGCCGTCGCTGACCTTGTGGGTCGCGTACTCGACGCCCTCGCCGACGAGCTTCTTGCCCTGCTCGACCTTCCCCTCGACCCAGTCGCCGCCCTTGTCGACCCAGTCCGTGAACCCCATCAGCCGTAGTCCTCGATCTTGCTCACCACATGCACCGCCGGGCCGACGGGGCCGAGGCCCCAGCCCGACTGGACGTCGTCGGCCGTCCTCGACCAGGTCTCCTTCGCGTTCCCGGCCGCGTCCTGGAAGGACTTCGCGCTGTAGTCCGCGTCCCGCACCTGCGTATACGGGTTGTCCGCCAGGGTCTCTCCCCAGGACTGCTTCTCGACCTGCTCCTCCGTCAGGTGCGGGTTGCCCATGGCCGCGTTCGTGGTGACCTTGAGGGTGTTCGAGATGTACTCATCGGTCTCGTGGTAATAACCCGCCGCCAGGCCCACCCGGTGGGCGAACTCGTTGCCGTCGCGCACCAAGGCCCGTACGCCCCACTCCCAGCGGTCGCAGAACGCCTTGAAGGACGAGGTCAGGTCCTCCTGCCCGGCCTCCAGGCCGCTCAGGGCGAGCTCGGAGAAACCGCGCCCGACCGCCGCGTCGCCCGGCGAACCGACCTTCTTCAGCTCACCGATGGCCCCGTCGAGCCCCTTGGTGATGTTGCCCAGCGCTTCCTTGCCGGCCTTGAGGCCGTCCCCGCCGCTCACCGCGGCCCCTCCTGATCAGCCGGGTCCGTCGGGTCCGCCCGGTCCGCCCGCTCGGCCCGGTCCGACGGGTCCGCCGGGCCTGCCGCGTCCGCCGGCTCCTCCTGACCCGCCGCGCCCTCCGGGTCCGCGCCCTCCGGGTCCGCGACCGCCGCGTCCTCCGGCCGCCAGTTCTCCGGCGCGTCGACCGCGCACGCGTCCGGCACGATGCCCACCACCGGCGGGAACATCATCGGGTGCTCGCTGCCGACGTCCAGCGCCACCCCCGCCGGGACGCCGACGGCGGGCACGACGACGTCCAGCAATCGGGCACCGAGCACGGACCGGTACTCCCAGTCCGCGCCCTCGCCGCCCTCGCCGCCTCCGCCGCCTCCCCGGGCGGCGGCGAACCGGGCCAGCGCCGCCTCGTCGGTGAACGCGCAGATCCAGCGGATTCCCCCGAACTCCACCGACAACAGCCCGTCCTCGCCCGGCCCCTCCGTCGGCACCAGCACCGCCGTACGCCGCAACTCCCCGACCATCGCGGCCGGGTGCCCCCGCTCCGCGTGAACCGCGGCAACCTCATTCGTCAGTGACACCGCACCCACCCCCCTTGTGGACAGCAGCGTACAAAGCCCCACTGACAACCGGGAGCACGGCCCCGAATTCCGGCACCCGCCGCCCCACGCGGCCTACCGGCAGGTCACATCCCGCCCCGGCCGGTGCCCCGTCGTCAGGTACGCGGTGACCAGCGCGTCACCGCAGGCGTTGCCGTGCGCGAGGTACGAGCCGTGGCCGCCCGCGTCCACGGCGATCATGCGGGCGCGGTCGCCGAAGGCGTGGCGGAGCTTCAGGGCCCCGCTGTACGGGGTCGCGGGGTCGCGGAGGTTCTGGATCAGCAGGATGTTGGAGGGGCCGCGGGGGGTGACGCGTACGGGCTTGTCGGCGGGGCCGGTGGGCCAGAAGGCGCACGGGAGGATGCCGGCCGGCTGGCCCGCGGTGAGCGGGTAGCGGGCCCGGTTCGCGGCGACGGCCTTGGCGTAGGCGGGGATCGGGTTCGGCCAGGACACGTCGTTGCAGAGAGTGGCGACGGCCATGGCGGCGGTGTTCTGCATCGCCGCGTCGGGCGGGGTGTTCGGGGCGGGCAGTGCCCGGTGCGCGGGGTCGGACGCGGCGCGTATCAGGTCGGCCACCGCCGCGAAACGGTCGCTGTCGTAGAGCGCGTCGAAGAGGGACTGGCGCAGTACGTTGCCGTTGAGCTCCGCGGGGTTGGCGCCTGGCCAGGGGAGCGGATGCCGGTCCAGGCGGGCGGCCAGGCGCAGGAACAGCGGCCGCACCTCGGCCGGGGTACGGGCGAGGCGGCCCGCGCCGCGTTCCGGGGCGGCGGCCCACCGCGCGAAGTCGGGGAAGCGGTCCTCGGCCCCGACGGCGCCGTTCGCCAGCCAGCCGCGCTCCACCAGCTCGGGGTTCGGGTCGTCGTTGCTGTCCAGCACCACGCGGTCGGTGCGGCCCGGGAACATCGTCGCGTAGACGGAACCGACGTACGTACCGTACGAGACGCCCCAGGCCGACAGCTTCTCCTCGCCCAGCGCCCGCCGGATGACGTCGATGTCGCGGGCCTCGTTGACGCTGCTCACGCTGCGCAGCACCGGGCCGCCGTCGCGGAGGCAGGCGTCGGCGGCGCGGCGGGCGCTTGCCGCGTTCCGCGAGATGTCGCCGCCGGGGCCGGGCCAGGACCGGATGGTGGTCAGGGCCACGTCCTCGTGGGACAGGCCGCAGCTGATGGGCGCGGAGCGGCCGACGCCGCGCGGGTCGAAGCCGACGAGGTCGTATGTGTCGCGTACGGACTTCGGCAGCTTCGCGAGCTTGGCGCTGGGGTCCTTCCAGCTCGATCCGCCGGGGCCGCCGGGGATCAGCAGCAGGGCGCCGCGCCGTCGGTCGGGGTTCTCGCTGCGGATGCGGGAGACGGCCAGGTCGAGGCGGGGGCCGTCCGGTGCGCGGTAGTCCAGCGGTACGGACACGGTCGCGCACTCCTGGCGCGGGTCGAGGCCCTTGCCCTCGCATGTCGACCACGCGACGGGAACGGTCGAACGGGCCGTTCCGGCGGCTTCCGCGCCGGGTGCCGTCATCGTCAGCGCCGCCGCGGCGGCCGCCAGCGGGAAGGCGAGGGTTCTGCGGTTCCAGAGGCTCATGGAGGCCATCGTTGTGGCCCGCGAAGCCCGTGCCCATCCGGCGAACCAGACGCCGACAGTGGTGCTACCTGGGGGACTGGAAGCCGACAGTGGTGCTGTCTGGGGGCTGTGGTGCTGCCTGGGGGGCCGGAAGCCGACAGTGGTGCTACCTGAGGGCTGAGGACTGAGGGCTAGAACAGGCCCAACTGCGTCACCAGCATCGCGAGGACCACGACCAGGGCCCAGCCGACCACCTGCTCGACGATCTTGTTCTTGTCGGAAGGCCCGCCGGTACCGGCCCGGCTCGCCGCGATCTCCGCCATGTGCGCCAACTTTCGTCTCGTGTTCCCTACGCCCCTCCCATCCCCTCACAGTGCGGCTGCCGGACCCGGCGGTAAAGGGGGAGTGATTCAGGACACGCGGGCCGGACGGCGCCGGTGTGCGGTGAACTCGCGGGCGGCTACGGTTCGTTGGTCCGAGCGGCACCCGTCATGAGGGGGAGCACCGTGACCGGCTTCATACCGCGCGGACCGGACGATCGCGCCCGTACGTCGGCCGATCACGCGTCGGCCGATCATGCGGCGGCTGGTCAGGCCGGCACGTCGCCCGATCACGCGTCGGCTGGTCACCCCGGCACGTCGCCCGATCACGCGCCGCCCGATCACACGTCGGCTGGTCGCCCCGGCACGTCGCCCGATCACGCCCGTACGCCGCCCCCACCCGCCTCGGCCCTTCACACCCGTACGCTCGCCGACCAGGCACGAGCACTGGCCGAGGGCGAGGTGAGCGCGCAAGCCCTGGTGGAACGGGCCCTCGCGCACATCGCCCGTACCCAGCCCACGCTCAACGCCTTCCGGCTCGTACGGGCCGAGGCCGCCCTCGCGGAGGCGCGCGCCGCTGACCTGCGGCTGGCGGCGGGGGAGCGGCTGCCGCTGCTGGGCGTGCCGGTCGCGGTGAAGGACGATATGGACGTGGCGGGCGAGCCCACGGCCTTCGGGTGCCCAGGGGACTTCCCGCCGAAGTCCGCCGACAGCGAGGCCGTACGGCGGCTGCGCGCGGCCGGGGCGGTGATCGTCGGGAAGACGAACACCCCGGAGCTGGGGCAGTGGCCGCACACCGAGGGCGCCGCCTTCGGGGAGACCCGCAACCCCTGGAGCCCCGAGCACACGCCCGGCGGGTCCTCCGGGGGCTCGGCGGCGGCCGTCGCCGCCGGGATCGTGCCCGCGGCGCTGGGCTCGGACGGTGCGGGGTCGGTCCGTATCCCGGCGGCCTGGACCAACCTGATCGGCGTCAAACCGCAGCGCGGCCGGATCTCGACCTGGCCGGAGCCCGAGTCGTTCCGGGGCATCACCTGCTTCGGCCCGCTGGCCCGTACGGTCGCCGACGCCGCGCTCCTCCTGCACGTCGTGAGCGGCCGGCACCCCGGCGACCGGCACATTCCGCCGGCCGTCGACGTCCGCTCGGCGGCCACGCGGGACCCGGGGCGGCGGCGGATCGCGCTCTCCTTCCGGCCCGCCTTCGCGGCCGTACGCCACCGGCTCGACCCGGCCGTACGGGCCCGAGTGGTACGGGTCGCGGAGCGGTTGGCGGCGCTCGGGCACGAGGTGGCGGAGGCGGAGCCGCGGTACGGGCCGATCGGGCTGACCTTCGTGCCGCGCTCGACCGCGGGCGTACGGGAGTGGGCGAGGCGGGTCCCGGAGGCGCGGTCGCTGGACCCGCGTACGCGCGCCAACGCCCGTAACGGGCTGCTCCTCGGCGGCGGGGTGCAGCGGCTGGCGCGGGCGGCGGAGGGGCCGCTGCGGCGCAGGGTCGGGGAGGTCTTCCGGCGTTTCGACGTGGTGCTGACGCCGACGACGGCCGTGCCGCCGCTGCGGATCGGGGCGCTGTCCGGGCTCGGCAGCTGGCGCACGGACGAGGCGATGATCACGGCGTGCCCGTACAACTGGCCCTGGAACGTACTGGGTTGGCCGGGCGTGAGCGTGCCCGCCGGGTTCGTGAGCGCAGGGGCGGGGCAGCTGCCGGTCGGCGCCCAGTTCCTCGGCCCGGCGGGCAGCGAACCCCTTCTCGTCTCGCTCGCCGCCCAACTGGAGGCGGACCAGCGGTGGTACGAGCTGTGGCCGCCGGGGTTCCAGGGCTGAGGCGGCTCGCCCTACTGGCCTTCGCGTTCGGCTACGGACTGCGAGAACCGCGCCCAATCCTCCCCGGCCAGCGGCGTCATGACGGCCCGCCAGCCCTCGGCCGCCTCCGGGCCAGCATCGCCCAGAGCCTCCGTCAGCGCCCCGGCGAACAGCTCGCGTTGCCGCTCGTGCAGCTCGCGCTCCAGCTTCGCGCCGCGCGGGGTGAGGTGCAGTTCCTTGCGCCGACGGTCGTCCGCTCCGGGTGCGACCCGCACCATCTCCTCGGTGATGAGCCTGCGCAGCGGCCCGTTGATGGCCTGCTTGGTCAGCCGCAGGGTCGCGCACAGTTCGCCGACGCTCATGCCGGGGGAGTACGCGAGGAACGTGAGGATGCGGTGGTGGGCGCGGCCCATGCCGTGCCGGTCGAGCGCTTCGTCGGCCGCGCCGGTGAAGGCGCGGTAGGCGAAGTAGAAGAGGGTGAAGTCGCGGTCGAAGCCGTCCGGACGATTAAGGTCAAGCATGTTGACATATTAGCCCGAGGCTCCCTATGCTCACGATTAAGGTCAACAACATTGACCTAATGGTGTCGATATGCCGCCCGTACGCCCGACCGGCGGGCTCGCGGCGCGTTCGGCACGGAACGGAACGAAGAAAGGCCAGTGACCGCGATGTCGGACATCACCGTCGGCGCGTACCTGCTCCGCCGCCTGCGCGAGCTGAACATCGAGCACCTCTTCGGCGTGCCCGGTGACTACAACCTCGGCTTCCTCGACCAGGTGCTCGACGCGCCCGGCCAGACCTGGGTCGGCAACTGCAACGAACTCGACGCGGCCTACGCCGCCGACGGCTACGCCCGCCTCCGCGGCGCCGCCGCCCTCGTGACCACCTTCGGCGTCGGCGAGCTGTCGGCCGTCAACGGCGTCGCCGGCTCGTACGCCGAGTCGGTGCCGGTCATCGCCGTCACCGGCATGCCCGCGACGGCGGTCGCGGCAGCCGGGGAGCGGGTGCACCACACGCTGATGGACGGCGAGTACGACCACTTCGGCCGGATGTTCGCCGAGGTTACCGTGGACCGCGCGACCCTCTCCGCCGCATCCGCCGACGACATCGCCGCCGCCCCCGCGAAGATCGACCGCGTGCTGCGCGCCATGCTGCGGCACAGCAGGCCCGTACACCTCAACCTCCCCACCGATGTCGTACTGGCCCGCGTGCCCGCCCCCGACGGCCCCCTCATACCGACCGAGGAGACCACCGAACCCGCGCTGCTCCGCGCCTTCCTCGACGACTGCGCGCGCCTGCTCGACGGCGCGCGGACCGTCACCGTGCTCGCCGGGCACGAGGCCGAGCGGTACGGGCTGCGCGAGCCGCTCGGCCAACTGCTCGCGGCGGCCCCGGTGCGCGCCACCGTGTTCTCCAGCGGCAAGGGCGTGGTGGACGAGACCGCGCCGGGCTTCGCGGGCGTGTACACGGGCGAGTTCAGCCAGAAGGCGGCGCGGATCGCCGTCGAGGACGCCGACTGCCTCATCCTGGTCGGCGCGGTCGCCACCGACAGCGTGACGGGCGGCTTCAGCCACCACTTCACCCCCGAGCGGACCATCGAACTGCGGCCCTACGGCGCGGCCGTGGGCCGGGCCGGATTCGACGGGGTGCGGATGGCGGACGCGGTGGCGGGGGTGACGGAGCTGCTGCGGGACGCGGGGCTGCCGGAGCCTGCGGGGTACGGGCGTATGGAGCGGGAGGCGGTGACCGACGGGGCCGGGTACGGGCGTGCGGCGCGGGAGGCTGCGGCGGACGCGGCCGGATACGGGCGTATGGAGCGGGAGGCTGCGGCGGACGCTCCCGCAGACTTTCTGACGCAGCGTCAACTGTGGTCGTCCATCGAGGCGTTCCTCCCCCCGCGCGGCGTCTTCCTCGCCGAACAGGGCACGTCCTTCTTCGGCGGCCAGGAAGTGCCGCTGCCCGAGGACGGGCGGTTCATCGGGCAGCCGATGTGGGGCTCGATCGGCTACACGCTCCCGGCCGCGCTCGGCACCCAGCTCGCCGCGCCCGACCGGCGCTCGGTCCTCGTCATCGGCGACGGCTCACTCCAGCTCACCGCCCAGGAACTGGGCACCATGACGCGGTACGGCGCAGCCCCGGTGATCGTCGTCATCAACAACGACGGCTACACCGTCGAACGGGCCATCCACGGCGCCACCGCCTCGTACAACGACATCGCCGCCTGGGACTACACCGCCCTCCCGGCGGTCTTCGGCGGCGGCGACCGCGCGGTCGCGGTCCGCGCGGAGACGCCCGCGCAGCTCGCCGACGCGCTCGCGCTGGCCGCCCGTACGCCGGACAAGCTGGTCCTGATCGAGGCGGTGCTCTCCCGCGACGACGCGCCGGAACTGCTCACCGCCCTGGCGGGCCGCTTCGCGGCGCAGAACGACTACGGGGCCTGATGGGGGCGTAGGGGGGAAGGGGGCGTACGGATCGGCGAGGGGCGTCGGTCCGTACGCCTGTACGTGCACGCGCGAGGGCCGTGTCGCGCAGCTCAACTGATACGGCATCAGGCAGCGTTCGCCTGGGTGGCGGGCGCGGGTGGGAAACGTTGTCTTATGCGGCACGGAACACCACGCGAACCCTTGCCGCTGCCCGGTCGTACGTACCGGATCGGACCTCGCGCGCACTCACGCACGGCATGTATGGAGAACCTACACAGATCATCAAAAGCGTTCTAGCATGGGCGAGTTGTCAGCTTGGAAGTAGCGCACCAACGATCAGTGACGGGGCGTCCATGTCCAGTTTTCCTGAGATCTCCGCTGAACTCGCCACCTACTTCTCGCTGGCGGCCGAGACCTTGGGCGCCGCCATGGTGGCGAGCGCCGCACAGCGCATCGCGGACGGATCGATCGACGCGGGCCAGGGCTACTTTCGCCGGCTCTTCCGTCGCGGCAGCGGCGAGGACACCCCGATCGCCCTGCCTGAGGGCCGCAGCGAACAGCGCGCCGACCAGCTGCTCGGTGTGCTCTCCCCCGAGGACAGGCAGCGGCTGGCCGAGGCCCTGGCGGCATGGCTCGGCGAACAGGAGGACCGCGGCCCGGACGAGGCCCGCCTGGCGGAACTCATGGCAGCCACCCCGGCACCCGCCCGCACATACCACGTCACGGCCCACGGCCCGAACTCCGCCGCCATCGGCTCGGTGGGGGACGGCGCCACCTTCCGCTTCGGCGGCGGAGACGGTCGTCACGAGGAAGGATCGTGAGATCCGCCGACTCTGGTGAGGACAAGACCCCCGAGGCCGGCCATGTCAGCTCCAGCGGCGTCGGCTCGTCCTCGTTCGGCGCGGTCGGTGACAACGCCACGTTCAAATGGGAGCTCAAGCGGACGTTGACGAACGTCGCGTGGCTCCCGGTGTCCGCCTGCCTCGTCATCGCCGCGACCATCGGCTTCGCCATCTTTGCCGTCGCCCAGTGGCCCGGCGGCCCGCAGAGCCAGTACGTGTGGGCCTACGTCCTCGGGGCCCTCGCCCTGCTGATCGCCGGCGTCGCCGCCCTGTACCCGGCCGGCCGGACCGCGCAGGCCGGCGACGCCGTGCGGAAGGCCGCCGACACCCGGCGGCGCGGGATGGTCCGTGCCGTTCTCGTCGGTGCCGCCGCGCTCTGCTGCGGTGGCGGCGCGCTCGCCTGGGTGGACGTCGACCGCACCGGCGAGGTCGGCGTGGAGATGGCCATCCGGGGCTCGCAGCCCCTGGGCGAGGCCGGTGGCACACTCACGGTGGAGATGAAGCGGCCGGCTTCCGGCGACGCACGGAACAAGCTGCGTCTGGCACTGACCATCACCGACGGCATTCCGGGCACGGCCACCTGTGTCGGCGTGATCACGGCGAGGGTCACCGCCGTCACCCCGGGCGTCACCCCGAGCACGCGGGAGGTGCCCGCGCGGTCGACCGTCGACTTCGACCTCGGCGGGCAGCAGGGGCCCCTCCGGTTCACGGTCGCCGTGCAGCCGAAGACAGGCTGCTCCATGCGCCTCGCACAGGCCCGCGGAACGCTGCACAACGACTGAAGCGAAGCGACTGAACGACTGAAGCGAAGCGACTGGGAGACCGTTCATGGGCAGAAAAGGGCACCGTTCCCGCGCGATCCGCACCGGGGCCGCAGTGGCGGCCCTCGCGGGCGCTGCCCTGGCCGGCTGCTCCTCGGGGCCCTCGTCGCTGTTCGCCGGAGGAAAGGTCGAGGTCGGCGCCAAGAGCGATCAGCCGGGCACGAGCTATTCACCCCACGACGGCGAGTTCAACGGCTTCGACATCACGGTGGCCAGGGAAATACTCGGCAGGGTGGGGGTCAAGGACCCCAGCTTCAAAGGCGTCCTGTCCAAGAACCGGGCCCGAGCCCTGCATGAGGGGGACGTCCAGCTCATCGCGGCCACCTTCTCCATCACGGAGCAGAGAATGGCACCGGAGTCGGAAGGCAGTGACGGTGAGGGGCTCGACTTCGCCGGCCCCTACGCATCCACCCAACAGGGCATCCTCGTAAGGACCAAGGACGCCGGACGCTACAAGCAGCTCGATGACCTCAAGGGAAAGCTCGTCTGCGTCTGGAGGGGCACCACCTCCGCAAATGAGCTGGCGAAACACGTATACGGCGTCGCCACCACCACGGAGACAGACGCGCGTGACTGCGTCAAGAGACTGAGGAAAGGAACGGTCGAGGCCGTCTCCACCGACCAGCTCATTCTCTACGGATTCATGGCAGACGACCCCAGCCTCACCGTCGAACAAGGTCTGACGTTCGGCCCGTTCAACGACTACGGCATCGCCATGACCAAGGGCCACCGCGACGACTGCAAGAAGCTCCGGCAGGCCCTCAAAGAGTATGCGCACAGTAACGACTGGGACCGGGACTTCCAGATCAATCTGCCAAGCGTCCCCAAGGAAATCCGCGACAAGGCCAGGCCCACCGACGCCGGTATCGACACCTACTCCTGCCGCGACGAGCCAGGCAACAAGAAGGTGAACGACTGACAGCGACCCCGGCGCCAGCTGGCAGCTTCCCGAGCGCCGGATGACAGCTACCCCAGCGCCAGCTGACAGCGACCCCGGCGCCGTATGTCAGCTACCCCAGTGCCAGCTGACAGCTCCCCAACGCCCGAACGACGCGGAGCGGTCGAACGTCGCCTGATGATGCGGCGTTACGGAGCCAGCACGTCAAGCTCGGCCATCGCGCCGACCGTGATCTCGCGCGTCAGCTCCTCCGCGCGGGCGGCGTCCCGCTCCCGTACGGCCTCGGCGACGCGGACATGGAGGGTGACGGCGGCCGGGTCGGGGTCCGTGAACATCACGTGGTGGTGGGTGCGCCCGGTGAGGACCTCGGCGACGACGTCGCCGAGGCGGGCGAACATCTCGTTGCCGGACGCGTTGAGGATCACCCGGTGGAAGGCCGTGTCGTGCACGAGATAGCCGTCGAGCTGCTGGCCGCGCGAGGTCTCCACCATGCCCAGCGCGTGCCGCGTCAGGGCGGCGCACTGCTCCGGGGTGGCGAGGGACGCGGCGAGGCCGGCCGCGACCGGTTCCACGGCGGAGCGCAGCACCGTCAGTGAACGGAGCTGCCGCGGCCGGTCGGCCCCGGCCAGCCGCCAGCGGATGACCTGCGGGTCGTAGACGTTCCACTCCTCGGTGGGGCGTACGGTCACGCCGACCCGGCGGCGCGACGCGACCAGGTGCATGGACTCCAGGACCCGGATCGCCTCCCGTATGACGGTGCGGGAGACGTCGAAGCGCCGCTCCAGCTCGTCCGTGCGCAGGACCGAGCCCGGCGGGTACTCGCCCGCGGTGATCGCGGGGCCGAGGCTGGAGAGCACGCGCGCGTGCAGCCCGCGTATCCCCTGCGTCCCAGGTGGCGTCCCCTGCGTGTCCATGTGCTCAGCCTACGGGCCGCCCCGCGTCGCTCCCCGGCGGAATATTAAGTATGACGTTTGCGTCACAAGCTCTTGAATACGTCGTACGTATGGGTTTCAGTGTGGCGACGTACCGATGTCAATGAAGACAGCTGCCGAGAAGGCAGTGCATACAGCGGACAGTGAGGTCCCCATGAGCACCCGCACCCCCCACGTGGTCGTCGTGATGGGCGTGGCCGGCACCGGGAAGACCACGATCGGCCCCCTGGTGGCGGCCGCGCTCGGGGTGCCCTACGCCGAAGGCGACGACTTCCACCCGCCCGCCAACATCGCCAAGATGTCGGCGGGCACCCCCCTGGACGACAGCGACCGCTGGCCGTGGCTCGACGCGATCGGCGCGTGGGCGCACCGCCGGGCCGGGCAGGGCGGCGTGGTCAGCAGCTCCGCGCTCAAGCGCGCCTACCGCGACCGGCTGCGCGCCGCCGCGCCCGATGTCGTCTTCCTCCACCTCACCGGCGACCGCGAGCTGATCGAGGGCCGCATGGCGGAGCGCAAGGGGCACTTCATGCCGACGGCGCTGCTGGACTCGCAGTTCGCCACGCTTCAGCCGCTGGGGACGGATGAGGCGGGTGTGGCGGTGGATGTGACCGGTACGCCGGAGGAGATCGCGGAACGGGCGGTCGCCGCGCTACGGGGCCCGGACGGCCGATAGCGGGGTCGAGCGGACCCGCGTCCCGAGCCCCCGCCGACCCCGAGCCTCCGCTGAAACAGAGCTCCCGCCGACCCCGAGCTCCCGCCGACCCCGAACCCCCGCGGACCCCGAGCTCCCGCCGAAACAGAGAACAACTTTCAGACGTTAGGAACCCGCCGTGACTCATCTCAGCGTCGAGATGCTGGCAGCGGACGCAGCGGCGCCGATCACCTCGGCAGGCCACGCGCAGCTGGGCATCGCCGTACTGGCCGGTATCGCCGCCATCGTCCTGCTGATCACCAAGTTCAAGCTGCACGCCTTCCTCTCCCTGACCATCGGCTCGCTGGTGCTCGGGGCCGTGGCGGGCGCGCCGCTGGACAAGGCGATCGCCGGTTTCACCACGGGCATTGGCTCCACGGTGGCGGGGACCGGCGTCCTCATCGCGCTCGGCGCGATCCTCGGCAAGCTGCTCGCGGACTCCGGGGGCGCGGACCAGATCGTCGACACGATCCTCGCCAAGTCGAGCGGTCGCGCACTGCCCTGGGCGATGGTGCTGATCGCGGGCGTCATCGGGCTGCCGCTCTTCTTCGAGGTCGGCATCGTGCTGCTGATCCCGGTCGTCCTGCTCGTGGCCAAGCGCGGCAACTACTCGCTCATGCGCATCGGCATCCCCGCCCTCGCGGGCCTCTCCGTCATGCACGGCTTCATCCCGCCGCACCCCGGCCCGCTCGCCGCGATCGACGCGATCGACGCCAACCTCGGCGTCACGCTCGCCCTCGGCGTGGTGATCGCCATCCCGACCGCGATCATCGCGGGCCCGGTCTTCGGCCGCTACGCCGCCCGCTGGGTCGACATCTCCCCGCCCGAGGGCCTGACCCCGGAGCGCGCCTCGGAGAACCTGGAACGCCGCCCGAGCTTCGGCATCACGGTCTCGACCGTGCTGCTGCCGGTCGTGCTGATGCTCGCGAAGGCCCTGGTCGACATCGTCGTGGACGACCCGTCGAACCACGTCCAGCGCGTCACCGACGTCGTCGGCTCGCCGCTGATCGCGCTGCTCGCCGCCGTCATCGTCGGCATGTTCACCCTCGGCCGCGCCGCGGGCTTCGGCCGCGACCGCATCGCGACGACGGTCGAGAAGTCGCTGGCCCCGATCGCGGGCATCCTCCTGATCGTCGGCGCGGGCGGCGGCTTCAAGCAGACGCTGATCGATGTCGGGGTCGGCGAGATGATCCTGGACATCTCCAAGGACTGGAACATCTCGGCCCTCCTCCTCGCCTGGCTCATCGCGGTGGCCATCCGCCTCGCCACCGGCTCCGCCACCGTCGCCACCATCTCGGCCGCCGGCCTGGTCGCCCCCCTGGCCGCCGACATGAGCACCACCCACACCGCCCTCCTGGTCCTCGCCGTCGGCTCCGGCTCGCTCTTCTTCAGCCACGTCAACGACGCCGGGTTCTGGATGGTGAAGGAGTACTTCGGGATGAACGTCGGCCAGACGGTCAAGACGTGGTCCTTGATGGAGTCGATCATCTCGGTGGTCGGGATCGTGTTCGTGCTGCTGCTGTCGCTGGTGTTGTAGCGGCGCTGGGGTGAGCCTGTGGGGGCCGTACGGGTGGGACGCGGCCCGTATGGACGGTACGGGTACGGCTCGTACGGGCGGGGCGGGCTCGTACGGTCTTGGGTGCGGCTCGTACGGCTCGTACGGCTCGTACGGCTCGTACGGGCGGAGGTGACGCCACCCGCCCGTACGAGCCGACCGTATTCCGCTGCTCACCTTCCTGCGTTCCGCAGTCTTCCTACGTTCCGCAGTCCCTCTCGCGTTCCTCCGCCCCGTGGTGGTCGGGGGCGTCGCATTCCACGAACTCTCTCGGGTCCAGGCGGGGAGAAAGCGCCCCGTACGCCGTCCACCGGACAGTGCCGCACACGTCGCACGACTCGCTTCCGAGATCGCGTACGAGCCCTTCGGGATGCGGACACACGACGTTCATCCGGCCGAACGCCGGACCGTCGCACACGGTCGGTCGGCGCACCGACTCCCTTTCTGCAACGGGAACTCGGAGGACGCGAGCGAGCCGTTCGGCGGCCCGTTCTCCGTCCGCCCGTGGATTCCGCGCGAGCTGAGCGGCAATGGAAGGCGAGGCGGGTCTCTGCACTCGATGGGTGAACGCGAGGGTGACCGTCAGCCCGACGGCCGCCGACGCCGTGAACGCGAAAAGCGCGGCGATTACTTCCCCTGTGTACACGCGCTTCATCTACGACCGTCTCGGACCGCTCCGGTGGCGGCCGGCGTCGACCCTGGCCCTGGCCCCGGCCTTGCGCTGGGGACCACGCGGACCGCGAACTCCTCCGGGGGCTCCAACGTCGCGTAATCGCGGACGGTCCGGCGGAAGTACGCGTGCCCGGTCTCGTACGAGTGCCGCCGCATCCACTCATCGACCCACCCCGCCCGCGTCGCGCACGGCAGCCCCTCGCCGCACTCCTCTTCCTCTTCTCCGCCCGAGACGCATACGACTCCGTACTCGGGCCACAGGTCCGGGGTGTGGGGGAGCGCGAACGCCTCGTAGAAGGGCGTAGCCGGTGCAGACGGGTCGGCTGACACCGAATTCCGCCGCCGTGCCATCGAGCTCTTGAAACTCAGACACGCGTCTATGGGCGACGAGGCCGCGCCGCCACGATGTTCGGGGCATCGGCACACGGGGAAGGCCATCGAGCCGGGCGCCGGGCTCTCGTCACGCTCCGAGTCGTCGTACCTGAACAACGAATTCGGCACGAGGAGTGAGCCGTTTATCCCGTACTCCTCGATGAGTCGTGAGAGTGCGGCCCGTGCTGTGCTCTTCATGTGGATCAACCGCCTTGCTCCGTGCCTTGATTGAGGTCACAGGTGGCCCGTATGGGCGAACAATGAACTGTCAAGGCAAGCGTCGCGTCGCGGAGAGTAGAGTCACAAGGGTTTCAGTGTTCCAACAAGCAATTGGAACAAAGGGGTTCACCATGCGGCGACGCAATGCCCAGGACGGCCAGACGGTCACGGTACAGACTCCGGGAGCTGTGTTCGGCGAACTGTTGAAGCATTACCGCCAGTCGGCGGGATACAGCCAGGACGAACTCGCGGGGAAGATCCCCTGCGACCGCTCGACCCTCGCGCGCGTCGAGTCGGGCACACGGGTCCCGCAGGAGGGCTTCGCCCGACTCTGCGACGAGCTGCTGGGCACCGGCGGGGCGCTCCTGAAGCTCTGGCACAAGATCGACTGGTATCCGGCGGTGGAACATCCGGACTGGTTCAGGCGGCGAGCAGAGATGGATGCCGTTGCGGTGGCTCTTCGCGAGTACCAAACACAGGTCGTACCGGGGCTACTCCAGTCCGAGGACTACGCGCGGGCGCTGTTCGCGCAGGTCGATTCGGGGGAGCTGCTCGAAGAGCGCGTCGCCGCGCGACTCAGTCGACAGCAGCGGTTCCTGGCCGCTGACGGCCCCCTGCTGGTGGCGGTCCTCGACGAGAGCGCGCTTCGAACGGTGGTGGGGTTCGGCGAGGTGATGTACGGGCAGTGCGCGCACCTGCTGTCCGTGGGCCAGAGGGCGAACATCCGCATCCAGGTGGCACCTGCCGCACCGCAGGCCGCCATAGTGCGGCCCAACACGTCAATGTCGTTGATCACGCTGCCCGATGGCCAAGAATGGGTCTACTCGGAGTCTCTGGATCGCGGCTACTTCAGCGACGATCCAGTAGCCCACGCGCGGCATGCGCGGACCTATGATGTGCTCAGGGCAGACGCTCTGTCAGCCTCTGAGTCTGCCGCTCTGATCAGACGCATCATGGAAGGGTACGGATCGCATGACCACAGACGATCTCGGCGCGGCGACGTGGGTCAAGAGCAGCTACAGCGGAAACAACGGCGGAAATTGCGTCGAGGTGGCCCGAGGCGCAGGTATCCCCGTCGTCCCCGTTCGTGACAGCAAGAATCCGAAGGGGCCGGTGCTCAGGGTTGCGCCGGAGGCGTGGGCGTCGTTCGTCGCGTTCGCTGCCGGTCGTGAAGCCTGAGGGTAGTTCGTCGTCAGGCCCCAAGTGTGCCCGCCGTCAAAGCAGTTCGGTGACGGCGGGCTTTTGTGTTCGTGAAGGAGTACTGCCACGCGTGCGCGACTTAATAGCGTGCTGGCGGGGTACCGTAATTGCGCCTGCATGTTCCGTGTTCGTGTGCGGGCATCCCCATCCAGATGGAAGGGTTCGGATGGCATGACCACAGACGATCGCAGTGCGGCGACGTGGGTCAAGAGCAGCTACAGCGGTCACAACGGCGGCGACTGCGTCGAGGTGGGCCGGGGCGCAGGTATCCCCATTGTCCCCGTTCGTGACAGTAAGAATCCGAAGGGGCCGGTGCTCGGGGTTTCGCTGGAGGCGTGGGCGGCGTTTGTCGCGTTCGCTGCCGGTTGTGAAGTCTGAGGGCGGGTCTTCGTCAAGTTCCAAGTGCGCCCGCTGACAGCGTAGTTCGGTGACGGCGGGCTTTTGTGCTTGTGAAGGAGCATTGCCCCGCGTGGGCGGCTTAGCGGCGTGCTGGCGGGGTACCGTAATTGCGCCTGTGTGTTCGTGTGCGTGTGCGGGCATCCCGATCCAGATGGAAGGGTTCGGATGGCATGACCACAGACGATCTCAGTGCGGTGGCGTGGGTCAAGAGCAGCTATAGCGGAAGTAACGGCGGAAATTGCGTCGAGGTAGGCAGGGGCGTAGGTATCCCCGTCGTCCCGGTTCGGGACAGTAAGAATCCGCAGGGGCTGATGCTCGGGGTTTCGCTGGAGGCGTGGGCGGCGTTTGTCGCGTTCGCTGCCGGTTGTGAAGTCTGAGGGCGGGTCTTCGTCAAGTTTCAAGTGCGCCCGCTGACAAGAAAGTTCGGTGACGGCTGGCTTCGTGTTCGTGGAGTCCCGGCCTGGCGGTTGGGGTCAACGCATAGAGCCTCCACTGATCCGGGAGTGGTTCACTCCTTCTGCCTGAGCCGGTGTGATGTGCTCAGCGCAGCTTGCTGAGCCAGCGCCGGCACAGGTCCGTGGTGACCGGCTCGAACAGTTCCGGACTCGATACTTCGAAGAGGAGCTGCGTCAGCAGGTCGGTGTCTGACTCTTCGATGTCGACGTTACCCAGCAGGTGCACCGCAGTGGCCCACTGCGGCAATTCCTTGACGTCCAAATCCCTGGATACGCACCGGTGCAGCACGTCCCGTGCGGCGCTGCGGTCCAGAGTCGCTGGGGTGTCTGCAAGTCGATCGCATTGGCCTGCGGCGTAGATCAATCCATCCAGAGGTGACTCCCAACGGATCAGGTTGGCCAGAGCTTCGCGGGTGTCCGGTTCCATATAAGTGTTCCCCTACTTGCGTTTGGTGTGGGCGAGGGGCGTGTCGCCAGGCTCCAGCACTATCGCTCACCTGTGCGGGCGTGCGGACGCGGGGGCATTTGATCGCCGTGATCGTCGGCTCGGCGTCGAGGGGAGACCTTCCGGGTGGGCCTTCAAAGATGGCGAACTCTTGCCCGTAAGCGTTTGGGCGTGAGTGCAAGCCAATCCGGGGCGCGAGGTGCGGCTTTGGCGGTACTGTGACCGGGTCATCACGCTCCGTGCGTACGTACGGAGCGGCCCCCAGCGGTGCGCTAACACCGGTCTGAGGGCCTTCACCGCGAGTGGAAACCAGGTCCACCAGGATGCTCCGGCATGTTATCGCGCCCACCGGGCGCTATGTGAAGGCGTCGCACGACGTCGTCCGTCATTGTCGTCTGAACAGTGACGCCAAGATCCTCCTCATCTACGTTCAGGGTCTGCCCGAGTCCGAGTCCGCGAGGCCGCTCGGTGAGCATGCGGCGCGGGTCGGGATCACGGGGCGGGCGTTCCAGAAGGCCAAGCGGCTGCTTGTCGAGGGCGGGTACTTCCATGACTGGCGGTGGCAGGGCGAGCGCGGGCGCTGGATCACGGAACAGGTCTTCTCCAACATCGTCCTGAGCGGCGAGGAGGCGGTCCGGGTGCGGGACGGGGTCCCGCCGGGTGTGCAGTCTCCGACGGTCGGTGGGCCGACCGGTCGGAGGGCCGGTGGTTATCTCCGTAAGAAGAAGAACGAGGAGAAGAACTCCTCCCGCCCACCCACCGTCGCTCCGGCCGAAGAGCCGGGCGTTCAGGATCGTCCGGACGGGCCGCACACCCCCCTCGATCCCGCCGCATCACTGCGACCAGCGGTCCTCGAACCCCACCTCGCCGAAGCCGAGAGAGTCCTGCTGTCACTCCGCCACGCCGACCGCCGCCTACGCCTCGGCGCATCCGAGGCGCGGGAACTCGCCGGTGCTGCCGCTGAGTGGTTTCTGCGCGGGGCGCGGGCCGGGGAGCTGCGGGAGGCGCTGACGACCGGGCTGCCGCCCGAAGGGGTGCGGTACGCACCGGGCTTCGTACGCCGCCGTCTCGCCGACAAGCTGCCGGAGGCACGGAGCTTCCCCGAGCAGCAGCGGCGTTCCCGCACCGCCCAACCCCCCGCGCAGCCCGCCCCCTTCGCGACCTGCCAAGGGCCCGGCAGCGAACACGTCTTCCGGCCCGTAGCCGACGAGACACACTGCGGCCCCTGTCGGCAGGAGCGAGCCGAGGCGGCCATGTCCGTGAGTCGAGCCGCCGGACCAGGCTGACGATCGTCTTGGCCTTTGGCCTTTGGCCTTTGGCTCCTGAATCCGGGGCCCGGGGCGGCCGGCGAGCGGTTTGGGCTCTTGCGAGCCGCGCCGGGTGGCAGGTTCGGGGCCTGGGGAGGGCGAGTCGAGTTGTGCAGCTTGCCAGTTGGGGGTGATCCCCTGCTGGCAGCAGTCCGGCCGCGTGCCCCATTCGCGCAGCGCGCAGCATCGGTCCGGCGGCCTGCGGCCCGGGTGGCGGCACCGGGTGAGGTGAGGTGTTGAGGGTGAGGGCATCGGTGAGGTAGCTGCGGCATCCGCCGCATCCGCCGCGCCGGTTGGCGGGGCGGGGTCGGCGGGGATCGGTCCAGCATGGGGCACCCCCGCGTGTGCGGGGAACACACAAGCAGGGTCACTGCGGGGTTTTCCCTGATGGGACCACCCCCGCGCGCGGCGACCACATCCTCCAACAGGGGGAACTTACCGGGCAGTCGGGACCACCCCCGCACACGCGGGGACCACGTCATGCTCCTGCGCACCCGCGACCGCCTCCAGGGACCACCCCCGCACGCCCGGGGACCACACCTCGCTCAAGGGCTGGGCGTACTCGTCTGCGGGACCACCCCCGCACGCGCGGGGAACACCTCAGCACGTTCTGCACCTGGCTGCCGACCGAGGGACCACCCCCGCGCGTGCGGGGAACACCCGGCCGTGGCTGACGACCGTGCCGGTAACCGGGGACCACCCCCGCGCGTGCGGGGAACACTCCGTTCAACGCACGCAGCGCCATACACCGTCGGGACCACCCCCGCGCGTGCGGGGAACACACCCCGGCCACCTGTGGCAACCCATCGGACGCGGGACCACCCCCGCGCGTGCGGGGAACACGACCGCATGGCGGACGACGACACCACCGAACTGGGACCACCCCCGCGCGTGCGGGGAACACTCAAGAAGCTTGTGCCAGGGCGGGAGTACACCGGGACCACCCCCGCGCGTGCGGGGAACACGACTTTACGGTGGCTCATTCCTCCGACCTCGGGGGACCACCCCCGCGCGTGCGGGGAACACCGGCTGCACCTCCTGCCCGCTTCCGATGACGCGGGACCACCCCCGCGCGTGCGGGGAACACCTCGGGGTGCCGAGACCTCGGCTGGTGGGCTGGGGACCACCCCCGCGCGTGCGGGGAACACACGTGGATACGGGTCACGATATTCATCTGGCTAGGACCACCCCCGCGCGTGCGGGGAACACCCTTCGTGACCTGCTGTTTCAGGTCGGCAGACCTGGGTTTCTAACCACTTGCATAGATTCCGGCATACGACGCAAATCCCCATCTTCGGGCCCGGGGCCCACCATTGGAACAACGCGAGCAGCCCGGCCAGAGTGCCCCGCGACGTCAGTCAGGGTGGCGATCGTTGGCGAAGCTACCGTCTACGCGGGCGGCCTCGATGCCTGCTTCGGTGAGGGCGCGTACTGCGAAGTGGGGCTCAGGTGGGCACTCTCTGACGCGGTTGAAGTGGCTGCTCCGAAGATCGGCTACCGAGGGTGGAAGGTAGGCGCGCGCCAGGTGCGGCGGTGGGTGTCGGCGGACCCGCCGTGGCCGTATCCCGGGCTTGGCCGGGGGTAGCCCACCTGCTGGGCCAGGGCTTGGAGGAACTCGGCTTCGAGCCCTCGTGGGCGGCGGGCGAGCGACCACCCCCGACCCGGCGCACGATCATCACGGGGGCGGTCGCAACGCCAGGTTCGGCGACTGTGCCGGTCGACACGCGGCTTCTGTCGTACAACCGGCCACCGTGAGCCCTGACTTTGCCTCGGTGGCGCGGGCGCACCGTCGCTTGTACTGGGGGCGTGCTACCGCGACCCTGCACCCTGCCCTCTTGGAACACGCCCGACTCGGTGTGCCCGGCTGCCCGAGACGGCGAACTCGTGCACGCCTGGCGTGGCCGCCCCTCTTGCGGAGCCGTATCTTCTGGCGGGCCGTGGCGAATCCCTCGACCTCCGCCGGCCGGGTCAGGCCGGTGAAACTCTGCTCCGTGCACTCCAGGCGACAGGTGAGGCCGGTGATGCTCTCCTCGGGGTGGAGCCCCTCGCACACACGGCAGTCATCCCCGGTTGGGCCGGGGAGCATGGCCAGGCCGCTGAGCGAATGCCCGCAGCCCGCGCCCACGCGCGCAGAGCATCAGCGTCCGCTGAGGTAAGGGCGTGGCTGGACGCTGGTGAGGCAGAGTGTGAGACGCGCTGCGGGAATCTGCGTACCGCGTTGCACCTCATAGGGCACGCTGAAGACGTCCTTAGCGCGAGCTCCGGAAACTCCACGGCGGTATGGATGGACTGGCTCAGCGCTGTGCGGTTGACCGCGTTCGAGGTCAACGCCGCTTGAATAATGGGTACTTGGCGCAGGCGCGAACAACCCTACTGGGCGTACTGGAAGACCTGCCGACCACGGCGGACAAGCAGTGCTCAGTGATCTACGGCGGTCTCGCGGAGGTTGAAGCCGCTGAGGGAAGGCCCGCTGCGGCGTGCGAGTACGCGGTCCGAGCTCTCGATTAACTTGCACTCAAGCGGTACGCCACGGGAATGGACTTCGTACGAGAGGTGCGGCGGGCCCTTTCGCGACGGCGCGGCGCGCAGTACCTCCGTGACCTGGACGGTTGGCTGTACGGGTGGGAGGCGACGGTCAGCGCTCTTCAGCGTTGAACTTCGCGATCTTCTCCGCCAGCTCACTGAGCGAGTCGAGGCGCATGGTCGTGACGCGGTCGGCCTCGGGGTCATGTTGCTGGATCGTGCCCCATGGACCGCGCCGGATGAGGGCGGTCTTCATCCCCGCGGCGACGGCCGGGCGGATGTCGTTGTCGAGCCGATCGCCCACGTACAGGATCTCATCGGAGGTGAAGGGCACGACCTCGGCGACGCGTGTGAAGAAGGCGAGGTCCGGCTTTGAGGCACCCCAGTCGTCTGACGTGCCGATGAGGTCGACGTCGCCGGTGAACAGCTCGCGGAGGATGCGTCCGGCGCGTACGGTCTGGTTGCCCGCGATGCCGAGCCATAGGCCGGCGGCGCGCAGTTGGGCGAGCGCGGACCGTACGTCGGGGTATAGATCGCCCTCGTCGAAGTGTTCCGGTTTGCCGGCTGACGCGCGCTTCTCGCGCTCTTCGTACAGATCGAACCCGGGACGGAACTCTTGGAAGGTCTCTCGGTAATCGCGGCCCTGTGCGATGACGGCGCCGAACACGGCGGCGAAGGTGTGGCGGGGCACGCCGAGCCAGTCGGCCCACGTGCCGTACTCCCGCGTCTCATCGACCAGGCACTCACCGACATCGAACACGACAGCGCGAATCATGCGGGCAGCGTAGGGCGCAGCGAGGACGCGGGGGAGTCTTCTGCCCTGCCCCTCGTCAAGGGCACCAGCTCGCCGACCTCGCACGCGCCCGAGCAGGAGGAGGAGAAGGCCACGGCGTCGATGGCGAAGGGGGCCGGTGCGAAGCTCAACGCTGAGGTCCCCTCGTGCAAGGCCACGCTGGTCTGCACCGAGGCGAGCGACTCGAACTCCACCGGCTCGGCGGACACGTTGGCTTCACCTTGAAGACTGCGCTCTTCGACTCCCGCTTCCCAGTTTCAGAGGCTGAAGGTGCCACCGCCGACTGCCGCGCGTGAAGTGCCGAGAGGGGCCACCCCCGCACGCGCGGGGATCACCACGGCTTCCAGTACCACCCCCACCAGGCCGCGGGACCACCCCCGCACGCGCGGGGACTACCGCTGGTCCTCGATGCTGACGCCGAGCCAGACGGGACCACCCCCGCACGCGCGGGGACCACGCCGAGGCGACTTTCGCGAACGTGCTGAACAAGGGACCACCCCCGCACACGCGGGGACCACTCAGCTCGACAGCATTTTCCCCTGACGGGCTTGGGACCACCCCCGCACGCGCGGGGACCACAGGGCCCGAAAGCCGCGTACAGGACCGCGCCCGGGACCACCCCCGCACGCGCGGGGACCACGGTGGGCATAGCAGCGGCCGGCCATGATTTGAGGGACCACCCCCGCACGCGCGGGGACCACGGACTGCCAACTGCTGGTGCGCTGGCTCATCGGGGACCACCCCCGCACGCGCGGGGAGCACCGACAAGAGGACTTCGCACGCAACGTCTTGACGGGACCACCCCCGCACGCGCGGGGACCACTGTTTTCAGGTGCGGTGCCGGTCGATGTACTCGGGACCACCCCCGCACGCGCGGGGACCACCTCGGCGCCGAAGTCGAGCTACTGACCGACTGGGGATCACCCCCGCACGCGCGGGGACCACCTCCGCGACCTGCTGTTTCAGGTCGGCAGACTCGGATTTCTCGCCACTTGCGTAGATTCCGGCATACGGCACAAAACTCCATCTCCAGGCCCAGGGACCACTATTGGAACAACGAGAGCGGCCCCACCAGAGTGCCCGCAGCGTCAGCCAGGCCAGCGATCATCGACAGTGATCACCACGCCTGAACCACCTGCTCGGGTTGCTCGAACCAGAGCTGATGCCCGCCGTCCGGTGTCACGGTCAGGCCGAAGCGCTCCCAGGACGGGCGGCCGTGCTCCTCGAACCACGTCCAGCACCGCTCCGCCGCCGCCCAGATGCCGCCCTCGCCGCGCTCCCGGTACAACGACGGCCCGTCCTCCGGGTAGACGGCCTCGGCGCTCGCACCGTCCGGCATCACCAGCCGCCGCACCGGCACCCCCTCATCGTCCGTACCGAACTGCATTTGCACGCCCGGCAAATGAGCCGCCAGCAAAAACGCGAAGTGGTAGCCGCTGAACGCATCCGCCGGCACACCCGCCGGCCCCTCCGCGGCGTCCTCCACGGCGGGGTGGCCCGGTGGCGGGTAGCTGGCCCGGTCCGTGCGCGCGGCCATGAACGAACCGCCCCCCGGATGGAACCGGCCCTCCAGCACGCCGCCGAACTCGTCGAGGATGATGAGGCCCGAGCCCGGCGGCATCACGTTTGCGATCAGCCGACCACCAGGTACCACCGCCGCCCGCAACGATTCGGTCACCCGCGGCAGCGCACACGACACGATCACCCGGTCGAACCGTTGCCCCCACCCGTGGTCCGTCGCGTCGCAGGCGACCAGCTCCGCAGCCAGCCCCAACCCAGCCAGGCGGCCCACAGCGGCGTCGGTCAGCGCCGGATTGACATCCGCCGACACCAGCCTGCCGTCACCGCCCAGCAAATGCCCCAGCAGCGCCGCCTGATAGCCCGTCCCCGTCCCCACATCCAGCACAGCCTGGCCCGGCCGCACAGCCAGGGCCTGAAGCATCCGCGCCGTCAGGCTCGGCTGCGTACTCGACGACGTCGGTACCCCCACCCAGCCCCCCTCCACCTGCCGCGCCGTGCGCGGATCGAGAGCGGTCACCAGCGTGCGGTTCGCGTACACCGGCGACAGCCCGGCGTCCTCGTCCACGGCCTCCCGGCGCCGCCACACCGTCGGCGACCCGCCACCGGCCTCGAAGTAGGCCGGTACGAACACGTGCCGCGGCACCCCCTCGAACGCAGCCCGCACCCGACCGGAGGCCAGGTCCCCGGACTTCTCCAGCACGTCCGCCAGCTCTCGCGCCAACGGCCTCCAGACCACACTCATGCTGAGCACCAGCCTTTCAGAACAGAAGCGATCGTGGTGGCGAGCGGCACCTCGGGGGAGTCCAACCCGCCCACTGGCCCGACGGATTGGCCTCCAGGAACACCCACTCGCCCCCCGGCCGGACGATGAAGTCCATCGCCGCATAGGACAGTTCCATCGCCGCCATGTATGCCCGTACACCGGCCGCGACCCTCTCTGGCACGGCGACCGGCCCATAGGTGAGGGCGTCGTAGTCCGCCCGCCAGTCGGCGCGGGATGCCTCGCTGCCCGCGTCGATCCGCAACCCGTGCAGGGCATCGCCGACGCTGAACAGCCGGACCTCGAACGCCTTGGCGACCTGCTCCTGGAACAGGTGCGCCGTCACCTCGACGCCATCGAGCGCGTCCAGATCCACGGGCCGCGTATACATCGTCTCCCGCTGGTCACCATGCGAGATGACCGGTACGCCCAGCGGCTTGGTGACCAGCAGGCCGTCCAGCGCCTTCGCGAACCCGCGGACCTCATCAACGCTGTTGGTGACCAGAGTGCGTGGAACAGGCAGCCCCGCCGCCCGCGCCGCACACAACTGCCGCGGCTTGAACTCCGCCGCCGACGCCCGCCCCGGATGATTCATCCACCCCACATCCAAGCTCGCCAGCACCCCGCCGAACCCGATCCCCGCCGCACCCCGCGCCCAATCGGTTCGCGCCTGCTGTTCGGTCTGGAGCTTGGGACCACCCCCGCACGCGCGGGGACCAAGTCAGCGCCAAGGTCGAGCACGCGAAGCTCTCGGGACCACCCCCGCAAGCGCGGGGACCACACCTGGTCATCGCACCTTTGGGGTGTACTGCTGGGACCACCCCTGCATGCGCGGGGACCACCTCCCCAATTGGGGAGTCCACGCTGATCGCATGGGACCACCCCCGCACGCGCGGGGACCACTTGGTGACGTCACGGGGTCGCGGCCTCGTAGCGGGATCACCCCCGCACGCGCGGGGACCACTTTCCGGGTCCCACGGCACATAGGGGGTCTGAAGGATCACCCCCGCACGCGCGGGGACCACAAGCCATCTCCCCTGCTGTCGAGGAGTTTGATGGGATCACCCCCGCACGCGCGGGGACCACTGGGCTACCACAAGGCCATGGTGCATCGGGTGGGGATCACCCCCGCACGCGCGGGGACCACATCGTGCTGAACACCCGGACCGGCGAGATCGCGGGATCACCCCCGCACGCGCGGGGACCACTGGATCCCCCATCCGGAGTCGGGGTCCCGGCCGGGATCACCCCCGCACGCGCGGGGACCACTTCGGGTTCGGGCCGCATGGTGAGGGTCACGCGGGATCACCCCCGCACGCGCGGGGACCACCTGCCGCCGGCGATGACGCGGACCGGGCGGCCGGGATCACCCCCGCACGCGCGGGGACCACGTGGACGCGTTGTTGAAGGTCACCCCGGCAGCGGGATCACCCCCGCACGCGCGGGGACCACTGCTGTCGTCGGCCGCCAGGCCGGACGCTTCGGGATCACCCCCGCACGCGCGGGGACCACCTGGCCAGCACTTGCGTCTTCTCAGCGGTTCCGGGATCACCCCCGCACGCGCGGGGACCACGAAGGGCGGCTTGGGGAGATGTGGCTGCGTGATGGATCACCCCCGCACGCGCGGGGACCACCCTCCGCGACCTGCTGTTTCAGGTCGGCAGACCCGGTTTTCTCACCACTTGCGCAGATTTCGGCATACGGCACAAAACCCCATCTCCAGGCCCAGGGCTCACCATTGGAACAACGAGAGCAGCCCCACCAGAGTGCCCTCAACGTCAGCCAGGCCAGCGTCTATCGGCAATGGCCACCACGATCGAACCAAGGTCAGCAGCCGCTGCTCCGGGCTCGTCACCCGGCACCCGCCCGTAAGCCCGGCCACCGCACCGCACCGCACCGCACCCCACCGCCCCGCACCAGCAGACGGAGGCTACCGCCCACTCCGCCGAAACTGGCCCCCACAGCGCCGTGCAGCCGCTCCAGTTCGGCGTCCACAGCGGCCACAGCGCGGCCATAGCGTCCACAGCGGCCACAGCGGCCCCCCACTCGGCTGGCGAGAGGTCCCTCAAAGGAGGGGCGCCGCGAGGCGGCCGGAACCGCACTGCGACGTACTGCGACAGGCCATGTCAGCCGTGTCAGCCATCTCAGCCATGTCGGGGAGATAGACCGTGCCAGTCAGGTGGTGCAGGCCGGCCAGTACCTCAGTACGTCCGCCGGGGCGTCCGTCGCCAGTCCCACGTAGCCGTCCGGGCGGATCAGGAACAGGCCGTGTTCCGCGTAGGCGCGCGTCGCGTGGCCGTCCGGGTCCAGGAGGTCCGGGGTCGGTCCGCCTATGCGGTAGGTGTGGATCGTCTCCGGCAACTCCGCGCCTGGCAGTGGCAGTTCAACGTCACCAAACGCCAGCAGCGTGAAGTGCGGGCCGCGGAACGCGTCGAACAAGTGGGTCGTCTCGCCCGTACCGGCGTCCTTGCACGGGGCGTCCGGGGCGCGGTCGCCCGCGTGCAGGGCGTCCTCGGGGAGGTTCCGGCGGCGCTCCGCCGACAGGGGGCTGTCCCGGTAGCCGAGGCCCAGTTGGTGGCTGTCGGTGCCGCGGCGGCCGAAGATGGGGCCGTTGCCGCCGCCGCCCCGGTGCAGGCGGGTGCTCAGGCCCAGGACGTCGGCGGCCACGGGGAGCCGTTCCGCCTCGTACGAGTCCAGGAGGGCGTCCGGCGCGCCCTGCCGCAGTGCGGCGGCGAGCTTCCAGCCCAGGTTGTACGCGTCCTGGATGCTGGTGTTCAGGCCCTGGCCGCCCGCCGGGGAGTGGATGTGGGCCGCGTCGCCGGTGAGGAAGACCCGGCCCTCGCGGAACCGCTCCGCCATCGCCGCCCGCGCCCGGAACACCGACGACCAGTGCACCTTCCCCGCCCGCATCCCGGTCCGCTCGGTGATCAGGCGGCGCAGCGCCTCCGGGTCAGGGTCCGGCTCGCCCGTCTCGAACCTGATGTACATCTGGAAGAGGTTCGAGTGCGGCAGCGGGCACAGGGCGACCGCGCCGTCCGGGTGCGTGTTCCAGGTGTGCCAGTGCGTACGGGGCAGGTCCTCCATCTCCAAGTCCGCGGTCAGCATCGGCGCCGGGTCCACCGTCTCGCCCGCGAAGGGGGTGCCGAGCGCCGCCCGCACCGTACTGCGGCCCCCGTCCGCCGCTACCAGGTATGACGCCCGTACGTGCTCCAACGCACCCTGTTCATTGATCAGTTCGGCTGTTACTCCCTGCGCGTCCTGCTCGAAGTGTGTCAGCCTCACGCCGAACTCCACTCGCCCGCCCAGCTCTTGGAGTCGGTCGCGCAGTATCGCCTGGGTGCGCGACTGGGGCAGCAGCCACGGTTCGGCGTACGGTGCGGCCGGCGTCGGCTCGCCGCGCGTCAGCATCTCCCAGTCCCGTACGCGTTCGCCGTTCTCCCAGGTGGTCATCGGCGGGTACGTGCTGCCCTGCGCGTGTACCGCCTCGATGACCCCGAGGTCGTCCAGGACCTCTCGCGTGCGGGGTTGCAGCCCCTTCCCGCGCGAGCCGGCGAACGGGGCGGCGGCCGCGTCGATCAGGCGGTGCGGTACGCCGCGCCGGCTGAGCTCCAGGGCCAGTACCAGGCCGGCGGGGCCCGCCCCGGCTATGAGGACCTCGGTCGTTTCGGTGTCGGCTCCGGTTTCGGTGGCGGCCTCAGGCATGGCTACACCCTTCCTTAACGGCGTTCAATTTAACAACGTTAAGGATGTGCTGAACGGCGTTAAACTGTCAAGGTGGCAACTCGAATCGACCGCGAACAGGTAGTGGGCACCGCACTGCGCGTCCTCAATGACGTCGGCTTGGAAGGGCTGACCCTGCGCCGCATCGCCAATGAGCTGGGGGTGCAGGCCCCCGCGCTGTACTGGCACGTCAAGAGCAAGCAGGACCTGCTCGACGAGATGGCCACCGAGCTGCTGCGGTGCGCCGCCGCCGACTTCGACGCGGCACGCGCCGGCTCCGGCGAGACCACCTGGCAGGAGATGCTGACCCAGGCCATGTGCGCGCTGCGGCGCGTACTCCTCCGCTACCGCGACGGGGGGAAGGTGTACGGCGGTACGCGCTTCCAGGGCACCGCGTACGCGGCGCACATGAACCAGCAGCTCGCCGTCCTCACGGAGGCCGGGTTCGCGCTGGGCGCCGCCTCGCGGGCGGTCATGACGGCGTACGCCTACACGACCGGGTTCGTCGTGGAGGAGCAGTCGACGCGCGGCGACTCGTGGAGCGGGGGAGACGCGGAAGCGGGGTACGACGTGGACGAGCGGGCCGAGCGGCTGCGGGAGCACCCGCTGGCCGCGGCGGCGGGGTACGAGATATTCGCCGAGTACGACGAGGGGTTCGAGGCCGGTCTGGCGGCGATCGTCGCCGGGGTCGAGGCGACGTTGCTGCCGCGCCGCTGACCATGGAGGCCGGTTCCCGGTGTGACGGTGTGACGGTGCGTCGGCCTCCCCTGTCCTACGGCCAGCCCTTCGTGACGACTCGTCAGCGCCCCGTCCGCCTGTCCCGCCCCCGCCCGTCGGCCGCCCCTCACCCACCCGTAGCCGTACAGTCCTCCGGCGGCGGCTTCCCGTGCTCCGGCCAGGCGTGGCCGACGAAGTCCATGCTCTTGGTGCGAGGGTTGAGCCGGACCACGGGGACCGACTTGTCGTACGGATTCCCGTAGTTGTCCAGGCAGATCCAGCCGCTCGCGCCCTCCACCTTGTCCGCGCCGTGCAGCCGCAGCCACGCGTTGCGCACCTGGTCCAGGCTGGGAATCCGCGCCCCGTTACGGGAGTTGTTGCGGATCGCCGTGATCGCGGTCCACGCCGCGTCGTGCGTCGTCACGGCCCGCGAATCGGTCAGGTCCACCGTGCCGATCGGGCCGACCGGCTTGCGCGCGGCCTCCGCCGCCAGGTCGCTCAGCTGCTGGTACGCCGCCTTGGAGCCGCCCGTGGCGGGCGCGCCCGGCGTGGTCCAGGCGTCGGGGTGCGCGACGGACGCGTACTCGACGGTCACGCCGTTCCGCAGCGCGTCCCAGTTCAGCTTGGCGTCCGAGGCGAGGGTGGAGGCGGCGTAGCCGGTCACGACGCGGTACTTCCGGTCGGTGCAGGCCCTCGCACCCAACTCGTTTATGAACTGGCGCAGTTGTACGGGCCGCCCGGCGAAGTAGATGTCCTGGGCAGGTGAGTTGCAGATGGTGTTGACCATCTGGTGGAAGTCGTTGGACGTGCTCCCTTCCTTGCTGAAGTCCGCAGGGGAGCGGAACTGCTCGGGCGCGCGCGGCGCGCCCTCGGTCAGTTCGTGGAAGGCGCGCTTGAGGGTGACGGTGTAGTTGTCGTCCTGGCGCAGGTCCTCGACGACCAGCGAGCGCTTCGGGTCCAGGTCCTTGTTGAACGACTTGAGGGCCACCGCCTGGTCGCGGGTGGTGGGCAGCACGCGGACGAAGCCCTTGTACGCGTCCGGGTGCGCGGCGCTGTTGCCGATGTCGCCCGCAGTGACGGCGCCCCCGACCACGGGGATGTGCCGGTCGTTGGTGAGATGGGCGATGGCCTGCTGCGTGGCGCGCACGCTGACGTTGAACGCGACGACCGCCCGCAGGTTCTCCTTCGTCCCGGCCCGGCGCGCGAGGTCGTCGGAGACCCGGGGCCAGTACGCGTGGTCGCGCCCCGGGTTGGCGAGCAGCAGCCGGATCTTGGGGGTCTGGTCGTTGGAGCGGTGGTTGGCGCGGTACTGCGCGAGGTACATGCCCTGGACCTCGGAGAGGACCTTGCGCTGCTCGAACGGCTCGGCCGCGGTCATCGGGATCATGATCGCGACGGAGACGTGCGGCGCGCCCGCGACGCTGTCGTTCTCGGCCTTGATCCGCGCGCTGACCTCATCGAGGTTCCCGGCGAAGCTGAAGCCGCCGTCGGTCACGCCGACGCACTCCCCGCCGCTCCGGTCGACGCCCGCCGCGCAGGACCGGTCGGGCCGGAGCCAGTCGTACAGCGCCCAGCCGCCCGCGGAGAGCAGCACCAGCGCCAGCAGCCCGGCCGCGGCCTTCGTCAGCGGGCCCCAGGCCCGCAACCGTGCCAACCTCATGAGCCTTCACCCTCCGGAATCCGCAGGTCGGGGGCGCGCGTCTGGTTCTCCAGCCCGGCGGCCCAGTCCTGCGCGGCCTGGCGGTACGTGGTGTCCTCGGAACGCTTGGCCTGGTGCAGCCGCTCCAGCTCCGCCCGTACCGTGCCGAGGTCCTCCGGGCGCGGCGCGTACGACAGCGGGTCCGAGAGCCGCCATACGGTCGCGAGCAGCCGTCTGATCGCCCAGTGCAGGTCGTCGGGGCCCTCGCCCGGGGGACAGGCGCCGCAGGCCGGCGGCCGGAGGGGAGGGTCCGAGGGCGGCGGCTCGGGCGTCAGGGCGTCGCGCGGGTGCGGGGCGGCGCAGATCAGGTTCGCGGAGGCGAGCCACCGGGCGGGCGGGGTGTCCGCGAAGCGGCGGTGCATCGCCTGGGCCACGGGCTCGACCCGGCGCAGCGCGAGGGTGTGGTGCAGGTACGCGTCGCAGTGCCCCGGCGCGTACTCGTCCAGGCCGTTCGGGTTGTAGCCGGCCCGCAGGTTCAGGTGCACCCGGAACCACCTCGGGTCCTCCGCGAGCCGGTGCAGCAGTAGCGCCCGTACGGCCCGGTCGTCCTGGAGCCGGGCCGCGGCGAGGTGGTCCGCGGCCTGCTCGACCCGGGCGGCGGCGTCGCCGTCCGGGTGGAAGGCGGCCCACAGCCGGACGGCGGCCGGCCGGTCGCGGGCCGCCGCCAGGAAGGTCAGCACCGCGCGCGAGTCGGCGTCCGGCAGCAGGCGCTCCAGCAGCCGCGGCGCCGCTGCGTCGAGCAGCCGCCGGGCGTCCGCGCGCTCCCCGTCCCGCCGCAGCCGCACCGCCTCATCGGCGAGGAGGCGGGCGCTGCCGGTCCGGCCGCCGCTGTAGTGCTCGACGATGCCGGGCAGCTCGGCCGGGTAGTCCGGGGTCGCGTTGAGCATGGCCCTGATCGCGGAGCCGGTGACGGCCGGGACGCCGAGGGAGATCATCGGCCACTGCTGGGGAAGGTCGCGTACATCGGGGTGGGGCGGCGCGTGCTCGCGGCCGTCGCCGAGGGCTGTGACGACGACGGCCGGGCGCTCCGTGCCGCCCCCGGCCCGCGCGTACTGGTCGCACAGCAGGCCCAGGAACCGCCGGCCGGCCGGCATGTGCCCGTTGTCGAGGAGCAGCAGCGGCCGGGGCGCCTTGTTCCACTTCTGCAGGAGGCCGTAGTGCTCGCCGATGTCGTCGAGGAAGGCGGCGACCAGCAGCCCCTCGGCCTCCCTCCGGCGCTCCCCGTACCGCCGGAAGTCCCATACGGACGCGAACAGCCTTTGCAGCCCGTCGCCCTGGAAGAACGGCAGGTGCTCGCCCCACCAGCGCAGCGCGCCCCGGTCGGGGCGGGTCAGCAGTTGGTCGCTGGCGCTCTGGAGGGTGGCGGCGATGACGGCGTCGATGCCGGGAAAGCCGGGTACGAGCGTCCCCAGGTTGCTGATCACCGCGTCCACCCACTGGCGCAGCGCGGCGCGCCGCCGCCGGGGGTCGGGCTGGTCCTCCGTGATGAGCCGCAGCAGCTCTTCCTGTGCCCGCAGCAGCCCCGGCGGTCCGATGCCCTCGCCGTCCGGGCGCCAGGCGGTCACCACCAGCAGGCCGAGGTGGAGCCGGGGGAACCGCACCGCCCGGTGGAACGGGCCCGCCTTGAGCCCCAGTTTGTGCGAGACGAGATACAG
Source organism: Streptomyces sp. NPDC044033 (assembly GCF_056434425.1). NCBI lineage: Bacteria > Bacillati > Actinomycetota > Actinomycetes > Kitasatosporales > Streptomycetaceae > Streptomyces > Streptomyces sp. NPDC044033. Next base: position 121,539 of record NZ_JBWKFF010000018.1, on the reverse strand, counting down.
CAGGTTGCTCACCGGCGAGGCGTTCGGCACCTCCTGGTCGTGCACGCCCGAGACCAGGCCGGGCTCGCCGTACTGGCTGTCGGCGAAGTCGGCGCGGGCCAGCGGCGCCTGGTCCTTGTACGCGGCGAAGAGCGCTTCGAGCAGGGCGCTCTTGCCGGTGTCCCGGCCGCCCACCAGCTCCACCACCGGATTGCCGTCGCGGTACGCGAAGGCGCGGATGCCGCCGCCGCGCTCGCGGCCGACCAGGGACGGCACGAGGCCGTCGAGCAGCACGTCGAGGCCGTACAGGCTCCGCACCATGGACCATCCCCCATCCGCCCGCGACGGGCGACCGCTGCCGGGCGGCGGCGCCGGCCGCCCCCTTCGCGCAGGGGGAACCTAGCGGACGGGGACGGGCGCGTCAGCGCGTCCGCGGAAAGTACCCCTGCGGGGGTGAGGGGCGACCGCCGGGCGGGAGGTCAGAGGGGATTCAGCTGCTTGCGCAAGAGGCAGAAGGTGTTGCCCTCAGGGTCGGCTAGGACGCGCCAGCTCTCGTCTCCGCTCTGGCCGACGTCGGCGGGCATGGCGCCCAGCGCGAGCAGCCTGGCCAGCTCGGCCTCCTGGTCGCGGTCGGTCGCGTTGACGTCGATGTGCAGCGGGAGCCTTGCGAGCCGGGGGTTGTGGCTCGGGCTGAGGATGAGGGTCGGCTGCGCACCGCCGAATCCCACGTGGGGCGGCCCGATTTCGATGCTGCCGTCACCTTCCCGGTCCAGCTCGACTCCGCTGCCTCCTCCCAAGAACTCGTATACTCACCGTACTTGGTCACGCACGTTCCGTGTGTGGTGGCCGTTCTTTCGGCAGGACTGAGACGTCCGGGGCCGCACCTCGCAGGGGTGTGGGCCGGGCGGTCGCTGAGTGAGGCTGCGACGGCGGAACCGGCGCCGCTCCTCCCCGCAGGCTTCCATCTCGGCCGCGTGTCACCCCACCACGGACCAAGAGAAGGCCATCCAGCAACCCGACTGAAAAGCGGGGTTGGATACCCTCGCGCCCATCTTGGGCGGAGGGTCGACAACAGTAGGAATCGAGGACGTCATGAGCACTGCCCCCGCCCTTCCGTTCGGGGTCCGGCACCTGGTGTCGCCGCCGGAGAACACCAGCGAGGCCCCGGTGATCACCTACAGCGACGCGCTCCAGATGAACGTGTCCGCCGAGGGGAACCCGTGGCACGCGATCACGGCGGAGATGCCCGAGACGCAGACCGAGACCAGTAACGGCGACAGCAGCGCCCCGGGCTCCGACAGCGGAACCGACCTGTACTGACATGGGATCGATCCTCATCCTCACGGGCCGGGACGATCTCACGGCCGATGCTGTGGTCGAGGAGCTGGCGAAGCGCGGTGAGGAAGTCGTCAGGTTCGACACCGCCGACTTCCCCACCGCTTCCCGCCTGGCCGTCTCCCTCACCGGGGACGGCTGGGCGGGGCTACTCGACGGCTCCCGCAGAGTCAGGCTCGAATCGGTCAAGTCGGTGTGGTGGCGACGCCCGAACGAGTTCCGTACCCCCGACGACTGGCCCGGCCTCGCCCGGGCGCTGGCCCTGTCCGAAGCACGGTCCGGGCTGCTGGGCGTGCTCGGCTCCCTGCCGGTCCGCTGGATCAACCATCCCGCAGCCGACGCCGCAGCAAACTACAAGCCGAGGCAACTCGCCGTTGCCGCACGCGTCGGACTCGACGTGCCCCGGTCCGTGATCACGTCCGACCCGGACCACGCCCGCGAGTTCATCGGGTCCGATCAGGTCGTCTATAAGGGGCTCGGCGGCGGGGTGCTCGGCCCCGGCGGCAAGCGGCGTTTCCTCCCTGTGGCGCTCGTTTCCGCCGAGGAGATCGATGACGGGGTGGCCGGTACCGCCCATCTGCTCCAAGAGCGCGTGCCCAAGTCGTTCGAGGTGCGGTTGACCGTGATCGGGGGCCGGATGTTCCCCGTCGCCATCCACGCCGGGAGCGAGGCCGCACAACTCGACTGGCGGTCCGACTACCAGTCCCTCACCTATGAGTCCGTGGACATGCCCCCCGAGGTGGCGCAGGGTGTCCGCCGGCTCATGGACGAACTCGGTCTGTACTTCGGTGCTCTGGACTTCGCCGTGACGCCTGCCGGCCGGTGGGTGTTCTTTGAGGTGAACCCCAATGGCCAATGGCACTGGCTCGCCGTCAAGGCCGGTATCCCGCTCGTTGAGGCGATGGCCGGCGCACTGCAAGGAGAACCCGTATGACCGCGACGCCCCCGTGGGCCGAAGCCGCGTCGGCGCTCGCCGACGCGGTGACCGCCGGCGCGCCCGACTGGCACGAGGCGGTGAGCAACACGCCTCGGCATCTGCTGGTGCCCCGGTGGTGGCGGCGTGTCCCCAACAGCCCGACGCGGGAATGGGAGTTGGTGGACCTCCCCGAGGACTCCCCGCAACGCCTGCGCGCCGCGTACTCGGACGAGACGCTGGTGACCCGCGTCGGGCCCCTGCACGCCGACCACGCGAAGCCGGACGAGCGGGGGGCCGGTGACCCCACGTCGTCCTCGACCCTGCCGGGGCTCGTCGTGTCGATGGCGGACCGGCTCGGAGTCGGGCCCGGTGACCGCGTGCTGGACGTGGGCACCGGCTCGGGCTACTCCGCCGCACTGCTCGGGTACCGCTTCGGTGACGCGAACGTGACCAGTGTGGATGTCGACCCCTACCTGGTCAGTGCCGCCCGGGACCGCCTCGTCGGCTTCGGGCGCGATCCGCGCATGGCAGCCGTCGACGCGACGGGGGAACTGCCCGGCACCGCCTATGACCGCATCATGGCGACCGTTTCGGTACGGCCCGTTCCCGCGTCGTGGCTTCGCGCGCTGCGCCCCGGCGGGCGGCTGGTGACGACGGTCGCCCGCACCGCTCTCCTGATCGCGGCGGACATGGGGGAGGACGGCACCGCCAGGGGAGCGGTGCAGCCGGAACCCGCGACGTTCATGGAGGCCCGACGGCAGGCGGACTACCCGCCCAAACTCGACGAGGTGTTCGGGTCCGCCCGCGTACGCGAGGGCGACGATGTGCGGTCCCCGTACGGGCCGATCCCGGACCTGTGGCAGGAATGGCCGCTGCGCTACCTGTTCGAGTTGGACACGCCGGGCGTCGAGACGCGCGCCGCCGTCTACGACGACGGACTCCGCGTCGTCTGGCTGCTCGCCTCCGACGGATCGTGGGCGCGCGCCGAGGACGGCCCCCGCCCGCTTATCCATCAGGGCGGCCCCCGTCGGCTCTGGGATGCCCTGGACGACGTGAGTCGTCAGTGGGAGGAGCGCGGCCGGTTCCCCCTTCACACCATGCGGGCCGAACTCGGCGCCGAGGGCGGCATGCTTTACGCCCCCGGCAAATCCTGGTCGTTCGCCCTCTGACAGCGTGGTCCGTCCGGCCCCGCTCCCGGGCGGGTGCGCTGCCGCGCCGGGGCAACGCCGAAGGCCCCGTACTCGATGAGTACGGGGCCTTCGTGTGGAGCGCCCGGCAGGCCTTGCACCTGCATTTCCCGCTGGATGGCGGGCGTCTTTCCTTGGACCACAGACGCGTGACTCCCGCGTCGTGCGCCGGAGTTACGTAAATGATCTTACATGGTCCGGGGCGTCTCGGAGACCGCGTCCGAAAGGGAAGGGGCCGGGCGCGGCTTGCCCGCCAGGGACTTGCGGAGTACGGGCGTCAGGCGCTGCTCCACCAGCCGGTTCAGCAGCCACGCCAGTACCAGCATCAGCGCGAGCGTCAGCGCGAACGTCGCGTACGAGGGGATGCCCAGCTTCCGGTGCAGGACCCCGATCACCACCCAGCCCACGTGCTCGTGCACCAGGTAGAAGGGGTACGTCAGGGCGCCCGCGACGGTCAGCCAGCGCCAGTTCGCCCAGTGGAACTTGCCGAGCGCGATGGCGGCCACGGCCGCGTACCCGACGGCGATGATCGCGATGATGACGTACGGCGAGCGGTAGGAGAAGAAGTGCGGGTTCGGGGCGTGCCACAGGGCGGCGACCGCGTAGTGCTGGCCGATCAGGAAGCTGACGCCGACGATGCCCCAGGACAGGGCGGAGTGGCCGAAGCGGTGGATCAGATACAGGCCGACGCCGCCGATGAAGTACGGGGCGTACTCCGGCATCAGCACGGTCTTGAGGAACTCCTGGTGCGAGGCGTCCGCGAGGACCGCGCCCAGCGTCCATACCGCGCAGAAGAGCACCACCCGGTGGCGGGTCGCGCCGGGCAGCACGACGAAGAGCGCGAAGAGGGCGTAGAAGCGCAGCTCCGCCCAGAGGGTCCAGCACACCCCGAGCACCCGGTGCGCGCCGACCGGCATCTGGAGCATCGTCAGGTTGACCAGGGTGTCGCTGGGGGACACGGTCTTGTACGCGACCCAGGGCAGCGCGAAGACGACGGTGACGATCAGGATCGCCGCCCAGTAGGCGGGGTACAGCCGTGCGACGCGGGAGGCGAAGAACGAGCGCAGCGGGCGGCCCCAGCCGCTCATGCAGATCACGAAGCCGCTGATGACGAAGAAGATCTGCACGCCGAGGCAGCCGTAGGAGAAGGCCGTGGACAGCGACGGGAACTGGGTGCGCGGCGAGCTGCCCCACGCCTGGCCGACCTCGCCGCCCCGGCCGCCGTAGTGGTAGAGGGCGACCATCACCGCGGCGATCAGCCGCAGCCCGTCGAGGGCGCGCAGCCGGCCGTGCGCCCTCTTGGGCGCGGGCGCGGTCCCGTTATGGGCCGGGTCGGCGGGCGGGGGCGTCGGTATCGGGTCGGGCAGGCGCAGGCCCGTACTCGTGGGGGCCGGGGGCTCCAGGGAGGCGGTGCCGGAGGCGGCGCTCATCGGGCCGTCCCCGCCGCGCCGAACGCCCCCGCCGCGCCGAACGCCCCCGCCGCGCCGAACGCCCCCGTCAGGTCGTACGCCTCTGCGGCGTCGTCCGCCGCCACCGTGACGTACGCGCTCACCCCAGCGCCGCCGTCCGCTTGGCCAGCCGCCGCTGCATCGCCCGGGCGCGCCGCGCCACCTTGCGGACCGTCGGGTTGCGCGGCAGGAAGGCGAGCTGGGAGGGGAGCGCGCCGGGCAGGGCCAGCGAGGTCAGCCGGCGGCGTTTGAAGTACCGCCAGGTATGGGAGTCGAGGTTGGCCGCGAGATAGCGTTCGGCGGCCGGGCGCAGCTCCGGGTAGATCTGCGACTGCATGGCGAAGCCGACCGCCGAGAGCAGGCCGGTCAGCTGCTTGCCCGCCGCGTCCCCGACCGGCGGGGACCAGCCGGTGACGGTCTCGGGGCGGCCGAGGTCGGGCAGCAGGGCGTCCGCGATGGTCACCGGTACCCGGTTGCTGTTCTGGTACGGGGTGAGCCGCTCCAGCAGCACTTCCGTGCCGATCCGGGCGACCGGCAGGCCGTACAGGGCGCTCGCGGTCAGCAGTGCCGTGGAGAAGCAGCCGACGACGAGTGCGGGCCGCACGCGCTGGTAGACGACCTCTGCCAGAACGGGTGTGTCCAGGACCACCAGCTCGACGCCGAGCCGCCCGGCCTCCTCCTCCAGCATCCGCGACCAGCGGGCGGGCGCGGTGGGGTGGGGCTTGAACACCACCGCTCGATGACCGAGTTCGACCGCGCCGCGCAGCATTCGCACATGCAGCTCCTCCTCTTCCACCGGGGTGAGGATGTCCAGTGCCGAAAGGTACTGGCCCAGGAGGAGCGCGGCCCCCTTCGGTGCGGTGATTTCCGGGGCCGCGGTCCCGAGGCGGGCCAGGACCTCGGTGAACGCGTCGGTGGGGATGATCTCCGCCTCGACGCCGAACTCGGTGAGGAGCAGCGGGCGCAGCCCCGGCACCAGGTCGAGGTGGAGGAGGCGGCGGATGCGGGTGCCGATGAGGGGGTCGAGCTTGTTGCGGGTGGGGCCGTAGCTCATCAGGCCGTCGGCGTAGACCTCGACGGGCGCGTCGGGGAAGAGCTGGGTGAGCGCCAGCGCCGGGTTGACCTGGATGGACTCGACGACGAGCTCGATCTCGTCGTCGCCGAGGTCCCAGAGCATCCGCAGGTGCCGTTCCCACAGGGGGGCGTCGTCCGGGCGGGGCGACCAGCCGCCGGGGTGGAAGGGGCGGATCGTCTCGTTCCAGGACAGCAGCCCGTCGAAGCGGTCGCGCAGCGACTCGAAGCCGGGGGCCTCCTGGAACGAGGGGGTGGTCTCGGGGATGGCCGCGTTGTTGGAGACGAGCAGCAGCCGGCGGCCGGCGGGGGCGAAGCGGCCCGCGTCGAGGGCGGCGGCGAGCGTGGCGGCCCCGTACAGCGTCGAGGCGAGGAAGATCTGGGTACGCGGCCGGGCCAGGCGGCCGGTGCGGCCGGGGCGCTCGCTCGGGACGGTCCGGGGGAGGGGGTCGGGTCGGGAGGTCATCAGGTCGACACCTCCGTCGCGGCCGTACGGCGCCGGACCCTGCGCAGCCGTGCCGCGCGCTCGTAATCCATGGAATTCAGCGCATCCTTCAGAAGGTCTTGCGGCATCCGTTTCATCGCGGCCGCGCTCATCGAGCGCAGTGTTTTGGCCACGGCCGGTTCGAACCGCTCGATGGTGCCGAGCTGATGAGAGATAATCGCGCAATAGGTACGTACGGCTTTCGGCAGCAATCGGTCCGCGTCCGCGTCCCGTGCCGTTTCCTCGATGACCTGATCAAATGCGTGGATGAAATCGAGCTGCCGCACATCGCCGATCTGCGTGAGCGAGGACGCGACGCCGCGCCGGTAGAAGACGCCGAGAAGTCCGGCCACCGCGAAAGTCCGCGCCTCGCGGTGCAGCCGCCAGATCCACGGCCGGTCCTCGGCGGTGCGCAGCCCGTGCTTGAAATGCAGCAGCCCGTCGTCCAGGAGGCGGCGGTGGTACATGCCCGCCCACGCATAGGCGTAGTCCACGGAGGTGGAGCGGTCGGCGGGCAGGATCGCGTCCCGCGGGTTGAGCACCACGCCGCGCCGGCCCTGCGGCACCCGGTGCACCGAGCGGGCCCGGCCGGAGCACTGGACATGGTCGGCGCGGACGAAGTCGACGCCCAACTCCTCTATGAACTCCAGGAGTTCCGCGAAGTACCCGGGCGCGATCCAGTCGTCGCCGTCGAGGAAGGTCAGGTATTCGCCGCTCGCCGCGTCCAGGCCGGTGTTGCGGGCGGTGGCGAGGCCGCCGTTCTTCTCGTGCCGCACCAGCACCGCCCCCGGCAGCTCGCGCTGGGCCCGCCGGAGGATCTCCGGCGTACCGTCGCTCGAACAGTCGTCGACGAGAATGAATTCGAAGTCCGCCCGCGCATTGGCACGCAGACTCCTCAGTGTGTCGGGGGCGTAGGTCTGCACGTTGAAGAACGGCACGATGACGGAGAGCTTAACCACCCGGGTGACGGTAGGGGGCCGTCCGGCATTCGTCTTGACGCGGGGCGGACGTGAAGGTGAACGAAGAACGTCCAAATGGTGAACCGGCCACACCAAAAGGCTGGTTCTTCTTCTGTCGGCCTGTTGTTTACCGGTTGTTGAACTCGCGTTGGGCAACGAATCGGAATGGATTCCTATCGTCGGCGTCGTGCCATCACGTACGCATTCACCGCCGCGAGTAGCAGTCCTCGCCGATTCCGACACCCGGTGGAAATGGGGTGCGCTCACCGCGCACCGCATCGCCCCCGGCGGCCGGCTCGACGGATTCCTGCTGCGCGGCCGCGCCACCCCGACGGTGCGCCAGCTCGCCGAGGTCGGCGTGCGCGCCGACGCGCTCACCGAGGTCACCGGCGTCGAGTTCGTACGGACGGCCGACCGTACTCGCTACGACGTGATCGTGCTGTCCTGCGTCGGCGGCGCCGTCCAGGCCATGGTGCACGGGCTCGCCCGCTCCTGGGCCGGACAGCGCCGCCGCCCCGCACTCGTCACCGGCTATGTCGGCGTCGTCTACGAGAAGCTCGCGGACGGCCTCCTGCTGCGCCACGGCGCGGACGTCGTCCTCGCCAACTCCCGCCACGACGCCGACCGGTTCCGCGACGTCTACCGCGGCGTCGGCGCGCCCGCCGACAGCGTCGTCGAATGCGCGCTGCCCTTCCTCGGCGGCGCCCGCTACGCACCCGCCGCCCCCGGCGAGGTCCAGGCGCGCCCCTACACCGTCGTGTTCGCCGCCCAGCCCTCCGTGCCCGAGAGCCGCGCCGCCCGTACGTACCTGCTGGAGCGGGCCGTGCGGCACGCGACCCTGCACCCCGAGCGCGAGGTGCTGATCAAGCTCCGCAGCAAGCCCGGCGAACACACCACGCACATCGAGGAGCTGCCCTACCAGAAGCTCGCCGCGAAGCTCCCCGAGGGCGTGCCCGGCAACTGCCGCCTCGTCTACGGGCACATGGGCGAGGTCCTGGACCGCACCGACCTGCTGGTGACGGTCAGCTCCACCGCCGCCCTCGAATCCCTGCACCGCGCCATCCCCACCGCCGTCCTCACCGACCTCGGCATCCGCGAGCCCCTCGGCAACCACCACTTCCTCGGCTCCGGCTGCCTCGCCTCCTGGGACCAGCTCGACGCCGGCCACCTCCCCGAGCCGGACCCGCACTGGACCGCGCGCCAGGGCGTCGCCGCCGACGGCTCGTACGACCGGGCCTTCGACGCCGCCCGCGACCGCGTCGCCGACCTGATCGCAGCCCCCGAACTCCCGCCCCTCGCCCCCTACTACACCCCCGTCACCGCGCCCGGGTACCTCCCCGGCATCCTCGCCCGGCACGGCCTCGACCCCACCGGCCACCCCCTGCCGCACGCCGCCGCCGAACCGCGCGAGGTCAGCGCCCTGCGCCGGGCCACCCGCAACGCCATGCGCGACGCCGCCCGCGGCGCCTACCGGCACGGCGTGCAGCGCGTCGCCCCCGTCATCCGCCGCATGGGCCAGCTGTGACGACCGATCCCCAAGGAGCCGCCATGCCCCCGACCGTCCTGGCCGTCATCCCCGCGCGCGGCGGGTCGAAGGGCGTGCCCGCCAAGAACCTCGCCGCCGTCGGCGGCGTGCCGCTGGTCGCCCGCGCCGTGCACGAGTGCCGGGCCGCCCGCCACATCACCGACGTCGCCGTCTCCACCGACGACCCCGGCATCGCCGCCGCCGCGCGCGGCGCGGGCGCCGTCGTCGTGCAGCGCCCCGGCGACATCGCGGGCGACACCGCCACCAGCGAGGCGGCGGTGCTGCACGCCATGGACGCGTACGAGACGGCGCACGGCACCAGCGTCGACGTGGTCCTCCTCGTCCAGTGCACCAGCCCGTTCATCGCCCGCGAGGACATCGACGGGGTCGCGGAGGCCATCCTCGCCGGCGGCGCGGACACCGCGCTGACCGTCGCCCCGTTCCACGGCTTCGTATGGCGCGCACCCGACGCGGAGGACGACCTCCCGGCCGACGGCGCCCCGGCGCAGGGCGCGGGCGCCACGGCGTCCGGCGGCGCCGGGGTCAACCACGACAAGTCCTACCGGCCCCGCCGCCAGGACCGACCCCAGGACTTCCTGGAGACCGGCGCGGCCTACGGGATGCGCGCCGACGTCTTCCGCATCGAGAAGCACCGGTTCTTCGGCCGCACCGAGCTCGTACGGACCGACGCCGCCCGCGTCCTGGAGGTCGACGACCCGCACGACCTGGCACGGGCCCGCGCCCTCGCCCCGCTGCTGGACGCGCCCCGCCCGGGGACGCTGCCCGGCCGCGCGGACATCGACGCGGTCGTGCTCGACTTCGACGGCACCCAGACCGACGACCGGGTCCTGATCGACGCCGACGGCCGCGAGATCGTCGCCGTGCACCGCGGCGACGGGCTCGGCATCGCCGCGCTGCGCCGCGCGGAGCTGTCGATGCTGATCCTGTCCACGGAAGTTAACCCGGTCGTCGCCGCACGGGCCAAGAAGCTCCAACTTCCCGTCCTCCACGGCATCGACCGTAAAGACCTGGCACTGAAGCAGTGGTGCGAAGAGCAGGGCATCGCACCCGAGCGCGTGCTGTACGTCGGCAATGACGTCAACGACCTGCCGTGCTTCGACCTCGTCGGCTGGCCGGTGGCGGTCGCCGGAGCACACGACGTGGTACGCGGCGCGGCACGCGCCGTGACCTCGGCGCCAGGGGGCGGAGGGGCCATCCGGGAGATCGCCGCATGGATTCTCGGCCCGTCCCTCCAGCCCCTCTAGTCCCTAAGTCCCTCTAGTCCCCAAGAACCGACCAGCCCCACAGCAGAACCACCCGCCAGCAGTCCCCCCAACAGCAAGGAACCCGCCTTCCATGAGCTCCACTCTCCGCACCCGGACCCTCGGCGCCAAGATCGCGGGCCCCGGCCACCCGGTCTACGTCACGGGCGAGATCGGCATCAACCACAACGGTGATCTGGAGAAAGCCTTCGCGCTCATCGACGCGGCCGCCGACGCGGGCTGCGACGCGGTCAAGTTCCAGAAGCGCACGCCGGAGATCTGCACCCCGCGCGACCAGTGGGACATCGAGCGCGACACCCCCTGGGGCCGGATGACGTACATCGACTACCGGCACCGCGTCGAGTTCGGCGAGGACGAGTACCGCAAGATCTCCGACCACTGCGCCAAGCGCGGCATCTCCTGGTTCGCCTCCCCGTGGGACACCGAGGCCGTCGCCTTCCTGGAGAAGTTCGACGTGCCCGCGCACAAGGTGGCCTCCGCCTCGCTCACCGACGACGAGCTGCTGCGCGCCCTGCGCGCCACCGGCAAGACGGTCATCCTCTCCACCGGGATGTCCACGCCGAAGCAGATCCGGCACGCGGTGGAGGTGCTCGGCAGCGACAACATCCTCCTCTGCCACGCCACGTCCACGTACCCCGCCAAGGCCGGGGAGCTGAACCTGCGCGTGATCAACACGCTCCAGGCCGAGTACCCGAACGTGCCGATCGGCTACTCCGGCCACGAGACGGGGCTCCAGACCACGCTGGCCGCCGTCGCCCTCGGCGCCACGTTCGTCGAGCGCCACATCACCCTCGACCGCGCCATGTGGGGCTCCGACCAGGCCGCCTCCGTCGAGCCGCAGGGCCTCCAGCGGCTGGTCCGCGACATCCGCGTGGTGGAGGAGTCGCTGGGCGACGGCGTCAAGAAGGTGTACGAGAGCGAGCTGGGCCCGATGAAGAAGCTCCGCCGCGTCGCGGGCGTCGTCGCCGAGGCCGGCGACCGCGAGCCGGTCGCGGTCTGAGGCGGCCGGACCCGGTGACACCGACAGCGGGGCCGGCAGGCCCACCCCCGGAAGCGGCGGCCGCTCCCGCCGCCCGCTTCCGGGGGCCCCGGGCCGCCGCGAGCGGAACCCTGGCTTTCGTGGAGAGCCCGGTCCAGCTCTTGAACGTACTGGAGTGGTCCTACTCCCAAAGCGCGGACAAGGAGGCAGCGGTCGTGCCGGGCGGCGCCCCCGCGCCCGCACCCGGCGCTTCGGACGTCGTACGGTCGCCCGTGCACACCCTCTACGACGGCGTCCCCCGCCAGCCGTACGAGGCCGTGGGCGCCGACTCGTCCGACTCGTCCGACTCGTCCGACTCGTCCGACTCGTCCGACTCGTCCGACTCGTCCGACTCGTCCGACCCGTCCGACCCGTCCGACCCGTCCGACCCGTCCGACCCGTCCGACCCGTCCGACTCGTCTGAGCCGACCGAGCCGACCGGATCAGATGGCTCAGCCGACTCAGCAGACTCGGTCGGCTCGGACGACAACGAGTCGGCCATAGAGCGTCGCCGCGCCCCCACCGGGCTCACCGTCGTCGTGCTCGCCCCGCACGACCCCATGACCCGGGGGCAGCTGCGCCGGATGGCCGAGCTGGCGCGGGGCGAGGGGCACACCGTGCGGTGGGAAGAGGCGCGCGGCGGGGCCGGAGCGCCGGCGCAGACGATCGCGGGGCTCGCGCCCCTGCTGCGGCGCGCGAGCCGCGTCGTCATCGGGGACCCGTTCTCGCGCTACGTACAGCTGCTGCTCACCATCGCCCGCGCCCGCGATGTCGTGGTCGTCGACGACGGCACCGCCACCATGGAGTTCGTCTCCCAACTGGCCCTCGGCACTCGCCTGGTGCGCTGGCACCGGCGCGGCGGGCGCGGGGCGCGCGACCTCGTCTTCGCGCCGTTCGCCGCCTCCGCGCGCCGCAGGCTCACCCCCGGGGAGGGCCGTCGCGTCGAGGTGTTCACCTCGATGCCCGTACAGGCGCCGCACGGCGTCACCGTCACCGCCAACGACTTCGCCTGGACCCGCGCGGCCTTCGGCCCGCCCCGGCTCACCCGCGGCACCGACCTGGTCGGCACGTCCCTCGTCGAGACCGGGGTCGTGGACCTCGACCACTATCTGACCGCCGTCGCCTCGCTGGCCCGTACGCACGGCGCCACCCGGTACTTCGCGCACCGCCGGGAGTCCACCGACAAGCTCCACCGGATCGGCGCCGAACTGGGGCTGGAGATCGTACGGCCCGACCTGCCGCTCGAACTGATCGCCCGCCGCGGCCCCATAGGGCGGATGATCCTGAGCTTCCCCTCGACCGTGGTGCACACCCTGCCGCTGGCCCTCGCCGGCACCGGCATCACGGTGGCGGTGTGCGACGTGGACCCGGCCTGGCTGACGGAGACCGCCTCGCCCCGGGCGGAGGACTTCCTCTCCGGTGTCACCGGCACCGCACGCGGTATCCGCCGAGTTCCATACGTACCGGCCTCGACGCGCTGAGGGCGGAGGCCGGCGGAGGGGCGGAGACCGGGGGCGGGAGGGGCCGGTTCGGCGGATGGTGCGGAAGGGGCGGTGGCGCAGCGCGTAGCGGAGTCTTTTACCCCGCATCTCCTGTGGTCATGCGATCCACGGCCTAGTTTCCCTTCCCCTATCGGGCTGAACTTTGTTGATCGCCCGGCAGCCGCCCCGCCCGTGGCCCTAACCTTCACAGGGTGAACCAACTGATGTCCCGCGAGTCCGAGTCCGAGGCAGGTACCGATCCCGAGCTGTCCGGCGCGCTGCCCGACGGGCTGCGCGCCGAACTCATCGCCTTTCGGCGGGACTTGCACATGCACCCCGAGCTGGGCAAATGCGAGTTCCGTACCACCGCGGCCATCAAGGCGAGACTGGAGCGGGCCGGGCTCGCGCCCCGCACCCTCGCCCTCGGCACCGGACTCGTCTGCGACATCGGCCCCCGGGACACGGCGCGGCCCATGCTGGCGCTGCGCGCGGACATCGACGCGCTGCCGATCCCGGACACCAAGACGGTGGCGTACCGCTCGACCGTCGAGGACATGGCCCACGCCTGCGGCCACGACGTGCACACCGCCGTCGTGCTGGGCGCCGGGCTCGTACTCGCCGAACTCGCCCGGCAGGGGCGGCTGCCGCACCCCGTCCGGCTGATCTTCCAGCCCGCCGAGGAGGTGCTGCCGGGCGGTGCGCCCGACGTCATCGACTGCGGGGTGCTGGACGGAGTGGGCCGGATCATCGGGGTGCACTGCGACCCCAAGGTGGACGCGGGGCGGATCGGACTGCGGCCCGGCGCCATCACCTCGGCCTGCGACCGGCTGGAGGTGTCGCTGACCGGCGCGGGCGGGCACACCGCGCGCCCGCATCTGACCACCGACCTGGTGACGGCCGCCGCGAAGGTCGCGACGGAGGTGCCGGCGCTGCTGGCCCGCCGGGTCGACGCGCGCTCCGGCATGGCGGTGACCTGGGGCCGGCTGGAGACCGGGCACGCCTGCAATGTGATCCCGCAGCATGCCGAACTGTCCGGCACGGTCCGCTGCCTGGACCTCCAGGCATGGCGCGAGGCCCCCGACCTGGTGCACGCCGCGATCGACGAGGTGGCCACCCTGCACCGGGCCAAATCGGAGATCAACTACATCCGGGGGGTGCCGCCCGTCGTCAATGAGCCGGACGTCACCGAACTGCTGCGCCGCGCGATGACCGCGCGGCGCGGCCCGTCCTCGATCGAGGACACCGAGCAGTCCCTGGGCGGCGAGGACTTCTCCTGGTACCTGGAGCAGGTGCCGGGCGCGATGGCCCGGCTCGGGGTGCGGCGCGTCGGCGACACTGTCCGACGTGACCTGCATTGCGGTGATTTCGACGTGGACGAGACGGCGATCGGGGTGGGTGTGGAGCTGTTCACCGCCGCGGCTTTGCTCGATGTCAACCGTCCGTAGGCGCCGAGGCGGGGCTGGGTTCGCGACGATCCGATAACAGCTTTCTGCGACCCCTTTATCCCCCATCTACGCGCGTTACGATGCCCGCGAAACCAGCGCCGACCGTGGCGCTTCGAGTGAAGGGGCCCTCGTGCGCCGGGTATCCACAATCGCTGTCGCGGGCATCTGTTCCGCGGCCCTCGCTTTCTCGCTCACCGCGTGCGGTGAGTCCTCGACCGAGTCCGGCGGCAAGGACAAGGGCATCGGCCTGGCCTTCGACGTCGGCGGCCGTGACGACCACTCCTTCAACGAGTCCGCCGCCCGCGGCATGGACAAGGCCATGAAGGACCTCAAGGTCGGCGGCAAGGCGATGACCGCCAAGAACAACGAGACCGAGGCGGACCGCGAACAGCGGCTCTCCTCGCTGGCCGAGGCGGGGTACAACCCGGTCATCGGCGTCGGCTTCAACTACGCCAAATCGATCCAGAAGGTGGCGGCGGACAACCCCAAGACCACCTTCGCGATCGTCGACTCGGTCGTGCCGGGCAAGAACGTCGACAGCATCGTCTTCGGCGAGCACGAGGGTTCGTACCTCGCCGGCGTCGCCGCGGCGCTCAAGTCCAAGACCAAGAAGGTCTCCTTCATCGGCGGCGTGAACAACGCGCTGATCCAGAAGTTCCAGGCGGGCTTCGAGCAGGGCGTGCGGGAGACCGACCCCAAGGTCAAGATCACCTCGCAGTACCTGTACCCGAACAACGACAAGGGCTTCAACGACCCCGCCGCCGCCAAGGACAAGGCGAAGGGGATGCTCGACGCCGGCAACGACGTCATCTACACCGCCGCCGGCCTCTCCGGCAGCGGCTCGATCGAGGCCATCGCGGCCAAGAAGGGCGCCTGGGCGATCGGCGTCGACTCGGACCAGTACCTGCAGTCCGGTCTGGAGAAGTACAAGTCCTCGATCCTGACCTCGGTCGTCAAGAACGTGGACGTCGCCGTCTTCGACCTGGTCAAGTCCGTCAAGGACGGCAAGCCGCTCACCGGCACGCACCGCTACCTGCTCAAGGACGGCGGCGTCTCGCTGTCCACCTCGGGCGGCAACATCGACGACCTCAAGGACCAGATCGCGGCGGCGAAGCAGAAGATCGCCGACGGCAAGGTCAAGGTCAAGGAAAACCCGTGAGTTGACCGTCCGCACCACATCCCGGGCCTGATCCAGTGCGCGTGCCGGACGGCGGGCGCCCGGCCGGGGATGTGACGCGGGCGCCGCGGCCGGGACGGATCCCCGGCCGGTACGGACACGGGCTCGGCGCGGTGGGTGCGGCCCTCGCGTCGGGCCCGTACGAATGAGCCAACGCTACGCGCGTAGCGCCGAGTTGGCGCGGTACGTTCGCCTTCGAGGCGCGCGGACCGCCCGCGGGCAAGCCCACCGGCCGCTCCCCGTACGCTCCTCGACCCCAGCCCAGCCCGTCTCCCCGACCGCTCCCTTCCCCGAGGAGAGTGCGCCATCAAAGCGTCCACCAACAGCCCCCCGACCGCCGGCGAGCCCAGCGCCCCCGCCGTCGAACTCCGCGGTATCACCAAGCGGTTCCCGGGAGTCGTGGCCAACCACGACATCGACATCACCGTCCGCCGCGGCACCGTGCACGCCCTCGTCGGCGAGAACGGAGCCGGCAAGTCGACCCTGATGAAGATCCTCTACGGCATGCAGAAGCCGGACGAGGGCACCATCGAGTCCGACGGCGAGCAGGTCGCCTTCGCCGGCCCCGCCGACGCCATCGCCCGCGGCATCGGCATGGTGCACCAGCACTTCATGCTCGCCGACAACCTCACCGTGCTGGAGAACGTCGTACTCGGCGGCGAGAAGCTGCACGGCATCGGCAACCGCGCCCGCGCCCGGATCAAGGAGATCTCCGACGCGTACGGGCTCGGCGTCCGCCCCGACGTCCTCGTCGAGGACCTCGGCGTCGCCGACCGGCAGCGCGTGGAGATCCTCAAGGTCCTCTACCGCGGCGCCCGTACGCTCATCCTCGACGAGCCGACCGCCGTCCTCGTCCCGCAGGAGGTCGACGCGCTCTTCGACAACCTCCGCGAGCTCAAGGCGGAGGGCCTGACCGTCATCTTCATCTCGCACAAGCTGGGAGAGGTCCTCTCCGTCGCCGACGACATCACCGTCATCCGGCGCGGTACGACCGTCGCCTCGGTGGTGCCGAGCGAGACGAGCCCCAAGCAGCTCGCCGAGCTGATGGTCGGCAGCGAACTGCCCTCGCCCGAGACCCGCGAGTCGACCGTCACCACCACCCCGATGCTGACCGTGGAGGGGCTGAGGCTGTCGGCCACCGACGCCGACGGCGCCGTACGGGCCGTACTGGACGACATCGCGCTCACCATCCACAAGGGCGAAGTCCTCGGCCTCGCGGGCGTGGAGGGCAACGGCCAGGCCGAACTGGTCGAGGCCGTCATGGGCATGCGCGACCCCGACAGCGGCACCGTCACCCTCGACGGCGCCGACGTCACCCACGCGCCGACCCGCGCGCGCCGCGAGGCCGGGGTCGGCTACATCCCCGAGGACCGCCACCGGCACGGGCTGCTGCTGGAGGCCCCGCTCTGGGAGAACCGCATCCTCGGCCATGTCACCGAGAGCCCCAACAGCAAGGGCGTGCTGCTGGACCTCAAGGCGGCGCGCGCCGACACCGAGCGGATCGTCACCGAGTACGACGTGCGCACACCCGGCATCGAGGTCACCGCGGCCTCGCTGTCCGGCGGCAACCAGCAGAAGCTGATCGTCGGCCGCGAGATGAGCCACCGGCCCAAGCTGCTGATCGCCGCCCACCCCACGCGCGGCGTGGACGTCGGCGCGCAGGCGCAGATCTGGGACCAGATCCGCGAGGCGCGCCGCGAGGGGCTGGCCGTACTGCTGATCTCCGCCGACCTGGACGAGCTGATCGGGCTCTCCGACACCCTGCGGGTGATGTACCGCGGCCGCCTGGTCGCGGACGCGGACCCCGCCACCATCACCCCGGAGGAGTTGGGCTCGGCCATGACCGGCGCCGCTACCGGCCACCTTGAGCACGTCGCCGAAGGCGGCGAGGGTGCTCACAACCCGGAAGGGGGCGAGGGGGAGTGAAGAAGTTCGACAAGAACAAGCTGATCCTCGCGGTCGCCGCACCGCTCCTCGCCATCGTCGCCGCCCTGGTCATCACCTCGGTGATCATCATGGCCACCGGCAAGGACCCCTTCCACGCCTACCAGGTCATGGTCGACTTCGGCTCGAAGAGCGACAGCCAGGTCTGGATCATCAACAAGGCGACCCCGTACTACCTCTCCGCGCTGGCCGTCGCCATCGGCTTCCGGATGAACCTCTTCAACATCGGCGTCGACGGCCAGTACCGCATCGCGGCCTTCTTCGCCGCCGTCGTCGGCGGCTCGCTCACCCTCCCGGGCTTCGTACAGATCCCGCTGGTCATCCTGGTGGCGATGGTCGTCGGCGCGATCTGGGCGGGCATCGCCGGGCTGCTGAAGACCACCCGCGGCGTCAGCGAGGTGATCAGCACGATCATGCTGAACTCCATCGGCGCCTCGGTCATCGGCTACTTCCTCCAGGACGGGCGGCTCGCCATCAAGGAGGGCAACCTGATCCACACGCCCTACCTGCCCGACTCCTCGCACTTCTTCGAGATCCCCACCACGCCCAAGCCGGTCTACGGCTTCGTGATCATCGCGGCGCTGGCGGGGCTGGTGTACTGGTTCGTCCTCAGCCGCACCCGGTTCGGCTTCGACCTGCGCACGGTGGGCCGGTCCGAATCCGCGGCCCAGGCCGGCGGCGTCAGCGTCAAGCGCATGGTGATCACCTCCATGCTGCTCTCCGGCGCCGTCGCGGGGCTCGTCGGGATGCCGACGCTGCTCGGCGTCTCGTACAACTACGGCACCGACTTCCCGGCCGGCATCGGCTTCACCGGCATCGCCATCGCGCTGCTCGGCCGCAACCACCCCGTCGGCATGGCGCTCGGCGCACTGCTCTGGGGCTTCCTGGAGCGCACCGGCACCCAGCTCGAATTCGAGGGGTACGCACAGGAGATCGTCGGCGTGATCCAGGGCGTCATCGTGCTGTGCGTCGTCATCGCGTACGAGATCGTGCGCCGGTACGGGCTCCGGACCCAGCAGCGCAAGGTCGGCGAGGAACTCGCCGCCCAGGCCCGTAAGAGCGACAAGGCGGAGGTGTCCGCGTGAGCAGCAACCTCACTGCCGTGCTCTCGAAGGGGCTCAGCGGCAGGAACAAACCCGAGCGGCGCAAGCTCAGCTACCCCGTCGTGCTGCTGCTCCTCGCGGGCGCGCTGCTGCTGCTCGCCGTACTGCGGGTGATCACCGGCGCCGGGGACCTCACGTCCTCCGGGCAGTTCAGCGGGGCGCTCGGCGCCGCCGTGCCGATCGGGCTGGCGGGCCTGGGCGGACTGTGGGCGGAGCGGGCCGGCGTCGTCAACATCGGCCTCGAAGGCATGATGATGCTCGGCACGTTCTGCGCCGGGTGGATGGGCTGGCAGCACGGGCCGTGGCTCGCGGCGCTCGCGGGCATCGCCGGCGGCGCCGTCGGCGGCCTCATCCACGCGCTGGCCACCGTCACCTTCGGCGTCGACCACATCATCTCCGGTGTGGCGATGAACATCCTGGCCCTGGGCGTCACCCAGTACCTGGCCAAGCTGTGGTTCGGCGCGGACGGCAGCAAGGCGCAGCTGGCGGGCGGCAACGACAAGCAGTCGCCGCCCATGAGCGACATGCCGAACTTCTCGATCCCGGGTCTCTCCGACTGGCTGGCGTCCGTCGAGAAACACCACTGGTTCCTCGTCTCGGATCTCGCGGGAATCCTGGACGGGCTGGTCACGGACGTGTCCTGGCTGACGATTGCGGCGGCGGCGCTGTTCGTCGGCACGTTCTTCGTGCTGTGGCGGTCCTCCTTCGGGCTGCGGCTGCGGTCCTGCGGCGAGGGCCCGGTGGCCGCCGAGTCGCTGGGCGTCAACGTCTACACGTACAAGTACGCGGCGGTGATCGTCTCCGGCGGACTGGCCGGCCTCGGCGGCGCCTTCCTGGCCATCGGCACACACATGTACTCCGACGGGCAGACCGGCGGACGCGGCTACATCGGCCTCGCCACCATGATCTTCGGCAACTGGCGGCCGGGCGGCGTCGCCATGGGCGCCGGCCTGTTCGGCTTCATGGACAGCCTCCAGCTGCGCGGCGGCGGCGAGACCGTGCACGCGCTGCTGCTGCTCCTCGCGGTGCTCCTCGCCGGGCTCGCCCTGTGGAAGCTGCGAGCCAAGCAACGCCGGGTCGCGCTGATCAGCGGGGTGTTCGCGCTGCTGCTGATCCTCTGGTACGCGTTGACGGCGCGGGTGCCGCTGGAGTTCGTGGACGCCACGCCGTACGTGGTGACGCTGCTGGTGCTCTCCGTCTCCGCGCAGCGCCTGCGGATGCCCAAGGCGAACGGCAAGCCATACCGGAAGGGCCAAGGAAAGTAAGTGAGCGAGTCCATTGACTGGGAGTCGTTGCGGACGCGGGCCCGGGACGCGATGTCCCGGGCCTACGCCCCGTACTCCCGGTTCCCGGTCGGCGCGGCGGCCCTCGTCGACGACGGCCGCACCGTCACCGGCTGCAATGTGGAGAACGCCGCCTACGGCGTGGCGCTGTGCGCCGAATGCGGGCTGATCTCCGAGCTGTTCGCCTCGGGCGGCGGCCGGCTGACCGCTTTCACCTGCTGCGGCCGGGACGGCGGGGTGCTGATGCCGTGCGGACGCTGCCGCCAGCTGCTGTGGGAGCACGGGGGGCCGGAGCTCCGGATGGACACCAGGTCCGGCGTCCGGCCGCTGTCGGAGCTGCTGCCGGACGCGTTTGGTCCGGAGGACCTGAAGCGTTGAGGGCTCGGGGCGCGGCGCGGTCGGTCGGCTGCGGGCCGTTTGTGGCTGATCGCGCAGTTCCCCGCGCCCCTTACGGGGCGCCTCCGCCGTTCGGCCAACACCAAGAACGACACGAAGAAAGCGAACCCATGGACGTCATCTCCGTCATCCGTACCAAGCGCGACCGGGAAAGGCTGAGCCCCGAGCAGATCGACTGGGTCATCGACGCCTATACGCGCGGCGAGGTCGCCCACGAGCAGATGTCGGCGCTCGCGATGGCGATCTTCCTCAACGGCATGGACCGTACGGAGATCGCCCGCTGGACCGCCGCGATGATCAACTCGGGGGAGCGGATGGACTTCTCGTCCCTGCCCCGCCCCACGGCCGACAAGCATTCCACGGGCGGCGTCGGCGACAAGATCACGCTGCCGCTCGCACCGCTGGTCGCCGCGTGCGGCGCGGCCGTGCCGCAGCTCTCGGGCCGCGGCCTCGGCCACACCGGCGGCACCCTCGACAAGCTGGAGGCCATCCCCGGCTGGCGGGCGCTGCTGAGCAACACCGAGATGATGGACGTCCTGCGCGACGTCGGCTCCGTCATCTGCGCGGCGGGCGACGGCCTGGCCCCCGCCGACAAGAAGCTGTACGCGCTCCGGGACGTCACCGGCACCGTCGAGGCGATCCCGCTGATCGCCTCCTCGATCATGTCCAAGAAGATCGCGGAGGGCACCGGCTCACTCGTCCTGGACGTGAAGGTCGGCTCCGGCGCGTTCATGAAGAACATCGAGGACGCCCGCGAACTCGCCTCCACCATGGTCGAACTGGGCACCGACCACGGCGTACGGACCACCGCCCTGCTCACCGACATGTCCACCCCGCTCGGGCTGACCGCGGGCAACGCCCTCGAAGTCCGCGAATCCGTCGAGGTACTGGCGGGCGGCGGCCCCGCCGACGTCGTGGAGCTGACCCTCGCCCTGGCCCGGGAGATGCTGGCGGCGGCCGGGCTCGGCGACGTCGACCCGGCCAAGGCGCTGGCCGACGGCTCCGCCATGGACCACTGGCGGCGCATGATCCTCGCCCAGGGCGGCGACCCGGACGCCGCGCTGCCCGTCGCCCGCGAACAGCACGTCGTGCACGCCGCCGCCTCCGGCGTGCTGACCACCCTCGACGCCTACGCGGTGGGCGTCGCCGCCTGGCGCCTCGGCGCGGGCCGCGCCCGCAAGGAGGACCCGGTCCAGGCGGGCGCGGGCGTCGAACTCCACGCCAAGCCGGGCGACACGGTCGCGGCGGGCCAGCCCCTGCTGACCCTCCACACGGACACCCCGGAGAAGTTCGCGTACGCCCTGGAGGCACTGGACGGCGGCGTCCTCGTCGCCCCCGAGCACACGGCGTACGAGCCGAACCCGATCATCTTGGACCGCATCGCCTGACCTGCGGTTTCCCCATTTGGGTGAACGGGACCGGTGGACCGTTGCCGGTCCCGTTCGGCGTGCTGGGATCGGTGACGTACCGATAGGGCGGCCCCTTCGCCGTAGCCGGCGATCGGTGGTCCGGGCTACGCGCTCGTCGCGAGCCGCCGCTCGGCCACCGCCTTGCGCGTCGCGTACAGCGTCACGGCCGCCGCCGCCACCATCGCCAGCAGCCCCAGGGCCACCGTGCCGTTCCAGCCCGCCGCGTGGAAGGCGAGGGCGCCGAGCAGGGCGCCGAGAGAACTGCCCAGGTAGTACGTGGTCTGGTAGAGCGCCGACGCCTGCGCCCGGCCCGTCGTCGCGGCGCGGCTCACCGAGGACGAGGCCACCGAGTGGCCCACGAAGAAGCCCGCCGTGATCAGGACCAGGCCCAGCAGCACCGCGACCAGCGAGTCGACGACGCTGAGCAGCAGGCCGAGCGCCGCCGTGCCGACCGCCAGATACAGCGCGCCGCGCCGGCCCAGGCGCTCCACCAGCTTGCCGGCCGCCGCCGAGGAGACGGTGCCGACCAGGTAGACGAGGAAGATGGAGCCCACGATGCCCTGCGGCAGCTCGAAGGGCTTGGCGGTCAGGCGGTAGCCGATCACCGTGTAGACCGCGCCGAAGACGGTCATGAAGAGCGCCCCGAGCGCGTACAGCCGGCACAGCAGCGGGTCGCAGAGGTGGCCGCGGACCGTACGGGCCAGGGCGCGCGGCGAGACGGCGCGGGGCGTGAAATTCCGGGCCGTCGGGATCGTCGCCCGGAAGACCACCGCGCAGACCACCGCCATGAGGCCGACCACGCCCAGCGCGACCCGCCAGTTCGACGCCTGGGCCACCCAGCCCGTCACGATCCGGCCGGACATGCCGCCGATGCTGTTGCCCGCTACGAACAGCCCGATCGCGGCGACCAGCGCCTTGGGCCGTACCTCCTCCGCCAGATACGCCATCGCCGAGGCCGGCAGCCCGGCCAGCGCGGCGCCCTGCACGGCGCGCAGCGCGATCAGCGTCGCGAGGTTCGGCGCGAACGGCGCGGCGAGCGCCACCAGCGCCGCGACGATCAGCGAGCCCGTCATCATCGCCCGCCGCCCGTACCGCTCGGAGAGCGCGCTCAGCGGCACGACGGCCACGGCCAGCGCCCCGGTGGCCGCGGACACGGTCCAGCTCGCCTGGTCCGGGCTGACGTGGAGATCGTCGGAGATGGCGGGGAGCAGCGCCTGGGTGGAGTAGAGGAGCGCGAAGGTGGAGACGCCGGCGGAGAAGAGGGCGAAGCTCATCTTCCGGTAGCCGGGGCCGCCGGGCACCAGCTTGTCGGCGTCGGCGGCAGCTTCGGCTTCGGCTTTGGCGTCGGCTTCGGAGTCGGCTTCGGCTTCGGAGAGTTCGGCGTGGTCCGCGGCCGCGCCGCCCGGTTCGGCCGTGTCGGCACTCTCCCGCGCGGCTGTCTCGTCGGGGCCGGTGGGCGACTGTCGGCGGGCATCCGGACGCTGGACCGCGGCGGACGCCCCCGTATCGGCAGGAGGCATATAGCGACCGTATGCACGTACCTTTGATGCGTCCAATGCATGAAACGGCGATAATCGATCCCATGCAGCATGAGCACAGGCCAGCGCCGTCCCTGTCACCTCCCCGTAGCGAAATCGACATGTCGGCGACAGCGGATATCGACGCCGGTTCCTGGGCGGCGACCCTCACCCCGCGGCTCGCCCAGTTCGCCGCCGTCGCCCGCCAGGAGCACGTCACCCGGGCCGCGCACCAGCTCGGCGTCCCGCAGTCGACGCTCAGCCGATCCATGGTCCGGCTCGAACACGACCTGGGCGTGGCGCTGTTCGCCCGCCACGGCCGTACGGTCTCGCTCACCCGCGCGGGCCGTACGTTCCTCGCCTCCGTCGAACGGGCGCTGGCCGAGGTGGACCGCGCCGCCGAGTCCGTACGCTCCGACGCCGACCCCGCCGCCGGCAAGGTCGCCTTCGGCTTTCTGCACACCCTCGGCTCCGAGACGGTGCCCGGCCTGCTGCGCGCCTTCCGCGCCGACCATCCGAGGGTCCGCTTCCAGCTCGTGCAGAACCACGGCGAGGCGATGATCGCCGGACTGCGCGCGGGCGAGCTGGACCTGTGCCTGACCGCACCGGTCCCGGACGCCCCGGACCTCGTCGCCCGCCGCCTCGACGAGCAGAAGCTGCGCCTGGTCGTCCCCGACGACCACCCGCTCGCGGGGCGCAAGCGGGTGCGGCTGGCGGAGGCCGCGGCGGAACTCTTCGTCACCCTCGAACCCGGCTACGGGCTGCGCCGCATCACCGACGCGGTCTGCGCGGAGGCCGGGTTCACCCCGAAGGTCGCCTTCGAGGGCGAGGAGGCGGAGACGCTGCGCGGGCTGGTCGCCGCCGGGCTGGGCGTCGCGCTGCTGCCGCCCCCGGCGGTGCCCCGGCCGGGCGTCGTGGAACTGACCGTCACGGCGCCGCGCGCCGTCCGCGAGATCGGCGTGGCCTGGCTCGACGGACACCCGGACACCGAGCCGGTGGCGGCCTTCAAGCGGTTCCTGCTGTCGCGCAGGGGGCAGTTGCTGCCGCGCTGAGCGGCAGTACGGCCCGGGGGCGGGAAAACCTGAGCGCCCCCGCGGTGCCGGCCGTGGGGGCGCTCAGGATGGGGGCGTGGCTCGGGTCAGGGGCCGCCCGCCGGGAGGTCAGCGCTGGGCGCTGATGCGGTGTACGGAGTCGAGGAGCTGGTCGCCCGCCGCGGCCTTGTCGACCACGAAGGCGGTGCCGCGCGCCACGGTCACGTGGTTGGGGTTGGGGCCGGTGGCCAGGGTGGCGACGACGGTGCCCTTGCGGGGGTCGACGACGGTGGTGTTGCCGGGGCCGCGGTTGGCGACGAAGACATTGCCGGAGCGCGGGTCGGCGGCGACGGACAGGGCGCCCTCACCCGTCTTCACGGTCCGCGTCACCTTGCCCTTGCGCAGGTCGACGACGGAGAGGCCGCCGCCCTTGTTGTCGGCGGTGTAGGCGGTGCGGCCGTCGCGGGAGAGCGCTATGGAGATGGGGCCCTGGCCGGTGGGGATCAGCTTGGGCTCGTCGGAGTGGCGGGAGACGGCGATGATGTTGCTGTTGGTCATGTCGGCGGCGTAGACCGTGCCGGTACGGCTGTTGACCGCGAGCCCGGTGGTGCCGGCGCCCTTGATCGTCACCCGCTTCTTCTCCTTGAACGTACGGGTGTCGAAGCCGACGATGCTGCCGTCGCCGAAGCCGCTGGCCCAGGCCGTGTTGTGGCGCTCGTCCACGACGATCTCGCGGGCGTGCTTCACGCCGGGCAGCGAGGCGAGGTGCTTGCCGGTGCGCTGGCTGTAGACGGCCACCGAGTCGTTGCGGGTGTTGGTGGTCCACACCGTGTTGTGCTCGTCGTCCACGGCCACGCCGTACACCGCTTCCACGGCCTTGGTGGCGGTGTCCGTGACGGGCGGGGTGTAGGCGGCCTTGGTCTTCAGCGACTTGGCGTCGACCTTGAGCAGCTGGGACTGGGTGACCGGCGGGCGGCCGACCGCCGTGGTCGCCCACAGCACATGGTTCCGCTCGGAGTACGAGGACTGGTAGAGGCCGCGGGCCAGTTGGGAGGAGTCGACCTTGTACGAGGCGTGGTGGTGGGGCCGGTGGTGCGCGGGGGCGGCGGTGGCGGCACCGGCGGCACCGAGGACGGTGCCCGCGGCGAGGACGAGGGCGGCGGACCGGCGGACGAGCTTGTGGTCGGCGTGCTGGTGTCTGACGGTCATCGTCACTACTCCCCAGGAGGACAGGCATGGACGCCAAGAAGGCAGGCGTGGACGGCTTCCGGGTGGTGTCGCCCCGGACGATCGTCAGCTTAGCTTAGGGTTACCTAAGTAGTTAGGGGGAGGGGTGGGGTGGAAGTGACGAGCTCGCTCGGGCCGGGCGCGTCCGCCTGGAGCGGCTGTGTCCGCCGGTTCCGGGCGCGTCCTCCTGGGCCGGACCGGCCGGGGTCAGCCCGGACCGGCCCGTGCCAAGGCGCTGCCGTGCCGCGACGCTGCCGTGCCGCGACGCCGCCGTACTCCGCACTCGCTCAGTGCCGCAGCGACGTACCGAACCCGGCCGCCAGCGGCATCCGCAGCCCGAGCGGCGGTGGCGCCGCCAGCGCGTCGGCCACCGGCCGCGAATACCCGCGCGCGAACAGCGAACCCATCATGAAGTCCACCGCCAGCGCGGTCACTTCGGAGCGGTGCTGATGCAGCCCGTGCCCGTCCGAGTGGACCTCGAAGCGGCAGACGTCCCGGTTGACCTTCTTGGCGCGCTCGGCCAGCCGGTAGGAGAGATCCGGATCGGTACGCGCGTCATTGGTGCCGTGCGCGATCAGCACCTGGCGGCCGGCCAGCTGCTTGACCGGGTCGGGATCGAGCGCGGCCTCCGGTTCGGGCAGCCAAGGGGCCAGCGCCAGCACGGAGTTGACGGCCGGATGGCCCGCGGCGCGCAGCGCGGCCCGCGCCCCCATGTCCGTACCGATCAGGCAGATCGGCACGTCTCCGTAGCGGCGCACGACCTCGTCGGCGGCCCACTCGGCGTCGCGCGCCGGGTGGGCGGCGGCGCCGTTCCAGCCCCGGAAGCGGTAGTGCACGACATGGGTGACGAGCCCCTCGGAGCGGCCCGCCCGCGCGAGGCGTCTCGCGAGCGGGCGCATGGCGACGAAGGGGAGCGGGGAGGGGCGACGGGTGCCGGCCGCTTCGCCCGAGGGGAGTAACAGGGCGACGCCATGCACGGTGCCGGCCGTTCCGACGGGCTTACCGAGCCGAGCTGCGCCACGCTCCGGCAGAGCTTCCTGGACCATGCAGAAACGATGGCAGAAGGAGCGCGGGTGTCCACCCCGGTGACGGGTCACCGTTACGTATCGTTCGCCGTTGTCTACGCGCGTAGGGGCTAGAGTGCCCGGATGACGAGCGAGCCCACCGCACTTCCCAGCCCCGAGCAGATCCGCCGTGCGCCCAAGGTGCTGCTGCACGACCACCTCGACGGCGGCCTGCGCCCCGCTACTCTCATCGACCTCGCCCGCGAGACCGGCTACGACGGCCTCCCCGACGGCGACGCCGAGAAGCTCGGCACCCTGATCCGCCAGGCCGCCGACTCCGGTTCCCTGGAGCGCTACCTGGAGACCTTCGCGCACACCTGCGCCGTCATGCAGACGCGCGACGCGCTGGTCCGGGTCGCCGCCGAGTGCGCCGAGGACCTCGCCGCGGACGGCGTCGTCTACGCCGAGGTCCGGTACGCGCCCGAGCAGCACCTGGAGCGGGGGCTGACCCTCGACGAGGTGGTCAAGGCGGTCAACGAGGGCTTCCGCGAAGGCGAACGGCGGGCCAGGGAGAACGGCCACCGCATCCGCGTCGGCGCGCTCCTCACCGCCATGCGGCACGCCGCCCGCGCCCTGGAGATCGCCGAACTCGCCAACCGCTACCGCGATCTGGGCGTCGTCGGCTTCGACATCGCGGGCGCCGAGGCCGGCTTCCCGCCCACCCGCCACCTCGACGCCTTCGAGTACCTCAAGCGGGAGAACAACCACTTCACCATCCACGCGGGCGAGGCGTTCGGCCTGCCGTCCATCTGGCAGGCGCTCCAGTGGTGCGGCGCCGACCGGCTCGGCCACGGTGTGCGGATCATCGACGACATCGAGATCGCCGAGGACGGTACCGTGAAGCTCGGCCGGCTCGCCTCGTACGTACGGGACAAGCGCATCCCGCTGGAGCTGTGCCCGTCCTCGAACCTCCAGACGGGCGCCGCCGCTTCCTACGCGGAGCACCCGATCGGGCTGCTGCGGAAGCTGCGGTTCAGAGCGACCGTAAATACCGATAACCGACTTATGAGCGGCACGAGTATGAGTCGGGAATTCGAGGAGCTCGTCGAGGCGTTCTCGTACACGCTCGACGACATGGAATGGTTCTCCGTCAATGCGATGAAGTCGGCTTTCATTCCTTTCGGTGAACGACTGGCGATGATCAACGATGTCATCAAGCCCGGATACGCCGAGTTGAAGGCCGAGTGGCTGTTCCGTCAGACGGCCGCGGAACCCGTGGTGAGTAGCGGTTTCACCGCCTAGCGGGCGCGCGCCCAAATAGCCGAAGAAGGGTCGGGAATTCAAGTCCCGGCCCTTTTTCGGTGCTTGCTACCCCCCTGGCCTCATGACTACGTTGCAGTGCCGCTCCATAACCCCGTCATGAGGACAGATTTCTGATGAAGCAGGGAACCATCAAGACCCTCGGCGTCGCCGCTCTCGGCGCCGCGTTCGCCGCCACCGCCGCCGGCACGGCCGCCGCGGCCGGGCCCGTCGAGACGGTCGCCCCCACCGTCGCGGGCGCCGTGCAGGCCCTCCCCGCCGAGACGCTCGGCCAGTTCGTACCGGGCGGCGCCCAGGCCCTGCCCGCCGCACAGGGCGCGGTCGGCGCGATCTCCACCACCGTCCCCCCGGTCGCCGACCAGGCGCTGGAGACGGCGGCCGACCGCGGCGCCGCCGAGCTGGCCGGCGGCCTCCCCGCCACGCGCCAGACGCTGGGCAGCGTGCCGACCGGCGCCATCGCGAAGGCCGTCCCCGGCACGGTCGGCGGCGCCGCCATGGGCGCGGTCCCCGCCGCCGGGCTGCTCGGCGGCCTGCCGGTCTGACCCCGCACCCCGCCGCGTACGGCTACGGGCCTTGAGCCACCGGCCCGGAAGCCGGACCGCGCACGCCCGGCGGTGCCGCCTCACCGGCCTCTCGTACGTGGGGCGAGCTTCGCCGGGCTCATGCGTGAGGCGAGCTTCGCTGGGCGGAGTCCGCGGCCTCTCCTGCGTGAGTGAGCCATGCCGAGCGGAGCCCACGGCCCCTCCTGCGTGAGGCGAGCCGTGTCGGGCAGGCGGAGTCCGCGGCCTCTCATGCGTGAGGCGAGCCTCGCCGGGCGGAGTCCGCGAGGCGTCCGGCGAAAGCCTCGACGAGGCCGCGCAGCTCATCCGGGCGATCGATGACGAAGGGCCGGTCCAGCGAGGCGAGGACGGCGGGCAGCCAGTCGAGCCGCTCAGCCCGCAGTTCGACACGGCACCAGGGCTCAGCCTCGGCCTCGGCCCCCGGAGGTGCGCTGTCCGGGGACGGCGGTTCCGTCACGATGGCGAGACCGGCGGGCAGCCGGGTGCGGATCTGCTCGGCCGTCCCCTGGACCCGCAGGGTCACCTCATGCCGGTACGGAACCGTGGCGAGCCCCGTCAGGACGCGCTGCGCCGGATCGATGCCGACCGGCGGCTCGAACGAGCCGGGCAGAACCCGCACGCTGGTGATGCGATCCAGCCTGAAGTTCCGGTCCTCGCCCGCCGCGGGGTCCGTGGCCGTCACGTACCACCTGCCCGAGTGGGCGACGACCCCGTACGGGTGCAGGGTGCGCTCGCTGCGCCGCCCGTCGCCCGCGGTGTACCGGATCGAGACCGGCCGGTGGTGGTGCACCGCGTCGGCGATCGGGAGGAGCACCGAGGGTTCCGGGGCGGCCGCCCTGCCGGGCGGTTCGGTGAAGGCGAGGGAGCCGAGCACGGCGTCGAGCCTGCGGCTCAGCCGCTCGGGCAGCACGCGCCGGATCTTGGCCGCCGCCGTCTCGCTCGCCGTGTCGGCGGCCGCCGTCAGGCCCGACCGCCGGCCCGCGACCAGGCCGAGCAGCACGGCGAGCGCCTCATCGTCGCTCAGCATGAGCGGCGGCAGCCGGTATCCGGGGGCGAGCCGGTAGCCGCCGTAGCGGCCGCGCACCGATTCGACGGGTACGTCGAGGTCGACGAGGTGCTGGGCGTAGCGCCGCACGGTGCGTTCGTCGACGTCCAGCCGGTCGGCGAGTTCGGAGACGGTCCGGATGCCGCCCGACTGCAAAAGCTCCAGCAGGGTCAGGACGCGGGCGATGGGTCGGGGCATGGTCGAAAGTCTCCCGCATATACCGGGCGGGTTCCGCCCGGTATTTGTCATAGCGTGCAGTCACAAGCACCGCACGGCACAGGAGAAACCCATGGACTTCGTCTCCATCCGCATCATCACGGGCGACGTCGCCCGCCTCGTCGACTTCTACGAGCGCGCCACGAAGACGTCCGCCACCTGGGGCAACGAGGACTTCGCCGAGATCAGGACCGCCTCGGGCACCCTGGCGATCGGCAGCACCCGCACCGTCCCGCTCTTCGCGCCCGGCTCCGCCGAGCCGGCCGCGAACCGCAGCGTCATCCTCGAATTCCTCGTCGACGACGTGGACAGCGTGTACACGAACCTGAAGGAGTTCGTGGCGGAGTTCGTCAACGAGCCCACCACGATGCCCTGGGGGAACCGCGCGCTCCTGTTCCGCGACCCCGACGGCAACCTCGTCAACTTCTTCACCCCGGTCACGCCGGCCGCCATCGAGAAGTTCGGTCGCTGAGTACGACGAGAACTGGCCGACGAAGACTGGCCGACGAGAACGACGAGAACGACGAGAACGACGAGAACGACGAGAACGACGAGAGCCGCGAGCACAGCCAGAGTCACGAGCACAGCGACGACCATCCGGCTACCCGGCGGACGTACGGTTTCGCGGCCAGCAGCCTACAGAGAGTGACCGCGGCTCACCATGCCTTGCGGTGCTCGTCCTCAGAGGGCAGCAGTACCCAGAGCGCGAGGTAGAGCAGGAACTGCGGGCCGGGCAGCAGACACGAGAGCAGGAAGATCACCCGCATCGTCGTGGGCGTGGTGCCGAAGCGCCGGGCCAGGCCCGCGCAGACTCCGGCGAGGACCTTGTTGTCGCGGGGGCGGACCAGAGGAGCGGACATGATGGCGACTCCTTGTCGTCGGTGGCGCGGCGCCCCTCGTGCGGGGCCACCGGCCGCGGGAGCGTCGTCCCGTGCTTCCACGCTACGGCCGTGACCTGCACGGAGCCGTCCCTCTACGGGGCCGTCTTGACCCTGGGGATCCTGGGGGCAGCGCTTCCTGTCCCCTCCCCCCGGGGGAGGGGGCGCGGCCGAGGGCGGTCATACCGGCGGCGGAGCCGGGCTCGTACCAGCGGCACCACCGCCAGGTGGGCGACGGCCACGCCCGCCGAGTTCAGCAGCAGCTCGTCCACGTGCAGCACCTGGCCCGCGACGCCGCTCTGCACCAGTTGCAGCGTCAACGAGATCATCACCCCGGCGAACACCGTCCGGGACAGCGACATCAGCGGCGCCACCGCCAGCCGTCCGCCGGCCAGCGGCAGCAGCACGCCCAGCGGCGCGAGCAGCAGCATCGATCCGACGATCGCGCATGTCGCCTCCCAGGCGCCCAGCGCCAGATCGGCCCGGATGGTGGCCAGCGGCTCCGGGCTCGTGGCGGCCACCCAGGGCGCGGTCAGCGGGCGCAGGGTCAGCCAGCCGACGACGAGGAGATGGGCGGCCACGAGGACGAGCCCCACGGCGCGGTAGCGGTATCGGAGGGCGGCCGAACCGCCGTAACCATGACCCTGCACGCCACACATGACGCGTGGTGCGGTGGCCGCGGTTCCGTCCGCGGCCACAGAGAGTCAGGACGCGACCGGCGCACCGCTCGGCGCGGACTGCGGACGGGAGCGCATCTCGTCGGTGCACTCGTAGCGCCGCGGCCGGCCGTCGTCCGGCCCGCCCAGCACCACGCCGCGCCCGCCGTCGGCCGCCGCGGTCCCCGCGAAGGTGCATACGAGCTGCGCCAGCGCGAACGGCGGCAGCTCGCCGGGCGACCGGCTCAACCGCAGCGCCGCCGACGGGTCGCCGTCGCGCGGCCCCGAGACCGACAGCCCGGCGGGCACCGTCGTGGAGAACCCCGCCGCCTCCTCCTCCGCCTGCGGCGGCTGCCGCAACTGCTCGACGAGCGTCTCGGCCACCCGTACCGGGTCGGCTGCGGCATCGGCCTTCGGGGCCCGTACCGTGCGGGTCACCGGCAGCAGCTGCGAGGCGCACACCAGATACACCGAGACCGCCTCGCCGTCGGCCGACGCGCTCTCCTCGCCGCCCGGCCGCACGACGCACGTCGCCCGCGACGGGGCGCTCCCCGCGTCCACGGGCACCGACGTGCCCCGGATGCCGCACCCGGCGAGCGCCAGGGCCGCCGCGGCGACGGCCGCGACCTTCACCCAGCGAGGGCCTGCCGCGCGCGTACGGGCGCTACGAGCGTTACGGGCGCTAGGAGCCTTACGGAGGCTAAGAGCGCCAGGAGCGCTACGTGCCGTGCTCGGCCTCATCGATCGCCGCCCCTCGCCGAGCCCTCGCCCGGACCCTCGTCGTGCTGGTCCCCGCTTCCGGCCGCCGACCCGCCGCCGCGGTGACCGCTCCCGCTTCCGGCCGCCGACCCGCGGCCGTGACCGCCCCCGCCATCGGCCGGCCCCTCGGCCCCTTCCGCGCTGTCTTCGTCGCCGTCCTCGTCGTCGTCCGGCGAGAGCCGCGACGCGTCACGCGGCAGCGTCAGCGTGAACACCGCGCCGCCCTGCGGCGAATTGGCGGCGGAGATCTCGCCGCCGTGGATGTGCGCGTTCTCCAGCGCGATCGACAGGCCCAGGCCGCTGCCCTCGGACCGGGGCCGGGACGCGCTCGCCTTGTAGAAGCGGTCGAAGACGTGCGGCAGCACCTCTTCGGGGATACCCGGGCCGTGGTCGCGTACCTCGATGACCAGATCGTCGCCCACCGTCCGTACGGCGACGCGCACCGGCGAGCCGCCGTGCTTGAGGGCGTTGCCGATCAGGTTGGCCAGGATCACGTCCAGGCGGCGCGGGTCGAGCGGCACGATGATGCCGCGCTCCGCGTCCAGCTCCACCGCGTCCAGCCAGGCCCGAGCGTCCACGCAGGCCGTGACCTGGTCCGCGACGTCGACGGAGTCCAGGACCAGGCGGGCGGTGCCCGCGTCGAAGCGGGTGACCTCCATCAGGTTCTCCACCAGGTCCCCGAGCCGCCGGGTCTCGCTCACCACCAGCTGCACCGCGGGCCGGATCATCGGATCGAGGGAGTCCGCCTCTTCCTCCAGCACCTCGGTCACGGCGGTGATCGCGGTCAGCGGGGTCCGCAGCTCGTGCGACATGTCGGCGACGAACCGCCGGCTGGACGCCTCCCGCGCGCTCAGCTCCTCCACCCGCTTCTCCAGCGACTCCGCGGTCTTGTTGAAGGTGCGTGAGAGGTCGGCCAGTTCATCGGTGCCCGACACCCGCAGTCGGGTGTCGAGCTTCCCCTCGCCGAGCCGCCGCGCCGCGTCGCCGAGCCGCTGTACGGGCCGCAGTACCGTGGACGCGGCGGCCTGCGCGAGCAGCGCGGAGCCGACCAGGGCCAGGCCCGTCGCGATCCCCAGCGACCAGGCCAGCGAGTTGAGGTCCTGCCGCTCGTTCTCCAGGGACTTGAGCAGATAGCCGGTCGGGCCGCCGCCGATCACCTTCGCGCCGCCCACCAGGTACGGCGTGCCGTCGAGCGTGATCCGCTGCCAGTACAGGTGGTACGGGTACCGGTTGGACTCGTTCACCGGCCGCTCCCGTACGACCGCGGCGCGCAGCGACTTCGGTACGACCTTCAGCGTGAACAGCTCGCGGTTCGAGGGCGCGGCGCAGTCCCCGCCGCCCTGCGCGGCGCCGATCAGCAGCACCTCGTACTTCTGCGTGGTGTCCGCCATCCGGTCCGCGGCCTGCTGGAGCTCCGCACAGGTCGGCGTCGGCGGCAGGGCGGCTGTGTTGTCCTGGAGGGACTTGCGGAAGTCGTCGAGCGCGGCGTCCTGGGTACGGGTGAGGACCGCGTCGCGGTTGAGCCAGTACGCGATGCCGGACGCGGAGACCGCGGCGGCGAGCGCGACGAGCGCGAAGACCAGCATCAGGCGCAGCCGCAGGCTGAGCCAGCGCATGCTGCGCTGCACGAACTTACGGGCGGCGGCCCCCGGGCCCCGTACCCGGCCGGGCTCCTCCGGCGCGGTGCTCAACTGTCCGTCCCGCCGCGGCATCGGCGGCCGTCACCGCCGGCCGCGGGTGCCAGATCCCTCACGAAGGTGTGTCCAGCCGGTAGCCGACCCCGCGAACCGTACGGATCAGCGTCGGGGACGACGGCACATCCTCGACCTTGGCGCGCAGCCGCTGTACGCAGGCGTCGACGAGCCGCGAGTCGCCGAGGTAGTCGTGCTCCCAGACCAGCCGCAGCAACTGCTGGCGCGACAGCGCCTGGCCGGGCCTGCGGCTCAGCTCCAGCAGCAGCCGCAGCTCGGTCGGGGTGAGCTGGAGGTCCTCGCCGTTCTTGGTGACGGTCATGGCGGACCGGTCGATGACCAGGGACCCGAACGACGCGGAGTCGCTCGACTCCCGCTCCCCGCGGCGCAGCACCGCGCGGATACGGGCGTCGAGCACCCGCCCCTGCACGGGCTTCACCACATAGTCGTCCGCCCCGGACTCCAGCCCCACCACGACGTCGATGTCGTCGTTGCGCGCGGTGAGCAGGATGATCGGCAGCTGATCGGTGCGCCGGATGCGGCGGCACACCTCAAAGCCGTCGATGCCGGGCAGCATCACATCCAGCACGATCAGGTCCGGGCGCTGCTCGCGCAGCAGTTTCAGACCGTCCTCTCCCGTCGCCGCGGTCACCACACGGTGACCCTGGCGTGACAGGGAGAGTTCGAGGGCCGTGCGGATGGCGTCGTCGTCCTCGATCAGCAGCAGGTAGGGCACGTTGGTCATTCTGGCCTAAGAGTGGCCGGTAGTTCGACCGTAGAAGCGCTCCCACACAGCACCTCCCCTTGTGGTGCGCGGGTGACGGACGGCGGACGGGCCGGTTTCGCGCGCCCCCGAAGCGGGTGAATTCGCGGTGCGGCGGCCCCGTGTGACACGGCCGGGGAGCCTTGTGACGCGCCTGTGACAGACGCCGGACAGCGCGATGAAACTGGCCCGGCATTGTTTTGGCCATCGGACAGAACGACCGTCTGATACACCGACCGACCGAGCTGGCTCCATCGACGGGGGGCGCGACATGAACACACTGCATACCACCACGACCAGCGCAGTCATTCGCACGCGCCTTCACGACGCCGTACGGAGCCCGGAGAAGTCCGGTGCCGTGAGCGGACGGGGGTGCGCTCGCGGCACCGGACGCGGACGGCCGCCGTACATGGTGGCCATCGACGCGAGCGTGTACGGGGAGACCACGGGGGAACAGCAGGGCGACAAGGACCGGCAGGCGGAGAAGCCGGACGCCGAAGCGGCGTTCACCGCCTACGTCCAGGAGCGCCGAGCCTCCCTGTACGCGACCGCCTACCACCTGACCGGCGACCGCTTC
Source organism: Streptomyces sp. NPDC044033 (assembly GCF_056434425.1). Lineage (NCBI taxonomy): Bacteria > Bacillati > Actinomycetota > Actinomycetes > Kitasatosporales > Streptomycetaceae > Streptomyces > Streptomyces sp. NPDC044033. The sequence goes on along the minus strand of NZ_JBWKFF010000018.1, from coordinate 86,852 downwards.
GAGGCGGAGGACCTGCTCCAGAGCGCGCTGTTCTCCACATACCGCGCCTGGGACCGGATCACCGACAAGGCCGCGGTCGGCGGCTATCTGCGGCGCACGATGACCAATCTGCACATCAGCGCCTGGCGGCGGCGCAAGCTCAACGAATACCCGACCGAGGAGCTGCCGGAGACGGCGGGCGGCCACGACGCGATGCGCGGCACCGAGCTGCGCGCCGTGCTGTGGCAGGCGCTGGCCCGGCTGCCCGAACTACAGCGCACGATGCTCGTGCTCCGCTATTACGAGGGCCGTACGGACCCGGAGATCGCGGAGATACTCGACATCAGCGTCGGCACGGTCAAGAGCAGCATCTGGCGGTCTCTGCGCCGGATGCGCGACGACGAGGCGCTGAGCCTCGGCCGTGACGAGGAAGAAGCCTTCGGCGAGCTGGTGGCCTGAGGAGAGAACGCGGGGGCCGGAGGAGACACGGGGGCTCCGGGCCGCGGGCCTGCTCATCGGGGGAGGGCAGGCGGTACGGGCGTCGGGGGACGCCCGGAGAGTGGGACCGACGGGGGCGTCGGGGAAACAGGAGCGGGACCGGACAGCCGGGGGTCTGTCCGGCCCCGCTTTCTCTTGCTGCCTTCCTCTGCTGTCTTCCTCATCCAGCGCGTTTCAAGCCGCTTCGACGCGGCCGGTGTGAGGGCGGGGGCGAATTCGCGCCGGGGCGCCGGGGCCGGTTTCGCGGCGGGGGTGCCGGGGCCGGTTTCGCGCCGGGCGCTCACGCCGGGGCCGCCGGGCTGATCCAGCGCCGCCTCACGCCGTCATTCGTTCACGTACGCCGTCTCACGCCGTCGTTCTCTCACGTACGCCGTCTCATGCCGTCTCTCACGCACGCCGTCTCACGCCGTCTCTTTCATGCACGCCTTCTCGCGCCGCCCCGCCGCGGCGGACGCGATGCGCCCCATGGCGGTGTCCTTCCCGCAGGCGTACGCGCCGAGCTCCGTGTGCCGGGCGACGATCGACCGCTCGGCGCGCAGCAGCCGCAGGCCGCGCCGGAGCAGGTAGGGGACGGGCTTGCGGCCCTCGCGCAGATCGCGCAGCAGACGCCGGCGGAACGTGGTCGAGGGGTGGCCGCGCAGGCAGATGGCGTCGGCGAGCAGGCCCAGTTCACGGCAGGCCCCGATGATGTCGGCGGCGAAGATGCCCTCGGCTATGAACAGCGTCGTGCGGCCGATGTCGAGCTGCTCCGCGCCGCGCCGCGAGCTGGTGGCGATGTCGTACAGCGGTACGGACGTACGGGACGTGCCGCACAGCTCGGCGATGGCCGCGACGGCCGCGGCCGAGTCCCACGACAGCGGGGAGTCCCAGTCCGGCCCCGCGCCGCCCGCCAGTTGCGGCAGTGTCGGGTCGCCGGCCTCCTTGTAGAAGTCGTCGAGGTTGAGCACCGGCAGCCCGGTGCGGGCGGCGAGGGACGACTTGCCGGAACCCGAGGGGCCGGTCAGCAGGATGACGCGGGTGCGGGGCAGGTGGGAGGTCACGGGTCACCAGTGTGCGGCATTGGGCCGGTCGGGGGACCCTGGGGGCGGGTAAGCGCATGGGTCGGCGTGCCTCAACTACGTTGGGTGCGCGATTGATTACAAGCTCCTACTCACCGGCAGGTACCCATGGCCTCGTACGTACGCCACCGCGCCCGTCCCGCACGCTCCCCGCAACCTCTCCTGCCACGTGTGTTGCTGCGCGCCGGGCTGAGCGTGACAGCGGGCGCGGTGTGCGTCGCGGGCGGCGCGACGGCCGCGAGCGCCGCCGCTCCGGCCGCCGCGCCGACCGAGTGGAAGGGTGCGCCCGCGAGCGCCGACGACGCGGGTTCGGTCCTGGCGGCGGCGGTGCCGACCGGGCCGGTCGCCCAGGCCCTGGGCGCCTCCCTGGGCGGCGGCATCGCGCCGGTGAAGAAGCTGCGCCTGGACCCCATGGCGCGTACCGGATCGGACCCGCTCAACAACGGCGTCAGCACCCAGATCGCCGACTTCAAGCCGGTCGGCACGGACCTCGTGACCGGCCCGGTGACGGACGGCGGCGGCTTGAAGGACCTGCCGGTGGCCGGGCCGGTGGTGGGCTTGCTGCCGGGGTGAGCGGCGGTCCGTCGCCCGGCGGCGGCTAGTCGGCGGCTACAGGGCCCAGCGGTGGACCCGGCCGTTCGGGGCGGTGTAGCTCACGGTCTGCTCGCTCGCGGTGGCCTCGATGGCGAACCACTCACGCCGGGGCCGATTGAGCTCCCGCCACAGCCGGTGGGCGGCTTCGATCGGTTCCCACAGGTCGCGCGGCCCGCTGATGGTGACCGTCGCCCCCTGGGGGGCCTCGTCGACGCGGGCCGCCGAGCCGTCGGCGGGGTCGTACAGGGTGGTGACGTGGAGGCCGCCATCGTTCTCCCCGTACGCGCGGACGACACCGGCCGCCATGTGGAGCTGGGCGAAGAACGAGAACGTCCAGTCGTCGAGAACGCGGGCGGAGAGGCCGGTGCCACGGCGGTGACCGTCGCTGTCCTGGACGACGGGCGCCCGCACGGGTGCGCTCGTGTCGCTCCGGAGCGGCATGAACGCGGCGGGCGTGTGCAGGATGCGCCCGACGGAGGCACCGTCGGCGAGCTTGGTGAGGCGGGCGACCATGCCGCCTGCCAGCGCGCCCTTCACCGGAACGACCATGACACCGCCGGGGCGCAGCCGCGCCGACCACGCGGGCGGGATACGGCGTACGGACGCCGTGGCGATGATCCGGTCGTACCGGCCCCCGGCGGGGAAGTCCCGCGCGCCGTCGCCGTGGAGGACGAGCGGATCGAAGCCGACGGCGTTGAGCCGCGTACGGGCCTTGTCCGTGAGCGGTTCGGTGCGGTCGACGGTGGTGACGTGCTTGTCCCCGGCGAGGAAGCACAGCACGCCGGCGTTGTAACCCGTACCGGTCCCGGCTTCGTACACCTCGTGTCCCTCCTCCACGTCGAGGGCGTCGAGCATGTCCGCCATCAGGCTCGGCGCCGTCGAGGACGAGGTGGGGGCTCCGGCCACCCCGTCGGGGCCCGCGTCCTCGGCATGGACACCGTCCACTTCGGTGACCAGGGGGTCGTCCGCGTAGACGGCGTTCAACCACGCGTCCGTGTCCGCGTCCGTGTCCGTGTCTCCGTCGGTGACGCGCCACGGGACGAACCGCTCGCCGTCGCGGCGGTAGAAGGCGGGTACGAAGGGGTGCCGGGGGACATTGAGGAAAGCGCTCGCCAGGCGCGAGGACAGCACTACGCTTCCGCGGTCGATCTGCCGCGTCAGAGCGACGCGGGCGGCGAGGGCGCGCCGCCCGATGCCGGGGGTATCCGTCACTGGCCGGTTCCTTCCAGGTAGTCGCAGATCGCGGCTGTGATCGGCAGCCCGGTCGCCTGCCGGCCGTGCTGACCGGTGCGTTCTTGCTTTGCTCTGGCTCAACTCACCGCTGCGCGAACGATCAAAGTCCCGATGTGGTCAGGCTCGGGGGCGTCGAGAACCCGCGCTTCCGCTTTCTCGAACCCGGCCCGTAGAAGGAGGCTCTCCCACTTCCGGGGGGTGTAGCTGTACCGGTAGGTGTACATGGCCTTGCCCGCGAATCCTCCCTTGTACATGCCCTGCGGCCCGTACGCGCCGGGGATGGCCGGAGGGTGGGAGAAGGCGAGCACCCCGCCCGGATTCAACCGCTTGGCGACGAGAGGGAGCAGCTTGGCCGGATCGGTGAACCAGACGGCCCCGAAGATCGAGTAGACGGCATCGTAGGTCTCCGTGTTGGAGCTCAGGTAGTCCAGTACCTCAGCGCAGACGAACCGTGCTCCCAACGGCCCCCATCGTTCGGTGGTGTTCGTGACCATGAGGGGAGAGAGGTCCACGCCCGTCGCCTTCACGCCTTGCTGTGCGAGGTGGGCCAGCGCTCGCCCGGTACCGCATCCGATCTCCAGGACGGTCGCCGGATCGCCCAGCAGTTCGGGGCCTGGCCCGTGCCCGGCGTACTGAGTCCAGCAGAAGACGGGATCAGCGTCGAACACCTTGCCCTTGGCGCTCTCCGCGAAGGCGTCCCAGAGTTCGCGTTCGCTTTCGATGTCGTGACGTGCGGGCAATGGCGCTTCCTCTGTGTCGGGGCGGGGCAGGAAGGTGCCCCGCCCCTCGTTTCGTTCGGAGCTTGGGGGCGAGGGCACTCTCCTCCCGTGTCAGTGGCTGTCGGGGACCTTACGTGTACCGGTCGATGGTGGCCGGGGACGCGGACAGGGTGAAGCGGACCGGGCCGGTGCCGATCACGAACGAGTAGGGCTCCCGCCGCCCGAGCCGGGCCACGGCGTGGGCGTGCTCGTGACCGTCTGCCAGCCAGGCGTGCACCGGGCGAGCCGACGGGCGGTCGAACTGGTCGGCGATGTGGCCGGCGCGCTGCGCCAGCCACATGACGGCTGTCCAGGGGGACGGGGTCGCGTGACCGCCGAGATGGGCGACATAGGGGTTGCCCGCTTCGAGGGAGTAGGCGACGCATTCGCACCAATACCCTTGCCGGGTGGGCTTGTTGGCGTGTGCGCCCAGCATGTCGGTCACTCGCGGTGGATCGGTAGCTGGACCCAGACTGTCTTGCCTGTTTCGCGCGGGCGTACTCCCCACTTCTCCGCCAGGGCGTTTACGAGCAACAGCCCGCGCCCGTCGGTGTCTTCGTCACCGGGCTCCTTGAGCACGGGCATCCGCCACTGGAACGAGTCCGACACTTCGAGGATCAGTACGCCGCTTCGGCGTCTCAGCTCCACCTCGAAAAAATCGCCGATTCCCTTGGCGTGGACGACGGCGTTGGTCGTCAACTCGCTGACGACGAGTGATGCATCCTCGATGAGGCCGCCGAGTTTCCAATCCGTCAGGAGTGCTTCGACGTGGTGGCGGGCTTCGGGCACCGAGTCCTTGCGGACCCGGAATCTCTTCACGTTCGTACGCCCGGACATGGCTCCCCCAAAGGTCGGTGGGCAGGCAGAACGGTGATCACTCACCGACCTCAAGCGAGTGCGGAGCGTGACGCAGTTGAAGTTAGGCCCATCCGGGGGCGGGATGCAAGTCACTTGCTATGTAAGCTTGCAAGTTGCTAGGAAGGTGGCTACTCAGAGAGTGCAGTCCGTTACTGTGCGGACTGGCCATTGAAGGACAAGGGGAGGCGTCGTGCCAGCAGGCGGGAAGCCCACAGTGCGTAGTCGGCGACTTGGTGCAGAACTCAAGCGTTACCGTCTCGCCGCTCGGCTCGACCAAGAGCACGCCGCTGAGGCGCTTGGGTGCTCCATGGCGAAGATCAGCCGGGTTGAATCGGGCGTCAGCGCGTCTCGTGTGGGGGATGTACGTGTTCTGCTCGACCTCTACGGGGTTGAGGACCGCAACGTCTCCCGAAGGCTCGAACAGCTCGCGCGGGACTCCAACAAGCGTGGCTGGTGGCTCGATTACCCATCGGCTACCAAGGAAGAGGGATACGCCGACTTCATCGCTCTGGAGACGGACGCAACCTACATTCGCACGTGGCAGCCACTGTTCATTCCTGGTTTGCTCCAGACTGACGACTACGTGAAGGCTCTGATGGATTTGAGCCTATCCTCGCCCAGCCCTGAGGACCTGGACGAAGCGGTGGCGATTCGGCGGGCCCGTCGGCAGGCCATCGAAGAGGGCGGGGCGCAGTATGCGGCGGTCATTTGGGAGCCTGCGCTTACAGTGCCAATGCCGTCACCAAAGGTTCACTGCGAACAGTTGCTCCACATCGACAATGTGGCGCAGCGGCAGAACGTGAGCGTACAGGTGCTACCGCTCTCCGACTGGCGGGCCGCCCACCTGTCGTCCCACTTCGTGATGTTCAGCCTCGGGCCGGAGCCCGCGCCCGAGGCTGTCGCGTACGACACCACGACGAGAACGGTCATCCTTGAGGACCTTGAGGAGATGACCAAACACGCGCGAATCTTTGAGGCGTTGAGGTCCGCTGCACTCACCCCGAGGCAAAGTCTGACCTTCATCCGGAAGGTAATGAAGGGCATCTCGGAAACCGAGAAGGAGCTGGATTAAAGAACCGAGAAGCCGACGGCGGTACCCGCACCGAATGGGCCGCCTTCCTGGACGGCGTGAAAGCTGGGGAGTTCGACGGCTGACTTGGATGCGCGTACAGCACTGTGCCCCGCTCACGGCGACGAGCCGTGAGCGGGGCACAGGTGTTTCGACCGAGAAGGATTAGGCACCCATCGGGTGCCAGACCGTCTTCGTCTCCAGGAAAGCCAGCAGGCGCTCCGTGCCCGGGTCCGCCGACCAGTCGGCCGGTCGCGGGCGCAGGACGCGCTTGAGGTTGTCCGCGGCGGACACTTCCAGTTCCTTGGCCAGTTCGGAGCCGGCCCCCGCCAGATCAATGGCGTTGACGTCCTGGTGCGCGGCCAGTGAGGGCGCGATTTCGCTCGTACGGCCCGAGAGGACGTTCACGACGCCGCCCGGTACGTCGGACGTGGCCAGGACCTCGGCCAGGGACAGAGCCGGGAGCGGGGACTTCTCATTCGCCACGACGACGGCCGTGTTGCCGGTGACGATCGCCGGGGCGAGGACGGAGACCAGGCCCAGGAAGGAGGAGTCCTGGGGGGCCAGGACGGCGACGACGCCCGTCGGCTCGGGGGTTGAGAGGTTGAAGAAGGGGCCCGCGACGGGGTTGGCGGAGCCGGCGATCTGGGCGACCTTGTCGGACCAGCCCGCGTACCAGACCCAGCGGTCGATGGCCGCGTCGACCTGGGCCGCCGCCTTGGCCTTGGAAAGGCCCTCGGCTTCGGCGACCTCCGCCGCGAACTGGTCGCGGCGGCCTTCCAGCATTTCGGCGACGCGGTAGAGGACCTGGCCGCGGTTGTAGGCCGTCGCGCCCGACCAGCCGCCGAACGCCTTGCGGGCCGCGACGACCGCGTCCCGCGCGTCCTTGCGGGAGGAGAGCGGGGCGTTGGCGAGCCACGTGCCCTTGGAGTCCGTCACCTCGTACACCCGTCCGCTCTCGGACCGGGGGAACTTGCCCCCTACGTACAGCTTGTAGGTCTTGAGCACACTCAAGCGATCAGCCGACATTGAGGTACGCCTCCAGACCGTGACGGCCGCCCTCGCGGCCGAAGCCCGACTCCTTGTAGCCGCCGAAGGGCGAGGCCGGGTCGAACTTGTTGAACGTATTCGCCCACACGATGCCCGCCCGGAGCCGGTCGGCCATCCACAGGATTCGGCTGCCCTTTTCGGTCCAGACGCCCGCCGAGAGTCCGTACGGCGTGTTGTTGGCCTTCTCCACGGCCTCGGCGGGCGTGCGGAAGGTCAGCACCGAGAGCACCGGGCCGAAGATCTCCTCGCGCGCGATGCGGTGGGCCTGGGTGACGCCGGTGAAGAGGGTGGGCGCGAACCAGTAGCCGGTGGAGGGCAGTTCGCAGGCCGGGGCCCAGCGCTCGGCGCCCTCCGCCTCGCCCGCGTCGGCGAGGTCGCGGATACGGGCCAGCTGCTCGGGGGAGTTGATGGCGCCGATGTCGGTGTTCTTGTCGAGCGGGTCGCCGATCCGCAGGGTCTGCATCCGGCGCTTGAGCGCGTCCAGGATCTCGTCCGCGACGGACTCCTGGACGAGCAGGCGGGAGCCCGCGCAGCAGACGTGGCCCTGGTTGAAGAAGATCCCGTTGACGATGCCCTCGACGGCCTGGTCGATCGGGGCGTCGTCGAAGACGATGTTGGCGGCCTTGCCGCCGAGTTCGAGCGTGAGCTTCTTGTCGGTGCCCGCGACCGTACGGGCGATGGCCTTGCCGACCTCGGTGGAGCCGGTGAAGGCGACCTTGTCGATGCCGGGGTGCGCGACGAGGTCGGCGCCGGTGGAGCCGTCGCCCGTGATGATGTTGACGACGCCCTTGGGGAGCCCGGCCTGGCGGCAGATGTCCGCGAAGAAGAGCGCGGAGAGGGGGGTGGTCTCGGCGGGCTTGAGGACCACCGTGTTGCCCGTGGCGAGCGCCGGGGCGATCTTCCACGCCAGCATGAGGAGCGGGAAGTTCCAGGGGATGACCTGCCCGGCGACGCCCAGCGGGCGGGGGTCCGTGCCGAAGCCCGCGTAGGGGAGCTTGTCGGCCCAGCCCGCGTAGTAGAAGAAGTGCGCGGCGACCAGCGGGAGGTCGGAGTCGCGGGACTCGCGGATCGGCTTGCCGTTGTCGAGCGTTTCGAGGACGGCCAGCTCGCGCGAGCGCTCCTGGATGATGCGCGCGATGCGGAAGAGGTACTTGGCGCGCTCGGCGCCCGGCAGCGCCGACCACTTCTCGAACGCCTTGCGGGCGGCCCGTACGGCCCGGTCGACATCCTCGGCGGCGGCGTGCGCCACCTCGGAGAGGACCTCTTCGGAGGCGGGGGAGATGGTCTTGAAGACCTTGCCCCCGGCGGCCTCGGTGAACTCGCCGTCGATGAACAGCCCGTAGGAGGGCGCGATGTCGACGACGGCGCGGGACTCGGGGGCGGGTGCGTATGCGAAGGTCATGGGTGCCTCAGTCCACCGTCACGTAATCGGGGCCGGAGTAACGGCCGGTGCTGAGCTTCTGACGCTGCATCAGCAGATCGTTGAGCAGGCTGGACGCGCCGAAGCGGAACCACTCGCCGGTCAGCCACTCCTCGCCCAGGGTCTCGTTGACCATCACCAAGTACTTGATCGCGTCCTTGGTGGTGCGGATGCCGCCGGCCGGCTTCACGCCGACCTGCACGCCGACCGTGTCGCGGAAGTCGCGGACGGCCTCCAGCATCAGCAGGGTGACCGGCGGCGTGGCGTTGACGGCCACCTTGCCGGTGGAGGTCTTGATGAAGTCGGCGCCCGCGAGCATCGCGAGCCAGGAGGCGCGGCGCACGTTGTCGTACGTCGACAGCTCGCCCGTCTCGAAGATCACCTTGAGGTGCGCGGCGGTGCCGTCCGCGCGCCGGCAGGCGGCCTTGACCTGCTGGATCTCCTCGAAGACCGACAGATAGCGACCGCTGAGGAAGGCTCCCCGGTCGATCACCATGTCGATCTCGTCGGCACCGGCGGCCACCGCCTCGGCGGTGTCGGCGAGCTTCACCGGCATCCCGGCGCGCCCGGAGGGGAACGCCGTCGCCACCGAGGCGACGTGGATGCCGGAGCTGCCCAGCGCGTCCTTGGCCGTGCCGACCATGTCGGGATAGACGCAGATCGCGGCGACCTTGGGGACGCCGCGGTCGGTGGGATCGGGGTTGACGCCCTTGGCGCACAGCGCCCGGACCTTGCCGGGGGTGTCCGCGCCCTCCAGGGTGGTCAGGTCGATCATCGAGATCGCCAGGTCGATGGCGTACGCCTTCGCCGTGGTCTTGATCGAGCGGGTGCCGAGGGCGGCGGCGCGGGCCTCCAGCCCGACCGCATCAACGCCCGGCAGTCCGTGCAGGAAGCGGCGCAGCGCGCGGTCGCTGGCGGTCACATCCGCCATCGAGGCCAGTCGCTCCGCGGCGTCGTTGCCGTGTGCGGGTACTACCGCAGGGGGTGCCATGGTCACCAGCTGAGCATATCTACGCGCGTAGCGACCTGTCACCCCCTGGGGGCGGCGGCGTGACTTCGCCGCGCGCTGCGCGGTGAGGGGCCCGTCGCCGCGCGGCCTTCGTCGTCACGCGGCCTTCGTCGCCGCGCAGCCTTCGCCGCATCGCGGGTGGGGCGTTCGCCAGGTGGTGTCGGGGTCCGTGCATGATCATCCGGCTGGTGCGCTGGTGCGCTGGTGCGCTGGTGCGCTGGTGCGCTGGTGCGCTGGTGCGCTGGTGCGCTGGTGCGCTGGTGCGCTGGTGCGCCGGATCCCCGGAACCCCGGATCTGCGAATCTGCGAATCCCCGTTCCGTCCCGGCCGTGGCGGGTGCGGGCCAAGGCGGGGCGCCCGTCGCAGAGCCGGCCGGCCAAGTCAGCGCGCTCTGCGTGAGGAGCGGGGCCGGCCCGGGCCGGCCGGTTCGATGCAGGGGGACTGGACGTGCTCGTAGGCCATCGTGGTCTGCACGTCGGCGACTTCACGGCGTTCGGTGAGGCGGTCGATGACGAAGGCGTACACGCTGTCGACGTCCGGGACGGCGATGTGGATGAGGAAGTCGTGCGGGCCTGAGGTGACGAACAGGCCGATCACCTCCGGCAGCCGTGCCGCCCACTCCCGGAACCCCTCGATGACGGGGCGGGCCGGGGGCCGGATGCGCACCGAGATGAGCGCCTGGACGGGCCGGCCGGCCGCGTCGAGGTCCAACGCGGCGTGGAAGCCGGTGATCACGCCGCGTTCGCGTAGCAGCCGTACCCGCTCCAGCGAGGTGGAGGGGGAGACCCCGGTCTTCGCCGCGAGGTCGCGGTTGGTCTGCCGTGCATCGTTCTGCAGCTCCCGCAGAAGGGCCCGGTCCAGCGCATCAAGTTCCATGAAATCGACCCTAAGTCGTACGACGTGCGGCTACAGGCCGCACTGCTCGGCTGTCTGCTTAGTGTCGTCGGCTATGGACACACGAAAGAACGGCCCGCTCTTCGGTGCGGGTCTGGTGCTGGGCGCGGCCGTGCTGTGGGGCACGGTCGGTCCCGCTCAGGTGCTGGCGTCCAGCCCCATGGCGCCGGCGGCCCTGGGGGGCTGGCGGCTGCTCGTGGGCGGGCTGGTCCTGGGGATCTTCACCGTCCGCCGGAACACCGTACGGGCCCTGGCCAAGGGCGCGGTGGTGCGTCCCCTGCTGGTCTGCGCGGTGTCCACGGGCGTCTTCCAGGCGGCCCTCATGTCCTCGGTGGCGCGGACCGGGGCGGCCCTGGCCACGGTGGTCGCCCTGGGCGTCGCCCCCGCGGCGATCGGCCTGTGCGCCCGGTGGGTCACCGGCGAACGGATGACAGCCGTCTGGATAGCCGGCACCGCCGCGGCCGTCACCGGCTGCGCCCTGTTGCTGACACCGACAAGCGCGGGCGTGGACGCGCTGGGCCTGCTCCTGGCCGTGGCCGCCGGTGTCTGCTACGGCCTGTACACCGTCTTCGCCAAGAAACTGGCTGACGTCGTTCCCGCCGCCCAGTTGCCCGCGCTCTCCGCCCTCTCCCTGCTCGCGGGCGCCGTCCCGCTCGCGCCCTGGATGATCAGCAGCACCGCTCCCGTACAGCAGGGCGCCACCCTCACCCTGACCGTCTGGCTGGGCGTGGCGACCACCGCCCTCGCCTACTGGTTGTTCACCACCGGCCTCACCCAGGTACGCGCGACCACGGCCGGAACCCTCAGCCTCGCCGAGCCCCTGGCCGCCGCGCTGATCGGCGTGCTCCTGCTCCACGAGCACCTCTCGCCGGTGGCGTGGACCGGCGGCGCACTGATCCTCACCGGAATGATCACCATGTGCCTGCCGCCGCGGCTCTTCCCCGGCTCCGCCCGTATGCCGCGGCTCTTCCTCCACGCCGCCCGTACGCCGCGGTTCTTCCCCGGCTCCGCCCGTATGCCGCGGTTCTTCCTCCACGCCGCCCGTACGCCGCGGATTTCCCGCGACAGCCGCACCACGTCCGCCGAAACCCTCGAACCCTGCGCGTCCGGCGCAGGAAGTTCGGGACAGAGGCCGCAAGCCCGCACGTCCGCCTAGCCTTTCCCCGCCCGATCGAACAAGCAAAGAGGATCACATGTCCATGACGAGCGCTCCCGAGACGACGGCGGTCGGCTTCGCGCCCGAGAAAGTCGGCTTCGCACCCGAGGAAAAGGACTACTCCCTGTCCACCCGCCAGGCCCGGCTGAAGTGGGTCGTGGTCGTCAGCTCCGACCTTCCGCCCGGCCGGGCCGCCAACGCCGCCGTCTGCGCCGCCGCGCCCACCGTGGCCTCGGTCCCCGGCCTGCTGGGCGCCGACGCCGCCGACGCACAAGGCGCGGTGCACCCGGGGCTGCCCTGGGCGGGCTGCTCGGTACTCGTTGCCGACCCCGCCACGCTGCGCACCATCCGCGCCAAGGCGGCGTCCCGCACCGACACCTTCGTCGCCGACGTCCCCGTCGACGCGCAGAGCACTCGCGTCTACAGCGACTTCATCGCCGCCGTGGGCGAGGCCCAGACCGCAGACATCGATTACTGCGCCGTCAGCATCGTCGGCCCGCGCAACCGGGTCGACAAGATCGTCGGCAAGCTCCCGCTCATGCCCTGAGCGACGCGCCTTCCGCCGCCGCTCCCGCCGCCGCTCCCGTCGCCGGGGCGCGCGCCGCGGTCCGTATCGATGCCGTACCGCAACGTCCGGTTTTCGGACTGTCAGGCAGAATCGAGCCCATGACGAGCCCGGACGACGCCCCCAAACCCTCGGACGACCAGCGGGAGCCCGCGTACGCCGAGCGCTGCTACCGCTCGCCGGCCTCCATCGGCGCCGGGGTGCTGCTGCTCCTGCTCGCGGGGTGGCTCGGGATCGACGCGGTGGTACGGGGCTCGGGGCGCACGCCCTGGCTGGCCGTGACCGGGCTGGTGTTCGCGGTGCCGCTGATCGTCGCGTATACCGTGCGGCCCGCCGTGTGGGCCGGTGACGACCGCGTCCGGGTACGTAACCCCTTCCGTACGATCACGCTGCCGTGGGCCTCCGTCGAGGCGGTGCGCGCCGGGTACTCCAGCGAGATCATCGCGGGCGGCACGAAGTACCAGATGTGGTCGATCCCGGTGTCCCTGCGCGCGCGCAAGCAGGCCGCCCGGCGGCAGGTACGGGCCTCCCTCGCCGACTCCTCCCAGCAGACCTCCCCGCACGCCCCGGTCGGCGGCAAGCCCCTGCGGGCCGTCGCCGATCAGGCCATCGACGAGATCCGCGACCTCTCCGAACGCAACGCCTCGCGCGAGGGCGCGCAGGGCGCGCCGCAGGTGAAGTGGGCGTACGAGATCATCGCCCCGGCCGTCGTCGGGCTCGTGGCCCTGCTGATCACCTACGTCGTCGCCTGACGGCTGCCCTCCCCGGCCTGTCGTGCCCCACGGCGCGCCGCGTCCTACGGTGCGGACGGCTGACGGCCGCCCCCGGCCCGCCATGCCACGGCGCGCTCGGCTGACGGCCGCCCCGGCCCGCCGCCGCGCCCTACGGCGCGCTCGGCCACACCAACGCCATGTACGCCCCGAAGTACGCCGAGAACAGCGCCGCCGCGCCCAGCACCAGCAGCGCGGTCCGGCGTCTCGCGCGCGCGATGGCCAGGGCGAACGGCAGCAGCAGCGGGAAGGCCGGCAGCAGGAACCGGGCGCGCGGGAAGTACACGCCGCCGCTGCACAACACGATCACCAGCAGCGCGCCCGTGAAGATCAGCAAGGGCGGCGGCTGCCGCTGTGCCACGCACACCGCATACACCCCCGCGGACAGCACGATGACGACCGAGACGACGACCAGGAACAGCTCCGGGCGGGCCTGATAGGTGAGCGTCTCGCGCAGCGAGCGGAGCGTCTCGACGCCGCCGTCGATCTGGTTCGTCCACGTCTTCTGGACCGCGAAGTAGCCGTCCCAGCGGCCGAGCCGCACCGCCACCCAGACCAGGTAGCCGAGCCAGCCGAGCGGGGCCAGAACGCAGCCCGTGACCGCGCGGGCGACCGGCAGCCGGCCGGCGCCCTCGGCGACGCCCCCGGCGCCCGCGCGGCGCGCCCCGCGCAGCGCGAGCAAGGCGCTCACGGACACCGCCGCGGCCAGCGCCACACCAGTAGGGCGGGTGAGACCCGCGAGGAGGGACAGCGTTCCCGCCCATACCCAGCGGCCGGTCAGCACCGCGTACAGCGACCACGCGGCCAGCGCCGTGAACAGCGACTCCGTATAGCCCATCGACTGGACCAGCGCGACCGGCGTCACGCCCCACAGCACCGCCAGGACCACCCCCACCCGGCGCCCGTACAACCGGTCGCCGACCGCGAACACGCCCCAGGCCGCCAGCAGCGAGGCCGTCAGCGACAGCGCCAGCCCGGCGCTCGCCCGGTGCCCCGGCGGCAACGGGTGCGAGACCACCTTGACCAGGAACGGGTACAGCGGGAAGAACGCCAGGTTGCAGGTGTTGCGGGCACCGGTCAGAACGTCGTCGTAGCCCCGGTTCGCGACCCCCAGATACCAACGCGAGTCCCACTGGTTGGCCAGCTGCGGCCAGAGCCCGTGCCCCTTGAGATGCGCCCACTTGGCGAGCACGACGACCCCGAACAGCCGTACGGCCGCATAGCCGAGCAGCGCGGGAGCGGCCCGCCGCAGCGCCCGGCGCAACCGCGGGCCTCTGCCGTTCCGCAGGTGCAGGGGCACGACTCCGTCGGGCGCCGGTGCGGCGGTCGGTGCGCAGGCGGGCGGAGGCACCGCGGCTCCTGGCGGTGGGCTTGAGGACACCCGCCCAGGCTTTCGCCCGCCTGCCGCACGGCGCTGGGCCAGGTGCGACAGGTGCAGTACGGATATCACCCGTACGGGCGGAAGGCCCCTGGTTTGAGAACCAGGGGCCTGCTTAAGAGGGGCGGTACGGAATCTCAGATACCGGCTGCCCCGGAGAGGTCCGCCTTGATGGCCGCGAGAGTCGTCTCGGCCGTCGTACGCGCCTGGTTCAGCGCGGCCGCGGAGTCGACCGGGACCACGACCTCCAGATAGCACTTCAGCTTGGGCTCCGTACCGCTCGGCCGGACCACGACGCGCGCCGCGGCCACACCGGCGTCACCGGCCAGGTGGTAGCGCAGTCCGTCGGTCGGCGGCAGCGATGCCGTGCCCTCGGCCAGGTCCTCGGCCGTCGCCACCGACAGCCCCGCCAGGGCCGCCGGCGGCTGCTCGCGCAGCCGCCGCATGGCCGCCGAGATCACCGACAGGTCCTCCACCCGCACGGAGAGCTGGTCCGTGGCGTGCAGGCCGTACCGCACCGCGATCTCGTCGAGCAGATCGGTGAGCGTACGGCCGCTCTCCTTCAGCTCGGCCGCCAGCTCGGCGATCAGCAGGGCGGCGGTGATGCCGTCCTTGTCGCGCACGCCCTCCGGGTCGACGCAGTAGCCCAGCGCCTCCTCGAAGGCGTAGCGCAGCCCGGGGGTACGGGCGAGCCACTTGAAGCCCGTGAGCGTCTCCTCGTACGGAGTCTCCGCCGCCGCGGCGATCCGCGACAGCAGCGAGGACGAGACGATCGTCGTCGCGAACGTGCCCCGGGCCCCCTTGCGTACCAAGTGCTCTGCCAGCAGCGCGCCCACCTCGTCGCCGCGCAGCATCCGCCAGCCCGCCTCCGCGGAGGGCGCCGGAACGGCCACGGCGCAGCGGTCCGCGTCCGGGTCGTTGGCGATGACGAGGTCCGGACCGACGCGGCGGGCCGTCGCGAACGCCAGGTCCATGGCGCCCGGCTCCTCCGGGTTGGGGAACGCCACGGTCGGGAAGTCCGGGTCCGGCTCCGCCTGCTCGGGCACGACGGTGGGGGCCGGGAACCCCGCACGGGCGAAGGCCGCCGTCAGCGTGGTGCGTCCGACGCCGTGCATGGGCGTGTAGACGACGTTCGCGCCCCGCGGGGAGCCAGGGGTCAGGACCGTGTCCGTACGCCGCAGGTAGGCGTCCACGACCTCGTCGCCGAGCACCTCCCAGCCCGACTCCGGGCGGGCGACGCCGGACAGGCCGCCGACGGCCGCGATCCGCTCCGCGATCTCCGCGTCGGCGGGCGGCACGATCTGCGAACCGTCGCCCAGGTAGACCTTGTAGCCGTTGTCGCGGGGCGGGTTGTGGCTCGCGGTCACCTCGACGCCGGCGACCGCGCCCAGGTGGCGGATGGCGAAGGCCAGCACCGGGGTGGGCAGCGGGTGCGGCAGCAGCGCCGCCTTGAGCCCCGCCCCGACCATGACGGCCGCTGTGTCGCGGGCGAAGTCCGCGCTCTTGTAACGCGCGTCGTAGCCGATGACGACGGTCCCGTCGCCCTGGCCCTGGTCCTTCAGGTACGCGGCGAGCCCGGCCGCGGCGCGGATGACGACGGAACGGTTCATCCGCATGGGGCCCGCGCCCAGCTCGCCGCGGAGGCCCGCGGTGCCGAACTGGAGGGTGCCGCTGAATCGGGCGGCGAGTTCGGTGAGGTCCTCGGCCTCGACGAGCTTGGCGAGCTCGTCGCGGGTGTCGCGGTCGGGGTCCTCGGCGAGCCACGCCTTGGCTCGCGCGATGAGGTCTGTCTCCACGGGGCTCCTCCGGAGTGGTTTGGGTGTTGTGGTGTTGCCGTGCCGTGCCGTGCCGTGCCGTTGCCTGGTGCGGGGCCGTGGGGGTGCGGGTGACGCCGAGGTGCGTTGCCGGGGCGGGGCCGGGGCGGTGAGGGCCCTACGGGGCTGCATGATTTACGGGCCCGTGCGGGATGTTGCCTTAGGTGCCCTCAACTTGGGCCCACAAATCACGCTCTACGCCCCTCCCGGGCCCTCACCGCCCCGGCCCCTCCCGCTGGTGGTCGTCTGCGGCTCGGCGCCCGTCCCCGTCGCCGAACGGGCGGAATCGGGTCGTCCTCCGCCCCGCGGAGGCCAAGCCCGGGGGCCAAGCCCGGGGGCCAAGCCCGGGGGCCAAGCCCGGGGGCCAAGCCCGGGGGCCGTCACCCGCTGCGCACCGCGTCCGGTGAGGCCGCCGACCCACATTCGGCCGACGCCTGACCACCGGCCGTCGCCCAGCCGGGAGGAGCCGCCGATTCTCGTCGTGCCACCGATCGGCGACAGGGGGGCCGCTCTCCCCGCTCCCGGGGTGGGGCTGTTTCCCGCTGTGCCGCCGGGGGCGGTGGGCGGTGCGGGGGGAGGGGCCGGGGCTGTTCCCCCTCCCCGCCCACCGGTTGTCCGATGGCGATGAGACAAGGCAAGGCGAGTCCGTTTCCTGTTGTGCCGCCGAGGCGGTCGGCGACGAGGGGGCTCCCCTCCCACCGGCCGTCCGTCGGCGATGAGGAGGGGCGAGCCCGGAGTCCGTTTCCCGCTGTGCCGCCCGGGGCAGTCGGCGACGAGGGTGGAGGGGCCATCCGCCTCTCCCCTCGTCGTGCGACGGGGGAGGGGCGACGGGGGCGAGCTCGTTCCCTGCTGTGCGACTGGGGGCGGTTGGCGGCGCGGGGGCTGCCATCGGCCGTCCGTCGGCGACGAGGCGGGGCGAGCTCGGAGCCCGTTTCCCGTTGTGCCATTGGGGGGCGGTCGGCGACGAGGGGGGAGGGGCCGTTCCCTCCCACCGGCCGTCCGTCGGCGGCGAGGCGGGGCGAGCCCGGAGCCCGTCCCCTGCTGTGCCACCGGGGGGCGGTCGGCGACGAGAGGGGAGGGGCCGTCCCCTCCCACCGGCCGTCCGTCGATGACGAGGCGGGGCGAGCCCGGAGCCCGTTTCCCGCTGTGCCATCGGGGGGCGGTCGGCGACGAGGGGGGAGGGGGCGTCCCCTCCCACCCGCCGTCCGTCGGCGACGAGGCGGGGCGAGCCCGGAGCCCGTCCCCCGCTGTGCCACCGGGGGGCAGTCGGCGACGAGAGGGGAGGGGCCGGGGCCGTAGGGGTGGGGTCCGGAACGCTGACGTGTATTTGCGGGCCGAAGTTCCGGGTGACATGACGTTTCCGGGTTGCGGCCCGTAAATATGCGGTGGAGGACCCCACCCCGTAGGACCCGGCCCCGCACCCACAACAGGCCGCACCCCACCCGCACCCCGCCCGCACCCCGCCGTACCCGCGCCGCGCCGCGTAGGCATCGGCACCCCGCCGCACCCGCACCGCACCGCGCCACGTCGGCACCCGCACCGACTACAGCCGGTCCAGCACCTGAGCCAGCAGGCTGCCCATCCGGGCCGCCGAGTCGCGACCGGCCTGGAGGACCTCCTCGTGGTTGAGGGGCTCGCCCGTCATGCCCGCCGCCAGATTGGTGACCAGCGAGATGCCGAGCACCTCGGCCCCGGCCTCACGCGCGGCGATCGCTTCGAGGGTGGTGGACATGCCCACCAGGTCCGCCCCGATCGTCCGGGCCATGGTGATCTCGGCCGGGGTCTCGTAGTGCGGGCCGGGGAACTGCGCGTACACGCCTTCCTCAAGGCTGGCGTCGACCTCCTGGCACAGGGCGCGCAGCCGCGGCGAGTAGAGGTCCGTGAGGTCGACGAAGTTGGCACCCACGATGGGGGAGGTGGCCGTGAGGTTGATGTGGTCGCGGATCAGCACCGGCTGACCGGGGCGCATGCCCTCGCGGAGCCCGCCGCAGCCATTCGTGAGGACGATGGTCTTGCAGCCGGCGGCGACGGCGGTCCGTACGCCGTGCGCGACGGCGGCGACGCCGCGGCCCTCGTAGTAGTGCGTGCGGCCGAGGAAGACGAGGGCTCGCTTGTCCTTGATCCGGTACGAGCGGATCGTGCCCGCGTGGCCCGCGACGGCGGGCGGCGGGAAGCCGGGCACCTCGGTGACCGGGAACTCGTGCTCGGCGGCGCCGAGCGCGTCGGTCGCGGGCACCCAGCCGGAGCCCATGACCAGGGCCACGTCGTGGGTCTCGGCGCCGGTGAGCTCGCGCAGGCGGGCGGCGGCGGCGTCGGCGGCGGCGTAGGGGTCGCCCTGGATCTCCGGAGTAACTGATGCGTTCACGCGGACGAGGGTATCCGGAAATCCCCTACGCGCGTAGATGTCACCGGCGGCGGGCCGGTGGCGGAGGTGGGCCCGGGGCTTCACGGCTACGGAGGAAAGGCCGCCGCCAGGCGCTGGGCCCAGCCGGTCGGCTGTCGTCCCCGGCCGCGACACCGGCCGGCCCCGGCCGGCCCCGGCCGAACGCACCGGCCGTGACACTGGCCGACAGCACCGGCCGACGGCACCCGCCGTGACATCGGCCCGGACGCCAGTCCGTACGTCAGTCCGCGTCCCGCACGAAGATGTCCTTGTCGTTGAACACCTCGACGATGAAGACCAGCAGCCGCCCCATGCTGACCGAGTACTCGACCAGGATGTTCTGCGTCAGCCGGATGGTCCGGTCGTCGCCGGTCGCGCTTATCGGGCGGGAGAGCGCGGGGAACGGGTCGCGGGCGAGCAGCGAGATGCCCTTGTCGAAGGCGGCGCGCTGCAGGTCGTCGAGGCGGTCGCGGGCCACCCCGGCCTGTTCGGTGAAGTACACCTGGTACGTGGGCATAGTGCCTTCCCCTTCCGGTCCCTTCCGGCCCGTCGTGCGCCGAGTTTACGGCCGTACGCGCACCTCAGCAGGGCCGTTTGCGCAGCTCCATCACATAGTCGTGGGGAGCGCCCGCGGACTCGGCGGCCTCGGCGAGCTCGCCGAGGTAGCGGGCGGAGGGCAGCCCGCCCTCGTACCCGTTGAGTACGTACAGCCAGGCGGCCTCCTCGCCGTCGAGGGTGTGCACGCGTACCCGCATCCGCCGGTAGATGTCGAGGCCGACCCCCTCCCAGCGGTCCATGGACTCCTCGTCCATCGGGGCGATGTCGTACAGCGCGACGAAGACCTGGGACCGGGGCGCTTCGACGATGGTGGCCAGCGCTCCCTCCCAGCCCATCTGCTCGCCCCCGAAGGTCAGCCGCCAGTCGGACAGCCAGCCTGTGCCGCGTAGCGGCGAGTGCGGTGCGCGGCGGGACATCAGCCGCGCGTCGAGGTTGCCGGCGTACGCGGCGTAGAGCGACATGGTTCTGAGGGTACGGGAGTGAGGCGGGACGGCATTTGTGGTGGCACGCTCGGGTGAGAACCCGGACGGAGGGCCCCGGGCGGAGACCTGATGACGGGTGCGGGACAATGGAGTACGTGACTCGGATCGTGATCATCGGTGGCGGACCCGGCGGCTATGAAGCGGCGCTGGTGGGCGCGCAGCTCGGCGCGGAGGTGACCGTCGTCGACTGCGACGGTCTGGGCGGTGCGTCGGTGCTGACCGACTGCGTGCCCTCGAAGACTCTTATCGCGACGGCTGAGGTGATGACGACCTTCGACTCCTCGTACGAGGAGCTCGGGATCATCGTCGCCGATGACACGCCGCCGCTGGAACAGGTGGCCCGCGTCGTCGGCGTGGACCTGGGGAAGGTGAACCGGCGGGTGAAGCGGCTGGCGCTGGCCCAGTCGCACGACATCACGGCGTCGGTCACGCGTGCGGGCGCGCGCGTGCTGCGCGGTCGCGGCCGGCTGGAGCCGGACCGGGCCCCCGACGGGGCGCGGACGGTGATCGTACGGTCGGCGGACGGGTCCGAGGAGACGCTGGTCGCGGACTCCGTGCTGATCGCGACGGGCGCGCACCCGCGCGAGATCCCGGACGCGCTGCCGGACGGCGAGCGGATCCTCAACTGGACGCAGGTCTACGACCTGGACGAGCTCCCCGAGGAGCTCATCGTGGTCGGTTCGGGTGTGACGGGCGCGGAGTTCGCCGGGGCGTACCAGGCGCTGGGCTCGAAGGTGACGCTGGTCTCCAGCCGGGATCGGGTGCTGCCGGGCGAGGACCCGGACGCGGCGGCGGTGCTGGAGGACGTGTTCCGCCGGCGCGGAATGAATGTGATGGCGCGCTCCCGCGCACAGTCCGCGAAGCGGGTGGGGGAGCGCGTGGAGGTCACGCTGGCGGACGGCCGGGTGATTTCGGGTACGCACTGCCTCATGGCGGTCGGCTCCATTCCGAATACCGGCGGTATGGGTCTGGAGGAGGCCGGGGTCAAGCTCAAGGAGTCCGGGCACATCTGGACCGACAAGGTGTCGCGGACCAGCGTGCCGGGCGTGTACGCGGCCGGGGACTGCACCGGCGTCTTCGCGCTGGCGTCGGTCGCGGCGATGCAGGGCCGTATCGCCATGTATCACTTTCTGGGTGACGCGGTCACTCCGCTCAATCTCAAGGCTGTATCCGCGAACGTATTTACGGACCCGGAGATTGCGACCGTCGGCTACACGCAGGCGGACGTGGACAACGGGAGGATTGACGCGCGTGTGGTGAAGCTGCCGCTGCTGCGCAATGCCCGGGCGAAGATGCAGGGCATCCGGGACGGATTCGTGAAGCTGTTCTGCCGCCCGGGCACCGGCATCGTGGTCGGTGGCGTGGTGGTCGCGCCGCGGGCCAGCGAGTTGATCCACCCCATCTCGATCGCGGTGGACAACAACCTGACGGTGGAGCAGATCGCCAACGCGTTCACCGTGTACCCGTCGCTGTCGGGCTCGATCGCCGAGGTCGCACGGCAGTTGCACACCCGTAAGACGCAGCGCGAGGAGTAAGCGAAGGGCGGCACGCCGGCCGTCGGCGGGGCGAAGGTCCGGCCGCCCTCTCTCCTATACCACTCCGTGGTAGCGGCTACGGACAATTTCCGTTAGTTGCTGCAAGCTGCTGAAAACAGTTGGTCGTTGGCGTTACTGTCAGTTTCGTGTTCGCAGCAGAACGTCGCCAATTGATCCTCGAAATGGTGCGGGCCAACGGGGCGGTTTCGCTCCGTGAGCTCGCCCGTGTCGTCCAGACCTCTGAAGTGACCGTACGGCGGGACGTACGGGCGTTGGAGGCAGAAGGACTGCTCGACCGCCGGCACGGCGGTGCGGTGCTGCCGGGTGGTTTCACCAGAGAGTCCGGCTTCCCGCAGAAATCCCATCTAGCGACCGCGGAGAAGACGGCCATCGCCGATCTCGCGGCGAGCTTCGTCGAAGAGGGCGAGGCCGTCGTCGTCGGCGCCGGTACGACCACACAGGAGCTGGCCCGCCGGCTCGCGCGCGTACCCGGCCTGACCGTGGTCACCAACTCCCTCCTCGTCGCCCAGGTGCTGGCCCATGCCAACCGGGTCGAGGTCGTGATGACCGGCGGGACCCTCAGAGGCTCCAACTACGCCCTCGTGGGCAGCGGAGCCGAACAGTCCCTCCAGGGGCTGCGGGTCACCCGCGCCTTCCTGTCCGGCAGTGGACTGACCGCCGAGCGCGGCCTGTCCACGTCCAACATGCTCTCCGCGAGCGTCGACCGCGCGCTGGTGCAGGCCGCGGCCGAGGTGGTGGTGCTCGCGGACCATACGAAGCTGGGCACCGACACCATGTTCCAGACGGTGCCCACCGATGTGATCACCCGGCTGGTGACCGACGAGCCGCCCGCGCACGACGAACGCGCCGTGACGGAGCTCCAGGCGCTGGCCGACCAAGGGGTGCAGATCGCGGTCGCCGGGCCCGGCGCGGGGTCGGGCTCGGGAGGCACGGTCGGCCCCGGCGGCGACTCCGTCCCGCCGGGGCACCGGCCCCGGCGGGACGTGGCACCGCTGCCGGGCCAGCGCCGCAACCACCCGCCGGGCGCCGGGGGTGGCACGCAACTGCGCGCGGCCGCCGCGGTCGGCGACCCGATCCCGGGCAGGGTGGCCGACCTGCGTCGGCGCTAGCCTGCCGCAGCCGCCTCCGCACGGGCGCGGTACGGGCGTGTGTACGGCCGTACGGGCTCTGGGGGCCGAGAGGCCGGGGCCGTGTACGTACCGCCGGCGCCGAGCGGCACCGGCAGACCGTCGGCCGTGTACGTACCACGGGCGCCGTAGCCGTACCGGCTGACCGCCGGAAGGCCGCCTGCGGCAGGAACGGGACCGGCCCCCAAAAGGGGACGGCCTAGGTGTCCTGCCCCGTCCGCCCCGTCGTCGGCCGGGTGCCGGTGATGACCGTGGCGTTCAGTTCGTCGCAGCTGGCCACCCGGGTGACCAGGCCGCTCGCGGTGAAGGCCGCGGCGGCGTGCGCTGCCTGGCGTTCGCTGGTCTCGACCAGCAGGGAGCCGCCCGGCGCCAGCCACCGCGGGGCCGCGGCGGTGACCCGGCGAAGTACGTCGAGCCCGTCCGCGCCGCCGTCGAGGGCCACCAGCGGCTCGTGGTCGCGGGCCTCGGGCGGCAGCGTGGAGATGGCCTCGGTGGGCACGTACGGCACGTTGGCGACCAGCACGTCGACGCGGCCGTGCAGACCGGCGGGCAGTGGCTCGTACAGGTCGCCCTCGTACACCCGGTCGCCGCCGTCACCGCCGTCCGCGGCGGCGTTGCGGCGGGCGCACCGCACCGCGGCGGGGTCGATGTCGGCGGAGTGCAGTTCGGCGCGGCCGAGGGCCGCGCTCAGCGCCAGGCCCACCGCGCCCGAACCGCAGCACAGGTCGACGACGACCGGACCGGCCGGTCGCGCGGCGAGCGCGGGAGCGGCCGCGACGAGGGCCTGGTCGACGAGGAACTCGGTGCGGCGGCGCGGCACGAAGACGCCGGGGTCCACCGTGATGCGCAGGCCGCGGAACTCGGCCCAGCCCAGCACGTGTTCCAGCGGCAGCCCGTCGGCCCGCCGCCGCACCATGTCGGCGAGCTCGGCGGGCGTACGGGCCGTGGCTATGAGCAGTTCCGCCTCGTCCTCGGCGAAGACGCAGCCGGCGGCACGGAGCCTGGGGACGATGGCGGCGGAAGAAGAAGCGGAAGAAGCGGAAGAAGAAGGTGACGCGGAAACCGACATGGAGGGAAAACCTCTCGGGATGCCTTCGCGGGGCTCCCGGCGGTCACCTATGTCCGGTGGACCGTACGGCCGTGCGGAGGGAGCACCCAGCCTGTTGCAGCGGTAATGGGTCTCACCTCCTTGACGTGTTCACTGCCTGAGCCGCCCACATTACCCGACCGGGCCCGCGGCCACCCCTCGCTCGGTGCCGTCCGCGCCGGGGGCCCGTAGGCCGGTCAGGGTGAGCATCAGCAGCCGGTCGGCCAACTCCGGGTCGTCCGGTGACTGTTCGGTGGCCAGCGCGATGGCGCTGGTCAGCTGCATGAGGTCGGCGATGCCGACGTCGGTGCGCACGGAACCGGCCTGCTGGGCGCGGGAGAGGAGCGTACGGCCCGCCTCGCGCATCGGTGTGCTGCACCGCGAGAGCGCGGATCCCTCGTCGCTCTGCGCGGCGATCAGCTCCCGGGACAGCCCGCGGTACGTGCTCGCGTGCGCGATGATCGCGCGCAGCCACTCCACCAGGGCGCGGCACGGCTCGGGGGCCGCGAGCAGTTCGCGCGAGCGGGCGAGGAGCGCGTCGACCTCGCCCTGGAAGACGGCGCTCATCAGGGCGATGCGGTTGGGGAAGTGCCGGTAGAGGGTGCCGATGCCGACGCCCGCTCGGCGGGCTACGTCTTCGAGGGAGGCGTCGGTGCCGTGCCGGGTGAAGGCCGTACGGGCCTCGGCCAGCAGACGTTCGTAGTTGCGCCGCGCGTCCGCGCGCATGGGTCGCTGTGATGTCTGCGCCGTGTCCGTCGCCATTGCGTCGTCCTCCCGCTCACCGCGGCCCACCGCCGGTGAGCTCATGAGAGCAAGGATGCCACTGGCCGGGGCGGCACGTGACCGCTCCGGAACCCCTTGGGCCCCCGCCGAATCATCGGCGGGGGCCCAAGGGGATAAACGATGCTGCGGATGGAGCGGGCCGCCGCGAGTCCGTGGATCGGCCCTCGACCCCGCGGGCCGGTCCACGGCGGACTCGTGGACCAGCCCTCGATCTGACGGGCCGGTCCACGGCGAGTCCGTGGTTCAGTCCTTGATCTCGCAGATCACCGCGCCGGAGGTGACGGAGCCGCCGACCTCCGCCGTCAGGCCCTTGACGGTGCCGGAGCGGTGGGCGTTGAGGGGCTGCTCCATCTTCATGGCCTCCAGGACGACGACCAGTTCGCCCTCGGCGACCTCCTGGCCCTCCTCCACGGCGACCTTGACGATCGTGCCCTGCATCGGGGACGCGAGCGCGTCGCCCGAGGCGGCGGAGCCCGCCTTCTTCGTCGCGCGCCGCTTCGGCTTCGCGCCGCCGGCCGCGGCCGTGCGGGCCAGGGACATGCCGAGCGAGGACGGGAGGGAGACCTCCAGCCGCTTGCCGCCGACCTCGACGACGACGGTCTCCCGGCCGAGGGCCTCGTCCTCGTCGGCGACCGCGCCCGCGAAGGGCTCGATGGTGTTGGTGAACTCGGTCTCGATCCACCGGGTGTGCACCGCGAACGGTCCGCTGGAGCCGTTGAGTTCGGGCGTGAAGGCAGGGTCCTCGACGACCGCGCGGTGGAAGGGGATGGCGGTGGCCATGCCCTCGACCGTGAACTCGGCGAGCGCCCGCTGGGCGCGCTGGAGCGCCTGTCCGCGCGTCGCGCCGGTGACGATGAGCTTGGCGAGCAGCGAGTCCCAGGCGGGGCCGATGACCGAACCGGACTCGACGCCCGCGTCCAGGCGCACGCCCGGACCGGCCGGCGCCTCGAACCTGGTCACCGTGCCGGGCGCCGGGAGGAAACCGCGGCCCGGGTCCTCGCCGTTGATGCGGAACTCGAAGGAGTGACCGCGCAGCGCCGGGTCGCCGTAGCCCAGTTCCTCGCCGTCGGCGATGCGGAACATCTCGCGGACCAGGTCGAGGCCGGTGACCTCCTCGGTGACCGGGTGCTCGACCTGGAGGCGGGTGTTGACCTCCAGGAAGGAGATCGTGCCGTCCTGGCCGACGAGGAACTCGACGGTGCCCGCGCCGACGTAGCCGGCCTCCTTGAGGATGGCCTTGGAGGCCGCGTACAGCTCGGCGTTCTGCTCGTCGCTCAGATACGGCGCGGGGGCCTCCTCCACCAGCTTCTGGTGGCGGCGCTGGAGCGAGCAGTCGCGGGTCGAGACGACCACGACGTTGCCGTGGGTGTCGGCCAGGCACTGCGTCTCCACGTGCCGGGGCCGGTCGAGGTAGCGCTCCACGAAGCACTCGCCGCGGCCGAAGGCGGCCACCGCCTCGCGCACCGCCGAGTCGTACAGCTCCGGTACTTCCTCCAGCGTGCGGGCGACCTTCAGGCCGCGGCCGCCGCCGCCGAACGCCGCCTTGATGGCGATCGGCAGGCCGTGCTCCTCGGCGAAGGCGACGACCTCGTCCGACCCGGCGACCGGGTCGGGGGTGCCGGCGACCAGCGGGGCCCCGGCGCGCTGCGCGATGTGACGGGCCGCGACCTTGTCGCCGAGGTCGCGAATGGCCTGCGGCGGGGGGCCGATCCAGGTCAGCCCGGCGTCCATGACGGCCTGGGCGAACTCCGCGTTCTCGGACAGGAAGCCGTAGCCCGGGTGGACGGCGTCCGCCCCCGACTCAGCGGCGGCGGCGAGCACCTTGGCCATGTCCAGGTAACTGGCCGCCGGGGTGTCACCGCCCAGCGCGTATGCCTCGTCGGCCGCGCGGACGTGCAGGGCGTCCCGGTCCGGATCGGCGTAGACGGCTACGCTCGCGATTCCGGCATCCCGGCAGGCACGGGCGACGCGGACAGCGATTTCGCCTCGGTTGGCGATGAGCACCTTGCGCACGATGGCTCCCTCCTTGAAACAAGGTGAGTTTAGGTACTGGCAACACTCTGTGCCGACCCGACTCCGGGGGTGAGCTTGCCCACACGGAGCGTGAGGCGGAAGCCGAACGTGGGCCTCGGTGGCCCAACTCCCCTGTTGTCCCACGGTACGCCCGGATCGTTGGAGCGCCCGTCGTGCCGGGATGTGGTCAAGGTCTCCAGCCGCCTGCGGGGCCGAGGACGCGGATTCTTTGTGGAGACCCTACGAACGGGCGAAGGAAAGTTTGCCCGCCCCTCCGGCCTGTCCACCGACCGTCACCGCCTGCGCCGGAACCCTTGTCCAAGGGCTTACCCATGAGTAGCGTGCCCGATGTCGAACGTACCCGGGGTAACGCCCCGTGGTGGCGGCAGCCGTCACGGCTGCGACGGACGTGCCGGACGTGCCGGACGCAGAGGAAGGGGCGGTGGGGTGAAGAGCAGAGCGACAGCCGCGACGGCGGCCGTGGTGCTGGTGCTGGAGGCCGTCGGCATCGCCTTGCTCAACTGGTTCCTCGGCCTGGTCGTCGACAAGCAGGAGATGTCCCTCGCGGGCCTCGACCCGCACGCGATGACCGTCGGAGCCTGGGCGGCGGGCGGCCTCTTCGGGCTCTACCTGCTCTTCTGCGCCTTCGCCCTGGCCCGTACCGCCTGGCGCGACCGCCCGCCCGGCACCTTCCTGCGCATCGTGCTCATCACCTGCGCGGTTGTGCACGCGCTGCTGGGCGCCTTCGCCGTCGGCCTCGTCGGCTGGCTCGCCTTCGCCTTCATGATGGCCGTGCTCGGCCTGATCGTGCTGAGCCTGGTCCTGTACGACCGCGCCGCCCCGGCCGGCGGCGGCTCCGTGAGCGCCGCGGCCCCCGAGCCGCCGGAGGCCCCGTACCCGGCCTGACGCGTACGGGCCGTGCCGCGCCTCGGAGCTACGGGCTGTCTGGCGCCCTGGCCGTACGGGTCCGCCGGCGCCCTGGCCGTACGGGTCGTCCGACGCTTCTGCCGTACCGGCCGCCTGACGCCCCGGTCGTACTGGCTGTCTGACGCCCCGGCCGTACCGGCTTGTCTGACACCCCGGCTGTACGGGCCGCCCCCGCGCCCGGAGGTACGGCCCCCTCCGACGCCCCTCCGACGCACCCCGGCTCACACGTCGTGCATCGTCAGCCCCTCCGCCTCCACAGCCGCCCGCCGGACCGCTTCCGTCAACGGCTGCCGGTGGCGGGTGAACTCGGCCAGCGGCAGCGCCGCCGAGATGGCCGTGACCGGGCCCCGCGCCCCGCCCGCCGGACTCGCTGACGCCCGTACCGGCACCGCGACGCACGCCATGCCCGCCCGCGCCTCCTCGATCTCCACCGCGTAGCCCTCCCGGCGCACCCGCCGCAGTTCGAGGTCGAAGCGGTCCGGCGAGGTGATCGTGCGCGGTGTCAACGGCCGCATGCCGCGCGCCGTCAGGTACTGGTGCCGCGCGGCCCGGGGCAGCGCCGACAGCAGCACCTTGCCGTGGGCGGTCGCGTGCGCCGTCGTCTCCTGGCCGACCGAGAACACCGCGTCCGTGTCGTGGATCGCCGTCGTCCCGTCGAGCACGGCGATCTCGCCGCCCCGGTAGGTGCTGAAGTACGCGTCGGCCCCCGCGACGCGCCGCACCCGCAGCAGCACCTCGTGCAGGCCGTCGTCGATCCGCATCTGCCGCTGGAAGGCGCGGTGCAGCACCGGGAGCCGGTAGCCGAGGGTGTAACCGGCGGCCGAGCGGGTGAGATGGCCGCGCGCGGTGAGCGAGCCGAGCAGGGCGTACACGGTCGACAGCCCGCAACCGAGCCGCCTGGCCAGCGCCTTGGCGGTCACCGGCCCGGGGGCCTCGGCCACCGCGTCGAGCAGATCCAGCGCCCGGTCGACGGACTGCGGACCGGGGGCGGCGGGCGGGGGCGCGGGTACGGACGCGGGCATGGCGGGCGTTTCCTCCGGGGCGGCGGTCCGGCCGCCGCTGTCCCGGCGGGCCGACCTCCCAGAATCGCATACGCGCTGCGGGCGGCCGTCCGGTGCGGCAGCGCCCGTACGGTCATCCTGCCCGTGCCCGTGCCCGTGCCCGTGCCCGTGCCCGTGCCCCCGCCCGCACCCGTGCCCGCGTCCCCGCTACGGCATCCGCGCCTACCTCGGTGACCCGACCCCGCCGGTCTCGTTGACCAAGCATGATCAAGCGCATCGCAACAGCCGTCGTCCTCGCCGCTTCCGCCCTGTCCATGGCTCAGGGCGCCGCCTCCGCCGCCCCGGGGCCCGCGGCCCCCATGCCACCCGTGCCCACCCCCGAGGCCCCGCTGCCCACCGCGCCGATGCCTCAGCCGATGGCCGGGGCCGAGCCGCAGTTCAGCCTCTACCCCGGGGTTACCGACGGCGTCGAGGGCGGGGTCGGCGGCGGTCTGAGCAACGGGGCCGCTCAGGGGGCCAAGGAACTGTCCAAGGGCGTCGGCAAGCTGAAGGGCGGGCTGTCCGAGGGCGCGGGCAAGCTGACCGGTGGACTGTCCCAGGGCGCCGACAAGGCCCTCGGCGAGCTGAGCAGGGCCATGCCGTAACCGGCCGAGCCGCCGTGGCGGAGGGCGTCGAAGGGCGTCGAAGGGCGCGGAAATGGGGACACCGCATGATGCGGTGTCCCCTTTCCGCGCCCGTCCGGTCGTCCTATGCCCAGAGATCCGTGACGCGGACGTCCAGGTCCGCCAGCAGTTCGCGCAGGAGCGGGACGCTGAGGCCGAGGACCGTGCCGTGGTTGCCGTCGATGCTGTCGACGAACGGGGCCGCCCGGCCGTCGATCGTGAACGCGCCCGCGACGCGCAGCGGTTCGCCCGTGGCGACATAGGCGGCGATCTCGTCGTCCGTCGGCTCGCCGAAGCGGACGGTGGTGGACGCCGTCGCCGAGGCGCGGCGGCCGTTCGCCGTGTCGATCACGCAGTGGCCGCTGCGGAGGATTCCGGCGCGGCCGCGCATGGCCTTCCAGCGGGCCGTGGCGTCCTCCGCGTCCACCGGCTTGCCGTACGCCTGCCCGTCCAGCTCCAGCACCGAGTCGCAGCCCGCGATCAGCGCGCCCGCCGCCTCGGCCCGTACGGACACGGCCTCCGCCTTCGCCTCGGCGAGCACCCGGGCCAGCTCGGCGGGGCTGTCCGC
The DNA here is from genome assembly GCF_056434425.1 of Streptomyces sp. NPDC044033. NCBI lineage: Bacteria > Bacillati > Actinomycetota > Actinomycetes > Kitasatosporales > Streptomycetaceae > Streptomyces > Streptomyces sp. NPDC044033. The sequence goes on along the minus strand of NZ_JBWKFF010000018.1, from coordinate 57,602 downwards.
GCTGATCGCGTCCTCGTCCACACCGCTGACGATCACCTCCGGCGCGAACCCGGCCTGCCGCAGCAGCCCGAGCCGGGCGGGGGACTGGGAGGCGAGCACGAGACGGCGCGAGGGGGTGAGATCCATACCGGCCATGGTAGGCGGCGGCCCAGGCAGAGGGGTCCGCCGCCGCCCGCCGCCGGGGCGGGCGACCGCGCGATTACGATCGGCGTTTCACTGTGATCGCGGGGCGGTGCGCGGGGGTTGGCGTGGACCGTGCGACCTGGCTGGGGGACTGATCGTGGCGTTACTGCAACTCGCCTGGTGGACCGTGCGGTCCCGAAGGACCGACTTCGCCGGGTCCTTCGTCGCGATGGTCTGCGCGCAGGCGCTGGTGACGGCGTGCGCGGTGCTGCTGGAGTCGGGCGCGCGGGCCGGGGCCGCGGCGGGCGGGCCGGATGTGGTGGCGTTCGCGGTGCCGTTCGGTTTCATCTCGCTGTTCGTGGCGGCGTTCGCGGTGGCCGGTACGTTCGCGCTGTGCGTGCGGCAGCGGACGCGGGAGATCGCGCTGCTGCGGGCGATCGCCGCGACCCCGCGCCAGGTGCGGCGGATGGTGGCCTACGAGGCGCTCGTGGTCACCGTGGCGGCGCTGCTGCCGGGCTGCGGGCTGGGGGTGCTGCTGGCCGCCGGGCTGCGGGCGGCGCTCGCCGGGCAGGGGATGTTCTCCTCGGAGTTCCGGCTGGACTTCGGACCGGTGAGCCTGGTCTCGGCGGCGGCCGTCTGCTGGGTGACGGCCGAGGCCGCGGTGTGGAGCAGCGGCAGGCGGGCCGCGCGGGTGCACGCGATGCGGGCGCTGGGCGAGGCGGCCGTGGACCGGTACCGGCCCGGGTGGGTGCGTACGGCCGCCGGGCTGCTGGTGCTCGGCGGCGGCCTCTGGGGGCTGGAGTCCATCGCGGGCAACCCGGGGTCCAGCTCCGATGTCAACTCGGCGTCCGGCATGGTCATGGTCTTCATGATCGCCGTGGCGCTGCTCGCCCCATGGATCGGCAGGCTGGTGGGATCCGGCTTCGGCGGGCTGTGCAGACTGCTGTTCCCCGGCGTCGGCTTCGTGGCGGGGGCGAACCTCGGTACGGGCCACCGGCGGCTGGCGTCGGCGATCATGCCGCTGGCCCTGACGGTCGCGTTCGCGGCGGTGTCGCTGTTCGTGCCGCAGATGAAGTGGCGCGAACAGCAGCGGCAGGACACCGGGCGCATGGTCGCCGACCAGGTGGTCACCAGCGGCGGTGAACTGCCCGCCGACGCCGCACGTACGGTGCGCCGGGTGCCGGGGGTGGCGGCCGCGGTGGGCACGACCAGTACGTACGCGAAGGTGCTCACCGGCAAGGACGGCTCGCAGCACGGCCCCGGCGGGGTCGCGCAGGCGGTCACCGACGGGCCGCTGGGGCGGGTGCTCGACCTCGGCGCGACCGGCGGCACCGCCCGGGGCACCACGGAACTCGGCGCGCACGAGGTGGCGTTGAGCGAGCGCTTCGCCCGCGCGGCGGGCGCCCGGACCGGCGACGAGGTGCGGCTGCTCATGGACGACGACCGCGTCGAGCGGGTACGGGTCGCCTACCGCTATACCCGCGGCAACGGCTTCGGCGACCTCGTGATCCCGCAACGCCTCACCGCGCGCCACCTCATGGACGGCGAGACCCTCCGGCAGGACACCGTGTACGTACGGTCCGGGCCCGGCCAGGAGCGCGCGGTCGCGGCCGGGCTGGCCGCGCTCGGTGAGGGCCGGCACCCGGCGTGGCGGGTGCTGGACCACGCCGCGTACACCGCCGAGGCCCGGCACCGGCAGGACGCGTCGATGACCGTGACATACCTGCTGCTCGCCGTGATCACCGTCTTCACGTCGATCTCCGTGGTCAACACGCTGGTCATGACCACGATGGAGCGGTCCGGCGAGTTCGCGCTGATGCGGCTGGTCGGCGCCACCCGTCGGCAGATCGGCCGGATGATGGGCCTGGAGAACGCGGTCACCGTGCTCGCCGCGCTGCTGCTCGGCTCGGCGGTGGCCGGGGCGGTCCTCGTCGGCTGCGCCCGCGCCCTGACCGGTAGCGCCCGCCTGGACCTGTCGCCGACCATCGCCGTGCTCATCGTGGGCGGCGCGGGGGCGCTGGCGCTCGCGACAGGGGTGGTGACGACGCGCGTCGCGCTGGCGCAGCGGCCCGCGACGGCGCTCCGCGCGCCGGGGTAGCGCTCCCTGCGGGGCGTCGGAGAACTGAGCCTCGGATGGGGCGTACGGGGCGGGATGGGGCCGGGGCACACGGGGCGGGGCCGGGGCTCACGGGGGCGGGATGGGGCCGGGGCTCACGGGGGGCGGTTCTGGGGCTCACGGCATGGGACGGGCGCGCGGAATCGGACAGGGGAATGAGGCGCGCGACAGCGCCGGGGCAGATGTCCGCAGGGCCCTACCCCAGGCGTTCCGGCCCGGTTCGTACCCCCGTCGGCAGGCCCGTACGGCATTGACGCGAACTGCCCGCGGAATGCCTGGGAGCGGGCCCGCGGGGCGTGGTGTCCTGGGACGGCGACTTCCGTCCGCAGCCTTCCTGCCGGCCGTCGGCGCAGCCCGAGGAGGCCCGCATGCGCGACCCCGAGCCCATCGTCATCGACCTCTCCGGCGGGGACATCCACGGCGAAGGGGCCCGGCTGCGGGCCCGCGGTCCCGCAGCGCGGGTGGAGCTCCCCGGCGGAGTACGGGCCTGGTCGGTGACCAGCCCGGACCACCTCAAGCGGCTGCTCACCGACGACCGGGTCTCCAAGGACACCCGGCGGCACTGGGCGGCCTTCGCCGACGGCCGGATACGGCCCGACTGGCCGCTGTACATCTGGGTGACCACCAACAGCATGGCCACCGGTTACGGGCGCGAGCACGCCCGGCTGCGCCGGCTGGTCGCCGCCTCCTTCACCGCGCGCCGCACCCAGGCGCTGCGGCCCCGTATCGAGGCCATCGCCGAGGGGCTGCTCGATGATCTCGCGGTGGCCGGGACGCACGGCCGCCCCGTCGACCTGCGGGAGAGCTTCGCCTACCCCGTACCGCTTCAGGTGATCAACGAGCTGATGGGTGTGCCCGAGTGGCTCCGCGCCGACCTGCGGCGCACCGTCGAGGCCATGTTCGACACCGCCAACTCCCCGGAGGCGGCCGAGGCCAACACCGCGGAGCTGCGCGCCGTACTCGGCGTCCTGGTCGACGCCAAGCGGGCCGAGCCGCGCGACGACCTGACCAGCGCCCTGATCGCCGCCCGCGACGAGGACGACGGCCGGGGGCTCAGCGAGGCCGAACTCGTCGACACCCTGCTGCTGATGTTCGGCGCCGGGCACGAGCCCACCGTCAACCTCCTCGACAACGCCGTGCACGCCCTGCTCACCCAGCCCCGGCAACTGGCCCTCGTCCGGGCCGGCCACGCCACCTGGCACGACGTCATCGAGGAGACGCTGCGCGCCGAGACGCCCGTGGCCAACATCCTGATGCGCTACGCGATCGAGGACATCCGCCTGGACGGCGGACCGGTGATCAGGAAGGGCGATGCCATCATCGCCTCGTACGCCGCCGCCGGGCGCCACCCGGACCTGCACGGCGAGAGCGCCGACCGGTTCGACGTCACCCGCGCCGACAAGGAGCATCTGGCCTTCGGGCACGGAGTGCACTACTGCATCGGCGCGCCCCTGGCTCGGCTGGAGGCGGCCGTCGCGCTGCCGCTGCTCTTCGGGCGCTTCCCCCGGCTGCGGCCGGCCGTACCCGCCGGTGAGCTGCGGCCGGTCAGCAGCTTCATCTCGCACGGCCACCGCCGGCTGCCGGTGTTCACTTCTTGAGGGCGGGCGGTGGCCCTGGTACGGGCCGCGGCGGCGGCCGGGTGTGAGAACAGCCCGGCCGGTGTGAGAACGGTGCGCCCGACGAGTCAGGACAGAGCTCGGCCGATGTGAGAACAGCCCGGCCGACGGATTCAGGACAGCCCGAGGATGAAGAACAGGATCACCATGCAGATGGCCAGCACGATGCCCGCCCGGTGGAGCATCGCCTGCGCGTCGCGCAGCTCCTCGGGCGGTTCTTCGGGCGGGTCGGACCACAGCATGAATTCAATGGTCCGGGGGGCACCGGCGCGGGGGGGGGGGGGGGGGGGGGGGGGGGGGGGGGGGGGGGGGGGGGGGGGTGGGGAGGGGTGGGGTTCGTGTACGAAGAG
>NZ_JBWKFF010000018.1:42123-53387 GCF_056434425.1 Streptomyces sp. NPDC044033 | reverse complement strand
TGCGAGTCTCTTTGGGCGTTTTGTGGGGCGGTCAAAACCCCCCACGAATTCCCATTCCCGGGGGACCCCCGCTGCTCCCCTCGAGCCGTTTCCCCCGCCCCCCGCAAGCGGAGGGACTATTTCCCCGGGTATCCCGCCAGCGGAAAGGTGCCCAGGTGACAGGGGGTACGCGGGTGATTCCGGTGGTGTGTCTCAGACCGGCCAGTACGTCGTGCGCCACGCCGCCGGACCGGGGTGCGGGAGGCGCCGGCCGGGGACCGTACGGGCCGGGTCGGCCCACGCGTCGCGGACCTTTCCGTCCGGCGCGGCGTCCGGCGCCGACGCCGCGCGGGCCTGCACCACCGCGAGGGCGGCGGCCAACTCCTCGGGGGTCGGATTGCCTCGTACGACCTTGATCACTGCGGCCTCCTTACGGTGTTACAGCACGTGTCGCAGCGGTACGGCCGGGCGGCCGCACCGCCTCAGAGCGGGATGTTGCCGTGCTTCTTCGGGGGCAGCGACTCGCGCTTGTCGCGCAGCGCGCGCAGCCCGCGCACGACGTACCGACGCGTCTCCGACGGCATGATCACGGCGTCGACGTAGCCGCGCTCGGCCGCCACGTACGGATTGAGGAGCGCGTCCTCGTAGCCCGTGATCAGCTCCTGGCGCACCTCCTCCTGTGCCTCGGGCGTGGGGGCCGCGGCGATCGTCCGGCGGTGCAGGATGTTCACCGCGCCCTGCGCGCCCATGACCGCGATCTGCGCGGTCGGCCAGGCCAGGTTGAGGTCCGCGCCCAGGTGCTTGGAGCCCATGACGTCGTACGCGCCGCCGAACGCCTTCCGCGTGATCACCGTGATCAGCGGCACCGTCGCCTCGGCGTAGGCGTAGATCAGCTTCGCGCCGCGCCGGATGATCCCGCCGTACTCCTGGTCGACGCCGGGCAGGAAGCCGGGCACGTCGACGAAGGTCAGCACCGGCACGTTGAAGGCGTCGCAGGTACGGACGAACCGCGCGGCCTTCTCCGAGGCGTCGATGTCCAGACAGCCCGCGAACTGCATCGGCTGGTTGGCGACGATGCCCACCGGGTGGCCCTCGACGCGGCCGAAGCCGGTGACGATGTTCGGCGCGAACAGCGCCTGCGTCTCCAGGAACTCGCCCTCGTCCAGCACATGCTCGATGGCGGTGTGCATGTCATAGGGCTGGTTCGCGGAGTCCGGAATGAGGACGTCCAGCTCCCGGTCCTCGTCCGAGGTCTCCAGGTCCGCCTCCTCGGGGAAGGCGGGCGGCGCGGAGAGGTTGTTGGAGGGCAGGTAGGACAGCAGCGCCTTGACGTAGTCGATGGCGTCCTTCTCGTCGCCCGCCATGTGGTGCGCCACGCCCGAGGTCGTGTTGTGCGTACGCGCGCCGCCGAGCTGCTCGAAGGCGACGTCCTCGCCGGTGACCGTCTTGATGACGTCCGGGCCGGTGATGAACATGTGCGAGGTCTGGTCGACCATCACCGTGAAGTCGGTGATCGCCGGGGAGTAGACCGCGCCGCCCGCGCAAGGCCCCACGATCAGGCTGATCTGCGGGATCACGCCGGAGCCGTGCACATTGCGGCGGAAGATCTCGGCGAACAGGCCCAGCGCCGCGACGCCCTCCTGGATGCGGGCGCCGCCGCCGTCGTTGATGCCCACGATGGGGCAGCCGGTCTTCAGCGCGAAGTCCATGACCTTGACGATCTTCTCGCCGTAGACCTCGCCGAGCGAGCCGCCGAAGATGGTGAAGTCCTGCGAGTAGACGCAGACGGTACGGCCGTCGACGGTGCCGTAGCCGGTGACGACGCCGTCCCCGTACGGACGGTTCTTCTCGATGCCGAAGTTGGTCGAGCGGTGCCGCGCGAACTCGTCCAGCTCGACGAACGACCCCTCGTCCAGGAGCAGCTCGATGCGCTCGCGCGCCGTCAGCTTGCCCTTCGCGTGCTGCTTCTCCACGGCGCGCGCGGAGCCCGCGTGCGTCGCCTCATCGATGCGGCGACGCAGATCCGCGAGCTTCCCGGCGGTGGTGTGACTGGTTGCGTCCGGTGTGGCGTCTTGCGGCTCGGACATCGCGATGCGGCTCCTGCTCGTCCTGGATGGGCTGACTCGGGCTTTCCGGAACATTTCGGGGGTTCAGGGGGCTGAAGGGGGCCGGAAAAGACCGGCTGGGGCCCTTCTGGCTACTGGTTCGTAGCGTATCCGCGCGGCTGCGCTGTGGCAGTGCGTCGTTGGCCACACCGTCCCCTCCTAGGCTGGCTCCCATGACGCCCCCTGATTCCTCCGGTCCTTCCGGCAGCCCCTGGTCCGACCTCGACCGGCCGCCGCTGAACGCCGCGGCCCTGCGCCGCGCCCTCGTACGGCCCGACGCGCTGTGGACCTCCATCGATGTGGTGCCCGTGACCGGCTCGACCAACACGGATCTGGCCACCCTCGCCGGAGAAGGGGCGGGCCTGGCCCCCGGAGCCGTGCTCGTCGCCGAGGAGCAGTCGGCCGGGCGCGGGCGGCTCGACCGGCGCTGGTCCGCGCCCGCGCGCTCCGGGATCTTCTTCTCCGTGTACCTGGAGCCGGGCGACGCGGTGCCGATGGAGCGGTGGGGGTGGCTGCCGCTGCTGGCCGGGGTGGCGACCGCCACCGCGCTGTCCCGGGCCGCGGGCGTGGACTTGGCCTTGAAATGGCCGAACGATCTGCTGGTGACGATCCCCGAGGACTCCGACGGGTCCGGTTCGGAACCCGTCCCGGAGCCCATCCCGGAGCCCGCCGCGGAGTCCCGTTCGGGTTCTGTCGCGGGGGCGGGGCCCGTCGGCGCCGAGCGCAAGACCGGCGGAATCCTCGCCGAGCGGGCAGGCGCCGGGGTGGTGCTGGGCATCGGCCTCAACGTCTCGCTGCACGCGGACGAGCTGCCGGTGCCGACGGCCGGCTCGCTGCTGCTGGCGGGCGCGCCGGTGGTGGACCGCGATCCGCTGCTGAGGGCCGTACTCCGGTCGCTGGAGGAGTGGTACGGGCGGTGGCGGGAGGCCGGCGGCGACCCGGGGGCCTGCCGGTTGCAGGAGGCGTACACCGCGGGGTGCGCGACGCTCGGCCGGACCGTACGGGCCGAACTCCCCGGCGACCGCGAACTCGTCGGCGAGGCCGTCGCGATCGACGGCGACGGGCGGCTGGTGCTCGCGACGGCGGAGGGCGTGCAGGAGCCGGTGGGGGCGGGGGACATCGTGCACCTGAGGCCGGCGGTGGGCTGAGGGGCCGCCGGGCCCGGCGGGGCCCTCGCGGGCGCCACGACGGTAGGGGCACCTGCATCTGACGAGGTGGCAGGGGTGGACGAGACCGAAGGGGCATCGGGACGCGCGGAGTCCGGAGAGTGAGCTACGGCACACCTGTCGTATCGTTGAGGCGTCCCGCGGGGGTCCCGAGGGGGACCGCGGAGCAGTACGCGGGACGGCGCGACACAGGCACGGAGCACGGGCGAACAGTGATCGGCAGGGCAGTGCGCACGGATCGGACAGGGGGCGGGCGGTGACCGTCGACGACGCGGATGGCGCCGCCGCCGAGGGGGACGACGACCCCCTCGCCCTGCGCCTGGAACAGCTGATCCTCGGCGCGGAGCGGCGCTACACCCCGTTCCAGGCGGCCCGGGCGGCCGGCGTCTCCATGGAACTGGCCTCCCGGTTCTGGCGCGCCATGGGCTTCGCCGACATCGGCCAGGCCAAGGCGCTCACCGAGGCGGACGTACTGGCGCTGCGGCGGCTGGCGGGCCTGGTGGAGGCCGGGCTGCTGAGCGAGCCGATGGCCGTGCAGGTCGCCCGGTCGACCGGGCAGACGACGGCCCGACTGGCGGACTGGCAGATCGACTCCTTCCTGGAGGGTCTGACGGAACCCCAGGAACCGGGCATGACCCGCACGGAGATGACCTACCCGCTGATCGAACTGCTCCTCCCGGAGCTCGAAGAATTCCTCGTCTACGTGTGGCGGCGGCAGTTGGCCGCCGCCACTGGTCGTGTGGTGCAGGCGCAGGACGACGCGGAGATGGTCGACCGGCGCCTGGCCGTCGGCTTCGCCGACCTGGTCGGCTTCACCCGGCTGACGAGGCGGCTGGAGGAGGAGGAGCTCGGCGAGCTGGTCGAGGCGTTCGAGACCACCGCCGCCGACCTGGTCGCCGCGCACGGCGGCCGCCTCATCAAGACGCTCGGCGACGAGGTGCTGTACGCGGCGGACGACGCGGGCATCGCGGCGGAGATCGGCCTGCGGCTCATCGAGACCATGACGAACGACGAAACGATGCCGGAACTCCGGGTCGGAATCGCCTTCGGCACCGTCACGACGCGCATGGGTGACGTCTTCGGCACGACGGTGAATCTGGCGAGCAGGCTGACGTCGATAGCGCCGAAGGACGCGGTCCTGGTCGACGGCGCTTTCGCGAAGGAACTGTCCCGCACGGGCGACGCCCCGATCTCCGAGGCGGAGGAAGCACTGGCGGCAAAGGAACGCGAGGGCGCCGACCCCGGATACCGCTTCGCACTGCAACCGATGTGGCAGCGACCGGTGCGTGGGCTGGGCGTGGTCGAGCCCTGGCTCCTCAGCCGGAGGGGCTGACGGCGGCCGGGGGCCGCACCCAGTTATGAGACCGGGCCGCTTCGGCTTGTTTGGTGTGCCGGGTTCTGGTGCGGGGGCGGCCCGTTCCGGCCCGTCCGGAGCGCCGCGCTCGGATGCGGGGTCGGCCGTTCCGGCCCGGCCCGAGCATCGGGCGCTGATCTGATGTCAGCCCATCCCAGCCCGCCCGGCGTGCTGGGTCCGGACGTGAGGTCCGCCCATCCCAGCCGTCCGGAGTCCGGTGCTCGGAGGCGGAGCCGACTCGTTCCAGCCCGCCCCGGGCCCCGAGCTTCAGACGCGGGGCCGCCTCACCCCGGCCCGCCCGGAGAGCTGAGCGTAGACCTGACGTCGGCCCACCCCAGCCCGTCCGGCGTTTGAGGACCGGGGTCCGGGGCGGAGCCCCGAGGGGGAGGCGGGCCGCCGGCCCATGGCCACAACCCCCCTCCCCCTGCGATGATCCGCCCATACGTTTACGGTCGTTAACACCCGAAGGGTCGTGGCATGACTGAGCAGCGCTACGGAGACTGGATCGCCGTCCGGCGCCACGGACACGTCGCCGAACTGGTCCTCGACCGGCCAAAGGCCATGAACGCCATCTCCGCCGAGATGGCCCGCTCCATCGCCCGGGCCACCGACGCGCTCGGAGCCGATCAGGACGTACGGGCCGTCGTGGTGACCTCCACGCACGAGCGCGCCTTCTGCGTGGGAGCGGACCTCAAGGAGCGCAACACGCTCACGGACGCCGAACTCGGCCGGCACCGGCCGCTGTCGCGGGCCGCGTACACCGGAGTGCTGGAGCTGCCGATGCCGACCGTGGCCGCGGTGCACGGGTTCGCCCTCGGCGGCGGGTTCGAGCTGGCGCTGTCGTGTGATGTGATCGTGGCCGACGCGAGCGCCGTGGTGGGGCTGCCGGAGGTGTCGGTGGGTGTGATTCCGGGCGGCGGGGGTACTCAGCTGCTGCCGCGGAGAGTGGGCGCCGCGCGCGCCGCCGAGCTGATCTTCTCGGCGCGGCGGGTGCCGGCCGAGGAGGCGCGGGACCTCGGTCTCGTGGACCAGCTCGTCGCGGAGGGCGAGGCCCGCGAGGCGGGGCTCGCGCTCGCGGAGCGGTTCGCCCGCAATTCGCCGGTCGGGCTGCGGGCCGCGAAGCGCGCGCTGCGCCTCGGGCACGGGCAGGACCTGCGGACCGGCCTGGAGGTCGAGGACGCCGCCTGGCGTTCGGTGGCGTTCTCGGGGGACCGGGCGGAGGGCGTGGCGGCCTTCAACGAGAAGCGGGCCCCCGAGTGGCCCGGCGTCTAGCCGCCGAGATCCTTTAAGCGTCGGCAAAGCCAAGTAAACCCCCGTAAAGCGGATTGGCCGCGGCATTCTTACGCTGGGTGCAGAGCGTGCACACGGTTACGGAATGTGAGGCGAGCGTGACGGTCGACGGGGACGGCGACGGAGGCGGTGCGCGGCTGCGGGCCGTGGTGGCGCTGGCGCAGGCCATGGCGGCCGCGCACACTCCGCGCGAGTCGGCGCGCGCCGCGGCCGACGGGGCACGGCGCGCGCTGGGCGGGTCGTTCGCGGCCGTGTCGGTGTGGGAGCGGGACCGGGGCCGGCTGCGGGTGCTCGTGAACGACGGGGAGCGGGCCGCGGGGGAAGAGGAGTTCCCGGCGGCGGAGACTTACCCGGTGCACGACTTCCCGGAGGTCGCGGAGTTCCTGCACGAGCAGTGGGTGGGCGGCGGCGAGCCGCACGCCTGGGTGGATACCGCGGAGGGCGGCGCCGGGAGCTCCGGCCCGTACCGCCACCACCGGGCGGACGCCCTGCGGCGGCGGGGGCGCGGCTGCTGCGTGGTCGCGCCGATCGTGCTGCACGGCCGGGCCTGGGGCGAGCTGTATGTGGCGCGGGCGGTGGGCGAGCCGGTCTTCGACGGGCGGGACGCGGACTTCGCGGCCGTACTGGCGGCGGTCGCGGCGGCCGGGATCGTGCAGACCGAGCGGTTGGAGGAGGTGCGCAAGCTGGCGTTCGAGGACCCGCTGACGGGGCTCGCCAACCGGCGCGCCGTGGACGCGCGGCTCGACGAGGCGGTGGAGCGGCACCGCCGTACCGGCACGGTGGTGAGCCTGCTGGTCTGCGATCTGAACGGGCTCAAGCGGGTCAACGACACGCTGGGGCACGCGGTCGGGGACCGCCTGCTGGAACGTTTCAGCTCGGTGCTCTCCCTGTGCGGCGCGATGCTGCCGGACGCCCTGGCGGCGCGGCTGGGCGGGGACGAGTTCTGTCTGCTGTCGGTGGGGCCGACGGCGGACGAGGTGGTGCGGGTGGCCGATGAGCTGTGCCGCCGCGCGGGCGAGCTGGAGCTGGGCGAGGGCGTCGCGTGCGGCGTCGCCTCGACCGGGGACCCGATCGGGCCCGTACGGTCGGCGCGCCGGCTCTTCCGGCTGGCGGACGCGGCGCAGTACCGGGCCAAGGCCGCGCGGTCCGAGAAGCCGGTGGTGGCGGGGCGCGAGGGGGGCGCGGACGATCCGGTGGTGCGGCTGGCCGACACCCCGCGCGAGGGCGCGCCCGCCGATCGCCGCCGCTTCCGGGGGCGCCGCCCATGAGGGCCCGCGTCCGGGGCCGTACGGATGGTGACAGTCAGCGATTCAGTCTTTAGGGTGCCTGAATATGGATATGCACACTGTGGTGGTGGGGGCCTCGGGTACGACGGCTCAGGACGTGATCGACGTGGCGCGCGGCGCGGCGCGGATCGAGGTGGCGGACGAGGCGCTCGCCGCCGTCGCCGCCGCCCGCCAGGTCATCGACGACCTGGCGGCCAAGCCCGACCCCGTGTACGGCGTCTCGACCGGCTTCGGGTCGCTGGCCGTCCGGCACATCAGCCCCGATCTGCGCGCACAGCTCCAGCGCAACATCGTCCGCTCGCACGCCGCCGGCATGGGGCCGCGCGTCGAGCGCGAGGTCGTACGGGCCCTGATGTTCCTGCGGCTGAAGACCGTCGCCTCCGGCCGTACGGGCGTACGCCCCCTCGTCGTCGAGACGATGGCCGCGATCCTCAACGCCGGGATCACGCCCGTGGTGCACGAGTACGGATCGCTCGGCTGCTCGGGCGACCTCGCGCCGCTCTCGCACTGCGCGCTGACGCTCATGGGCGAGGGTGAGGCGGAGGGCCCCGACGGTGAGCTGCGGCCCGCCGCCGAACTCCTCGCCGAGCACGGCATCGCCCCCGTCGAACTGCGCGAGAAGGAGGGGCTCGCGCTGCTCAACGGGACCGACGGGATGCTCGGCATGCTGGTGATGGCCTGCGCCGACCTCGCGCGGCTGTTCACCTCCGCCGACATCACCGCGGCGCTCTCCATGGAGGCGCTGCTCGGCACCGACAAGGTGCTCGCCGCCGAGCTGCACGCCATCCGCCCGCATCCCGGCCAGGCCGCCTCGGCCGCCAACATGCTGGCCGTGCTGGCCGGTTCGGGGCTGATCGGGCATCAGCAGGACGACGCGCCGCGCGTCCAGGACGCGTACTCGATCCGCTGTGCCCCGCAGGTCGCGGGCGCCGGCCGGGACACCCTCGACCACGCCCGGCTCGTCGCCGACCGCGAACTCGCCGCCGCCGTCGACAATCCGGTGGTCCTGCCCGACGGCCGGGTCGAGTCCAACGGCAACTTCCACGGTGCGCCGGTCGCGTACGTGCTGGACTTCCTGGCCGTCGCCGCCGCGGACCTCGGCTCGATCGCCGAACGCCGCACCGACCGGCTGCTGGACAAGAACCGTTCGCACGGCCTGCCGCCCTTCCTCGCGGGCGACGCGGGCGTGGACTCCGGCCTGATGATCGCTCAGTACACGCAGGCGGCCCTGGTCAGCGAGATGAAGCGGCTGGCCGTACCGGCGTCGGTGGACTCCATCCCGTCCTCCGCGATGCAGGAGGACCACGTCTCCATGGGCTGGTCGGCCGCGCGCAAGCTGCGTACGGCCGTGGACAACCTCGCCCGGATCATCGCCGTGGAACTGGTCGCCGCGACCCGGGCCGTCGAACTGCGCACGGGGCTCACCCCCGCGCCCGCGACGAGCGCCGTGCTGAAGGCCGTACGGGCGGCGGGGGTCGAGGGCCCCGGGGCGGATCGTTTCCTCGCGCCGGACCTGGCGGCCGCGCACGAGTTCGTACGGACCGGGAAGCTGACGGAGGCGGCCGAGACGGTGACGGGGCCGCTGGCGTAGAGCCGAGAGGTTCGGGCTATGGGCCGCGGTGCGCGGCCCATAGCCTTCCGTGGCTCCGTGCGGAGCGGAGTCGTATCAGAGTCCGGTCGACGTGCGCGTGCGGCGCACGGCGGCCGTCACCAGCGCGCCCCCGAGGCCGAGGAATCCGATTCCGCCGACCAGATACGGGGTGGTGTCGAAGCTGCCGGTGTCGGCGAGGGCCAGACCGTCGCTCGCCTGCTCCATGGAGGCGGGCTCGGCGGCCGTCGTGGTGCCGGAGTCGAGGGTGGTCTTGGAATCGGAGGCGGGGACGGTGATGGAGCGGTGACTGTGCTGGGTGGGGGTGGTGTGCTCGGCCGTCGCCTTCGCGGACGGTACGAACCACAACGCGCACAGCAGCGAGCCCGCGGCAGCGGCGGTCAGCAGCGGACGGCGTGCGGTCACGGAATGAATCCCCCTTGAGATGGCGGTGATTGGGGCCGTGGGCCTCCGATGGTAGTGATACCCGCGGGTCGTTTGGAAGTCGCGGTTCCGCTGGCCCTTACGCTCCGGGGATGAGCACAGATGAGTCATCACGGTTTGTACGACTTCGGGTCGAGCTGGTGTTGGAGATCAACGACTCCGGCAAGCTGACCTCGGCCGCCCTCGACCGCGTCGACGGCGATGGATCACTGCACGACGACGAACGCGGCCACGCCCGTACCTCGGTCTCCTCCGACGCGGCGGAGGCGCTGGCGTATCTCGTCGACCCGCTCGACGTGGTCAAGGAGGTGCCGGGGGTCGAGTTGACCCAGGCTTCGTGGAGCAGCGAACAGATCGACTACGACCCCGAGTCGCGGGAGTGGGCCCTCGACGGCGACGGCGAACGGGATGAGGAGGACGACGACTAGAGAGGGTTGAGGACGACCGCCAGAGACGACGGGAAGGGTCGCGAGACCTGGGAGGTGCAGAGGGTTATTCGGGGAGAAACCCTCTTCTAACGCCCATATCAGGGCCCCGGCTCCGCTGGTTGCGGAGCCGGGGTCTTCGCTTGAGTGGGCTTCCCCACACTTTTATGACGAGTGGAACCGCTGAATCGGTGAAGGCGTTCTCTATTGGGTGACCGCGAAGCGGGCGTGCCCATCGTTGTGGATCGGGGACGTTGGGGATCAGTAGCAATGGAGAAGCGTGTGATGACGTACGGCAAGCGCCGTAAGGGCCTCGTAGCCGCGGCCGCTGTGCTCGGCGGCGTACTGACCCTCGCTGCTTGTGGCGGGGGAGACGACAAGGGCGGTGACGCGGGTCACGGCAAGTCGCAGAGCAAGGTCGACGAGGCCGCGGCCAAGGACGCCTCCAAGGCGAAGATCAAGATCGCGTCGAAGAACGGGTCCACCAGCGCGAGCATCAACACCGGCGGCAAGGTCACCGTCTCCGAAGGCAAGCTGACCAAGGTCACCATGGCCACGGAGAAGGGCACCCCGGTCGAGGGATCGATATCCTCCGACGGCACCTCCTGGGCGCCCAAGAAGGCGCTGGAGCGGCAGACGACGTACAAGATCGTCGCCGAGGCCAAGGACTCCGACGACCGCAAGGCCACCGAGAACTCCTCCTTCACGACGGTCGCCCCGTCCAACAGCTTCATCGGCACGTACACGCCGGACAGCGGCTCCACCGTCGGCGTCGGCATGCCCGTGTCGATCAACTTCGACAAGCCGATCAAGGACAAGAAGGCCGTGCAGTCGCACATCACGGTCAACTCCACCAGCGGCCAGAAGGTCGTCGGCCACTGGTTCGGCAACCAGCGCCTCGACTTCCGCCCGCAGGAGTACTGGAAGGCCGGCTCGACCGTCACCATGAAGATGGACCTCGACAAGGTCGAGTCCGCGCCGGGCGTCCAGGGCGTCCAGCAGAAGACGGTCTCCTTCAAGGTCGGCCGCTCGCAGGTCTCCACGGTCGACGCGCGGTCCCACCAGATGACGGTGGTCCGGGACGGCAAGACCATCAAGACCATCCCGATCTCGGCGGGCTCCCCCGACCACACCACGTACAACGGCCAGATGGTGATCTCCGAGAAGTTCAAGGAGACCCGGATGGACGGCTCGACCGTGGGCTTCGGCGGTGAGTACGACATCAAGGACGTGCCGCACGCGATGCGCCTGTCCAACTCGGGCACGTTCATCCACGGCAACTACTGGGGCCACGGCATCTTCGGCTCGGCCAACACCAGCCACGGCTGCGTCGGCCTCCAGGACGCCCAGGGCGGCAACGACTCCTCGACCCCCGGTTCCTGGTTCTTCTCGAACTCCATGGTCGGCGACGTCGTCACGGTCAAGGGCTCCGACGACAGGCTGGTCCAGCCCGACAACGGCCTCAACGGCTGGAACATGAGCTGGGACGCCTGGGTGGCGGGCAGCGCCACGGGCGCCTGACCCCTTCGCCGGTCCTGCGCCGGGGGGGGGGGGGGGGGGGGGGGGGGGGGGGGGGGGGGGGGGGGGCAGGGGGGGGGGGGGGGGGGAGGGGGGGGGGGGGGGGGGG
>NZ_JBWKFF010000018.1:25069-42113 GCF_056434425.1 Streptomyces sp. NPDC044033 | reverse complement strand
CTCGCCTCCCGGCGACAAAGGACTTCGGATCTCCTCCCCCCCCCCCTCCCCCCCCCTCCCCCCTCCCCCCCCCCCCCTCCCCCCCCCCCCCCCCCCCCCCCCCCTCTCCCCCCCCCCCCCCCCCCCCCCCCCCCCCCCCCTCCCGGCGGTTTTGTGCGGCGCCGCGCGGGGGGCCGGCTCCGGCCCGCGCCCGAACGGCCACATCCCCGGCGGAGATCCCGGCGGCGGCGGGAGCGCGGCGATCCGGGAAAATGGCGGTGACACCCGAGGCGACAACGAGGCAGGACCACGTGGCAGGACAGGACAGCGGCGAGCGGCACCGCCCCCGGCCCCGGCAAGAGGCGGCCGAGCTGCTGGAGACCGTACGGGGGCTGCTGCGCGGTCTCGCCGCCGTCCCCGAGGACGGGCTCGACGACGCGCTCGACGCCGCCGCTTCCGCCCTCGCCGCCGCCCCCGCCGGGCCGCGGGCCGTGAGCCGGGCGCTGCTGCGGGCCGCCGGGGAGCTCGTACGGCGTGCCTGGGAGAACGGCTGGCAGCCCGCGGACGTCGCCCGGCTCATGCGGCGCGAGCCGGGTACGGCCGTGTCGCGCCACGTAGCCGACGCCATCGCCGCCGAGGCGCGCCGCTACCCGCCGGAAGCGCTCGACGCCCGCTGGGCCGCGGAGCTGGCGGCGGTGGGCGCGTCGTCGGTCTGGTGGGACGGTGACGAGAGTTATCTGGAGAGCCTCGCGGGGCGCGAGCGGCTGAGCCGCTTCGAGACGCTCTCGGGCTTCCTCGGCGCGCTGCGGCTGCTCGGCCGCCTGCCGCGGATCACCGCGATCGGTCCGCTGCCGGGAGCCGCACGGGCGCGGTCCGTACGGTCCGTACCGGCGCGGGACGGGTCCGCCGCCGGGCCGCGGCTGCTCGGCAGGGTCAGGGCGCTGCTGGCGAAGGCGGAGTCGACCGAGTTCGCGGAGGAGGCGGAGGCGCTCTCCGCGAAGGCCCAGGAGCTGATGGCGCGGCACTCGATCGACGCGGCGCTGCTGGCCGCGGAGGCGGCGGCCTTCGGGGAGTCGGGGGAGGCCCCGAGCGCCTGCCGGATCGGGGTCGAGGGGCCGTACGAACCGGCGAAGGCGCTGCTGCTCGACGCGGTCGCCGAGGCCAACCACTGCCGGGCGGTGTGGTCGGGCGAGTTCGACTTCTCCACGGTCGTCGGCTTCGCGTCGGACCTGGAACTCGTCGAGCTGATGTACACCTCGCTGCTGGTCCAGGCCACCTCCGCCATGCGCCGGGCGGGCGACGAGCACCACGCGCGGGGCCGCTCGCGCCGTACGCGCGACTTCCGGGAGTCGTTCCTCATCGCGTACGCGGGCCGTATCCGGGACCGGTTGGCCACCGCGGCCGGCGAGGTGGCCGCGGAGGAGCCGAGCGAGGTCCTTCCGGTCCTGGCCGCCCGGGACGTGGCGGTGGGGGAGAGCGCCGAACGCCTCTTTCCCGCCACCACGTCCCACCGCCTCAAGGGGCGCGATGCCGAGGGGTGGGCGCACGGCACGGCGGCGGCGGACGCCGCGGTGATCCACCGGAGGTAGTTTCCCCGGGCGCGCTCCGTGGGGCTGTCGCAGCCGTGTGCTTCTGGTGCTGCTGCCCGCCCATCACAGAGTGGCTACGTGCCCCCCAGTGCCGCTACCCGCCCACCGCCGCCTTGACCTCGGCCACCACCCGACCCGCCCCGTCCTCGGCGCCGATCGCGAGCGCCGCCCGCGCCGCCCCGGCCCGGTACGAGGCGTCCGTCACCGCCGAGCGCAGCGCGTCCGCGAGGCGGTCCGCGGTCAGTTCCGCGAACGGGAGCGGGGCCGTGGCGGCGCCCAGCGACGTCAAGCGGTGCGCCCAGAACGGCTGGTCGGCCATGACCGGTACGGGGACCGCCGGCACCCCGGCCCGCAGCCCCGCGGCCGCCGTGCCCGCGCCGCTGTGGTGCACGACCGCCGCCATCCGCGGGAAGAGCAGGGCGTGCGGCACGTCCCCGATCGTCAGCACGTCGTCACCGCGGGAGGCGGCGGACGACGCGGAGAGGCCCGCCGCGCCCGCCTGGAGGACGCCCCGGAGCCCGGCCGCGCGCAGCGCCCGTACGGCCAGCTCGGACAGCCGCTCGCCGTCACCGCCCGCCATGCTGCCGAAGCCGATGAACACCGGCGGCGGGCCCGACTCGACGAAGTCGGCGACCTCGGCCGGGAGCCGGGCGTCGGCCGCGTGGTGGGGCCACCAGTTGCCGACGACCTCCAGGCCCTCCCGCCAGTCCGCCGGGCGCGGTACGAGGGTCTCGCTGAAGCCGTGCAGAATCCGCCACCCCGCCGCCTCCTGGCGGCGGCGCATCGCGCCCGGTGAGACGGCGGGCAGCCCCAGCCGGTCGCGGAGGGCGCGTGCCGCCGCCGCGTGCAGGCGGTCGACCACGCGCAGGGAGACACGGCCGGCCGCCCGATTGCCCCAGCGGCCGAGGGAGCGGGTTCCGCCGACGACAGGGGGGAAGCAGCCGGTGGGCGCCACCGGTTGGAGGTACAGGCCCAGGGAGGGGATCCCCGACGCCTCCGCCGCGTGCCAACCCAGCGGGGCCGTCGTGGTGGACAGGAGGAGCAGGTCCGCGCCCTGCGCGGTGGCGTCCTCGATGCCTTGGCCCAGCTCCTGGATGAACGCGGACGCCTTGCGCAGCAGGGTCCCGGAGCCGTTCGCCGGACGCTTGCCGCCCGCCGGGCTGCTGCTGTCCGCCGGGCCTCTGCCGCCCGCCGGGCCTTCGGCGCCTGCCGTGTCTCCGGCGCCCGCCGGGCCTCCGCCGTTCGCCGCGCCTCCGCCGTTCGGATCGGCGGGCAGCGCCCGGAACTCCAGCCCGCTCGCCCGTACCAGCGGCTCGTACGTACCGTGCGTCGCGAGCGCCACCTCGTACCCGGCCTCGCGCAGCCGCGCGCCGACGCCCGTGTACGGCGCGACATCGCCCCGCGACCCGGCCGCCATGATCAGCACCTTCATGGTTCAGGCCCCCCGTCCGGCATTGGCGTGGACGGCCGCGCACAGGAACCGGTCCAGGCCGGGGCGCTGTTCGGAGGCCGGTACGACGAGGGCGAAGGCGCGGGCGTCCGCCACGTAGTCGTCGGCGATGCGGCAGTGCATCTCGGGCGAGCAGGGCGTGAACCACCGGCCGATGTGCCGGCGGTGCTCCTCGGCGAGCCCCATGACCAGCTCCCCGTCGGGCGCCGCGCCGGCGTCGAAGGCGTCGAGCAACTGCCCCCGCCATGCGGCGGCCTCGGCCATCAGCTGCCGCCAGTCCTCCTTGGTGTGCGCGGCGGCGCGGGCCATCGACTCCTGGTGGCCCGCGCTGTGCCCCCACTTGAGGTGCGCGTCCGTCGCGTAACTGAGGTCGAAGGCGACCTCGCCGAACACCTCGAACCGCTCCTCGGGCGTCAGCTCGACGCCCGTACGCCGCACCTCCATGGCGCGCTCGGCGACCTCGACGAGCCGCTGGAGCCTGGCGATCTGCTCGTTCAGCAGCCGGTGCCGGGAGCGCAGCCGGTCGAGGACGTCGTCCCGCGGGTCCGCCAGGACGGCGCCGGTCTCCTCCAGGGAGAAGCCCAGCTCCCGGTAGAAGAGGATCTGCTGGAGCCGCGCCAGGTCCGCGTCGCTGTAGAGCCGGTATCCGGCGGCGCTGCGGTCGCTCGGCGCCAGCAGCCCGGCCTTGTCGTAGTGGTGCAGGGTGCGCACCGTCACCCCCGCGAAGCCGGCCACCTGCCCGACCGAATAGCTCATGGGATCGCCTTTCGTCGTGATCCAGGCTGCGGCCTGACGTGGGGTGAGGGTCAAGCGGGGGCGTCGGAGGGCGGGTCGCCGGGTGCGAAGTACCGGCCCGGGGACACGCCCACGCTGCGCCGGAAGGCCGCGACGAAGGCGCTCGGCGAGCCGTACCCGACGCGGCGCGCGACGGAGGAGACCGTCGCACCCGCCGCGAGCAGCGGCATCGCCGCCTGCAACCGCAGCTGAGTGCGCCACTGCCCGTACGTCAGGCCCGTACCGGACACGAAGGCCCGCGCCAGCGTCCGCCCGCTCGCCCCGACGGCCGCCCCCCACTCTGCCAGCGACCGCCCGTCGGCGGGGTCGGCGAGCAGGGCCCGCGCGACGCGCCCGGCCCGTGGCTCCTCGGGTATCGGGGCCCGTACGGTCGCCACGGACACCGGCCTGAGCTGGTCGAGTACGACGCGCTCCGCGCGGCCGCGGGCGGCGGCGTCGAGGCGGCCCTCGGCGAGATGGCAGATCAGCTCGCGCAACAGCCCTGATACGGCCACGACCTGCGGCGACTCCCAGTGGACGGGGCAGTGGTCGGGCCAGAAGAACAGGCTGCTCAGCAGCGCGGCGCGGACCGCGCCGGTGGAGTGCGGGGTGCCCGCCGGTATCCACAGGGCCATCGACGGCGGCAGCACCCAGGTCGCGTCGGCGGTCTGTACGGCGAGTACGCCGCTGCGCGCCCAGTTGAGCTGGTGCGCGCCGTGCTCATGGCGCTCGAACCACTGGCCGTCGCTCATCGCGAAACTCCCGACGACGATGGCGCTGCCGCCCGGCGGTATGAACTGTCCTTCTGGCGACATGAGTTGTCACTCCACCCCGTATTCGGCACCGTGCCGTCTGCCTAGCCTTGCCGTATGCCCATGAACCTCATCCACCGCCGCGTATGCAACTCCGACAAGTGGGCCCGCGCCGTCGAGGACCAGCTTCTGCCCTGGGCCCTGGACGGCGTCGAGTTCGGCTCCGAAACGCTGGAGATCGGACCGGGATACGGCGCCACGACCCATGTTCTGCTGCGCCACGCCGAGCGCCTGACCATCCTCGAAGTCGACCCCGATTCGGCGAAGCGGCTGGCCGACCGGTACGGGGGTCGGGCCGAGGTCATCCACGGCGACGGGGCCGACATGCCGCTGCCCGACGGGCGCTTCGACTCGGTCGTCTGCTTCACGATGCTCCACCACGTTCCGTCGCCGGAGCTCCAGGACCGCCTCTTCGCCGAGGCCCGGCGGGTACTGCGGCCGGGCGGCGTCTTCGCGGGCTGCGACGCGCTGGACAGCTGGCGCTTCCGCTTGATCCATATCCGGGACACCTGCGTGACCGTCCCGATGGACACCCTGCCCGCCCGGCTCCGGGCGGCGGGCTTCGCCGAACCGGAGATCACGACGGGTCCCGGCAGGTTCCGATTCCGCGCGCGCCGGGCCTGATCATGGGCCTATACGGGGGCGGCACGGGACGGCACGAGCCACGAGCGGGGGGAGGCCGACTGCGCCATTGGTCGTAGCATGCCGGAAATCATGGGATCGGCCTTGTCTTCTTCAGGGGTGCGTGTCGCAATGGGCCATCGTCGCTGACTGACCGTCAGATCCACTGTGCTCCACGGGGAGAACGCTCCCCGGGGCGGCCCTCATGCCCACTCATGCGGTGCGCCCGCACGACGGCGGTCGGCGACGTCAGCCCGTACACCCCACATGGAGGCGGGGCCCCATGAGACACGTCAGAGGCAACACGCGCAGCAATCGCAGCAGGCACGTCAGGCACGTCAGGCACGGCATCGGCGCGGCACTGGGCGTCGGCGCGCTGGCCCTGGGCGCGCTGGCGACGGCCCCGGCGGCGGGCGCGATGACGGCGGACACGGCCACGATCTCGTTCGACTGCGGGCTCTTCGGCTCCGGCTCGGCGACGCTCACGGCCAACCACAGCGGAACGTCCGCGACCATCAGCCTGTCCACCTCGGCCATCACCTCGCCCATCGACCTGGCGGCGAACTCGGTCAAATCAACCCTCACCCTGACCAACCACGGCACCGGATCCAAGACCTTCTCCGGCAACTCCAACCCGGCCATCCCCGCCAACGCCGAAGTAACCACCGGCCCGCTGACCGGCACGGTCGCGGCGGGCGACAGCCTGGCGGCCAAGAAGCTGAAGGTAGTGGTCCTGGGCGTCACAGCGACCTGCAACGCCACCTCGACCCAGTCCCCGGGCCCCTTCGAATTCTGACCCGGCCCCGAACCCGACCGCGCCCCCGCGACGTGCACGCCGCGGGGGCGCCGGCCACGCGGGCCTACGGCAGGGGACAGGGCAGGCCGCGATCGTCGCGGTTGGGGGAGCACGTCACGAGGGCGACCGAGTGGAAGACGGTGCCTTTCAGGTAGTGGCCGAGGGACGCGTCCCCACCCCATGCAAGCCGCTCCACAGCGGCGTTCACCAGGAGGAGCAGACGGACCGTTTCTCGCTCCTCCGCGGAGGCGAAACGAGGAGAGAACTCCGCGAGACGAAGCGCCAGCCACTCCCCGGCTTCTTTCGGTTCCTGCCAGGTGCCCTGGACCGTGGACGCCGGTTTCATCAGCCAGTGCGCGGTCTGAAGCGGTGGTACGAGCGTGACGGGGAACTCCGCCACCGCTGAGCGGTAGCGCTCGATCACCTCCGGTGCGCTGCTCGCCGTAGGGGGAGCACCCGGCGGCCGCCTCAAGCTCTCCGTATCGAACGCCTTCTTCTCACCCAGCCAGGCGTACCCGTGGATGTGCACGCGTATCCCGTTCCAGAGGGAGGGACGGCCCCGTCCGCCAGCGTGTGGGCGAGACCGTCGAAGAGGGGGTGACCAGGGCGTCAGGCGGAGAGCCCGAACCGCGCAGGGTCGATACCGGCCGCGTCCAATTCGGCTGTGGTGAAGCGCAGCGGCTCGGCGGCCGGGCGCTTGCTGTCGCCCAGGGCCCACGAGTCCGGTGCGATCCGGGAAAGGGTTACGCACGTCTCGCCGTCCGGGTGTGTGTTGCCTCCGCACGCCTTGCTGAAGCGGGCTCCGGTGATGTCGAGGCTGTACAGGTCGGTCATCCGGTCTCCTTGATTCAGAGTTCGGGTTGTGGCACCACTGATGCTTCACTCGGCGAGCGGTTCGTTCCAGGACCTTTCCTGTTGGGGCAAGAACTCGTCCCGAGCGCGCTCGACGAGAGCTCGCATGCCAGCGTCGTAGACCGCTACCGCTGCGAACCGCTCGAAGGTGTCGAGGTAGAGCCGCACGTCCTTCGGATCACGAGTGGTGACCTCGGAGTGGAACGTCTCCACGATGACGAGCCGGTCGTCATGCAGGCTGAAACAGGTCATGGGGAAGTCCGGCATCAGCTGGCCGGACGGCACGACACCCAGTGAGACGTTGGGCAGACGGGACACGGAAACGAGCCGGTCCAGCTGGAGTGCCATGATCACGGGCTCACTGATACGCCACCGCAGGACGTGCTCACAGATCAGGAAGCGGAAGAACCGCTCCGGCTCGTAGAGGGCCGCCTGCCGTTCGAGACGTACGGCCACGGTCTTGGCTCTGGTCTCCTCCGGCAACGACGGTGGCAGGGCGAAGACGGCGGAAGCGTACTCGGGTGTCTGGAGGAGCCCGGGGATGAGCTGCCCCTGAAAGAGCCTGAGGGTACGAGTGCCCGCCTCGACGGCCCGGATCGTCTTCTGGTGCTTCCACGGGCCCATGCGGCGCAGCAGTCGCCACGCGGTGGTTTCGGTGGCCTCGGCGCGAGCCGACGCCAGAAACTCCTCCTTGATCTCTTGGCTCACGCCTATGGCGGTGAGGACCAGGTCCACATCCTGAACGGTTGGACGCACCTTGCCGGTCTCGATCTTCGAGAGCTTCCCGGCGGACATGGCGGCCCTGCGGGCCACCGCGTCACCCGTGAGGCCGGACGCGTCGCGCAGCGCCCGCAGGGCTCTCCCGATCGACTCGGCGGTCAGCGGCACCGCTCCCAGTACGCTGCGAACGGCATCGCTCCGCTCAGGGCGCGGTTCCGGTAGTCCCGATACTCGGGGCGTCGGTGGGCAGGGAGTGGTTCGGCGCCGATGAACGCGCCCTCGCGCGTGTAGTGCATGCGGTATACGTCCCGGTCGTCGAACAGCCAGAAGTCGTGATCCGGCAGGCCGCCCATGTCGTGGTCCGCCAGGTCGATGATGCCGATGGCCTCGCCGGCCCTGATGTTCCCCGGGTAGGAGGACAGCTCGTACCGGAGATAGCCGGTCAGCGGAGACCTGAGCACATGGACCCGCGAGATCTGCTTGCCCTTGTCGGTCATCGACCGGACCCATGGGTTGTCGTCCCAGTCGGGGCCCATGTCCCCGCCGGCCAGGAAGCGCTCGAACTCCTCGCGCTCCTCCTCGACGTCGTAGACGGAGAGCGTTTCCAGCCGGAACGCGGTCTGCTCGAAGGCCTCGAAGAGCCGGCCGAACTCCTCACCGCTGAGCACGGAAGTACTCCTCCAACACCGCCGCCGGAACCACGACGGCGGTCTCGCCCATGGGCAGAGCGAGCTGCGCCAGCCGCTCGGGGTCGGTGACGACATAGCCCTGGACCACGTAGTCCTCGGCGTCCTCGGTGCCCCACAGAGTCGGGCACGTCCCATTTCTGCACTCCGGGTCACCGGACAGCTTCCGCAGCATCCTTGCCCCCACGTGTCGGCATACGCACGCCTGTCAGGCTCGATGCTCCCGAGCCGGTCGCGGCGGGGTCAAGCACCCGATCTTTCCGGAACGGGAAAGGCCGCAGGATCCTCAGGCATCCGGGCCAAGCGTCCGGGCCAGGCGTCCGAGCCCGGCATCCAGGCCAGGTGCCCGGCTCAGCCGCCCCGCCCCGGTGTCTCCGGTATCCCGCTCAGGCGTCGGGGGCCTGTGCCCCGGCCACGCCGATCGGGCAGGACACCCCCGTCCCCCCGATCCCGCAGTAGCCCGCCGGGTTCTTGTCCAAGTACTGCTGGTGTTCCGGTTCGGCCGGGTAGAAGGGGCGGGCGTCGGCCGGGAGGATCTCCGTGGTGATGGTGGCGTGGCCCGACGCGGTGAGGACCGACTGGTAGGCCGTGCGCGAGGACTCCGCCTCGGCGGCCTGGGCCGGGGTGTGGGTGTAGGCGGCCGAGCGGTACTGGGTGCCGGCGTCGTTGCCCTGGCGGAACCCCTGGGTGGGGTCGTGGGACTCCCAGAAGATCTTGAGGAGCGCGGCGTACGAGGTCACGGCCGGGTCGTAGATCACGCGGACCGCCTCCGTGTGGCCCGTGAGGCCGCTGCACACCTCGTAGTACGAGGGGTTCGGCGTGTGCCCGCCCTGGTAGCCGACCAGCGTCGTCCACACCCCCGGCGCCTGCCAGAACTTGCGTTCCGCGCCCCAGAAGCAGCCGAGGCCGAAGTCGGCCGTCTCCAGGCCCTCCGGATACGGGCCCGCCAGCGGGGTGCCGAGGACGGTGTGCCGGTCGGTGAGGGCGAAGGCCGGTTCGGGGCGGCCCTTGAGCGCCTCCTCCGGGGTCGGGAGGTGGTTCTTGTGGCGGTTGAACAGCATGGGGGCTCCTCGGGCCGGACAGGGCGGGGTGCTCCCTCGACAACGTTCCGGGCGGGAGGGGCATTCCGGCCTCGTTCCGGCGCCGCCCCGTTCCGGCCCCGCCCTGCCCCGCCCGGCCGCAGGACTCAGCCGCCGGTGCTCAGCCGCGCGGCGGCAGCGTCGCCGGGCTGCCGCCCTGCGCCTCCCAGCCCGCCACCGCCAGCGCCCGGTACGCCGCGTACTCCGCCGCAGGGCTGGCCCCGTACGACCACGGGACGGCCCCCACATGCCCGTCCACCCGGCGCAGCTGCTCCATCGCCTCCGGATAACGCTCCGCACGGATGAGGAACCACACCAGCAAATGGCGTACGTGCGGTAGTACAGGATGATCGGCAGGGGCCTGCTGAACGGCGTAGAGCGCACCCTCGATCGCCCGCGAGACCACCGCGCTGCGGTACAGGCCGCGCACCAGGTTGACCTCGGAGAGGTGGTCGTGGACCGCGAACAGCGGCAGCGCCGGCAGCAGGGTCCCCCGCGGCGCCGCGCCGGCCGCCCGCTCCGCGAAGGCGTCGGCCTGTTCCGCCGAGCCGTGCCACGCCGCGCTCCAGTAGCGCAGCGCCACCAGATGCGCCCCCATGTGGTGCGGCGCACGCTTCACGACCGTCTCCCACACGGACTGGAAGTCGGCTTCGCTCGCGCCCATCCCGCGCGCGACGCCCAGCTCGACGATGTACGGGACCGGGTCCCCGGGGGCCAGCAGCGCGGCCTCGCCGCAGACCGTACGGGCCTCCTCAAGGATCATCCGGTAGTCCTGCGAGGACGGGTCCCGCAGCGCCTGCTGGAGCAGGAACTGAGCCTGCACGGCCGCGCCGCCCGGGTCCTTCGGCGTCACCACCCGCCATTGGCGCAGCCACATGCCGCCGGTGCCGGGCGCCTCGGCCAGCTCCATCGCCGCCGCGCCCGCGAGCGTCTGCACGCGCTGCCAGCGCAGCTCGCCGGCGGCGTCGGTACCGGCCAGGAGCCGCGCCGCGGGCTGCCAGTCCTGGGTGCGGCGGGCCTCGTCGAGGGCGTCGAGCAGCTCCGGGTCCGGGCCGGGCAGCCGCACGTCGAGCTGTTCCGGCGGCACGAATCCGTACGCCCCCTCGGGGTCGGTCGCGAGCCGTGCGCCCTGCGCGGCCTGCTGCCCCATGCGCCTGCGGCGCATCGCGGGGACTGCGGCGACCCCGCAGATCATGACGAGGGCGATCAGGATGAACAGAAACTCCATGGGGCGTCCCGTTGGGTGGTCGTAAGCGGCGAACAGGCTGATAGGTGTGGAAAGCGGGGAGGGAATCGTTCAACGGACGGGGGCGGCGGATCGTTCATCCGCCGGTGACAAGTGAA
The DNA here is from genome assembly GCF_056434425.1 of Streptomyces sp. NPDC044033. Lineage (NCBI taxonomy): Bacteria > Bacillati > Actinomycetota > Actinomycetes > Kitasatosporales > Streptomycetaceae > Streptomyces > Streptomyces sp. NPDC044033. The sequence continues at coordinate 31,411 of NZ_JBWKFF010000018.1, read as the reverse complement.
CAGCAGTGTTCCGGGATGCGGGGTACTACCCTCGGGTCAATGAGCGACAAGCACTCACAGCCGCACCCGGCCCAGAATTTCGAAACCCTCGCGATCCACGCCGGGCAGGAGGCCGACCCGCTGACCGGCGCGGTCGTTCCGCCCATCTACCAAGTCTCCACCTACAAGCAGGATGGTGTGGGGGGACTGCGCGGCGGCTATGAGTACAGCCGCAGCGGCAACCCCACCCGCACGGCGCTGGAGGAGAACCTGGCGGCGCTGGAGGGCGGCAGCCGCGGCCTTGCCTTCGCCTCCGGGCTGGCGGCCGAGGACTGCCTGCTGCGCGCCCTGCTGACCCCCGGCGACCACGTCGTCATCCCGAATGACGCGTACGGCGGCACGTTCCGCCTCTTCGCCAAGGTCGTCGAGCGCTGGGGCGTCCAGTGGTCCGTCGCCGACACCTCGGACCCGGCCGCCGTACGGGCCGCGATCCAGCCCCGTACCAAGGTCGTCTGGGTCGAGACGCCCTCCAACCCGCTGCTCGGCATCACCGACATCGCGGCCGTCGCCGACATCGCGCGCACGGCGGGGGCCCGGCTCGTCGTCGACAACACCTTCGCCAGCCCCTACCTCCAGCAGCCCCTCGCGCTCGGCGCGGACATCGTCGTGCACTCCACGACGAAGTACATGGGCGGCCACTCGGATGTCGTCGGCGGCGCGCTGATCACCTCGGACGCCGCGCTCGCCGACGAGCTGGCCTTCCACCAGAACGCCATGGGCTCCATCTCCGGCCCCTTCGACTCCTGGCTGACCCTGCGCGGCATCAAGACGCTGGCCGTCCGCATGGACCGGCACAGCGCCAATGCCTCGCGCGTCGCCGAGCTGCTGGTCTCGCACCCCAAGGTCACCCAGGTCTACTACCCGGGGCTGCCGACCCACCCGGGCCACGAGATCGCCGCCAAGCAGATGCGCGGCTTCGGCGGCATGGTGTCCTTCCGGGTCGCGGGCGGCGAGGAAGCGGCCGTCGAGGTGTGCAACCGGGCCGAGCTGTTCACCCTCGGGGAGTCGCTCGGCGGCGTCGAGTCGCTGATCGAGCACCCCGGCCGGATGACGCACGCCTCCACGGCGGGCTCCGCCCTTGAGGTCCCCGCCGACCTGGTGCGCCTCTCCGTGGGCATCGAGTCCGGCGACGACCTGCTGGCCGACCTCACGCGCGCGCTGGGCTGACGCCGGGCCGCAGGAGGTGCGCGGGGCCCCGGCCGTAGTACGAGGCGGGGCCCTGTTCGTACGGGCGGTGAGGCGCACCGCGCCCGTACAGCCGGTGAGGCGCACCGCGTCCGTACGACCGGTGCGGCGTACCGCCCCGTTCACCACCCGTCCAAAGGCGGGGCGGTGTCCGACGGCGGCGCGACCCACGGCTGTACGAGCGCCGCCCAGACGCAGAACGCCACCACGGCCACCACCAGCAGCACCCACCCCAGCCGCCGCAGCGCCCGGCGCCGCAGCAGCAGCCTGCGGCCGCGCTCGGCGGCCCGTACGGCCAGCTCTGGGCGGACCACCGGATGCGATGTGTCCAGCATCCGGCGGACTTCGTCCTCCTTGCGGTCGTGGACGCTCATGGGGCGGCCATCTCCGTGCGCCGCCCGGCCGCGGGGGCGCGGCTGCGCATCGTGGCGACGGCGCGGGTGCACAGGGCGCGCACGCGCTCCACGGGGAGGCCCAGCTGGGCGGCGGTCTGCTCCTCGGCCACGCCTTCGTACAGGCGCAGGACGAGCACCAGGCGCTCCTGCCGGGAGAGCCGCCCCAACAAGCCGGTCCGGGCGGGCCGGTGGTGCCAGGCGGCGTGTGCGAAGCGGGCGGCCAGCTCCTGGCGGGTGCGGTCGTACGGGTCCTCGCCGCGCAGCCGGTCCCAGTCCGCGTACGTACGGGCCAGCGCGGCCGTCAACAGCCGCTCGGCGGCCTCGCGGTGCGGTTCCTCCTCGCCGGTCAGCAGCGCGGCGGCGTGCAGCAGCCGGCCGCCCGCGCCCCCGACGAATGCCTCGAACTCCCGGGCGCGGCGGCGTTCCCGTGCCGCTTGCCGCTCTCCCACCGTGCCTCCCGTGCCCTTAAGCACACGGCAGGCCGCGCACCGGGTCAAGAGGCCGGACGGGGCGGTCCGGTGGGCGGATCAGGAGGACGGCGGCTCCTGGGGAAGCGCGTTGTGGATGACGGACAGGGACGAGTTGAACCGGGTGAGCAGCGTGGTGAAGGCGTTCCGCTCGTCCTCGGTCCACTCGTCCGTCACGATCGCCATCAGCTCGCGCCGCGAGGTGCGCACCTCCTCCAGCCGCGCGGTGCCGCGCGGCGAGAGCTGGAGGACGACGGCGCGGCCGTCCTCGGGGTGCGAGGTGCGCTTGACCAGGCCGGAGTCCACGAGCGGCGCCACCTGGCGGGTGACCGTCGAGGAGTCGATGCCCATGCCCGCGGCGAGCGCCTTGACGCCCATCGGACCTTCCTGGTCGAGGCGGTTGAGCAGCAGATAGGCGGCGCGGTCCATGGAGTTGCGGGCCTGGCCGACGCCGCCCAGGCGGGTCTGTTCCGCCCGGCGCGCGAAGACGGCCACTTGGTGCTGGAGCGCGTCGAGGACAACGGGGTCGATGGCCGCGGTGGTCTCTGATTCGGGGTTCGGTCCCCGGGTCGCAGCGGTAGTCGTCATGTCCGAAGGGGTGGGCATGGCCGGAGGCTCACTTCGTGCGGTGGGCTGAGGATGGGGGACACAGTACGCGGCCCACGGGCCGCCCGTACCGGCGCTGCGCAAACCAATGGTTACGCACGGGCCGCAGCGGTCACAGGAGGGGCGAGCTGCGAGACTTGCGGCCATGGCCCTACAACTTGGTGACGAGGACGGCCCCGAAGGGGCTCCGCTGCCCGCGATCTCCCTCGACGATGTGCGCAGCGCACAGAAGATGCTCTCGGGGGTGTCGCGGTCCACCGTGCTGGAAGGCAGCCGCTTCCTGTCCCGTCTGGTCGGCGCCCCCGTGCACTTCAAGTGCGAGAACTTGCAGCGCACCGGCTCCTTCAAGGTGCGGGGCGCGTATGTGCGGATCGCCGGGCTGAACTCGGCGGAGCGGGCGGCGGGCGTCGTCGCGGCGAGCGCGGGCAACCACGCGCAGGGGGTGGCCCTGGCGGCGTCCCTGCTGGGGGTGGCCTCGACGGTCTTCATGCCGCAGGGCGCGCCGCTGCCGAAGGTCGCCGCGACCCGGGAGTACGGGGCCGAGGTGCGGCTTGAGGGGCAGGTCGTCGACGAGACGCTGGAGGCCGCGCAGGAGTACGCGCGGCAGACGGGGGCCGTCTTCATCCACCCCTTCGACCACCCCGACATCATCGCGGGGCAGGGCACGGTGGGGCTGGAGATCCTGGAGCAGTGCCCCGAGGTGCGGACCATCGTGGTGGGGATCGGCGGCGGCGGGCTCGCGGCGGGCATCGCGGTGGCGGTCAAGGCGCTGCGGCCGGACGTACGGGTCGTCGGGGTGCAGGCGGCGGGCGCCGCCGCGTACCCGCCGTCGCTGGCGGCCGGGCGCCCGGTGTCCATCGAGGCGCCGACGACGATGGCGGACGGCATAAAGGTGGGGCGGCCGGGCGACGTCCCCTTCAAAATCATTGGCGATCTCGTGGACGAGGTCCGTACCGTTTCCGAGGACGAGCTGTCCAGCGCTCTGCTGCTGTGCCTGGAGCGTGCGAAGCTCGTGGTGGAGCCGGCCGGGGCGAGCCCGGTGGCCGCGCTGCTGTCGGCGCCGGAGGCGTTCGAGGGGCCTGTGGTCGCCGTGTTGTCGGGGGGCAATGTGGACCCGTTGCTGATGCAGCGGACGCTGCGGCACGGCATGGCCGCCGCGGGCCGGTACCTCTCGCTGCGACTGCGTCTGACGGACCGTCCGGGCGCCCTGGCGGCGCTTCTGGACGTGCTGTCAGTGGTGGACGCTAACGTCCTTGATGTGAGCCACGTACGGACCGATCCGCGGCTCGGGCTCGCGGAGGCGGAGGTGGAGCTGCACCTGGAGACCAAGGGGCCGGAGCACTGCGCCGAGGTGAGCACGGCCCTGCGCGAGGCGGGCTACAGCGTCCGGGAGTAACCCTCGCGGTATCGCGACATAGGTGTATCGCGATGTATCGCGTCTGGGGTAGCGTCCGGGAGGTGTCGGCTCGATGGCGGCCTTACGGTGGACAAAAGCCGTGGGGTCGTCAATTCCGGCGAAACCTGAAAATTCACCGTGGAACCATCCCAAAAACGGGGGTACATCCATGCCAGGCGCCATTTACGCCGAAGGTCTCGTGAAAACCTTCGGCGACGTAAGGGCACTGGACGGCGTCGATTTCGACGTCCCGGAAGGAACGGTGCTCGGAATGCTCGGCCCGAACGGGGCCGGGAAGACCACGGCGGTGCGGGTGCTCACCACCCTGCTCAAGCCCGACCGCGGCAAGGCGGTGGTGGCCGGCATCGACGTCCTGCGGAAACCCAACGAGGTCCGCCGCTCGATCGGCCTCTCCGGCCAGTTCGCGGCGGTCGACGAATATCTGACCGGCCGCGAGAACCTCCAAATGGTCGGCCAGCTCTACCAGATGAACGGACGCGCCGCGAAGGCGCGGGCGGTGGAGCTGCTGGAGCGCTTCCACCTCACCGACGCCGCCGACCGGCCCGCCAAGACGTACTCGGGCGGCATGCGCCGCCGGCTCGACCTCGCGGCCGCCCTGGTCGTCAGCCCGCCCGTGATGTTCATGGACGAGCCGACCACCGGCCTGGACCCGCGCAACCGGCAGCAGCTGTGGGAGGTCATCCGGGAGCTGGTGGCGGGCGGCACGACGCTGCTGCTCACCACGCAGTATCTGGAGGAGGCCGACCACCTCGCGCAGGACATCGCGGTCATCGACCACGGCCGCGTCATCGCCCGCGGGACCTCCGACCAGCTCAAGGCCCGTACGGGCGGCGAGCGCGTCGAACTGGTGGTGCACGAGCGCGAGCACATCACCGCCGCGCAGGAGATCCTGCGCGGCTTCGGCAAGGGCGAGGCCACGGTCGAGGAGCACATCCGCAAGGTGACCGTGCCGGTCACCGGTGGCGCCAAGCTGCTCGCCGAGGTGATCCGCGAACTGGACTCGCGCGGCATCGAGCTCGACGACATCGGGCTGCGCCGCCCGACCCTGGACGATGTGTTCATCTCGCTCACCGGCCACGCCGCCGAGACCGGCGAGGACGACGAGAAGGCAGCCGACGAGGGCGGTACGGACCCCAAGGGCCCCAAGGATCCCAAGGGCGCCGGAGGCAAGAAGGCCAAGGGCGCGGACGTGAAGGAGGGCGCCAAGTGAGTACCGCCGGCGACGTCTCGGTCCGCAGCGCGATCCCCCAGCCCCGCGGCGGCGTCATCCAGTCCGTCCGCGACTCCCTGGTCGTCGCCAAGCGCAATCTGATCCGGATGCTGCGCATCCCGGAGATGGTGATATTCGGACTGATCCAGCCGATCATGTTCGTGGTGCTGTTCAGCTACGTCTTCGGCGGCTCGATCAGCCTCGGCGGCAACACGGACCCGACCACGTACCGCCAGTTCCTGATGGCCGGCATCTTCGCGCAGACCGTCACCTTCGCCACGGCGGGCGCCGGCGCGGGCATCGCCGACGACATGCACAAGGGACTCATCGACCGGTTCCGCTCGCTGCCCATGGCCCGCGGCGCGGTCCTCACCGGCCGTACGCTCGCGGACCTGGTGCAGACCGCGCTGACCCTGGTGGTACTGGCGATCGTCGCGGTGATCGTCGGCTGGCGCATCCACGCCGGCTTCCCGAAGGCGCTGGCCGGCTTCGCCCTGCTGCTCCTGCTCGGTTACGCCTTCTCGTGGATCGGCGCGCTGATCGGGCTGTCCGTACGGACCCCGGAGGCCGCCACCTCGGGCGGGCTGATCTGGCTCTTCCCGCTGACGTTCATCTCGAACGCCTTCGTGCCCTCCGACAACATGCCGATGGTGCTGCGGCACATCGCGGAGTGGAACCCCTTCAGCGCCACCGTGCAGGCGGCCCGCCATCTGTTCGGCAACCTGCCGCCGGACTACCCGGTGGCCGACGCCTGGCCGATGCAGCACCCGGTCTGGGCGTCGCTGATCTGGTCGGTCGTGATCATCGTGGTCTTCCGGACCCTCTCGGTGCGGAAGTACCGCTCGGCGACGGCCTGAGCCCACGGCTTCCAGGCGGGCGCGCTGCCCGGCGGACGGCCGGCACAGGCTCTCAGGCCGGCGCCGGGCCGGGGGGGGGGGGGGGGGGGGGGGGGGGGGGAGGGGAGGGGGGGGGGGGGGGGGGTGTGTGGGGGGGGGGGGGGTGCGGTTGGGGGGGGGGCGGGCG
>NZ_JBWKFF010000018.1:9746-25059 GCF_056434425.1 Streptomyces sp. NPDC044033 | reverse complement strand
TCGGCTTCTGCCTCTGCTACCTCGCCGCCCCGGGCCTTCCCTCCCCCCCCCCCCCCACCCCCCCCCCCTCCCCCCCCCTCCCCCCCCCCCCCCCCCCCCCCCCCCCCCCTGTCCGGCCTGTCGGGTCAGCCCTGGTAGGGCTTGGCGGCGAGGATCCTGACCATGGCCTTGCGACCGTTCGGCAGCTCGTACGCGGCGTCGTCACCGACCTTCTTGCCGTTGACCCCGGTGCCCAGCGGGGACTGCGGGGAGTAGGTCTCGATGTCCGCGCTCGCGTACTCGCGCGACGCCAGCAGGAAGACCAGGGTGTCGTCGGGGTCGCCGTCGAAGGCGATGGTGACGGTCATCCCGGGCTCGACGATGCCGTCGTCCGCGGGGGCCTCGCCGACCTTCGCCTGCTGGAGCAGCTGGGTCAGCTGGCGGACCCGGAGCTCCTGCTTGCCCTGCTCCTCCTTGGCCGCGTGGTACCCGCCGTTCTCGCGCAGGTCACCCTCTTCACGGGCCGCCGCGATCTTCGCGGTGACCTCGGTGCGAGCGGGACCAGACAGGTACTCCAGCTCGGCCTTGAGCTGGTCGTACGCCTCCTGAGTCAGCCAGGTGACGTTGTCGCTGGTCTGGGTCACAGGTGCTCCTCGTCGGTGCTGGGAATACAAATGAACGCCCTACTCAGAAGGGTGCGCCTTCAAAGGTGGGCGAAACCACGAGCCTAACAATTTCGGGCGGAAAGGGGGAGGAGGGAAGCCATACGAAACGCGTCAGCGCAGGTCAACGCCGCACCGACGGGACGTCACCCGCTCGTGGCGGACTTGCAGCCGACCAGCTCCGAGGCGGTCGCCAGGCCGGTGGTGCGGATCTTGACGAGCGTCGTGAGGTGGTCCTCGTGCTCGTTCAGCGTGACGTCCTTGCGGCCGACCTCGGCCTGGTTCACATCGAGCGCGCGCACCGTGCACACGGCCGGCTTGTCCCGGTCCTTGCGGACCTCCAGAACCGCCTGCGCGGAGTCGTCGGAGACCACCTTGGAGCGGATCAGCTCGCCGCTGACATCCGCCTTGGTGATGTGGTGGACGCCGAACCAGACGATCACGCCGATCAGGGCGGCGCCCAGCACCGCGCCGATCACCTTCAGCTTCCGGTCCGCGCGCTGGTCGGCCGACCGGCCGTAGCGACCGTCGGGCAGCCCCTCGCGCACCGTAGTCATGATCGTCCTCCTGGTTGTAGAACCCGGAATGAATCGGGCCCTGCTTCGGTCACTATAGGAGGCATCTCTTTTGACCAGTGACTGAGGATCGAGCCTTGACTGAGCAGCTTCGATTGATGGCCGTGCACGCCCACCCCGACGACGAGTCGAGCAAGGGCGCGGCCACCATGGCCAAGTATGTGTCCGAGGGGGTGGATGTGCTGGTCGCCACCTGCACGGGCGGTGAACGCGGCTCCATCCTCAACCCCAAACTCCAGGGTGATCCGTACATCGAGGAGCACATCCACGAGGTGCGCGCCAAGGAGATGGACGAGGCGCGCGACATCCTCGGCGTCAAACAGGAGTGGCTGGGCTTCGTCGACTCCGGACTGCCCGAGGGCGACCCGCTGCCGCCGCTGCCCGACGGCTGCTTCGCGCTCCAGGACGTCGACGAGGCCGCCGGCGAGCTGGTGCGCCTGATCCGTACGTTCAAGCCGCACGTGGTCACCACGTACGACGAGAACGGCGGCTACCCGCACCCCGACCACATCATGACCCACAAGATCTCGATGGTGGCGTTCGAGCGGGCCGGCGACCCGTCCTACTACCCCGAGGCCGGCGAGCCCTGGCAGCCGCTGAAGCTCTACTACAACCAGGGCTTCAACCGGGAGCGCACGGTCGCCCTACACGAGGCGCTCCTCGCCCGCGGCATCGAATCGCCGTACGGCCAGTGGCTGGAGCGGTGGAAGGAGTTCGGGCAGCGCGAGCGGACCCTGACCACCTACATCCCGTGCGCCGACTTCTTCGAGATCCGGGACAAGGCGCTGATCGCACACGCCACCCAGATCGACCCCGACGGCGGCTGGTTCCGGGTCCCCATGGACATCCAGAAGGACGTCTGGCCCACCGAGGAGTACGAGCTCGCGCAGTCGCGGGTGCCCACTTCCCTCCCCGAGCACGACCTCTTCGCGGGTATCCGCAACAATTGAGCTCATGATGAGCGCGACAGCTTCCCTGGCCGTCACCCACTTGGTGCCGCTCGCCGACAGTGACCTGGACAAGAACAAGGTCACCCCCGGCATCCTCGGCTTCCTCGTCTTCGCCGTCATCGGCGGAGCCGTATGGCTGCTGATGAAGAGCATGAACAAGCACATGAAGAAGGTGGACTTCGAGGGACCCGACGAGAGCGGGACCGCGAAGCCCGCCGAGAGCGGGGTCGCGAAGGGCGACTCCCCGAAGGGCGACTCCCCGAAGGGCGACTCCCCGAAGGGCGGCGCGATGAAGGGCGGCACCGCCGAACGCGAGGCCGCGCAGAGCGAGGCCGCGGCCCCCGCCGCGGCCTCGAAGGGTGCGCAGAGCGCCAAGGGCGCGAAGGGCGTCTCCACCGCCTGACGGAGGTGGAGAGCGGCCCGCACGCCCCTACCGGGGCAGCACCGCCATCACCTCGCGGGCCCGGCGGCTCGGCACCATGCCGAGCCGCCATGCCTGCCACCCCGTCTCCGGTTCGACACCGCGCTCCAGCACCAGCGTGAACGATTCCGCGCAGTCCTCCAGCGAGGGATCGCCGGCCCAGTCCGCGCCCCGCAGATCCTCCCGCAACCGCGCCAGCTCCTCCTGCGCCACCGCGACCCCCACCACCGAGCCGCCCGGCGAGGCGAACGGCAGCAGCGTGCAGCGCAGGAACCGCGCCCAGCTCTCCCCACGCCGGTCCCCATAGCCCGCGAAGAGCCCTGCCGCCTCCTCCACCAGCTCCAGCGCCTGCGACGCCCGGCCGTTGCCCCCGTCGATCACCGCCAGCTCCAGACACGACCACGCCTCGCCGTGCGGCACGCCGAGCCGGTGGAAGTCCTGCCGGGCGTCCTGCAACAGCTGCCGCGCGAACCCGCTGTTGCGCAGCGAACCCGTCTTCGCCGCCCGCTGGTCGCGAGTCACCCGCGCGCAGTGATGCCGCGCGCACGCCAGCCCGTACACATCCCGCATCCGGCTGAACATATTGCGCGCCCGCTCCAGCGCCCGCACCGCCGCGTCCTGATCACCCCGCTCCTCCAGCGACTGCCCCAGGTAGTACAGCGTCCACGCCTCGCCGCGCGCGTCCTCGTTCTCCCGGTGCTGCGACTGCGCCTGCCGCAGCTGATCGACGGCCGCGGCCGAGTCGCCCGCCACCAGCCGGGCCCGGGCCAACTGCGTCAGCGCCCACGCGGCGCCCCGGCCGTCCTGCGTCCGCCCGTACTGATCGAGCGCCTCGCGGAACTCCTCCTCCGCCGGCCCCACCTCGCCCATCCGCAGCCGCACCTGGCCGAGCTGGAAGTGCGCCCACGCCTGCCCATGCACGCTCTCGCTGTCCCGGTGCAGCTCCAGCGCCTCGTGCAGCATCCCCAGGGCCTCGGCTATCCGGGCCCGGTCCCGCTCGACCGCCGCCAGCGCGTGCAGCGTCCACGCCCGGTCGCCGCTCAGCTCCTGGGTGTTCTGAAGATCGAGGGCCTCGCGCAGCTTCACCGCGGCCTCCTTCAGATTGCCCTGGTGCTGAAGGGTGATGCCCAGATCGCGCAGCGCACGGGCCGCGCCCGCCGGGTGATGGGCGTCGAAGTACAGGTCCACCACCGAGGACAGCGTGGTGCGGGACTTGTCCAGCTCACCGAGCTGACGGGCGGCGACACCCGTGCGCCACTGCACCGAACGCACCAGCAGCCCGCGGTCCGTGGCCTGGGTCAGCTCGCTCAGCTCGCCCAGCCGGTACAGGTCGCCGCGCAGCAGGCAGTAGTCGCACAGCGCGCCCAGCAGGTGCAGCACCACCGACTGGTCCACGCCCTCCGCGTGCCGCAGCGCGGCCGTGATGAAGCTGGACTCGTCGTCCAGCCAGCGCAGCGCCGCGTCCAGCGACGTGAAGCCGTGCGAACCGAACTGGTCGGCGCGCGTAGACGTCTTGCCGTCGACCAGCCGTATGACGGAGTCCGCCAGCTCCGCGTAGCTGCGGATCAGCCGCTCCTGCGCGGCGATGCGCTCGCCCTCCTCCTCGTCGTCGCGCAGCCGGGCGAGCGCGAAGTCCCGCACCAGGTCGTGCACCCGGTACCGGCCGCCGCGGACGTGCTCGATCAGCCCCGTCCGGGCCAGCGCCGTCAGCTGCCGGCCCGCCTCCTGCTCTTCGGCGCCGAGCAGCGCCGCCGCGGCGGCGGCACCCAGCGACGCCCGCCCCGCCAGCGCCAGCCGTCGCAGCAGCCGCTGCGCGTCCTCCGGCTGATCGGTATAGCGCAGCCACAGGGCCCGCTCCACCGTGCCGACCGGACCGTACGCGCCCAGCTCGGCGGCCAGCGTCTGCGGGGAGCGCGGCCCCAGCGAGGAACCGGCGATCCGCAGCGCCAGCGGCAGGCCCCCGCACAGCTCCCGTATCCGCGCCATCGACTTCTCGTCGTACGGGCCCGGCAGCGGCTCCTGGGCCGCCGCGCCCAGCAACTCCTCGGCGCCCGCCTCGTCCAGCGCCCCGACCGGCAGCTCGTGCACCCAGGCGACCAGGTCCGACGGGAGCGTCAGCGGGACGGCCGAGGTGACCAGGATCAGGCTGTCGGAGCGCTCGGGGATGAGCGTACGGACCTGATCGACGTCCGAGGCGTCGTCCAGGACCACGGTGACGGGCAGCCCCGTCAGATGCTGGTCGTAGAGCTCCGTCAACCGCTTGACGTGCTGGTCCTGCGAGGACCGCTCCCGGAACAGCAGCTGGTCGCGGGGGGCGCCGAGCCGGTTGAGGAGATGCATCAGCGCGTCGCGGGTGGGCACCGGCGGCTCGCCCGGCACGCCGCCGCCCTCCGTCGCGGTCTCGCCGCGCAGGTCCACCACGCACGCGCCGCGGAACTGGTCGCGCAGATGGTGCGCGGCCCGCACCGCGAGCGCGGTCCGCCCGCTGCCCGGCGGCCCGTGCAGCAGCACGACCGTGGGCTTGGTCTCCGTACTGGCCCGCGCCTGGTGCACCCACTGCGAGATCTGCGTGAGCTGGGCCCTGCGGCCGGCGAACGGCCCGTCGGACTCCGGCAGATGCTGGAAGGACTGCTCCAGCACACTGCGCCGCCGGGCCGCCGCGCTGCGGTCGTTGCCACGGAGCTTGGGCACGCGCGGCGGCGCCGCCGCCGGCTGCTGCGCGGTGCCGGCGCTGCGCCGCGTCGCCGCGGACACCATCCGGTGCTGGTCCAGGAACGGCCGGATGCCCCGCACCTCGACGGCCGTGAGCCACTGCAGCCGCAACTGCTCGGTGCCGCCCGGCTGCCCGCGCAGGCCCGCCCGCCGATGCGCGGCCGGCCAGTGACTCGCCGTCAACTTGACCAGGGCGGCCGCCGCCCCGGCCACCGCGACGGTCGCCCCCGCGCCGAGCGCCGTGCCCGTCGAGGTGCCATACCCGAGATCGGCGCCGAAGGCCGCCACCGCGGCCACGAGCGTCACCAGGCCCGGCGTGGCCAACGCACCCCGCGACAGCCGCGCCGACAACGGCCGCCGGGTGGCCTCCGCCTCGTCCAGCGCGCGCACATAGGCGCCGTACTCCTCGGCGGCCTTCGCCGCCATGCCCGCCAACTCGGCGCGCGCCCGCGCGAGCAGCACCGCCGCATCGGTCCGCCCGCCCGACCGGCGCACCTCCTCCTCGATGGCACGCGTCAACAGGCCGTCGACCTCTGCCCGATGGCTGTCCCGCAGTGCAGCCAGTGAGCCCGGCATACGCTCCCCTTCCGAAGGTGACCGTTCAGGTCTTCGGTTCTTTCCCTCAAGTCTTCCGTCTCCACGGGAAATAAGGCAGCCCTGTGGATAACTGAACGTGGCGAAGGGCTGAGGCCGACTGCCGGTCGCGCGTGGGGTCGCCGGGGGCATCGGTGTGAGGGCGCATAAGCGCAGTTCGGTCAGTCGAGGCAGAGCCTGTGCGGCCTCACCGACAGGAACGGGCACTGTGAGAGGCTGGCCCGCATGAACCGGTTGGCTGGCGTGACCTCGCCTTATCTGCTTCAGCACGCTGACAATCCGGTCGACTGGTGGCCCTGGTCGGCGGAGGCGTTCGAGGAAGCGCGGCGGCGCGATGTGCCGGTGCTGCTGTCGGTCGGCTATTCCGCGTGTCACTGGTGCCACGTGATGGCCCACGAGTCCTTCGAGGACGAGGTCACCGCCGCGTTCCTCAACGAGCACTTCGTCTCCGTCAAGGTCGACCGCGAGGAGCGGCCCGACATCGACGCGGTGTATATGGAGGCTGTTCAGGCCGCCACCGGGCAGGGTGGCTGGCCCATGACCGTGTTCCTGACCGGGGACGCCGAGCCCTTCTACTTCGGGACCTATTTCCCGCCCGACGCCCGGCACGGCATGCCGTCCTTCCGGCAGGTGCTCGAAGGTGTGCGGGCCGCGTGGACGGATCGGCGTGATGAGGTCGGGCAGGTCGCCGGCCGTATCGTGCGGGACCTCACCGAGCGCACCCTGGCTGTGGGCGCTCCGCATCCGCCCGTCGCCGAGGATCTGCACGCCGCCCTCATGGGGCTCACGCGGGAATTCGACTCTGTACGCGGCGGGTTCGCCGGTGCGCCGAAGTTTCCGCCGTCCATGGTGCTTGAGTTTCTGCTGCGGCATCACGCTCGTACGGGGTCGGTGGCCGCGTTGCAGATGGCCGGCTCCACGTGTGAGGCGATGGCCCGCGGCGGCATCTACGACCAGCTCGGCGGCGGGTTCGCGCGCTACTCCGTGGACGCCGACTGGACGGTCCCGCACTTCGAGAAGATGCTCTACGACAACGCGCTGCTGTGCCGCGTCTACGCCCATCTGTGGCGGGCCACCGGGTCGGATCTCGCCCGGCGGGTGGCCCTGGAGACGGCGGACTTCCTGGTCCGGGAGCTCCGTACGGACCAGGGCGGTTTCGCCTCCGCGCTGGACGCCGACAGTGACGACGGGAGCGGCCGGCACGTCGAGGGCGCGTACTACGTGTGGACGCCGGAGCAGCTGCGCGAGGTGCTCGGGGAGGCCGACGGGCAGCTCGCGGCGGAGCACTTCGGGGTGACGGAGGAGGGCACCTTCGAGGAGGGCGCGTCCGTCCTGCGGCTCCCGGACACCGAGCAGCTGGTCGATGCCGGGCGGCTCGCGTCCGTACGGGAGCGGCTGCTGGCGGCGCGCGAGGAGCGGTCGCGGCCGGGGCGGGACGACAAGATCGTCGCCGCCTGGAACGGGCTGGCCATCGCCGCCCTCGCGGAGACCGGCGCCTACTTCGACCGCCCGGACCTCGTCCAGGCCGCCACCGACGCCGCCGACCTGCTCGTACGCACCCACATGGACTGGCACGCCCGCCTCTTCCGCACCTCCCTGGACGGCGTAGCCGGCTCCCACGCCGGTGTCCTGGAGGACTACGCGGACGTCGCGGAGGGTTTCCTCGCCCTCTCCTCGGTCACCGGCGAAGGTGTGTGGGTCGACTTCGCGGGCCTCCTCCTGGATACCGTCCTCATCCAGTTCACGGCCGAGGACGGCGCCCTCTACGACACCGCCGCCGACGCCGAGGCCCTCATCCGACGCCCCCAGGACCCCACCGACAACGCGGTCCCCTCCGGGTGGTCCGCCGCCGCCGGGGCGCTCCTGTCGTACGCCGCCGTGACCGGCAGCGCCCCGCACCGGGAGGCCGCGGAACGGGCGATGGGGATCGTCAAGGCGCTCGGCCCGCGCGCCCCCCGGTTCATCGGCTGGGGCCTCGCGGCCGCCGAAGCGCTCCTGGACGGACCCCGTGAGATCGCCGTCGTCGGCCCGTACGACGACCCCGCCACCCGGGAACTGCACCGCACCGCGCTGCTGTCCACCGCCCCCGGCGCGGTCGTCGCGCTCGGCGAGCCGGGCATCGCCGAGGTGCCGCTGCTCGCCGACCGGTCGCTGCTGAACGGCCGCCCGGCCGCGTACGTCTGCCGGCACTTCACCTGCGACGCGCCCACCACCGATCCCCAGGCACTGGCGGATCTCCTGCGAACGGCCGGGGACGAGCCAAGCGGAGGGTGAGTGCGGCGGGCGACGAGCCAAGCGGAGGGCGAGCGCGGCCGGGAATGAGCCGAGTGGAGGGTGACGAGCCTGAGGCCGGGTGAGCCGGGCCGAGGGCGGGCGCGGCCGGGAGTGAGCCGAGCGGAGGGCCATGCGTCCTAGGTCTTGAGACCGGGACCTAAGACCGACTTGACCTTGACGTGGGCGTCAAGTTCTAGCGTCATGGCGATCCGTAAGTTCTCGCGAGGAGACCGCACATGACCGCCGCGTCCATTCCCGCCACCCACCGCGAGGTCCGCCTCGCCGCCCACCCCGAAGGGAAGCTGACCGACGAGCACTTCGAGGTCGCCGAGGTCCCGGTTCCGCAGCCGGGCCCCGGCCAGCTGCTCGTCCGCAACAAGACCATGGCCGTGGCCGCGGTGACGCGCACCCTGATGGCCGCCGAAAGCCCCGTCCCGATGCCGCAGTTCAAGCTGGGGGAGGTGCTGGAGGGGCAGTCCGTCGCCGAGGTGGTCGCCGGGTCCGGGGCCGGGTTCGCGCCCGGTGATCTCGTCCTGACGCGCGCCGCGGGCTGGCGCGAGTACGCGGTCGTCTCCGAGGCCGAGGCGCAGCGCATCGAGCCGGGCCTGCTGCCCGACCCGGGCGCGTACCTCTCTCAGGGCCCCACCGCCTACTTGGGCGTCGTGCGCGGTGCCGAGGTCCGTGCCGGCGACACGGTGTTCGTGTCCGGCGCGGCCGGCGGGGTCGGCACGCTCGCCGGGCAGATCGCCCGGCTGCGCGGCGCCGCGCGGGTCATAGGCTCGACGAGTTCGCAGGCCAAGGCGGACGTACTGACCGGGGAACTGGGCTATGACGCGGCTGTCATCCGCGGCGCGGGCCCGATCGACGAACAGCTGCGCGCGGCGGCCCCGGACGGCATTGACGCGGTCTTCGACAACGTCGGCGGCGAGCAGTTGCAGGCGGCCGTGGCCCTCGCCAACCGGGGCGCCCGGATCGCCCTGGTCGGTGCGCTCTCCGGTCAGCTGGGGGACGGCGCGCTGGCCACGTTCGACACGCTCGCGCTGGTCGCGAACGGCATCACGCTGCGCGGGGTGGCGCTCTACGACAACCTCGATGTGATCCCCGAGTGGCACCGGGAGTTCGGCCGCGGCCTGCGGGACGGCACACTGGCCTTCCCGCACGCGCGGCTGTCGGGCATTGAGTCGGCCCCTCGCGCGTTGCAGGAGTTGACCGAGGGACGTCACGTCGGCGCGGTGCTGGTGGAGCTGTAGCCCTCGGCGGGGGAGGACCGGATGCGGATCGGCGACGCGGCGGCTGCCGCGGGGCTCACGCCGCGAGCCCTGCGCTATTACGAGCAGGAGGGCCTGCTGGTGGCCCGGCGGACGTCGTCGGGCCACCGGCTGTACGGGCCGGCCGACGTGCGGCGGCTGCGGATCGTGCGGGGGCTGCTGGAGACCGGGCTGACCGTGGCGGACCTGCGGACCTTCGCCGAAGGACTGGACGAGGTGCCTTCCGAGGGCCTGGACGGGACGTCCGAGAGGCCGGACGGGATGTCCGCCGAGGGGCCGGACGGGATGTCCGCCGAAGGGCCCGAAGGACTGGACAAGGCGCCCACCGGCACCGGCACCGGCCCGCGGCTCTTCGCCGTGAACGGAGCCGGCCCCTGTCCCGCCGTGGAGGCGGTGATCAGGCGCCGGCTGGCCGATCTCGACGCCCGTATCGAGCGGCTGACGCAGCTGCGCCGGCGGCTCGCGGACCAGGTGGGGGAGGGGCCGCGGGAGCCGGGGCGGGTGGCCCCCTACGCGAGGGCGCTCAGAGAGTGAGCCCGCGGGCGAGGATGTCGAGGCTCTGCCGCATGAGCGCGATCAGATCCTCCTGATGCCCGTTGCGGGCCCAGTGCATCAGCGCCGCCTGGAAGCCGCCGAGCACCGCCCCCACGAACACCTCCACCTCGATGTCCTCGGCCGGCCGGCCGGTGCGCTCGCGGAGCACGCCGGCCAGGATCTGCCCGGTGGCGGTCATGCTCTCGCTGGCGCGGGCGCGGATGGCGGGCACTTCCTGGAGCAGCTTGGTGCGCTCGACCATCTCCTCGGGCTCGTGCTCGAAGACCTGGCGCAGCGGCTCCAGGACGCCGTGCCGGACGGACTCCATCGGGGCCTCGCCCGGCGGCCGGGCCCGCAGCGCCGCCTCCAGCAAGGCGTCGTACTCGTCGGTGAGGACGATGTCTTCCTTGGTGGGGAAGTAGCGGAAGACGGTACTGGGGGAGACGTCGGCGGCGGCGGCGATCTGGTCGACGGGCGTCGCGTCGTAGCCCTGCTCCTTGAAGAGCCGATAGGCGGCCCGGCGGATCGACCGACGGGTCTGGATCTTCTTCCGCTCGCGCAGTCCGAGTCTGAGCTCCGACTGCGCCTCGGGTGTCGTGCGTACGGCGGCCATGGGGCTCATTGTCGGGCATCGGCGGGCTCGGGGGCCACATCGTCGCTGGTGGCGGTCGTGGCCCCGGTGGTTTGGCCGGCGCGCCGCGGGTTGGGCAGGAAGACCGCGGTGAGCAGGGCGGCGGCCAGCGCGGCGATGCCGGTGACGAGCAGCGCCAGGTCCATGCCGTCGATGAACGCGGCGTCCGCCGAGTGCCGCAGCGCCGCGTCGCCGAGCCGGGCGGCGACGGCGTGCCCGCCGACGACCGATTCCCCCGCGGCGTGGGCGGCGGCGTGCGGCAGCCCGCCGGTGTCGAGGTGGGCGCGGTACGCGCCGGCGACCAGGCTGCCGAGGACCGCGACGCCGATGGCCCCGCCGACCTGACGCAGCGTCATCAGGAGCCCGGAGCCGCTGCCCGCGCGGTCGCGGGGGAGCGCGCCGAGGGCGTTGTTCATGGCGGGGATGACGGCGAACCCGAACCCGAACCCGGCGATGACCAGCCACACCGCGACGCTGCCGTAGCCGTCGCCCGCGTGGGTGCCGCTGCCGAGCAGCGCGGCGAAGGCGAGGACGAACAGGCCGCCGGAGATGACCGTCCGCGGCCCGAAGCGCTCGGCCAGCGGCCCGGCGCCGCGCGAGGCGACGAGCAGCCCGGCCATCATCGGCATCATCATCAGCCCGGTGCCGAAGGCGTCGTGGCCCTGGATCACCTGGAGGTACTGCGGCAGCACGAAGAGCAGGCCCATCAGGGCGAAGGTCACCAGGGTCGCGGCGATGGCGTTCCACCGGAAGCCGCGGTGGCGCAGCAGCGTCAGATCGAGCAGGGGCCGGACCATGCGCCGTTCGCGCAGGACGAGCGCGGTGAGCAGCGCCACGGACCCGGCGAACGCGCCGAGGACGACCGGGGAGGCCCAGCCGCGCTGGGGGCCCTCGATGACGCCGAAGACGAGGAGGCCGAGGCCGAGGGCGGTGAGGGAGCTGGAGGCGGCGTCGACCGCGGGGGTGGCGGGGTCCTTGGCCTCGGGGAGCAGGAAGACGCAGGCGACGATGCCGATGACGACGAGCGGCACGTTGATCAGGAAGACCGAGCCCCACCAGAAGTGGTCGAGCAGCCAGCCGCCGACGACCGGGCCGAGCGGCATCCCGAGCGCGGAGACCGCGGAGACCGCGCCGACCGCCTTGGTGCGCTCGTCGGGCGCGAAGAGCGACGGCAGTACGGACATGGCGAGCGGCATGATCAGCGCGGCGCCGGCCCCCATGACCGTACGGGCGGCGATGACCAGGCCCGGTTCGTGGACGAGGGTGCCCAGCAGGGAGCCGGCGAGGAATATCGCGAGGCCGGTGAGGAGCATCCGGCGGCGGCCGAAGCGGTCGCCGAGGAGTCCGGCCGGGAGCATCAGGGCGGCGAAGACCACGAGGTAGGAGTCGGCGATCCACTGCTGCTCGCCGGTGCCGGCGCCGAGCTGGGAGGCCATGGTCGGCAGCGCGACGTTGAGGATCGTGCCGTCGAAGCCGAGTACGAGCATGCAGGCGACGATGGCGCCCAGCGCCCACCAGCGCCGGGGGTCGGGGCCGTGTTGCGATGGCGCGCTCATGGGGCCCTCCGAAGCGTTTTGAGGAGTAGTGTCAAATGACAGTAACTCTCAAAAGGTTCTGGCTGTCAATTTAGCCGTCGTGGCGCCTGCACCCCGCGTCTGGTGTGCCTGCACCCCGTGCCTGGCGTGCCCGTGTCCCGTGCCTGGCGTGCCCGTGTCCCTTTCCTGGCGAGCCCGCCTCCCGCGCCCGGACAGACGAGTGGCCGCGACCCGGATCGGGTCGCGGCCACTGAAGGGGCGTGAGGCGGTGGGCTACGCGTGGGTGTAGGCCACCAGCGAGATGCCGACGTAGTGCACCACGAACGCGGCCAGCGTCAGGGAGTGGAAGACCTCGTGGAAGCCGAACCAGCGCGGCGACGGGTTGGGGCGCTTGATTCCGTAGATCACGCCGCCCGCGCTGTAGAGCAGTCCGCCGACGATCACGCAGACGAGCACCGCGATGCCCCCGGCCCGCAGGAAGTCCGGCAGGAAGAAGACGGCGGCCCAGCCCATCGCGATGTAGCAGGGGGTGTAGAGCCAGCGCGGGGCGCCGATCCAGAAGACGCGGAAGGCGATGCCCGCCAGCGCGGCTCCCCAGACGGCCCAGAGCAGCGCCTGACCGCGGCCGCCGGGGACCAGCAGCATGGTCAGCGGCGTATAGGTGCCCGCGATGATCAGGAAGATGTTGGCGTGGTCCAGCCGGCGGAGCACCGCGTCGGCGCGCGGGCTCCAGTTCCCGCGGTGGTAGAGGGCGCTCACGCCGAACAGCAGGCAGGCGGTGAGCGTGAAGATCGCACACGCGACCCGGCCGCGCGGGCTGTCGGCCAGGGCGGTCAGCACGACGCCGGCGAAGAGCACCGCCGGGAACATGCCGGCGTGCAGCCAGCCGCGCAGCCTCGGCTTGGCGGGGGACGGCAGGGCCGCGGGCTCTCCCGGAGAGGGGGTGGCGGCGGTGTCGGGAGCGGCGGAGGTCATGCCGCCAATGCTAGCTACGGCACCGTAGGTTACGGGTCAGTTCCGCGTGGCGATGGTCACGAGTGCGCCCCCTGGACAGACGGCATCCCTGGCCGCATGATCAAATGAGTGCGGTCGGCACCGGATGAGCGGTCACGAAGCGTCCGGGTCGCGGCCCCCACGGGGCAACTAACGCCAAATGCGGACATCTTGCGGGCATCTGTGGCAAGGGTTCGCTCAACCCTCAACTTCTGACGCCGGAGCAGCGCGGTTTCCGGCGGGACGGAGCGATCGTGGCGCGCAGCAATGCGGCTCCCAGCACCCCGACCAACCACCAGGAGCTCCTCTCCTGGGTCCATGAGATCGCCGACCTCACCGAGCCGGACCGCATCGTCTGGTGCGACGGCTCCGAGGCCGAGTACGAGCGCCTGTGCGAGGAGCTCGTCGCGAGGGGCACGTTCAAGAAGCTCGACCCGATCAAGCGTCCGAACTCGTACTACGCCGCCTCCGACCCCTCGGACGTCGCCCGCGTCGAGGACCGTACGTTCATCTGCTCCGAGAAGGAGGAGGACGCGGGGCCGACCAACCACTGGAAGGCCCCGGCGGAGATGCGCGACATCTTCACCGGGGAGCGGGGGGTCTTCCGCGGCTCGATGCGCGGCCGGACGATGTACGTCGTCCCGTTCTGCATGGGCCCGCTCGGCTCGCCCCTCTCGGCGCTCGGCGTCGAGATCACCGACTCCGCGTACGTCGCCGTCTCCATGCGCACCATGACCCGTATGGGCCAGGCCGTCCTGGACGAGCTCGGCGACGACGGCTTCTTCGTGAAGGCCGTCCACACCCTCGGCGCCCCGCTCGCCGAGGGCGAGGCCGACGTCCCGTGGCCGTGCAACTCCACCAAGTACATCTCGCACTTCCCCGAGGCCCGCGAGATCTGGTCGTACGGCTCCGGCTACGGCGGCAACGCCCTGCTCGGCAAGAAGTGCTACGCGCTGCGCATCGCCTCCGTCATGGCGCGTGACGAGGGCTGGCTCGCCGAGCACATGCTGATCCTCAAGCTGACGCCGCCGCAGGGCGAGCCGAAGTACGTCGCGGCCGCGTTCCCGAGCGCCTGCGGCAAGACCAACCTCGCCATGCTGGAGCCGACGATCTCCGGCTGGACCGTGGAGACCATCGGCGACGACATCGCCTGGATGCGGTTCGGCGAGGACGGCCGGCTCTACGCGATCAACCCCGAGGCCGGGTTCTTCGGCGTCGCGCCCGGCACCGGCGAGCACACCAACGCCAACGCCATGAAGACCATGTGGGGCAACTCCGTCTTCACCAACGTCGCGCTCACCGACGACGGCGACGTGTGGTGGGAGGGCATGACCGAGGAGCGTCCCGCGCACCTCACCGACTGGAAGGGCAACGACTGGACCCCCGAGTCGGGGACCCCGGCGGCGCACCCCAACGCCCGGTTCACCGTTCCGGCCGGCCAGTGTCCGATCATCGCGCCCGAGTGGGAGGACCCCAAGGGCGTGCCGATCTCGGCGATCCTCTTCGGCGGCCGCCGCGCCTCGGCCGTGCCGCTGGTCACGGAGTCCTTCAACTGGCAGCACGGCGTCTTCCTCGGCGCGAACGTGGCGAGCGAGAAGACCGCCGCGGCCGAGGGCAAGGTCGGCGAGCTGCGCCGGGACCCGTTCGCGATGCTGCCGTTCTGCGGCTACAACATGGGCGACTACATGGGCCACTGGCTCAAGGTCGGCGCCGACAAGCCGGACGCGTCGAAGCTCCCGAAGATCTACTACGTGAACTGGTTCCGCAAGAACGAGGCGGGCTCGTTCGTCTGGCCCGGCTTCGGCGAGAACGGCCGCGTCCTGAAGTGGATCGTCGAGCGCCTGGAGGGCAGGGCCGAGGGCGTCGAGACCCCGATCGGCGTGCTGCCGACGCCGGCGGCGCTCGACACCGAGGGCCTCGGCCTCAGCGCGGGCGACCTCGACTTCCTGCTCAGCGTCGACAAGGACGTCTGGCGCGAGGAGGCCGCGCTCATCCCCGAGCACCTCAACACCTTCGGCGACCACACGCCCAAGGAGCTGTGGGACGAGTACCGCTCGCTGGTGCGCCGCCTGGGCTGAGCGAGCCTGCCCGGACAAGGGCCCGGGGGGGGGGGGGGGGGGGGGGGGGGGGGGGGGGGGGGGGGGGTGGGGGGGGGGGGGGGGGGGGGGGTGGGGGGGGGAGGGGC
>NZ_JBWKFF010000018.1:1802-9737 GCF_056434425.1 Streptomyces sp. NPDC044033 | reverse complement strand
CCCCACCCCAAAACCCCCCGCCACACCCCCCCCCCCCCCCCCCCCCCCCCCCCCCCCCCCCCCCCCCCCCCCCCCCTTCCCTCCCCCCCCCCCCCCCCCCCCTCCCCCCCTCCCCCCCCCCCCCCCCCCCCCCCCCGGGCCGGGTGGTGCGGCAGTGGTCGGTTGGGGTCGGGCCCTTCGGATGTCGGGCCCTTCGGGTGTCCGGCCTTTCGGACGTCGGGCCCTTCGAGCGGCGGGCCCGTCAGACGGCAGGCCCTTCAGTCGCCGAGTCCGTCAAGCGGCAGGCACTTCAGACCTCGGACCCGTCAAGGCGTCAGACGGCCTCGGCGAGGCCGAGCGCCTCGGCGTGCACGGCCAGCCGTTCGGCGGCCAGCGCCGCGCCCGCGTCATCCGCGCGGGAGGTCGCGACGACCAGCGCCTGTCCGGCGAGCATGTGCGCCCGCTGGTGCAGCGCGGCCGTACGGGCTCCGGGGCCGGGCGTACCGCCCGCCGTCGGGGCGGCCCGCAGCGGGGCGCGGCCGTCGCGCAGCCGGGCGGCCGTACCGGCGATGCGGCGGGCCGCGTCGTCCAGTTCGGCGGACGCGGGCCCGTCGCTCCCGGCCCGCAGCTCGTCGGTCACGGTCAGCAGGGCGGTGAGGTGTCCGGCGAGCCGGATGTCCAGCTCCTCCTCGCGGGAGCGGCGCGGGGTGCGGCCGCGTGCGTCGGCGGGCTCGGCCATGGAGTGGACCGACTTGGTGCGGATCGGTTCGTACATGGGATGGCCTCCTGGCAAGGTTTCAGGAGACCATCCTAACTTAGACGCAGTCTAAAGTTGTCCCACTTACATGGATGGCTTCCGTCAGTACGGTCAGTACTGGCCGTAGCCGTCCAGGAACTCGCCGATCCGGGTGACCGCGTCCGTCAATTCCTCCTTGGCGGGCAGCGTCACCAGCCGGAAGTGGTCCGGCTCCGGCCAGTTGAACCCCGTGCCGTGCACGATCATGATCTTCTCGGCCCGGAGCAGGTCCAGGACCATCTGCCGGTCGTCCTTGATCTTGTAGACCTTGGGGTCGAGCCGGGGGAACGCGTACAGCGCGCCCTTCGGCTTCACGCACGTCACGCCGGGGATCCGGGTCAGCAGCTCGTACGCCGTGTCGCGCTGCTCCAGCAGCCGGCCGCCCGGCTGTACCAGCTCGTTGATCGACTGCCGGCCGTTGAGCGCGGTCGCCACCGCGTGCTGTACGGGCATATTGGCGCACAGCCGCATATTGGCGAGGATCGTGAGGCCCTCGATATAGCTGGACGCGTGCGCCTTCGGGCCGCAGACGGCCATCCAGCCCGCGCGGTACCCGGCGACCCGGTAGTTCTTCGACAGCCCGTTGAACGTCAGGGTCAGCAGGTCCGGCGCGATGGCGGCGGTCGGGGTGTGCGTGACGCCGTCGTAGACGATCCGGTCGTAGATCTCGTCGGAGCAGACGATCAGGTTGTGGCGGCGGGCGATCTCGGTGATGCCGCGCAGCAGCTCGTCGTCGTAGACCGCGCCCGTCGGGTTGTTCGGGTTGATGACGACGATGGCCTTGGTGCGGTCGGTGATCCTGCGCTCGATGTCCGCGAGGTCCGGCATCCAGTCCGCCTGCTCGTCGCAGCGGTAGTGCACGGCCGTGCCGCCCGCCAGCGAGACCGACGCCGTCCACAGCGGGTAGTCGGGCGCGGGCACCAGCACCTCGTCGCCGTCGTCCAGCAGCGCCTGCATCGACATCTGGATCAGCTCGGAGACGCCGTTGCCGAGGTAGATGTCGTCGACGGACAGCTCGACGCCCTTGGTCTGGTAGTGCTGCATCACCGCGCGCCGCGCGGACAGCAGCCCCTTCGCGTCGCCGTAGCCGTGCGCGTCGCCGAGCGAGCGCAGCATGTCCTCAAGGATCTCGGGCGGGCACTCGAAGCCGAAGACCGCCGGGTTGCCGGTGTTGAGCTTCAGGATGCGGTGTCCTGCCGCCTCCAGTCGCATTGCCTCCTCAAGGACCGGACCACGGATCTCGTAGCAGACATTGGCGAGTTTCGTTGACTGGATCACCTGCATAACGGCCACCATACGACCGGGCCACGAGAGCCGCTCCTCGTTTTACCGGTGAGTAGGACCACGGGGGCCGGGGCCCCCGTGGCGCCCTCAGGCGGCGGGCGCCCGCCGGACCGTACGGCCCGCCAGGACGTCCGTACGGTGCCCGTCTTCCATCACAAAGCGCCCATCGATCAACACATACGGAATACCGGTCGGAAGAGTCCTCGGAGCTTCGAAAGTGGAGCCGGCGGCGACCTCGGCCGGATCGAAGAGCACAAGATCGGCACGGTATCCGGTCCGTACCAACCCCCGGTCGGCCAGCTTCAACCGCGCCGCCGGCCGCGACGTGAGATGTGCCACGCACTCCTCCAGTGAGAGCACGCCCAGCTCGCGCACGTAGTGGCCCAGGTACTGGGGGAAGGTCCCGTACGCGCGCGGATGCGGCTTGAGGCCCTGGAGGATTCCGTCGCTGCCGCCGGTGTGCACCCGGTGCCGCATGATCTGCCGCACGTTCTCCTCGTGGCCCACGTGCTGGAGGATCGTCGACCCGAGCCGGTCCTCGATCAGCAGCCGGCGCGCGGTCGCCCACGGCCGCTCGCCGCGCTCGGCGGCGTTGCGCGCGACGGTCTTGCCCACCCACCCCGCGAGCCTGGGATCGGAGACCCCGGAGATCTCGATGGTGTCCCACTCGATCGGCACGCCGTGGCAGCCGTCCGCGCCCTCGACCTCCATGGCGTGCCGGATGCGCTCGGCCGTCGCCTCGTCCCGCAGCCGGGCCACGATCGCCTCCGGGCCGCCCTCGCTCGCCCAGCTCGGCAGCATCGCGACCAGCGTGGTGCAGCCGGGGGTGTACGGGTAGGTGTCGAGCGAGATGTCGGCGCCGCCCTCCAGCGCCGCGTCCAGCAGCGCCAGCAGCTCGGGGGCGCGCCCCTCGTTCACGCCGAAGTTCATGGTGGCGTGGGCGAGGTGCAGGGGGCAGCGGGCCTCGCGGGTGAGCTCCACCATCTCCTCGTACGCCTGGAGCGCCCCGGCCCCGTACGAGCGGTGGTGCGGGCAGTAGTAGCCGCCGTACTCGCCCACCACCCGGCACAGCTCGGTCAGCTCGGCGTCCGAGGCGTACATGCCCGGCGTGTACGTCAGTCCGGACGACATCCCGACCGCGCCCTGCGCCAGGCCCTCCGCGACCAGCTCCTTCATCCGCTCCGTCTCGGCGGGCGTGGCGGGCCGGTCGTCCCAGCCGACGGCGAGCATCCGCACCGTGCCCTGCGGAACCAGGTACGCGGCGTTGACGGCGATGCCCTCGCCGCCGAAGCCGTGGTCGAGGCGGTCGAGGTACTCGCCGACCGTCCGCCAGGAGAAGTCGATGTCGCAGCCGTCGCCGTTCCACCCCGTGATCTGCGCGCGCACCTCGGCGAGGGTGCGGTCGTCCACGGGCGCGTACGACAGCCCGTCCTGCCCGATGACCTCCAGGGTGACGCCCTGCGCGGCCTTCGCCTCGTGCCCCGGATCGCGGAGCAGCGCGAGATCGCTGTGCGCGTGCATGTCGATGAAGCCGGGGGTCAAGGCGAGGCCGCCGGCGTCCACGACGCGGCGGGCGCTGGGGCGGTCGCCCCCGCCCTCGCGCACGACGGCGGCGATCCGGCCGCCGTCGACGGCCACATCGGCCCGGTAGGAGGCGCCGCCGGTGCCGTCGACGACCCGTGCGTCGCGGATGACCACATCCATGGCCGTGCCTCTCAGAAGAAGGTGCGGACGTAGTCGACGACCGTGCCGTCCGCCTCGACCAGGGGGATCATCTGCCATTTGTCGAAGGATGTGCAGGGGTGGGAGAGCCCCATGCCGACCCAGTCGCCGACCTCCAGCTCCACGCCGTCCGCGACGCGCAGCCAGCCGTGCTGGTCGGACAGGCCGGTGACCTCGATCCCGGTCGCGGGCCGCTGCGAGCCGTCCCGCGCGGACCGTACGACCTGCGCCTCGGGCAGGTCGAGGTCGTACGCCGCGTCCCGCTTGCCCGCGTTGACGAACGCCTGGCCGGGCTCGGGGCGCGAGACGACCTGCGCCCAGAGGCGGAACGCGGCGTGCAGCGCGCCTTCCTCGGGGACCCGGTTGAAGGGCGTGACGCGGCGGTAGCGGCCGTCGTCGTGGGAGATGTACGCGCCGGAGCGCAGCACCTTGAGCGTGGGCGCGGACAGCTCCGGCAGCTCGGCGAAGACATCGGCGACCGCGTCGAACCACGCGCTGCCGCCCGCGCTCACGACGATCTCGTCCAGGCCGGCGAAGCGGCCCGCCTTGTCGAACTCGACGGCCAGCGCGGTGAGGCGGCGCAACCAGGCCCGTACGGACGCGTCGTCCGCCGAGGGGACCTCGCCCTCGTAGCCGGCGACGCCGACCAGGCGCAGGGTGCCGGTCGCGGCGACGGCGTCGGCGAGGGCGGCGCACTCGGCCTCCGTACGGACCCCGGTGCGCGCGCCGTCGCCCGCGCCCAGCTCGACCACGACGTCGAGGCGGCGGGCGGCCCCCGCCTCGGTCAGGGCCCGGTCCATCAGCTCGACGCCGCGCGGCGAGTCGACATAGCAGACGAGGCGGAAGTCCGGGTCGGCGTCGAGCTCGCGCGCGAGCCAGCGCAGCGCGGCGGCGTCCACCAGTTCATTGGCGAGGAAGACCCGTCGCACGCCGAAGGCGCGGCATACGCGGACCTGGGCGGGCACGGCGACGGTGATGCCCCACGCGCCGTGCGCGAGCTGGCGCTCGAAGAGCTGGGGGGACATGGAGGTCTTGCCGTGCGGGGCGAAGACCAGTCCGTGTTCGGCGGAGTAACGCTCCATCAGGGCGAGGTTGTGCTCCACGGCCTCGGCGGACAGGGCCAGCACCGGGGTGGTGAACCCGCCGTCGAACAGCGACCGCCGCTCGGCGGCGAGGGCCTCGACGGTGCCGCCTTCGGCGTCCGGGGGCAGGGCCTTGAAGCGGTGGTCGACGCGGTCCTGGGCCAGGCGTGCGACGGCGTTGCCGGCGGCCATGGAGCCTCCCGTGAAAAGTCGAGTTGCATTATGTGCAACAGCCATTGCGTATAACGCTTACTGCTGTCTAACATCCCGGCAAGTACGAGGTCAACGGTGCGTACCACGCCAACGGCGCGCACCACGGAGGCGACCCAGGCCCGCCGGCCCGCCCGGCATCCGACGCCGCAGGACACCGAGGAGCGAGACAGATCGTGACCGCAGCCCCGAGCAGCCCGGACGCCGACGTCGTGTGCCTCGGCGAATCCATGGTCACCTTCCGCCCCGCGACCCCGGGCCGACTCGCGGACGTACCCTCCTTCGACCGCGGCATCGGCGGCGCGGAGTCCAACGTCGCCTGCTGCCTCGCCCGCACCGGCCACACCGCCCGCTGGATCAGCCGCGTCGGCACCGACGGCTTCGGCGACCACCTCGTCACCACCATCGCCGCCACGGGCGTCGACACCGCCTCCGTCCAGCACGACCCGCACCGGCCCACCGGAATCTACTTCCGCACGGCGGGGGAGCGGGCTGTATCGGCGGACCCGGTTGTATCGGTGCACCCGGTCGTATCGGCTGACCCGGCCGCCGAGCCGGGCCCCTCCGCCGAGCCGGACCCCGCCCAGGTCTCCGAAGTCGTCTACTACCGGGCCGGTTCCGCCGCGTCGGCCATGTCCCCGGAGCTCATCGCGCGCGACCAGGCGTGGTCCGGCCGCGTCCTGCACCTCACCGGCATCACCGCCGCCCTCTCCGACGACTGCCGCGCCCTGCTCCGTACGCTCACCGCCCGCACCCCCGGCCGCCCCCTCGTCTCCTTCGACGTCAACTACCGCGTCGGGCTGTGGCAGGGCGCGGCCGAGGGCCCCGCCGTCCTGCTGGACCTCGCGCGCGGCTGCGACCTCGTCTTCGTCGGCGAGGACGAGGCGGAGGCGGCCTGGGGACTGCGCGGCGCAGCCGCCATCCGGGCCGCGCTGCCCGAACCGGAGATCCTGATCGTCAAGCAGGGCGCCACGGGCGCCACCGCGTACGCCCGCGACGCGTCCGGCTCCGACGACGTCGTCTCCGTCCCCGCCCTCTCCGTCGACGTCGTCGCTTCCGTCGGCGCGGGCGACGCCTTCGCCGCCGGCTTCCTCTCCGGGACCCTGCGCGGACTGACCGTCGCGGAACGGCTGCGGCACGGACACCTGATGGCCGCCGCCGCCCTCACCGTCCCCGGAGACCTCGCCGCACCGCCCGCCCGCCGCCTCGCCGACCGGCTGGCAGCCCTCGACCCCGACGCCTGGGGGAGACTGCGACTCGGCCCCGGCTGGGCGAGTCAGCCCGCGGCGGCCGAGGCCGAGACCGTACGGGTGGAGGAGCGCACCGCATGAACGAACACACGACCAGGCACGACGACCCAGGGGGACGCGCGGACCGGAGCCAAGCCCTCCGGAGCGGCCCCGCCCGAACCCAGCGCAGCGTATCGGCGGCGACATGAGCCAGACCGTCGACCGCGCCCTGTCCATCCTGCCGCTGCTCGCGGAGGGCCCCGCCAACCTCGAACAAGTCGCGAGCCGCCTCGGCGTCCACAAGTCCACCGCACTGCGCCTGCTGCGCACCCTCCACGAACACGGCATCGTCTACCGCCAGCAGGACCAGCGCTACCGCCTCGGCGCCCGGCTCTTCGCCCTCGCCCAGGAAGCCGTCGAGAACCTCGACGTACGCGAGATCGCCCACCCTCACCTCGTCGAGCTCAACGAGAAGTGCGGGCACACCGTCCACCTCGCCGTGTACGAGGAGAACGAGGTGCTCTACATCGACAAGGTCGAGAGCCGCTACCCGGTCCGGATGTACTCGCGCATCGGCAAGCCCGTAGCGATCACCGTGGCGGCCGTCGCCAAGCTGCTCCTCTCCGACCTGCCCGAGCCCGAGCGGCGCGCCGTCGCCGAACGGCTCGACTACCCCATGTACACGTCCCGTTCGATCCCCAACGCCGCCGCCTTCCTCAAGGAACTGGCGGCCGTGCGCGAACAGGGCTGGGCCACCGACCTCGGTGGCCACGAGGAGTCCATCAACTGCATCGGGGCGCCCATCCGCGGCGCGGACGGGCGGGCCGTCGCCGCGTGCTCGGTCTCCGCCCCGAACGTCGTCGTCACCGCCGACGAACTCCTCGCCCTGCTCCCGCTGCTGCGCCGCACCGCCGACGCCATCAGCGCCGAGTACTCCGGAACCACCCACACCCCCGAGAAGACCCGACCTCCCGAGAAGCCCGAGAAGCCCGAGAAATCCGGGAAAACCGCGAAACCCGAGAAGGAAGCCCGACCATGAGCGACAAGACCGCGATCACCCCGGCCACCCACACCACCCCGCCCGCCAAGTTCTCGCACGGCGTGCGCAAGGGGAACATCCTCCAGGTCGCCGGCCAGGTCGGGTTCAAGCCCGCCGTCGAGGGCCAGGCCCCCACCCCGGCCGGCCCCACCCTGCGCGAGCAGACGCTCCAGACCTTCGCCAACGTCAAGGCGATCCTCGAAGAGGGCGGCGCGAGCTGGGACGACGTCATGATGATGCGCGTCTACCTCACCGACGTCGACCACTTCGCCGAGATGAACGAGATCTACAACGCCTACTTCGAGGCCGAGGGCCTCAAGGAGGCGCCGGCCGCCCGTACGGCGGTGTACGTGGGCCTGCCCGCCGGCCTCCTCATCGAGATCGACGCGCTCGCCGTCCTCGGCTGATCCCGAACGGCCCGGCCATCGCCGCGTCAAAAGCCTCACCGACCGTGTCACGGGAAGGGGGCCCGCACCCGGGGGGGGGAGGGGTGGGGGGGCCCCCGACGGCCCAACGCCGGGGGCCCCGCGTCCAAGTCTTTGACACCCGGGGGCTGTCTTTCCTTTTCCCAGCGCAAAAATTTCTACGGGGCCC
>NZ_JBWKFF010000018.1:0-1792 GCF_056434425.1 Streptomyces sp. NPDC044033 | reverse complement strand
CCTACCCCCCCCCCCCCCCCCCCGCCTCCCCCCCCCCCCCCCCCTCCCCCCCCCCCCCCCCCCACCCCCCCCCCCCTCCCCCCCCCCCCCTCCCCCCCCCCCCCCCCCGCGGTCCCCCCTGCCTGGAAAACCCCTGACTGACAACGGAGTCGTCACATGCTGCTCGCCGCGACCGCCGCCGCTCCACCGCCACCACCGCACACCGGCGGACTGCTCACCCTCATCGGAGGCACCGGCGGGCTGCTGACCGTCGCCGCCCTCGGCATCGCGCTCCTCCTCGTCCTGATCATCAAGGTCCGGCTCCAGCCGTTCGTCGCGCTGCTCGCCGTCTCCATAGCCGTCGGCCTCGCCGCCGGCCTCTCCGTCACCGAACTCTTCGGCACGGTCCAGAAGTCCGACGCCGTCTCGCTCATCGAATCCGGCATGGGCGGCACCCTCGGCCATATCGCCATCATCATCGGCCTGGGCACCATGCTCGGCTCCATCCTGGAGGTCTCCGGCGGCGCCGAGGCGCTCAGCTCCCGCCTGCTGGGCCTCTTCGGCGAGAAGCGCGCCCCCCTCGCGATGGGCCTGACCGGCCTCATCTTCGGCATCCCGGTCTTCTTCGACGTCGGCATCTTCGTCCTCGCGCCGATCGTGTACGCGGCGACCAAGCGCAGCGGCAAGTCGATCGTCCTCTTCGCCATGCCGCTCCTGGCGGGCCTGTCCATGACCCACGCGTTCCTGCCGCCGCACCCGGGGCCGGTGGCCGCGGCCGGGCTGCTCCACGTGGACCTGGGCTGGGTCATCCTGATGGGCATCGCCACCGGCGTCCCGGCCGTACTGGCCGGCTGGGCGTTCGCCGCCTGGATCGGCAAGCGCGTCTACGTGCCCGTACCCGCCGACATGGTCGAGGCCGCCGAGGAGGCCAAGGCCGCCGTCCGGGCGGAACAGGGCGCGGCCGGCGGCGAGGGCCGCGGTGAGCAGCCCGTCTCCATGGGCGCGCTCGCCGCGATCATCGGCACCCCGCTGCTCCTCATCCTGCTGGCGACGTTCTCGTCCATCGCCTTCGACCCCAGCACCGGGCGCTCCGTCGTCGAGTTCTTCGGCAACCCCTTCGTCGCCCTGACCATCGCCCTCTTCCTCGCCTACTACCTGCTGGGCATCCGCCGCGGCTGGTCGCGCAAGTCCCTGGAGACCGTCTCCACCGCCTCCCTCAAGCCGATCGGCAACATCCTGCTGGTGGTCGGCGCGGGCGGCGTCTTCGGCGCGGTCCTCAAGGGCAGCGGCGTGGCCCAGGCCCTGGCCGACACCTTCGACAGCGCGGGGCTGCCGGTCATCGTCCTCGCCTGGCTGATCTCCGTGGTCCTGCGCGTCGCCCAGGGCTCGGCCACCGTCGCCATCGTCACCACGGCGGGCATCGTCGCCCCGATGCTCTCCGCGGGCGACTTCTCCCAGGCCCACCTGGCGCTCGTGATCATGGCGATCTCGGCGGGGTCGATCTTCGCCTCGCATGTGAATGACGGCGGGTTCTGGATGGTCTCGAAGTATTTCGGCATCTCCGAGCGCGACACCCTCAAGTCCTGGACGGTCCTGGAGTCGGTGCTGTCGGTGGCCGGTTTCGCCGTTGCGGCCGTGCTCAGCGTCTTCATCTGAGAGCTCTTGTCTGAGAGCCCTTGTCATATCCCTGGCCGGGGCCGGGGGGGGGGGGGGGGGGGGGGGGGGGGGGGGGGGGGGGGGGGGGGGGGGGGGGGGGGGGGGGGGGGGGGGGGGGGGGGGGGGGGGGGGGGGGGGGGGGGGGGGGGGGGGTGGG
>NZ_JBWKFF010000017.1:206371-232843 GCF_056434425.1 Streptomyces sp. NPDC044033 | reverse complement strand
CTGCAGGATCGCACCCCTGCTGGAGATGTACGCCCTATAGCCCACCGGGAACCTCTGATGGTGTGGTTTTCCCCCTCCCCTCGGTCGGGTCGTACGGACCGCCGCCTCACGCGCGTGGTCAGCCCTTGCGGGTCTTGACCTCGTCGGTCAGCTGCGGGACGACGGCGAAGAGGTCGCCGACCACTCCGTAGTCGACCAGGTCGAAGATCGGGGCCTCGGCGTCCTTGTTGATGGCCACGATGGTCTTCGAGGTCTGCATGCCCGCCCGGTGCTGGATCGCGCCGGAGATGCCCGCCGCGATGTAGAGCTGCGGCGATACGGACTTGCCGGTCTGGCCGACCTGGTTGGAGTGCGGGTACCAGCCGGCGTCGACCGCCGCGCGCGAGGCGCCGACCGCCGCGCCGAGCGAGTCGGCCAGGCCCTCGATGACGGGGAAGTTCTCGGCGCCGTTGACGCCGCGGCCGCCGGAGACCACGATCGCGGCCTCGGTCAGCTCGGGGCGGCCGGTCGACTCGCGCGGCGTGCGGGAGACGACCTTGGTGCCGGTGGCCTGCTCGCCGAAGGAGACGGCGAGCTGCTCGACCGCGCCGGCGGCCGGGGCGGTCTCGGGGGCGGCGGAGTTGGGCTTGACGGTGATGACCGGAGTGCCCTTGGAGACGCGGGACTTGGCGGTGAACGAGGCCGCGAAGACGGCCTGCGTGGCCACCGGGCCCTCGTCGCCGGCCTCCAGGTCGACGGCGTCGGTGATGATGCCGGAGCCGATGCGGACGGCGAGGCGGGCCGCGATCTCCTTGCCCTCCGCGGAGGACGGCACGAGTACGGCGGCCGGGGAGACCGCTTCGTACGCGGCCTGGAGCGCGTCCACCTTGGGCACGACGAGGTAGTCGCCGAACTCCGGGGCGTCGGCGGCCAGGACCTTCACGGCGCCGTACTCGCCGAGGACCTTCGCGGCCTCCTCGGCGCCCGGGCCGAGGTGCACGGCGACGGGCTCGCCGACGCGGCGGGCCAGCGTCAGCAGTTCAAGGGTGGGCTTGCGGACGGCGCCGTCCACGTGGTCGACGTAGACAAGGACTTCAGCCATGGTTCTGCTCTCCTGCGGGGATGACGAGGCGGGTGAGGGTTCGTACGGGCCGTCGGACGCTCAGATGAACTTCTGGCCCGCGAGGAACTCGGCGAGCTGCTTGCCGCCCTCGCCCTCGTCCTTGACGATCGTGCCCGCCGTACGGGCCGGACGCTCCGTGGCGTCGTCGACCTTGGTCCAGGCGCCTTCGAGGCCGACCTCGTCCGCCTCGATGCCCAGGTCGGAGAGGTCCAGGGACTCCACGGGCTTCTTCTTGGCGGCCATGATGCCCTTGAAGGACGGGTAGCGGGCCTCGCCCGACTGGTCGGTCACGGACACGACGGCCGGCAGCGCCGCCTCAAGCTGCTCGCTGGCGGTGTCGCCGTCACGGCGGCCGGTGACCTTGCCGTCCGCGACGGAGACCTCGGAGAGGAGGGTCACCTGCGGCACGCCCAGGCGCTCGGCGAGGATGGCCGGGAGCACGCCCATGCCGCCGTCGGTGGAGGCCATGCCGCAGACGACGAGGTCGTAGCCGGCGTGCTCGACGGCCTTGGCGAGCACCAGGGAGGTGCCCAGCGCGTCGGTGCCGTGCAGGTCGTCGTCCTCCACGTGGATGGCCTTGTGCGCGCCCATGGACAGCGCCTTGCGCAGCGCGTCCTTGGCGTCCTCGGGGCCGATGGTCAGCACGGTGATCTCGGCCCCGTCGTCGGAGTCCGCTTCAGCGGCGATCTGCAGCGCCTGCTCGACCGCGTACTCGTCGAGCTCCGAGAGCAGGCCGTCCACGTCGTCGCGGTCGACGGTCAGGTCCTCGGCGAAGTGCCGGTCGCCGGTGGCGTCGGGCACGTACTTCACACAGACAACGATCCTCAAGCTCACGCCGGCTCTCCTACTGCATCGTCTCTTCAGCTGCCTTGTGCAGGCAGCATAGGCGCCTTGTGGGGCGGATTCCGGTCGGGGCGACCCCGCTCCGAACAGAATATTACTCGTCAGTACATCCAGCTCATTCCCCGGAAGCAAGGCCACTGAACTGTGACCTTGCCAACGGTGCGGGAACGGGACGTATCAGTCGCGCAGGGCGTTGAAACCGCCCTGGTGGTAGAGGAGCGGGCGGCCCGCTCCCGACGGGTCCCCGACGACCGCCTCGGCGAGCACCACCCGGTGGTCGCCGGCGGGCACCCGGGCCACGATCCGGCACACCAGCCACGCCAGCACGCCGTCGAGCAGCGGCACGCCCTCGGGGCCCGTGCGCCAGGCGGTCGGCTCGGCGAAGCGGTCGGCGCCGCTGCGGGCGAAGGTGGCGGCCAGCTCCCGCTGGTGTTCGCCGAGTATGTGCACGCCGACGTGTTCGGCCTCGGCCAGCACGGGCCAGCTGGAGGAGCCGGTGCCGACGCCGAAGGAGATCAGCGGCGGCTCGGCGGCCACGGAGCTGAGCGAGGTCGCGGTGAAGCCGGCCGGCTTCGCGCCGTGCGCGGTGATCACCGCGACGCCCGCCGCGTGCTGCCGGAAGACGGAGCGCAGGAGTTCGGGGGCGGCAAGCCGGGGCGTGCCGAGGCCGGGTGAGGCCGTCATGGAGATGTCCTTCTGCTGGAGGTTCGAGCCGGGAGAAGTGCCGTCGCAACCGCTCACGCGCTCGGACAGCAGGCGCTCGCGGTCCGCAGCAGATCCACGTGCGCACGTCCGTACAGAAGAAGGAGTCCAGGCCGCATGTCGTCACCCTGACGATTCGTGGTGCGCAGCGTCAAGGGCCCCTTGGCAGGTGGGAGACGTCTCACGCGTCGGTTCGGCGGGTACGGGGCGGCCCCGCCGGCCGCCGGGGGCGCCGCATCCGATGGCACGCCGGACGGCTCCGTTCGGCGAACCGCTCCCTCTCGCAGCATGGTCCCCGCCCGCTCAGACGGCCTCGCCGAGCGCGGCGATGACATCCACCGTGCGCGGCTGCCCGGCGGCCCTGCGCACGACGCGGCCGTCCGCGTCGAGGACGAGGACGGTCGGCGTGCGGTCGACCCCGAGCGCCCGTACGAGCTCCAGCCGGGCCTCGGCGTCGATTTCGACATGGGCCACCCCCTCGACCATGCGGGCCACCTCCCCGAGGGTGCGGCGGGTCGCCCGGCAAGGCTGGCAGAAGGCGCTGGAGAACTGGACGAGCGTCGCCCGCTCCCCCAGCTCCGCGCCGATCTCGGCGGCGCTCAGCCGCTCCCCGCCGTCCCGCTCCCGCACCGCGGCCCTCCCCTGCTCCGTACTCATCACTCCGTCAACCGTGCAGCGCCAGGGCGGCCGTGAGGATTCCCGTAACGGAAAATCGGCTGTCCCTGATACCGCCGCCGCTTCGGGTGTAGCTTCTGCTACGCCGGACAGCGGTGCGCGACGTGATGAGAATCTCCCGGCGACGACAGCCCACAAGGTGGCCGACAGGCCGGACATCAGGCACGATCTGCCGAAAGCCGAGAACCTACGGCCGCGTAACTTCCGCCGGGAGAACCCTCCCGAGGAACAGAAGGGTCCCCGATATGGCAGAGCTCGTCTATCCCCCGGTGATCGGTACGGCCCGCACCATGTTCAAAGCGCTCGATCTGCGCTTCGACACCCAGGGCACGGAGAACGTCCCAGGGAGCGGCGGGGCGGTCCTGGTGAGCAACCACATCGGCTACCTCGACTTCGTCTTCTGCGGCATGGCGGCCCGGCCCGCGAAGCGGCTGGTGCGGTTCATGGCCAAGGAATCGGTGTTCCGGCACAAGCTCTCGGGCCCGCTGATGCGCGCCATGAAGCACATCCCGGTGGACCGGGCGGCCGGCATGGACGCGTACAAGCACGCACTCAAGGCGCTGCGGTCGGGAGAGATCATCGGGGTGTTCCCGGAGGCGACGATCTCCCAGTCGTTCACGCTGAAGAACTTCAAGTCCGGCGCGGCGCGGCTGGCGCAGGAGGCCGGGGTGCCGTTGCTGCCGATGGCGCTGTGGGGCACGCAGCGGCTGTGGACGAAGGGGCACAAGCGCGACTTCGGCCGCCATCACATCCCGATCGCGATGCGGGTGGGCGAGCCGATGGACGCCGACCCGGCCGAGCACGCGGACTCCATCACCGAGCGGCTGCGGACGCGGGTGCAGGAGCTGCTGGAGGCGGCGCAGCGGGCCTACCCCGTCCGTCCCAAGGGGCCCGACGACACCTGGTGGGTGCCCGCGCACCTCGGCGGCAGCGCGCCCACTCCGGCGGAGGCCATCGCCCTCGACCGGCGCTGACGAGCGGCGCGCACCGCGGCGGACAGCGCCGTGCACGCACGGCCGGGGGACGTCGCGGTGCACGCACGGCAGGGGAACGCCACGGCGCGCGGATCGCCAGGAGACACCACGGTGCGCCCGACCCGAGCCTTCCGGCTCGTACGGTCGGGCGCACCGTCGTACGCGCTGACGCGCCGTCGCGCGCCTGCCGGCGCTACCGCTGGGCCATCTCCTCCGCGACGGCCGCGGTGAAGGCGTCCACGTCGGCCTCGGTGGTGTCGAAGGCGCACATCCAGCGGACCAGCCCGGCCGGCTCGTCCCAGTCGTAGAAGCGGTACCGCTTATGGAGCCGTTCGCCGACTTCGCGCGGGAGGCGGGCGAAGACGCTGTTGGCCTGCACCGGGTGCATCACCTCGACGCCGTCCACGGCCTGTACGCCCCGCGCCAGCCGGGTCGCCATCGCGTTGGCGTGCGAGGCGCTGCGCAGCCACAGGTCGCCGGCGAGCAGCGCCTCGAACTGCGCCGAGACGAACCGCATCTTGGAGGCGAGCTGCATGGAGAGCTTGCGCAGGTGCTTCATGGCCCGCACGGCGTCGGGGTTGAGCACGACGACGCACTCGCCGAACAGCAGGCCGTTCTTGGTGCCGCCGAAGGAGAGGATGTCGACTCCGGCGTCGGTGGTGAACGCGCTCAGGGGGACGCCGAGGGTCGCCGCCGCGTTGGCGAGGCGGGAGCCGTCGACGTGCACCGTCATACCGTGCTGGTGCGCGTGGTCGCAGACCGCCCGGATCTCCTCGGGCGTGTAGCAGGTGCCCAGTTCGGTGGTCTGGGTGATCGAGACGACCTGGGGCATGGCCCGGTGCTCGTCGTCCCAGCCGAACGCCTCGCGGTCGATGAGCTCGGGCGTGAGCTTGCCGTCCTCGGCGGGTACGGTCAGCAGCTTCAGCCCGCCCACCCGCTCGGGCGCGCCGCACTCGTCGACGTTGATGTGCGCGCCGTCCGCGCACACCACCGCGCCCCAGCGCTCGGTGACGGCTTGCAGGGAGACGACGTTCGCGCCGGTCCCGTTGAACACCGGAAACGTTTCAGCACGCGGCCCGAAGTGGGCGCGGAAGACGTCCAGGAGGTGTTCGGTGTAGGCGTCCTCGCCGTAGGCGATCTGATGGCCGCCGTTGGCGAGGGCGAGCGCCGCCAGGATCTCCGGGTGCGCGCCGGCGTAGTTGTCGCTGGCGAAGCCGCGCAGTCCGGGGTCGTGGCGGCGCACGGCGTCGGTGGGCGCCGGAGCCTCGGTCACGGTTTGGGGGTCAGCCACAGGCGGGTTCCGTTCACTTCGGTGGCGGGGCGGTCCCAGACGCCGACGACGGCCTCGGCCAGGTCCTTGACGTCCGTGAAGCCCGCGAATTTCGCGTTCGGGCGCTCGGCTCGCATCTCGTCGTGCACGAGCGCCTTGATCACCAGGATGGCAGCCGCGGCCGACGGGCCGCTCTCGCCCCCCGCCTTGCGGAAGGCGTCGCCGAGCGCGAGGGTCCACGCCTCGGCGGCGGCCTTGGACGCGGCGTAGGCGGCGTTCCCCGCGGTGGGCTTGGACGCTCCGGCCGCACTGATCAGCAGATACCGTCCGTTGCCGGCGCGCTTGAGGGCCGGCTCGAAGGCAAGGGAGGTGTGCTGCACGGTGCGGACCAGCAGCTTCTCCAGCTTCGCCCAGTCGGCGAGGTCCGTCTCGGCGAAGGTGGCGGAGCCCCGCCAGCCGCCCACCAGGTGCACCAGGCCGTCGACGCGGCCGAACTCCTTCTCCGTGCGGTCCGCCCAGGCGCGGGTCGCGTCGAGGTCCAGCAGGTCGACGGTGTCGCCGGTGACGGTGGCCCCGCCGTGCGCGTACCGGGCCGCGTCCACGGCCTCGGCGAGGCGCGCGGGGTCCGCGTCGGCGGCGACGACGGTCGCCCCGGCCTCGGCGAGGCGCAGCAGTGCGGCGCGGCCCGCCGGGCCCGCGGCCCCGGCCACCGCCACGACGGCACCGTCCAGCCGGCCGTCGCCGTACGTCGGAGTGCTCATGGTCTTCGCCCCTTCCAGCTGTTCTCCGTGCTCGTTCACGCGGCCACTCGCCCGGCGCTCTCGGCGGTGATGCCCTTGGTGGAGGCGATCACCTTGCGCAGCTTCTTCGAGAGGGCCTCGTAGAACATGCTGAGCGGGAACTCGTCCGGAAGCACGTCGTCCACGAGCTTGCGCGGCGGCTGGTTCAGGTCGAGGGCGTCGGGGCCCTTGGCCCATACCGAGCCGGGGTGCGGGGCGAGGTAGGTCGAGACGAGCCCGTACGCGGCGAACCAGTGGACGAGCTTGGGCCGGTCGATGCCGTCGCGGTAGAGCTGCTCGATCTCGCCGCACAGCTGGTTGGTGACCTGTGGTGCGCGGTCCCAGTCGATGTGCAGTGTGTTGTCCGTCCAGCGTACGACGTCGTGCTGGTGGAGGTAGGCGAAGAGCAGCTGGCCGCCGAGCCCGTCGTAGTTGCGCACCCGCTCCCCGGTGACGGGGAAGCGGAACATCCGGTCGAAGAGGACGGCGTACTGCACGTCCCGGCCCTGGCGGTAGCCGTCGGCCTCCAGCTTGACGGCCTCCCGGAAGGCGGTGAGGTCGCAGCGCAGCTCTTCGAGTCCGTACATCCAGAACGGCTGGCGCTGTTTGATCATGAAGGGGTCGAAGGGCAGGTCGCCGTGGCTGTGGGTGCGGTCGTGGACCATGTCCCACAGGACGAACGCCTGCTGGCAGCGGTCCTGGTCGCCGACCATCTCCTTGATGTCCGCGGGCAGTTCGAGGCCGAGGGTCTCGACGGCGGACTCGGTGACGCGGCGGAAGCGGGCGGCCTCCCGGTCGCAGAAGATGCCGCCCCAGGAGAACCGCTCCGGGGCCTGGCGCACGGCGATCGTCTCCGGGAAGAGGACGGCCGAGTTGGTGTCGTAGCCGGAGGTGAAGTCCTCGAAGGTGATGCCGAGGTAGAGCGGGTTGTCGTAGCGGGTGCGCTCCAGCTCGGCGAGCCAGTCCGGCCAGACCATGCGCAGGACGACCGCTTCGAGGTTGCGGTCGGGGTTCCCGTTCTGGGTGTACATCGGGAAGACGACGAGGTGCTGGCGGCCGTCGACGCGCTGGGCGGCGGGCTGGAAGGCCAGCAGGGAGTCGAGGAAGTCCGGCACGGCGAAGCCGTCCGCCGCCCAGCGGCGCAGGTCCGCGACGAGGGCCGTGTGGTAGGCGGCGTCGTGCGGGAGCAGCGGGGCCAGCTGCTCGATGGCCGCTACGGCCCGCTCCGCCTGAGTCCTGACCTCGCCGCCCGGTGGTGCGCCCTCCGCCTCGAAGTCGATGGATCCGTCCTTGGACTGCCAGGGGCGGATCGTCTCCACGGCGTCCTTGAGGGTGGACCAGGCCGGGTGCTCGACCACGCGTCCAGCGGTCGGTGACCCGGAATCCGCGATCGCGGACGTAAGCGTCTCTGTCATGACTGATCCCTCCACTGGAGAACCTCGCGTTAAGACACCGTATCCATGCGTCCTTCGCCTACTCAAGGGGAGACTCGATAAATTATCCTGCCGACCCCCTATCTCACCGCTGTTTTTCCTGTCGGAATCGGCTCACGGACCGGGTTACGTCACTTCTGGCTCAGATGCAGGGGTTGCGGCATCCGGGCGGATGTGCAGGGGCCGGGAGGGGCCGGCGGCCCCGGGGCGTCACCCGCGTGGAGGACTCGCCCACCCACGGGTGACACGGCCGGGCCGCCGGCGGGATCGCCGCCCCGCACGCGCCCCGCCGCGGCGTGGCATCCGGGCGCCAACGGCCCCCGCGCGCGGCCCGCTCGGCGGGCCCGTCACGGTCGGGCGCCCCC
Organism: Streptomyces sp. NPDC044033; assembly: GCF_056434425.1. NCBI lineage: Bacteria > Bacillati > Actinomycetota > Actinomycetes > Kitasatosporales > Streptomycetaceae > Streptomyces > Streptomyces sp. NPDC044033. The sequence continues at coordinate 224,700 of NZ_JBWKFF010000017.1, read as the reverse complement.
GTTAGGCTGCGGCCGTGTCCGCTCCGGCCACCGACGACGGAAGCGAGAGAGCTTTGCCTTTCCTCACCATCGGCCACCGCGGGGTGATGGGCGTGGAGCCCGAGAACACCCTCCGCTCCTTCGTCCGCGCGGACCGTGCGGGTCTGGACGCCATCGAGCTGGATCTGCATCTGAGCAAGGACGGCGCGCTCATCGTGATGCACGACGCGGACGTCGACCGCACCACCGACGGCGAGGGCCCCATCGCCGACTTCACCCTCGACGAGCTGCGCGGGCTGGACGCGGGGCGCGGCGAGCGCGTCCCCGTCTTCGAGGAGGTCCTCGACGCCGTGCGGGCCCCGGTCCAGGCGGAGATCAAGGACGCGGCGGCGGCCCGCGCCCTCGCCGAGGTGCTGCGGCGGCGCGACCTGACCGGCCGCGTCGAGGTCATCTCCTTCCACGACGCGGCGCTCGCGGAGATCGCGGAGCTGCTGCCGGGCGTACGGACCGGGCTGGTCGCCGACCGGTACGGCCTCGATGTGATCGACCGGGCGAAGGCCGTGGGGGCGGCCATGCTCGTACTCGACATCGCACGGCTGACCCTGGAGCTGGTGGAGCTCGCCCACGCCGCCGGGCTCAAGGTCATCGGCTGGGTGGTCAACACCCCGGAGCACCTCAAGCTCGCGCGCGGCCTCGGTCTGGACGGCGGCACCACCGACTTCCCCGAGATCAAGAACGCGGCGCGCTATACGGCATAGAGCCGCTGCCGCCGAACTCCCTCGGCCCCGGCCGGATTTAATGAACTGGCAATAGAATTCCGCTATTCGGACGGTTGCCGGAATGATCTGGACAGACCCCGGTCCGCGCTGGGAGTCTCCCGCCATGCCCGTCGCCAACCAGCACGTACGACTCGCCGCCACCGCCGCCGTCCTGCTGCTCGCGGCGGCGGTCGGCTGCGCCCCACAGGACGAGGCCGACGCCTCCAAGTCCCCCGCGACGTCCAAGGAGACCTGTGCGAAAGGGAAATTGACCACGCAGACGCCCGGCAAGCTGACCGTCGGCACCGACAAGCCCGCCTACGCCCCCTGGTTCCAGGACGACGACCCGGCGAGCGGCAAGGGCTTCGAGTCGGCGGTCGCGTACGCGGTGGCCGACCGGCTGGGGTACGGCCGCGCCGACGTGCTCTGGCAGACGGTGCCCTTCAACAACGCCTTCGCGCCGGGTACGAAGAAGTTCGACTTCGACCTGAACCAGATCTCCATCAGCGACGAGCGGAAGAACGCCGTCGACTTCTCGTCCGGCTACTACGACGTCCGCCAGGTCGTCATCGCCCTCAAGGACTCCCCCGCCGCGAAGGCGAAGTCCGTAGCGGATCTGCGCAAGGCCAAGCTCGGCGCGCAGGTCGGCACCACCAGCCTCGACGTCCTCACCGACGTCGTCCGGCCCGACCGGCGGCCGGCCGTCTACCAGAAGAGCGACTTCGCCAAGTCGGCGCTCAAGAACGGACAGGTCGACGCGATCGTCGTGGACCTGCCGACCGCCTTCTACATCACCTCCAACGAGGTGAAGGAGGCCAAGGTCGTCGGGCAGTTCGAGGACACCGGCGGCAAGGCCGAACGGTTCGGGCTGGTCCTGGACAAGGGCTCCCGGCTGACCCCGTGCGTCAGCGGCGCCGTGGACGCCCTGCGGCGTGACGGCACGCTCGCGAGGATCGAGAAGAAGTGGCTCTCCGAGGCGGTCGACGCGCCGGTGCTCAAGTGAGTACGCGGGAGACCGCGCCCTTGGAGCCGAGGGAGTACGTGCCGTCCGCCCGGCGGATCGAACGCGAGCGGTTCCGCCGCGCCCGGACCCGGCGGGCGACGGCGATCGCGGCCGCCAGCTCGCTGGTGACCGCCGTGGTGCTCTATTTCGTGATCACGGGCTCCCCCGGCTGGACGCGCACCCGCGAAACGTTCTTCTCCGCCCATTACGCGCGCGAGGCGCTGCCCAAGGTGCTCGACGGGCTCTGGCTCAACGTCCGCCTGCTGGTGGTCTGCGGCGCGTGCGTCCTCGCCCTGGGAATGCTGCTCGCCGTCGCCCGTACCCTGCGCGGTCCGGTGTTCTTCCCGCTGCGCGCGCTCGCCACCGCCTACACCGACTTCTTCCGCGGGCTGCCGCTGATCATCTGCCTGCTGCTGGTGGTCTTCGGCGTTCCGGCGCTGCGGCTCCAGGGGGTGACCTCCAACCCGGTGCTGCTGGGCGGCGCGGCGCTCACCCTGACGTACTCCGCGTACGTCGCCGAGGTCTTCCGGGCGGGCATCGAGTCCGTCCATCCGAGCCAGCGCGCGGCCGCTCGCTCGCTGGGCCTGTCGGCCGGCCGGACGCTGCGCTTCGTGGTGCTGCCGCAGGCCGTACGGCGTGTCGTGCCGCCGCTCCTCAACGACCTGGTGTCGCTCCAGAAGGACACCGGGCTGGTCTCGATCGCGGGGGCGGTGGACGCCGTGTACGCGGCGCAGATCATCACGGGCAAGAGTTTCAACTACACGCCGTATGTGGTCGCCGGGCTGATCTTCGTGGCGCTGACCATCCCCATGACCCGGTTCACGGACTGGATCACGGCCCGCACGGACCGCCGCCGAGCGCAGGGAGGGATCGTATGACCGGGCCGGACCGTACGGCCGAGCCGGACCGTACGGCCGAGCCGGACCGTACGGCCGAGCCGGACCGTACGACTGACGAGCCGGGCGGCGCACCCGAGCGGGGCCGCACGGCCGCCTCCGGACGTACGGCCGCCTCCGGCCCCGCGGCCGAGCCGGTACTGCGGCTGGAGGCGGTGCGCAAGAGCTTCGGCCAGTCGCTCGTACTGCGCGACGTGGATCTGGAGGTGCCCTCGCACACCGTGACCGCGCTGATCGGCGCGTCCGGCTCGGGCAAGTCCACGCTGCTGCGCTGCGCGAATCTGCTGGAGGAGATCGACGACGGCGCGATCTTCCTGGACGGCGAGGAGATCACCGACCCGCGCGCCGACCCGGACGCCGTGCGCCGCCGGATCGGCGTGGTCTTCCAGGCGTACAACCTCTTCCCGCACATGACCGTCCTCCAGAACATCACGCTCGCCCCGCGCCGGGTGCACGGCGTCTCCCGCGAGGCGGCGCAGGAGCGGGCGCGCGAACTGCTGGAACGGCTCGGACTCGCCGGCAAGGCGGCCGAATACCCGGACCGGCTCAGCGGCGGCCAGCAGCAACGCGTCGCGATCGTACGGGCGTTGGCGGCCCGCCCCCGGCTGCTGCTGCTCGACGAGATCACCGCCGCGCTCGACCCCGAGCTGGTCGGCGAGGTGCTCGGCGTGGTGCGCGACCTCAAGGAGGACGGCATGACGATGATGCTGGCCACCCATGAGATGGGGTTCGCCCGGGAGGTCGCCGACCAGGTGTGCTTCCTGGACGGCGGGGTGGTGCTGGAGCGCGGGACGCCGCAGGAGATCTTCGGCGCGCCGCGCCAGGAGCGCACTCGGCGCTTCCTGCGGCGGATCGTGGAGGCGGGCCGGCTCTGAACGCCCGTGTCACACCCCGGCTCAGGTCAGCGGCTTGATCAGCAGCTCGAATTCGAGGTCGGCGCGGCGCGGGATGCCGAACCGCTCGTCGCCGTACGGGAAGGGCGTCATCCGGCCGGTGCGCTCGTACCCCCGGCGCTCGTACCAGGCGATCAGGTCGTCGCGCTGCCGGATCACGGTCATGTGCATCTCGCTCGCGCCCCAGTCGGCGCGCGCGAGGTGCTCGGCCTCGGCCATGACGGCCTTGCCGAGGCCGCCGCCCTGCTGCGCGGGGCGTACCGCGAACATGCCGAAGTAGGCGTGATCGCCGCGGTGTTCGAGCTGGCAGCAGGCGACGAGCACGCCGTCCCGCTCGGCCAGCAGGAGCCGGCTGTTCTCCGCGTCCACCACCGCCGCGACGCCCTCGGGGTCGATGCGCTGCCCGCCCAGCAGGTCCGCCTCCGTGGTCCAGCCGACGCGGCTGGCGTCCCCGCGGTACGCCGATTCGATCAGCTCCACGACGGCCGGCACGTCGTCCTTCGCGGCGGTCCGGAAGCCCGGTGCGGCGGCCGGGGCGGCCTCGGCGGTACGGCTCTGTGCGGCGTCCATGCGGTGGGGGTCCTCTCCGTACGATCTTTCGCGGCGTTCGACCCTAACCCGGGGGCGGTGCGTAGGGTCGCGGGCATGGTTCACGTACTCAGCAGCAGGACCCTCCTCCGCCCCACCGATCCGGAGCGCTCCCGCGCGTTCTACGGCACGGCGCTGGGTCTGCCCGTCTACCGGGAGTTCGGTACGGGCCCCGAGCGCGGCACGGTCTACTTCCTCGGCGGCGGCTTCCTCGAACTCTCCGGCCGCTCCCCCGAGCCCCCCGCACCCGGCATGCGGCTCTGGCTCCAGGTGGCGGACGCCGCGGCCGCGCACGAGGAGCTCGTACGGGCCGGGGTCGAGATCCTGCGGGCACCCGAGAAGGAGCCTTGGGGCCTCGTGGAGATGTGGGTCTCCGATCCCGACGGTGTACGGATCGTGCTGGTGGAGGTGCCGGCGGATCATCCGCTGCGGTTCCGCGCCTGACCCGACCCGGGCCGTCCGGCCGGACAGCGCGGAGGCGCCCCCGCTCGGGGGCGCCTCCGCGCTGTCCGGGCGCGCAGGCGGCAGCGCGCGGCGGCGCTTCGGGCCGGTCCGGCCGGGTCGCCGTCGGGCTCCGGGGGCCCGTTTCCTCCTGGTCGGGCCCTTCGTTAGGCCATACGGGTGAACGGTCGAGGCGCACCCTTGGGGCGGTCGGGGCGGGCTTCGGGAACCAGGTGTCAGTGACCGACTAGGAGAGGCGTCGATTTGCCTAAAACTATTAGGCAAATGCATAGTAGGTTCTGGCAAACGGGAGGGCCGGTATGGCACGCATAGGACTGACCGCGGAACGCCTGACCCGGGCGGGAGCGGAACTGGCCGACGAGGTCGGCTTCGACCAGGTGACCGTTTCGGCACTCGCCCGGCAGTTCGACGTCAAGGTCGCGAGCCTGTACTCGCACCTCAAGAACTCCCAGGACCTCCGGACCAAGATCGCCCTGCTCGCCCTGGAGGAGCTCGCCGACCGGTGCGCCGCCGCCCTGGCCGGGCGAGCCGGCAAGGACGCCCTCACCGCCTTCGCGAACGTCTATCGCGCATACGCCCGAGAACACCCCGGCCGCTACGCCGCGGCCCAGCTGAAGCTCGACCACGAGACCGCGGCCGCCAGCGCCGGAGTCAGGCACGCGCAGATGACACGGGCGATCCTGCGCGGCTACGACCTGACGGAGCCGGACCAGACGCACGCGGTCCGGCTGTTGGGAAGCGTCTTCCACGGCTACGTCAGCCTGGAGATGGGAGGCGGGTTCAGCCACAGCGCGCCCGACTCGCAGGAGTCCTGGTCGCGCGTCCTGGACGCCCTCGACGCCCTGCTGCGGAACTGGCCCGCGACGTGACCCGGGCGACCCCGTACCGCCCGGAGGCCGCCGCCCACGCGGGGCGGTGGCGGAGCCGAATAACCCGGACGTCTTGACCGACAGGTTGGAACCATGAGCACCGAGCACGAATGGATCACCACCCCCGTCACCGCGGAGCTCCTGCGCGGCGCCCTCGACCTGGAGCGCACCGAGCACGGGGTGCTGCCGCACCGGCTGCCCGCCTGGGCCCGCGCCCAGAACACGGACGGACAGCTGGCCATGGCCGAGTCCCAGCCCTCGGGCGTACGCCTGGTCTTCCGCACCCGGGCCACCGCCATCGAACTGGACACGCGGCCCACCAAGCGGGTCTACGCGGGCGTGCCGCCCCGCCCGGACGGCCTGTACGACCTCCTCGTCGACGGCAGCCCGGCCGGCCAGGGGAGCGTGCCGGGGGGCGACACCCTGACCATCGACATGATGGCCGGGACCGCCGAGCAGCGGTCCGGCCCGTCCGGCACCCTCCGCTTCGACGGACTGTCCGACGACGCGAAGCACGTCGAGATCTGGCTGCCGCACAACGAGACCACCGAACTCCTCGCGCTGCGCACCGACGCCCCCGTCGAGGCCGCGCCGGACCACGGCCGGCGGGTGTGGCTGCACCACGGCAGCTCGATCAGCCACGGCTCCGACGCCGCGAGCCCCACCACCACCTGGCCCGCGCTGGCCGCCTCGCTGGGCGGCGTGGAACTGGTCAACCTGGGCTTCGGGGGCAGCGCCATGCTCGACCCGTTCACCGCGCGCACGATCCGGGACGCTGACGCCGACCTGATCAGCGTCAAGTCCGGCATCAACATCGTCAACGCCGATCTGATGCGGCTGCGCGCCTTCACCCCGGCCATGCACGGCTTCCTCGACACCATCCGCGAGGGCCACCCCACCACACCGCTCCTGGTCCTCTCGCCCATCCTCTGCCCCATCCACGAGGACACCCCCGGGCCCTGCGCCCCGGACTTCAGCGACATCGGCGCGGGACGGCTCAGGTTCCGGGCGATGGGCGACCCCGCGGAGCGGGCCGCCGGGAAGCTCACCCTCAACGTCATCCGGGACGAACTGAGCCGCCTGGTGAAGCAGCGGGCGGCGACCGACGCGAATCTGTACTACCTCGACGGCCGGGACCTCTACGGCGAGGCGGACTACGCCGAGCTGCCGCTGCCCGACGAGCTCCACCCGGACGCCGCCGCGCACCGCCGCATCGGCGACCGCTTCGCCGCCCTGGCCTTCGCCCCCGAGGGGCCGTTCGCCGCCGAGCGCACCTGAACCGCCGGTCCCCGACCGGGCACTCACCGGACGCGGCTCATCAGCTCCGGCCACCAGCTCCGCCCGTCGGCCCTGTTCGGCATCGGCGTCGAAACCCGGTCGGGGATCCGGCGGTGGCACCCCGCGCACGGTGATCACCGCCGGCGCGCTCCCCCCTTACGCCCGTGCGCCGCTTGTATGCGCACGGCAGCGGGCATCTTCCGGGCATACGTGATGAGTGCCCCGGGAGGTGTGCCGTGCATGGACCACCGCTGGTCGGCTGGCTGTTGGTGACGCTGTGCGCGTTGACGGGCGCGTACTGCCTGCTGCGGATACGGGGCGCGGCCGAGCGGCACCGGGCCACGGGCGGGGACGCGCTGATGGGGCTGGGCATGGCGGTGATGGCGGTGCCGTCGGCGGTGCTCGACCTGCGGCCGTGGGGACCGCCGCTGTTCGGCGTGGTCTTCGGGGCGGCCGGGCTGCGGGCGCTGCTGCTGTCCCGGGGCGTGACCGCGCAGGCGCACCATCTGCACCACGCCGTGGGCGCGTTCGCGATGGTCTATATGGCGCTGTCGATGACGGGCGGCACCGCGGGCGGGCACACGGGCCACAGCGGCGCGCACGTACCGGCGGGCACGCCGCTGCTGACGGGGCTGCTGATGGTGTACTTCGCGGTGTACGTCGTACGGACCATGGCGCGTCTGGTGCCGGCGGTGGCCATCGCCGCCGGCGAGCTGCCCATACCGGGCCGGGCCGAACTGACCAACGCGTGCAGGCTGTCGATGGGCATCGGCATGCTCGCGATGCTGCTCGCGCTCTGAGCTGCTCGCACTGGGGGCGCGCGTCGTGTGCCGCGATCCCCGGGGACGGTTCCCTCGGCACCGGGTGCGCTGGAGTGGCATGCGTCACTTCACACGCGGGACCGTACCCCGGGGTAGGCCCGCCCTCATAGGCTGACGGCCATGATGGTCCCGCTCGCACTGCTGGTCCTCGGCGGGCTGGTCGCGGCAATGGCGCCGCGCGTACTGACCCGTTCCGACTGGCCCGATCGCGAACCCGTGCTGGCCCTGTGGGTATGGCAGTGCGTGGTGATGGCCGTGCTGCTCTGCTGCGCCCTCGCGATGTCGCTGAGCGCCGCGGCGGCGTGGGACGCCGTGCGCGGCAATGTCTTCGCGCCCGCGCCGCGCGGGGTGATGGAGGCTTACGCACTCACCGCGTACGGGCCGTGGGCCGCGCCGGTGGCCGTCGCCCTCGCCTGCGGCGCCGTGTGGACCGCCGCGATGCTGACGCGTGAGATCCGCGGGGCGCGCGCCCGTCGCAAGCAGCGCCGCGCCGAGCTGCTCGTACGCTCCCCTCTGCTCCCCGGCGAAGAGGCCGGTGCGGACCGCCTGGTCGTCCTGGAGGGCGACCGGCCGGACGCGTGGTGGCTGCCGGGCGGCGCCTCGGCCCAGTTGGTGATCACGACGGCGGCGCTGCGGCGGCTCAAGGGATCGCAGTTGGACGCGGTCCTCGCCCATGAACAGGGACACGCGCGCGCCCGCCACGACTGGCTGCTGCACTGCTCCGCGGCGCTGGCGGCAGGGTTTCCGCAGGTGCCGGTGTTCGCCGGATTCCGCGATCAGGTGCACCGGCTGGTCGAGTTGGCGGCCGACGATTGCGCCTCGCGCCGCTTCGGGCGGCTGACGATCGCGCTCGCGCTGGTCCAACTCAACGAGGAGCGGGGCGTGTTCGGGCCTTGCCCGAGCCAACTGGCCCAGGTTCCGCAGCGCGTTCACCGGCTGCTGTCGGCCGCTCCCCGGCTGACAGCGGGGCGGCGGCTGCGGCTGACGGCCGCGGCGGCGCTGGTTCCGGTCGTGCCGCTGCTGGTCGCGTTCATGCCGGGGCTGAGCGCGCTGCGCTAACGGCCGGGCCTGGACCGGAACGCACCGCGACAGCCGGCGGGCCCGGGATCGGACCGCGCTGCGACGGCGGGCAGGCCCGGGACCGGACCGACCGCGATAGCGGCCGAGCCGAGGATCGGCGACGATCTGCGCATGCCGAATCCGCCCCCGCCTCCGCCGCTCGCCGTACGCGCCACGTCGCCGGACTCGCCGCGAGCCGGGTGCGCGGTCCGCTGCCTGCGCGCGAGTGCGCTGCTCGCCGCCGTGTCGGTCGTGCTCCTGGTGCTGGTCGCGGTGGAGTGGGGGCCGTTGGAGTCGGTGGACCGGTGGGTGGCCGACGGGCTGCACCACGTGGCCGTCACCCATCCCGGCCTCACGCGGACCGGGCGGGTGCTGACCGACTGGGTGTGGTCGCCGACGGCGATGAGGTCGGCGCTGGCCGTGGCGGCGGTCTGGCTCGTATGGCGGCGGCGACTGGCGCTCGCGCTCTGGGTGGCGGGCACGGCGGCCCTGGGCACGGCTCTCCAGCAGGTATTGAAGGCGGCACTGGGGCGGGAGCGCCCGCGCTGGCCGGACCCGGTGGACTCGGCGCGGTACGCCGCGTTCCCCTCCGGGCACGCGTTGACGGCGACAGTGGTGTGCGGGTTGCTGGTGTGGCTGCTGGTGCTGCACGGAGCGCGGCGGGCGTGGGTCCGCACCGCTGCGGCCGTGGCGGTGGTGTCCGTCGCCGGGGTGGGCCTCACCCGGGTGTATCTGGGGGTGCACTGGCTCTCGGACGTGGTCGGCGGCACGCTGCTGGGGGCGGCGCTGCTGATGGGGGCGGTGGGAGCGTACGGGCATGGCCGACGGCGGCGGGGCCGGAGCGGTTAGGGCTGAGGGCACCGAAGCCGCCCCGAGAGGGCGATACACCCGCGACCTCCACGGGCCGCCAGGTGGCGCCCGGACTGTTCACCCCAGGGGTTCCCGCACGACACCGGCGATCACGGCGGCGACGGCCTTGCGGACGGCTTCGGCCTCCGGCGGCGTGCCTTTGCGGTCGGCGAAGAGCATGTGGCCGGTCCCGACCAGCATGGGAGCGAGGGAATCGACGTCGGCGTCCGCCGCGATGCGGCCCAGCTCGCGCTCGGCGGTGAGGTACGAGGCGATCATGGCCGTGGCCTCCGTCAGCAGCGGGATGCCGGTCGGCGTGGTCCGGCGGAGCCGGGCGCGCAGACCGTCCCGGGAGATGACCAGGCCGACGATCGCCACGGCGACCGACTCGAACAGCTCCGTCAGGGCCGCGGTGAGGTGGTCGGCGACGGCGCCGGCGCCCGCGCGGTCCCGCAGGGCGGCCGCCTGGCCCTCGATACGGGCGACGCGGTCCAGCACCAGATCGGCGAGGAACGCGTCGAAGTCGGCGAAGTGCCGGTGCAGGACTCCCTTGGCGCAGCCCGCTTCGGTGGTGACCGCCCGGCTGGTGAGCGCGCTCGGCCCGTCCCGGAGCAGGACGCGCTCGGCTGCGGTGAACAGTTGCTCGCGCGCGTCGTCGATAGCTACGCCGGTCGGCACCGTGGATCTCCTCGTCGCCTCGTTCGCCCGCCTCCATTGACGAGTGGGCATGCGCCCACTCATAGTGGGCACATGCCCACTATACCGCCGGAGCGGGAGCAGCCGCCCCACCCTGCCCCCGAGCCTCATCAGCACCGCCGGGTGGCGGAGTCGTTCGGCGTGGACGCCGAACGCTACGACCGGGCCCGGCCCCGCTACCCCCAAGCACTGGTGGACCGGATCGCCGCCGCCCGCCCCGGCCCCGACGCCCACTCCGGCCCCGACATCCTCGACGTCGGTTGCGGCACGGGCATCGCGGCCCAGCAGTTCGTGGCGGCCGGGTGCAGAGTCCTGGGGGTCGACGTCGACGCGAGGATGGCCGACCTCGCCCGGCAGCGCGGGCTCCCGGTCGAGATATCGGCGTTCGAGGACTGGGACCCGGCCGGCCGGGAGTTCGACGCGGTCGTCTCCGCGCAGGCGTGGCACTGGGTGGACCCGGTCGCGGGCGCGGCCAAGGCGGCGCGGGCGCTGCGGCCCGGCGGTCGGCTGGCCGTGTTCTGGAACGCGGCCCAGCTCCCGCCCGGACTCACGGAAGCCTTCGCCGAGGTCTACCGCCGGGTGCTGCCCGACTCCCTCGCCGCCCGGCAGTGGACGGTTTCACCCACGGACGCGTACGCGACGCTGCGCGCCAAGGCGTCCGACGGGATGCGGGAGACAGGCGCCTTCGGCCTCCCGGAGGAGTGGCGATTCGACTGGGAGTGGAGCTACACCCGGGCCGAGTGGCTGGATCTGCTGCCCACCGCCGGCGGCAACACCCTGCTCGCACCCGCCGACATGGAAGAGGTGCTGTCGGGAGTCGGCGCCGCCGTCGACGCGGTGGGAGGCGGCTTCACCATGCGCTACGACACGGTGGCGGTCACGGCGGTACGGACCGACGCGACGCAGCAGCCCGGCCCCTGAGCACCCCCGCGCCCCACTCCGCCGGAAATAGTTCAACCTTCATTCATGTTGGAGGGGAGGAAAGGAGCGACCCCATGACGCGGTACCCGACCTTCACCCCGGCCACCCCCTTCTCCCCCGCCGAGGAGTACGAGCGCGCCCACCTCTACATCGAGGCCAAGGACTACGCCGAAGCCGCCCGCATCCTGGCGCCGGTCGTCGACCAGGAGCCGGACCACCTCGCGGCCCGGCTGCTGCTCGCCCGCGCGTACTACCACTCGGCCCAGTTGGGCCGGGCCGAGTCGGAGCTGCGTCGCGTCCTGGAGCGCGACCCCGCCGAGGCGTACGCCCACCTGATGCTCGGCCGCACCCTGGAGCGGGCCGACCGGGCCGACGAGGCGGCGGCGCACCTGCGGCTCGCCGCCGCCATGAACGGCGAGGAGGCCCCGGCGCCGCGCCGCGTCCTGCACACCGCCGGTACGGACTGAAACCGGCCGAGCCGCACGCCCCGGGCCGGCGGTCGGCGTGACCCGGGGGAGCCGAACAGCCCCGCCTCCCCCGGGTCACCCCTGCCCGAACACCTGCGGCAGCCCGGCGCCCGGCGGCGGCGCGTCGACCGGCGGGGCGCCGAGCGTCCAGTCGAGCCCGTACCGCTGGAAGAGTTCGGCCCGCAGCCGGGACGTGGGCATCGGCGCCCCCGGCAACAGCACCGCCACCACCGCGCCCATCAGCAACGCGCGCAGCAGCCGGTAGTCGGTGTCCGGGTCGGGCGAGCCGTAGCTCACCACCGTGTCGTGGAGCAGCGTCGCGAGCCGCTGCTGCTCCGGGCACTGGATGAAACCTTCCGCCTGGAGGATGCCCGCCATGTGCGTACGCATCAGCAGCGGGCGGTCCCGGGCGAGGCCCAGGATGGCGTCGATGGCCCGCGCGAGCAGTTCCCGCCCGTCCTCGGTCCGCGGCTCCCGCTCCAGTCCGGCCGCCAGTTCCAGGTGCATCAGCCGGTGCACGGCGGACTGCAGGAGCTGTCGTTTGCCGGGGAAGTAGTACGACACCAGGCCCCGCGCGGCCCCCGCCCGGTCGGCGATGTGCGCGAGCGTGGTCGCCTCGTACCCGCGTTCGCCGACGAGTTCGACCGTCGCCTGCAAAAGACGTTCACGGGAACGGCGCCGTAACTCCTCATTGACCGACGCGCTGCGCGGGGACATGCTGTAACTCCTGCGTTGACTGGCTCCGAGCCAATATACTCAGAGGGTATCCGGTCCACCTGCCCTCCTGAGCAGGCGCAGTCCGGTATCTCCGTCGATTTCGGGCGACGCGGGGGATCGCCCGAAATCGGCGGTTCCTGCCTGCGCGCCCCCTTCCGCCTTCGCCTCCGGCGGCGGCCGAGCCGCCTCGGTGCCAAGGCCGGAGCGCTCATCCGACGAGGTCGAGCACGTGGCGGAGCGCGTCGGGCCGTTCGGTCACGGGCAGCTTGTCCACCAGGTGCACCGCGCAGCCGATCGCGCCCGCCCCGGCGTCGGCGCGCCGGTCGTCGCCGACCATGAGCGTGTCGCCGGGGACGAGCCCGATGGCGTCGCACGCCGCGTGGAAGAGGCGCGGGCGGGGTTTCTGCACGCCGTGCTCGTACGAGAGGACGTACGCGTCGACGCCGCTGTCCAGCCCGTGCGCGCGGAACACCGGGCGCAGATCCCAGCCGATGTTGCTGACCACGGCGGTACGGACACCCCGGCGCCGCAGCTCGCCCAGCACGTCGGCCGCGTCCGGATACGGGTCCCAGGCGGCGGGCTCCATGTGCCGCGCGTACAACGCCTCGTACAACTCGGGCCTCGGCAACGGGACTTCGCGCATCAGCCCCGTGTACGCGGCGTGGTGCAGTTCCGCGCTCTCGTCGCGCCTGGACCACGTCCCGGCCAGGTGCGCGGGAATGGCGCGCGGAGCGGCGCCGCCGGGCATCGCGCCCGCCTCGTCCAGGAGCCGCACAAGCCGCGCCAACTCCCCCTCGTCGGCGGGGATCCCGAAGTCGCGCAGTACGGCACGGAGCCAGGCCCGCGTCGGCTCGGCGTGGAAGAGGGTGCCGGAGAAGTCGAACAGAACGCCTTTGACGGTCATGCCGCCAGTCTCCCCCGCCCCGCGCGGCAGGGCGCGCAGGACAGGCGCCGGAGCGGGCGGCACCCGCCCTGCCGCGCGGCAGCTACGTGCCCGCCGGCTCCGGCGCGCCGTCCCCGTCAGCCGACCGCGGGCTCCTCGGGCCGGCGGAAGGCGAACAGGCCCGGCGCGGTCAGCCGGTCGAAGCAGTCGAGCAGCTGTCCCGGCTGGTCGGTCACGGCTATGGCCGCGGTCAGGTAGTTGGTGCTGCCCCGCTCCGGGGAGAGGCGGGCGCCGACCTCGTGTGGCAGGACGACCTCGCGGACGCCGGGGATCGCGAGTACCTCCGGGGCGGAGGGCACCCGTGACAGGACGACGGGGTGGTCGGGCGGCTGCGGTATCAGGCGGCCCGCATAGCGGTGCGGTGCGGGGGCGGCGGGCAGAGGGCCGCCCGTCGCCACGGCCGCGGTGGCTGCCACATAGTCGTAACCGGCGCTGTGGTGCAGCATTTCCGCCGCCCCGCCGCCTATGCGGCAGTTCACCTCGATCACCATCGGGCCCTCGGCGGTGAGCTTGAATTCGGTGTGGACCGCGGAATCGGTGAGGCCGAGGGCTTCGACGGCGGCCGTCGTGCACGCCTCGATCTCCCGGATCCGGTCCGGCGGCAGCACCGAGGGAAGCATGCCGCCGTTCTCACGGAAGGGCGGCGACAGCGGGAACTTGTCGGTCACCGCGAGATGCGTGGCCGCTCCGCGCCGCACGATGGATTCGACGCTGACGTGGTCGCCGTACCGCGCGTCCGGGTACCACTTCGATCCGATCAGACGCTGCTCCAGGATGAACAGGGGCCGCGGGCCGCCACGCGGGTCGTTGACGTACGCGTGGCACGCCTGCGCCCAGATCTCGTCCGGGTCGTCGTCCGCGTCCACCGCGTGGGTCGCCATGCTGCCGGCCCCGACGACGGGCTTCAGCACCGCGGGCAGACCGACCGTGCGCCGGGCCTCCCGGAACTCCTCGGCCGTGCGCACCTCGGCGAACCTGGGGACGGGCACGCCTGCCGCCCGGAGCCCGTCCCGCTGCCGCGTCTTGTTGCGCAGCGCCGGAAGCGACCGGTGCGGGTTGCCCGGCAGGCCCAGTTCCGCGGCGGCGGTGTGCGCCTCGACCACCGGGATCTCGCTGAACGCCACGATGCCGTCCGCCGAGTGCCGCTTCGCGTACTCCACCGTGTAGTCGGTGAGGTCGGCCCCGGCGGGCACGTTGACGTTCGCGCACCACGAGTCGAAGGTGCGCGCGCGCCGTTCGTCGGCGGCGGGGTTCGGGCCGGGGCGCCAGAGGACGTGGACGTCGTAGTCGGGGCAGAGCCTGGACAGGTACCAGTCCGGCGTGGGGCCGCCGGGGCCGTCGATGACAACGAGGGTCGGGTCAGACATGGGGGGCTCTCATCAGTCGAATCGGGAAGGCGGAACGGAGGCGGGAAGGGCGGAGCCCGGCCGGAGCTGGTGTCAGGTGGGGGGGTGCTCTGGTCGGGTCCGGCCGGGGCCGGTCCTCAGGAATCGGCGGGAAGTCTCAGATCGACGCTGTCGCCGAGCTGCCGGAAGCCGACGCGCTCGAACATCCGGCTGGACCGGACGTTGCCCGCGGTCACCGACGCCCCCAGGTCGGACAGCCCGTACTCGGCCGCCTCGGTGAGCGCGTACCGGAGCAGCGCCGAGCCCAGCCCGCGCCCGCGCGGAGCGGGGTCTGTGAAGATCTGGGTGATCCAGGGCCGCTCCGGGGCGTGGACGGCCAGTGCCGCGACGGGGCCCCGGTCGTCCACGACCACCGTGCTGAAGGGCAGCGTGGGGCCCAGCAGTTCGCCGCGCCACAGGCTCGCGAGGATCGCGAGTCCGTCGTCCGCGCTCTTGTGACGTGCCCGGTCGGGGTGGCCGGAGGCGTACGCGGCCAGCCACAGCTCCCGCAGGCTGTCCACCGGCATCTCGGCGGCGGGGCGCAGGCCGAGCGGGGCGGGGAGGGCGGGGTGCGGCCACTGCGGGTCGGGAGGGCGTACGGACAGGTCCCAGCCATAGCGGTGGGCCCGCCGCTGCACCTCGGCCCCCGCCTCGGCCAGTGGGGCGGCCACGCTGTCATCGGTGACGACCAGCCAGCCGGGCAGTTCCCGCAGCAGCAGAGCGGCGGCTTCCGCGGGCGTCCCGGCCTCGACCCGTACCGAGGTGGCGCGGGGGCGCCCCCGCCACTCCCCGGCGCGGAAGCTGACGTGGACCGATCCGCCCGCGGACCGCAGTGACGTACGGCCTTCCCGGTCCGGCGAACCGTTCACCGCCTCCGTTCCGTCATGCCGCTGCCCTCCGCGCTTGAGGTCCTGCTCCACGCCGCTCCCTGACTCCGAATTCCGTGCGGGGGCTACCGAACCCGCTGCTCAGCGGGGGTTGGGGCAGGCCCGCGCCCAGCATCACATTCACAGCCCACACACTTCAAACGACCTTGGAAACCGGGAGCCCGCGGCGGGGATTCCGACTGGGGGCGGTAGTTCGGGAGATGTCAGGAGACGTGGGGAGATTCCGACCGACAGCCGCGATTCGGGACGTACGCGGTCGGCGAACAGCCGCGTTCCGGGACGTACGCCACCGACGCACAGCCGTGGCCGAGGCATGGGCCTTCGGCCGGAGGCGGCGATTCCGGACTTGCCATTGGCCGAAAGCCGTGGCTCGGCAGATGAGCCACCGGCACAGGCATCCGCTGCTCGGCCACGGCTCCGCCGCCGCTCGGCCGCCGCTCGGCCACTGCTCCTCCGCCGCTCGGCCGCGGTTCGGCCGCGGTTCGGCCGTTGGAGAACAGCGTTCCTCCGGCACCCCCGGTCGCCTACCCTCCGGACATGGTTGATCATCATTCGGTTGACGTGGGCGGGGTCCGGCTGGCCTACCAAGTGACCGGGGCGCCGACTGCCCCGCCGCTCGTCCTGCTGCACGCGCTGGGCGAGAACTCCACCGACTGGGCGGCGGTGACGCCCGTCCTCGCCCGCGGCCGACGGGTGTACGCCCTCGATCTGCGCGGTCATGGCCAAAGCGACTGGCCCGGTGCGTACTCGCTCGAACTCATGCGGACCGACGTGGTCCGGTTCCTGGACGCGCTGGGGCTCGACCGACCAGACCTGATCGGGCACTCCATGGGCGGGGTCGTGGCCTATCTGCTCGCGGCCGACCACCCGCGGCGCGTGAACCGGCTCGTCCTGGAGGACGTCCCGCTTCCGCTCCCCCGGAAACCGACCACCCCGGCCAAACCGGACGGCGACTTGGCCTTCGACTGGGAGGTGGTGCCCACCATCAGGCGACAGATCGACACGCCCGAGCCCGAGTGGCTCGCACGGCTCGGCCGGATCACCGCCGAAACCCTCGTGGTGGGCGGCGGGCCCTCCAGCCATGTGCCCCAGGACGGTGTCGCCGAACTGGCCCGACGGCTCCCCGGCGGTCGCGTGGTCACCATTCCGGTCGGCCACCTGGTCCACCACGCGGCGCCGGAGGAATTCACGGACGCGGTTTCGTCCTTCCTGCTGCCGGCGGCGGACTGACCGTCTCACGCGGCGAAGGAGGCGGCGGGGCCGCCGCTCCTACCGGCTCCCCCGCTCGCCCCAGCGCGCGGCGAAGTCGCGGAAGCGGCGTCCGGCGGGGGACGTGGGCCTGTCCCGGCGCCAGAGCAGGCCGACGCCGCGGAAGGCGTCGGGTTCGGCGAGCCGTATCAGCCGTACGCCGGCCCCCGGCGGGGCGGCGCCGCCTCCGGCCGGTACGACCGAGACGCCGAGCCCGCTGCCGACCAGGCCCACGATGGTGGCGACTTCCCCCGCCTCAAGGGCCACCGAGGGGGTCACTCCCGCCCGGTGGAAGATCTGGCAGGTGATCTCCCGCAGCCCGGTGGACTGGCGCATGATGATCAGCCGCTCATCGGCCAGATCGGTCAGGCGCGCCGAGGTACGGTCCGCGAGCCGGTGCCCGGCCGGGACGGCGAGCTTCAGCTCCTCCTCGTACAACGGTAGCCACTCCCACCGGCCGCCGGCCGGGCGCGGGCCGGTGAGCGCCAGTTCCGCGGCGCCTTCCAGCAGCAGGTCCTGTACGTTCTCCGCGGATTCCTGATGCAGAGTCAGCCGCGCTGCCGGCCAGTCGCGTTGGTAACCGCCGAGAAGTTCGGGTACCAGCCAGCCGCCGAGCGAGTGCAGGAACGCCAGCCGGAGGGTGTCCTGGGCGGGGGCGCGCAGGGCGGTGATCCGGTCCTGGGCCGTCTCCAGCTCCTCCAGTGCGCGCCGGGCGTGCCGCCGGTAGACGCGGCCGTAGTCGTTGAGCCGCAGCCGGTTGTGGTCCCGGTCGAACAGCGGGGTGCCGAGCCGTCCCTCCAAGCGGCGGATCGCGCGGGACAGGGTGGGCTGCGCGACCCCGGCCAGCGCGGCCGCCTCGGTGACGTGCTCGGTCTCCGCCACCGTGAGGAACCAACGCAGCTCGTCCATGCTCATCCGGACATTATGCAAGCAGCGCATAAGGTGCTGTTCATCGCGGCATTTTTCTTTTTCGGCCGCCCTGGGGAGGGTGGTTCCCACGGGCGCCCGCACCAACCGCACGACTACCGGAGGCAGGCCGCATGTCCCACCAGCCCACCACACCCGCCATACCCGACACCCCCACCACCGCCGTTCCGGGCGACGACGAGAAGGCCCGGATCGCCGAGCGCTTCCACACCGGACTCGTCACCGCCGACTGGGACCTGGTCCGCTCCCTGCTCACCGACGACGCCGTCTGGACCCTGCCCGGCGACAACCAGATCTCCGGTACGGCCCACGGGGCTGACGCGGTGGTCGAGCGAGCCCGGCGCATCGCCGGTTACGGCGTGCGTTTCGAATTCGAGCGCGTCCTGGTCAGCCGCGACAACCTGGCGCTCTCCCTGCACAACACCGCCACCCGCGACGGGCTGGTGCTGGACGAGTACTTGGCGACGGTCTGCTTCCTGCGCGACGGCCGGATCAGCGCGATCGAGACCTACCTTTCGGATGTGACCGGAATGAACGCGTTCTTCGTCTGATCCGTGACCGGATACGGGCGGGGGGGGGGGGGGGAGGGGGGGGGGGGGCCGCCCCCCCCCCCCCACCCCACCCTCCAGGGGGGGTGGGATGATTTTGGCCAGGAGGACGAAAAAGGCGCCCATCCCCCACTC
>NZ_JBWKFF010000017.1:56220-206361 GCF_056434425.1 Streptomyces sp. NPDC044033 | reverse complement strand
AGATAGCTGCAAGTGACCCCTCTTTTTCGGCTGCACCGGAAAAGACTTTTCTTTTCTTTTCTCTCGGCACCGGCGCGGGGCGGCGGACCCGCGAGACCGCGCGGGTCCGCCGCCCTCGAACGCCCCGCCCGATCCGCGGTGCGGGTCCGCGCCATGTGTACCGGGACGCGCCGAATGCGCGACTCCCCCGATGCGCTCCCCGGTGGGATGCTGGCCGCATCCCTCGGGAAGGAGCTCCGCCGTGCTTCGTGTCGCGGTCGTCGGGTCAGGGCCGAGCGGTGTCTATACCGCGCAGGCGCTCGTCCAGCAGGAGTCCGTGCCGGGGGTGACGGTGGATGTCCTGGACCGGCTGCCGTGCCCGTACGGCCTGGTGCGGTACGGCGTCGCCCCCGACCACGAGAAGATCAAGTCGCTCCAGAACAACCTGCGTACGGTGCTGGAGCATCCGCGCGTCGCCTTCCTCGGCAACGTACTGATCGGGGACGCCGGGCTGCCCGCCGGTCGGCTGCTGGACCTCTACCACGCGGTCGTCTACTGCGTGGGCGCCGGGACCGATCGGCGGCTCGGGGTGCCCGGCGAGGATCTGCCGGGCAGTTTCTCCGCCACCGAGTTCGTCTCCTGGTACAGCGCGCACCCGGATGCCCTGCCCGGCGGCTTCACGCTCGGCGCGCGCTCCGCCGTCGTCATCGGCGTCGGCAATGTGGCGGTGGACGTGGCGCGCGTACTGGCGCGCGGTTCCGAGGAGTTGCGGCCCACCGACGTGCCGGACGCCGCGCTGCGGGCCCTGGCCGGCAGCCAGGTGTCGGACATCCACCTGGTGGGGCGGCGCGGGCCGGCGCAGGCGAAGTTCACCACCAAGGAGCTGCGCGAACTGGGCGCGCTGCCGGGCGCGGAGGTCTCCGTACGGGCCGAAGAGGCCGCCCTCGACCCGGCGTTCGCCGACCCCTCGGGGCTGCCCGCCGCCAACCGGCGCAATGTGGACGTCATTCGCGGCTGGTGCGATGCCCCGCCCCGCGGTCTCCCCCGGCGCATCCGGCTGCGTTTCTTCCTGCGGCCGGTCGCGGTGCTCGGCGAGGACGCGGTGCGCGCCGTGCGCTTCGAGAGGACCGCGCCAGACGGGCGGGGCGGCGTGGTCGGTACGGGCGTGTTCGAGGACATCGAGGCGCAGTTGGTCCTGCGGTCGGTGGGGTACCGGGGCGTGCCGCTGGCGGGGCTGCCGTTCGACGCGGAGCGCGGGACGGTGCCGCACGAAGCGGGCCGGGTGCTGCGGACCGGGGCGCCCTCCCCCGGCGAGTACGTCGCCGGGTGGATCAAGCGGGGCCCGACCGGGGTGATCGGCACCAACCGCTCCTGCGCGAAGGAGACGGTCGCCTCGCTCCTGGCGGACGCGGCGGTCCTCGCGGAGCGGCGCCCGGCCGCCGATCCCCGGGCCGCACTGCGGCGGTCCGGTCAGACCGTGGTGGAGTGGCCGGGCTGGCTCGGCATCGAGGCGGCGGAGGCGGCGCTGGGGCGTTCCCTGGGGCGTTCGACGGTGAAGATCGCCGACTGGGCGGGGCTGCTGACCGCCGCGGACGGGCGGGGATGAGCGAGGGCTGTCGCCCCGTCCCCGGCAGTCGGCAGCCTTCGCCCAGCCTCTCGTTCTGGTGGCGTGCGGCCTCAGCCTTCGCCGAGCCTCTCGTCCTGGTGGCGTGCGGCCGTCAGCACGCTGTCGAGCAGACCGGGGAAGAGCGCGTTCAGGTCGTCGCGGCGCAGCTCGCTCATCTTGGCCGTGCCACGGTAGATCTGGTTGATCACGCCGCTCTCGCGGAGCACGCGGAAGTGGTGGGTGCTGGTGGACTTGGAAACCGGCAGGTCGAAGACGGAGCATGACTGCTCGCTGTCGGCCGCCTCCAGTGTCCGTACGATCCGCAGGCGCATCGGGTCCGAGAGCGCGTGCAGCACGCTCGCCAACCGGATCTGCTCCCGCGTGGGATGGTCGAGGGAGCGGCCGCTCGTCCGCGCCCGGGGCTGGGTCTGCACGGCTGCTCCTCCTGGCCGGGTCGGCCTGTTCTGCCGGCCGAGTCGGTCCGCCTGGGGCGGCTCGGCGGGCGGGCTGTCGGCCGCGTCGATGATACGAGTACGAGACTCACCGTAGTACGCGGGCTCCGCGAGAACCGCACCCCCGCCGGTGGGCAGCGCCGGCGGGGGTTTCGCGTTCCGGGCCCGTACGGTCGCGGCGCTCAGTACGCGCGGGCGTACTGCACGGGGCGGCGCGGCTCGTCCCCCAGCTCGACGGCGGCGCTGTTGATCCAGTAGGGGTCGCGCAGGAGTTCCCGGCCGATCAGCACGGCGTCCGCCTTGCCGGTCGAGAGGATCTCCTCCGCCTGCCGGGCCTCGGTGATCATGCCGACGGCGCCGACGGGCAGGTCCGTCTCCTCGCGCACCTTGGCGGCGAAGGGGACCTGGTAGTTCGGTCCGACGGGGATGACGGCCTTGGAGGCGTTGCCGCCGGTGGACACGTCGAGCAGGTCCACGCCATGGGCCAGCAGGTCCTTCGCGAAGCGCACGGTGTCCTCGCCGGTCCAGCCCTCGCGCGGGTCCTCGGGGTTCTCCGCGAGCCAGTCGGTGGCGGAGATCCGGAAGAACACCGGCAGTTCCTCGGGCCATACGGACCGGACGGCGTCGACGACCTCCAGCGCGAACCTGGTGCGGTTCTCGTACGAGCCGCCGTACTCGTCGTCCCGCTGGTTGCTGTGCGGGGAGAGGAACTCGCCGACGAGGTAGCCGTGGGCGCCGTGGACCTCCACGACCTTGAACCCGGCGTCGAGGGCGCGCTCGGCGGCCTTGGCGAAGTCCGCCACGACGCGCTTGATCTCCTCCGTGGTCATCTCGTGCGGCACGGGGTCGCCGTCCCGGGCGGGCAGCGGGGAGGGTGCCATCGTCGCCCAGCCGCCCTCATCCGCGCGCAACGCGTCGCCGCCGTTCCACGGGGCGGTCGTCGAGCCCTTTCGGCCGGCGTGGGAGAGCTGGATGCCCGGGACGGTCCCCTGCGCCTCCAGGAGGCGGGTCACCCGCTTGAAGGCGTCGCGCTGCTGGTCGTTCCAGAGCCCGAGGTCCGTGGGCGTGATCCGCCCGTCGGGCGATACGGCCGTGGCCTCCACCAGGACCAGTCCGGCGCCGCCGACGGCGCGGGCGCCGAGGTGCGCCAGGTGCCAGTCGTTCGGCGCACTCTGGCAGGGGCCGTCGGCGTCCGCGCTGTACTGGCACATCGGCGCCATCCAGGCACGGTTGGGGATGGTCAGCGATCGCAGTGTGTATGGCTGGAAGAGGTGGCTCACCGAAGGCTCCGCTCGTGCGTGGGTGCATCCGTTTACGCTTGTACGATAACCATCGTAGTACGGCGGTCGTCAAATAATGGAGCCGTGTGCATCACGCCGTGGGCGCGGAGTGCCACCGGGGCTGCGGAGTGGGGCACCTCCGTGAGCCGCCATGAGCCTCCATGAGGTGCGGAACGCCGCGGAGCGGGGGCGAGGGGTCGGCGCGGCCCGTACGCGGCCCCTGGCGACGACACGCGGGCGGGCCGGTCGCCGGACACTCCGACCGGCGGCGTGCGCTCGCGCCCCAACGCGCCCCCGGAATCCCTCCTGACCTGCGGTGAAGCCGTCTCCGGGGGCCGTTGTCAGTGGGTGGGTGCAGACTGGCCCGTAATTGAGACAACGGCGTCCCGGAGGTGGCTTGCCATGGCTGAGGTCATGCTGGCGATCGGCACCAAGAAGGGTCTGTTCATCGCCCGACGGCGCGGCGGCGGGTGGGAGTTCGACGAGCCCCGCTTCAACGCGCAGTCGGTCTATTCGATCGGGATCGACACCCGTCGCGCCACGCCCCGGGTGCTGGTCGGCGCGGACAGCTCGCACTGGGGCCCCTCCGTCTTCCACTCCGATGATCTCGGTGCCACGTGGCAGGAGCCGCAGCAGCCCGCGGTGCGGTTCCCGAAGGACACCGGCGCCTCGCTGGAGCGGGTCTGGCAGCTGCACCCAGCGGAGGCCGACGCTCCGGGGGTGGTCTACGCGGGGACGGAGCCGGGGGCGCTGTTCCGCTCCGAGGACGGGGGCGAGACGTTCGAGCTCGTACGGTCGCTGTGGGACCACCCCACGCGACAGGAGTGGGGCGCCGGCTTCGGCGGGCAGGGCGTTCACACCGTGATCACGGACGCCCGCGACACCGACGCCGTGACCATCGCCGTCTCCACGGGCGGCGTATACCGGTCGCTGGACGGCGGGGCCAGCTGGGACCCGTCGAACACCGGGGTGCAGGCGGTCTTCCTGCCCGACCGGTACCCGGAGTTCGGCCAGTGCGTGCACAAGATCGCGCAGGATCCGGTGGACCGCGACCGGCTGTACCTCCAGAACCACTGGGGCGTCTACCGCAGCGACGACGCGGGCGGCGCGTGGTCGCCCGTCGGCGCCTCGCTGCCCTCCGACTTCGGGTTCGCCGTCGCCTCCCACCCGCGCAAGGCCGACGTCGCCTATGTCTTCCCGATCGAGGCCGACAGCGACCGGGTGCCCGCCGGGCGGCGCTGCCGGGTCTTCCGCACCGAGGACGCCGGGGCGAGCTGGGAGGGGCTCGGCGCCGGACTTCCCGAGGCGCCGCACTTCGGGGTGGTGCTGCGCGACGCGATGTGCCTCGACGACGCCGATCCCGCCGGGGTGTACTTCGGCAATCGCAACGGCGAGGTCTACGCGAGCGCGGACGAAGGGGACAGCTGGCAGCTCGTCACCTCGCATCTGCCGGACGTGCTGTGCGTACGGGCCGCGGTCGTGGGGTGAGGCGGGCCGCTCGGGGGCGTGTCGTGGGGCGCCGGACAGAGCCAGTAGAGTGACGCACCGTGGCTGCACGACCGTTGAACGAGATCGTCGAACCAGGCTGGGCGAAGGCACTTGAGCCCGTGGCCGGACGGATCACCGCGATGGGCGACTTCCTGCGCTCGGAGATCGCGGCGGGCCGTACGTACCTACCGGCCGGAGCCCATGTGCTGCGCGCCTTCCAGCAGCCCTTCGACGACGTAAGAGTCCTGATCGTAGGTCAGGACCCGTACCCCACCCCCGGGCACGCCGTGGGACTGAGCTTCTCCGTCGCGCCCGAGGTGCGGCCGCTGCCCGGCAGCCTGGAGAACATCTACCGGGAGATGCACACCGACCTCGGGGCGCCCCGGCCGTCCAACGGCGACCTCACCCCCTGGACCCAGCAGGGCGTCCTGCTGCTCAACAGGGCGCTCACCACCGCGCCTCGGCGCCCCGCCGGGCACCGCGGCAAGGGCTGGGAGGAGGTCACCGAGCAGGCGATCACGGCTCTGGTCGCGCGCGGCGGCCCGCTGGTGGCGATCCTGTGGGGGCGCGACGCGCGCAATCTGCGGCCGCTGCTCGGGCAGGTGCCGTCGGTCGAGTCCGCGCACCCCTCCCCCATGTCGGCCGATCGCGGCTTCTTCGGCTCGCGCCCGTTCAGCCGCGCCAACGATCTCCTGGTGCGGCAGGGAGCGGCACCGGTGAACTGGCTGATTCCCTGACGTTCGGCGATAGGGTGTCCGGCCATGACTACTCAAACGAACATCCCCGCGGGTTGGTACGCCGACCCGCAGGGCACCCCTCACCTGCTGCGATGGTGGGACGGCGGCCAGTGGACCGAGCACACGCACCCCGGCCAGGCGCCGGCGGAGGGAGCGGTTCAAGCCACCCATGACCCGGCGCGCATCCAGGACCAGGTCCAGCGCCAGGCCGGGGTGGCGCCCGAGTCGCACGGCGGCGGCACCCTCTTCACCGAGCCCGTCCTGGTGGTGAACCAGAAGGCCAAGCTGATCGAGGTGACCAACGAGTACAGCGTCTTCGACCAGCACGGCCGCACGCTCGGCACGGTGGTCCAGGTCGGCCAGAGCACGGCGAAGAAGGTACTCCGCGTCGTCTCCAGCCTCGACCAGTACATGACGCACAAGCTGGAGATCCGGGACGCCCAGGGCCGTCCGCAGCTCCTGCTGACCAGGCCGGCCAAGCTGATCAAGTCCCGCGTGGTCGTCGAGCGCCCCGACGGCCGGCCGCTGGGGGAGATCGTGCAGCAGAACGCGATCGGCAAGATCAATTTCGCGCTGGTCTCCGGCGGTCAGCAGATCGGCGCGATCAAGGCCGAGAACTGGCGTGCCTGGAACTTCGCCATCGTCGATCACACCGACACCGAGGTCGCCCGGATCACCAAGACCTGGGAAGGGCTCGCCAAGACGATGTTCACGACGGCGGACAACTACGTGCTGCAGGTTCACCGCCAGCTCCCCGATCCGCTGCTGAGCCTGGTCGTGGCCACGGCCCTGACCGTCGACACGGCGCTCAAGCAGGACGCCCGCGGGTTCGGCTGAGCCGGTGGCCGACGACGTGGACGCGGGCGCGAGCACGGATGTGGTTACGGGCACGGGCACGGGCACAGATGTGGATACGGGCCCGAGTGCCGCCGCGAATCCGCGCACGGACACGAGCACAGGCACCAGCACCCGCACGAGCACGTATGGTGCGCGCACAGCCGTGCCCGGCCTGGTGCTCGCGGTCGACTCGGGCGGCTCGGGGGTCCGGGTCGCGGTCGCCCGCGCGGAGTTCGACGGCCCGGCCCGCACCTGGCACTCCCCCGACCCCGCGGTGACCGGCGCCGCGGGCATCGACGCCCGCGGCCTCCTCGCCCAGGTGCTGCCCGCCGCCCGCGCCCTGCTGCGCGAGGCCGGCGCGGAGCGCGTCGACGCCGCCTGCGTGGGCGCCTCGGGCATGGCCACCCTCGGCGACGACCTGCGGAAGATACTGCCGGAGGCGCTGCGCGCGGAGCTGGGAGTGCGCCGGCTCGCCCTCGCGGCCGACGCGGTGATCGCCTACACCGGCGCGCTCGGCCAGCGGCCGGGCTCGGTGATCGCCGCCGGCACCGGAATGATCGCCATCGGTACCGATCTGACCCCGGAAGGCGGCTGGCGGCGCGCGGACGGCTGGGGGCATCTGCTCGGGGACCTGGGTGGCGGAGCCTGGATCGGCCAGGCCGGACTGACGGCGGCGATGCGCGCCCACGACGGGCGTACGGGCGGCTCGGCCGCGCTGCTGGCCCGTGCGGAAGCGGTCTTCGGCCCGGCGGGCGGGCTGCCCGGAAAGCTGTACCCACGCGCCGACCGGCCCGCCGTGCTCGCCTCCTTCGCGCCCGAAGTGGCCCGGTGCACCGAGGCCGGCGACCCGGTCGCGCAGCGCATCCTCGCCACGGCCGCCCGCCACATCGCCGAGGCGGCGGCAGCGGTCTGTCCGCGCCGCCGGGAGCCGGAGGCAACCGCCCGGCACGCGGCGCGGTACGAAGTGTCGCTCACCGGCGGGCTGTTCCGGATCGGCGCCCCCCTGCTCGTACCTCTGCGGGCGGAGTTGCAACAGCAACTGCCGCAAGCGGAGCTGGTCGAGGCCGCGGGCGGCCCGCTGGACGGTGCGCTGCGCATCGCCGCGGCGCTCGCCGCGGACGGCCTGCTGCTGCCGCCGGATCCGTTCATGCTCTCCATTTCGGGCTGACCACTTCCGCATCAAGTCGTACGAACCGCCGAACATACCCGGACAGAGTGCACGCAGTCGCCCCCTCCCGAACGGACGGCCCTCGCGAGCGGATAGCATGCGGCGCCATGAGCTCCCCCACAGGGCCCGCGCCTGGCCTGCCTGTACGAATGCCACGCCCCCGCCAGCCCGGACGGCACCGGCGGCCGGAGCCGGTGGCGGCGCCCGCCGGGGCACCGCCGCTGGTCCTCGCCGTGCCGGGGACCCCCGACGGCGCCATCCGCGGCCTCGCCGAAGAGGTGCTGAGCATCGCCCGCTCCGAACTGCCCGGGCTCGACGCCCGCATCGGCTACGTGGACGGCGAAGGGGACGAGTTCCCGGCCCTGGAGGCCGTGCTGACCCACGTCGCCGCCGAGCGGGACGCCCGCGTCAACGCGGCGCGCGAGGCCGGCGACCAGGAAGGACTGGACGCCGAGGCGGGTCCCGCCGCCGTCACCGTGCCGCTGCTGGCGGGTCCGGACAACGCCCTGTTGCGGCGTATACGCCATGCGGTGATGAACAGCGGTTCCGCCGCGGAGCTCACCGACGCGCTCGGGCCGCACCCGTTGCTCGCCGAGGCCCTGCACGTACGGCTCTCGGAGGCGGGCCTCGCCCGCGCCGACCGAGCCCGCCTGTTCACAGTCGCAACTGCCGCGGACGGGATCATCCTCGCGACGGTCGGCGGCGACGAGGCCGTCCAGGCCGCCGGGATCACCGGGATGCTGCTCTCCGCCCGACTGGCCGTGCCGGTGATGGCCGCCGCGCTGGACGAGGACGGCGCCATAGCGCGTACGGCCGAGGAACTTCGCGAGTCGGGGTCGCGCAAACTGGCTCTCGCGCCCTATCTGATCGGCCCGGAGGTCGCGGCGGGCGTGCCCGGCACGGCGGCCGCCGAGGCGGACTGCGCCGCGGCGGAGGCGCTCGGCGCGTACGGCGCGATCGGCAAGCTGATCCTGGCCAAGTACGCGACGGTGCTGGGCATCCCGACGCAGCCGTCGCCCCAGAGCGCGCCCGCACACTGAGGCGCCCCGGCAGCGACACCCGCTCTCATCCGCACAACACAGCAACCGCCTGTGCCCGAAGGGCCCCACTTGGGGCCCTTCGGGCGTTTCGGCGTCTGCGCCGCGGCGGGTCTCAGCCGAGGATGACGCAGGAAGCCCCCGGCGCGGCGATGGAGCCCCCGTGCGTCAGGGCGCCCGTGGCCTGGTCGACGGCGAACCAAGTGACGTCGCCGGTGCCCTCGTTCACGGTGTAGAGGTGGCGGCCCGAGGGGTGGAGTGCGAGGTCCCAGGGGCGGCGGCCGCCGCAGTCGACCGTGGTGACCAGCTCGGGGGCGTCGCCGGACTCGTCGAGGGCGAGGGTGGCGATGCTGTCGTGGCCGCGGTTGGCGACCCACATGAAGCGGCCGTCCGCCGCGACGATCACCTCGGACGGAAAGTTGACGGACTCGGTGTCCTGGGGCGCGACCGGTGTCGTGCCGATCGGCGTCAGGGTGCCCGTCGTCGCGTCCCAACGGCAGGCCGTCACCGTCGAGTCCAGCTCGTTGATGACGTACGCCCGGTGCCCGCGCGGGTGGAAGGCGAGGTGCCGGGGGCCGCTGCCCGCCCACAGCCGGGTCTCGTGGTGCAGGACCGGCCGGCCGTCGGGCGCGTCGAGGGTGTAGACCCACACCGAGTCGGTGCCCAGGTCCACGCCGAGCGCCCACCGGCCGGTCGGGTCGGGGTGCACGCCGTGCGCGTGCGGGCCCCGCTGCCGGTCGGGGTCCGGGCCGCTGCCCTCGTGCTGGAGGACCGCGACCGGCTCGCCGAGCCGCCCGTCGGTCGCTATCGGGAGCGCGGTGACGCTGCCGGAGCGGTAGTTGGCGGTCAGCAGGTGGCCGAGGGCGAGCGCGAGATGGGTGGGCGCGGCGCCCCGTACCGGCACCGGCGCGCCGAGCGGCACGGGGCGGGCCGGGTCGGCGAGGGAGAGCGCCACGGCGGCGCCGTCGTCGGTCTGGCTGACCGCGTACAGCACGTCCCCACCGGACGAGAGGGCGAGGAAGGAGGGGTTCTCGACGGCGTCGGTGGAGTGTACGGCCGTCAGCGCACCCGTGTCGGGGTCGACGTCGGCGACGGTGATCCCGAGGCCGCCGCCCGTACTGAACGATCCGATGTACGCCCGCTGTTCGGTGCCGCCCACTGTGCCGCCTTCCGCCGCTTCTTCTGTTCTGACGGCCCGTACCCAGCACGGTCTGGACCGGTCTGTGCCGGTCCTCGTCCGCTGGTCAGCGCCCGTCTCTGTGTGGGCAGACGCTAACAGGGCGCCCGGATCACGTACGCGCCGCATGGGCTCGGGCGCGCACGCCCGCGCGTGCGCACGCAAGTTGTCTCCTCACACTGTGAGGAGACCAGCGTGCCCCTCACACCCGCGCCCGCGCGTGCGGGTTGGCCCCGTCAAGTCCGCGCGTACGGCGCGGGCCGCGGCTCACGCCTCCGCGTACGGCGCGCGCGGGTTGCCGCGCAGCGGTGCGGCCAGGGAGGCGAGGGCGGCTTCCAGCTCGTGGAGGTGCGCGAGGGCCCGTTCCGCGCCGGGGTGGTGGGGCGCGCCCGTGAGCGACGCGGCCAAGGAATCGGCCTGGGCGCCCGGGGCGACGAGGCGTTGCACGGCGGCTTCGACGCGCTGGCAGGCGGCGGTCAGCCGGGCATCGTGCGAGGCGTCGGGGTCGGCGGCCACGGCGGCGAGGCCGCGTACCTGGCGGGCGCAGTCGTCGAGGGCCGCCATGACCTGCCGGGCCCGGCCCTTGCGGGCCCGCAGCGGGCTGATCGGGTGCAGCAGCGGGGCGAGGGAGACGCGGACGCGGCCGAGGAGCAGCTCCAGTTCGGCGACGCGGGGCGCCGGGTCGGCGGCCTCGTCGCCCGCGAGCCGCCGGGCGGCGTCCGCCGCGCAGTGCCGTACGCACAGCAGGGCGCGCTGGATCCAGGCGTCGGTGGCGGTGTGCGTGGTGACGGGGAGGACCACGGCGACGGCCAGGGCCGCGCCGAGGGCGCCGACGGCGGTCTGTTCGAGCCGCAGGGTGAGCAGGCCGGGGTGGAGCACGCCGAGGAGCCCGTAGAGCAGACCGGCCATCACGGTCACGAAGAAGATCATCCAGCTGTACGAGGGGCCCGCGCTGTAGAAGAGGCCGAAGACGCAGACGGCGACGAGGACGGCGGTGGGCGCGGGCGCGCCGTGCAGCGGTACGGCGACGAGCAGGCCGACGGCGATGCCGGTGACGGTGCCCACCACGCGGCGAAAGCCCCGTACCAGGGTCTCGCCGCGCGAGGCGGTGTTGACGAAGATCCACCAGGTGGTGCCGACGGCCCAGTACCACCGCTCGTCGGAGACGAGCCGCCCGACGGCCAGCGCGAGTGCGCAGGCCACGACGGCCTGGAACGCCTGGCGGGTCGTGTGCCGGGCCAGGCCGCGGGCGGGCCGCGGTGCGGGGACGGCCTGCGGCGGGGTACGGCGCTCGATCGGCCAGACCCCGAAGCGGACCAGCGCGGCGGCGGCGACGGCCAGCGCCACGGAGGCGAAGATCTGCGGCAGCTGGTCCGGCACGGCGTGCAGGAACTGCGTGGCGAAGAACATCATGAAGGCGAAGATGCCGAGCGCGTGGCCGCGCGGCCCCCAGCGCCGGGCGTACACGCCGCAGAAGACGACCGCGAGGAACGCGGCGTCGCGCGCCAGGGGCTGGTCGTGCAGCGCGGCCGCCAGCGCGAGGACGGGGAAGCCGGCCGCCGGGAGCAGCCCGGTGGTGACGGCCTGGCGGCGCACGCTGGGGTCGCCGACGGTGAAGAGCGCGAGCAGCGCGGCGAGGCCGCCGGCGACGGCCGCGGTGAGCGAGTGCGCCAAGAGGTACGAGACGGTCACGGCCAGCCCGATGCCGAGCACGGCTCGGGCCGAAGTACGCAGCCGCAGCAGCCCCGGGTCCGGGGCCACGAGCATCCTCTTGAGCACAGCTTGCCGCTCCTTTACCACTGTCGTCCGCCGTCGGGAGAAATTCGCACGGGCACGAAAAAGGCGCCGCGGGATCCGCAGCGCCGTTGACAGGATCATCAAAGCATCCACGGGATCTTTGGCTCAAGGAAGGGTTCCGAGACTGGGCCATTGGTACAGTCCGGGGCGTCTTCGGGGCGGGCGAGGGGAAGCCAACGGACCATCGGCGGCGCGCTGCCCCCGTACGGCTCGTAGGCCCGTACCGCCCCCGCTACCAAGCGCGTGCGGCCCGCAGGAGGCAGTCGCGGACGAGGGCCACGTGGGGATTGTCCGCGGAGCCCGGCCGCTGCACGAGGTAGCCGGTGTTGATCGGGGCGTCCTCGGGCTCGTGGAGCAGGACGAGCGCGCCGGCGGCGAGCGCGTCGCGGCAGAGGTAGCGGGGCAGCACGGAGAAACCGGCCCCCGCCGTCAGAGCGGACAGCACGCCCCGCAGGTCGGGGACGGTGACGGCGGCCTGGCAGGTGATGCGCCTGCCGAAGACGTGCCGCCAGTAGCGGCGGACGAGGGGCAGGTCCGCGGCGTAGCCGACGAGCGGGATGCCGTGCAGCGGGGCCGGGCCGTCGGCGGCGACGCGGGCGGGGCCGCCGATCCGGTCGGCCCACTCGGGGGCCGCGACCAGTACGAGCTCCGCGTCGGCCAGCGGCAGGGGCGCCGGGGTGCGACCCCGGGGGCGGGATGTGGCGATGACCAGGTCGTGCCGGCCGGCGCGCAGCTCGCCGAGGAGCGGTTCGGCCGCTCCGGTGGCGACACGCAGCCGTACGCCCTTCTCGACGAGCGGCGCGAGGGACGGCAGGACGCAGTGGCACAGCAGCTCGGCCGGGCCTGCCAGCTGTACGGGCTCGGCGGGGGCGCCGTCGAGGGGTCCGCCGTGTCCGGTGACCGCGGCGAGGGCGTCGAGGGGGTCGTTGATCCGGGCGGCGAGCGCGTCCGCGTAGGGCGCGGGGGCCGCGCCGCGTGGCTGCCGCTCGAAGAGCTCCCGGCCGAGCTGCCGCTCCAGGGCGCGGATCTGGGTGGTGACGGTCGGCTGCGAGAGGCCGAGCAGGCGCGCGGCGGCGGTGAAGGAGCCGGACCGGTGCACCGCCAGGAAAGTGCGCAGCAGATTCAGGTCCAGCGGCGCGGCGGGGGGCTGTTCCGCTCCGGCCGGGTCATCGGAAATCCTATGGACCATATGGACCACCCTATTGGTTTTCGGTGGGTTGGCCGCTTTACGGTCGGTCCATCGCCACACTGACGTTCCGCGTGCGAAGTGTCAGAGTCTCCAGATCGTCGGTGTGCGCGCTCCGTACCCTCTTGGGCCTCGCGCGGGCCCGCACCCTCGGAGAGACACCATGTCGAAGATCCTTTTCGTTGTGACCGGCGCCGATCACTGGACGCTGGCCGACGGCACCGAGCACCCGACCGGCTTCTGGGCCGAGGAGGCCGTCGCCCCCTACGAGGCGTTCAAGGCGGCGGGGCACGAGATCGTCGTCGCCACGCCGGGCGGCGTCGTGCCCACCGTCGACCAGGGCAGCCTGGCCCCGGAGGCCAACGGCGGCCAGGAAGGCGCCGACGGCGTCGCGGCGTCCCTCGCCGCCTTCACCGAACTGCGCCGGCCGGTCGCGCTGGCCGACGTGGACCTCGCCGACTACGCCGCCGTCTTCTACCCCGGCGGCCACGGCCCCATGGAGGACCTGGCCGTGGACGCCGACTCCGGCGGTCTGCTGGTCGCGGCCCTGGAGTCCGGCACGCCGCTGGGCGTGGTCTGCCACGCCCCGGCCGCGCTGCTCGCCGCCACGGGTGCGGATGGCGCCAACGCGTTCGCCGGCTACCGGCTGACCGGCTTCACCAACGCCGAGGAGCGGCAGGCCGGGCTGGCCGACAAGGCGAAGTGGCTGCTCCAGGACCGGCTCGTGGAGATCGGCGCCGACTTCCGGGAAGGCGAGCCGTGGGCCCCGTACGTGGTCGTCGACCGCAACCTGGTCACCGGCCAGAACCCGTCCTCCTCCGCACCGCTCGCGGCCGAGCTCCTGAAGAAGCTGGCCTGACGGTGGCCTCCGACCGGCTCCCCGAGGTCCTCGACGCCGCGTACGAGTGCCTCACCAGGTACGGCGTGCGGCGCACCACGATGGACGACATCGCCTCCGCCATGGGCGTGTCCCGGTCGGCGGTCTACCAGTACGTCCGCGGCAAGGACGACGCCTTCCGCAAGCTCGCCGAGCGCCTGCACGCCGAGGCGCTCGCGCGGGCGCGCCGGGCGGCGGCCGAGGACGCCCCGAGCGCGGAGCGGATCCGCGGCGTCCTGGCCGTCAAGCTCGGCCTGGTCCGGCGGCTGACCCGGGACTCCCCGCACGCGGCCGAACTCCTCGACGAGAAGGCCCGGGGGTTCGGCGATGTGTGCCATGGATTCACCGGCGGGATCAACGGACTGCTGACCGGGCTGTTCGCCGAGGCGGGGACCGCGGCCGGGGTGGAACCGGCCGAGGCCGCCCATATCTGCGTCGCCCTCGTCATCGGCCTGGAGTCCATACCCGATGCCGAGCGGCTCTTCGGCCCCGCCGTGGACGCGCTGCTGACCGGCCTCTTGGGCGCGCCGGTGAGGACCGCCGTCTGACCGAACACCCACTCCCCCAGAACCACTACTTCCCCAGGAAATGACTGTGACCACTCAGACCACCGCGCACACCCCCGATTTCACCGCCGACCACGCGGCGGCGCTCGTCGACCGGCTGCGCTCCACCTTCCGTACGGGCCGCACCAAGCCGCTCGCCTGGCGCGTCCAGCAGCTCACCCGGCTGCGCGACCTGCTCACCGAGAACCGCGAGGCGATAGCCGACGCCGTCCACGCGGATCTGCACAAGCCGCACGCCGAGACCTACGCCGCCGAGGTCGACTTCACGGTGCGGGAGATCGACCACACCCTTGAGCACCTGGCGGAGTGGCTGAGCCCGCGGCCGCTCGCGCCCGGCGACCTCGCGGGCCTGCCCGACGGCTCGACGGCGGGCACCCGGTACGAACCGCTCGGCACGGTCCTGGTCATCGCGCCCTGGAACTACCCCGTCCAGCTGCTGCTCGCGCCGCTCGCGGGGGCGCTGGCGGCGGGCAACGCGGTCGTCCTTAAGCCGAGCGAAGTCACCCAGGCCACCTCCGAGTTGATGGCCGCCCTGGTGCCGCGATATCTGGACACGGAGGCCGTCGCCGCCGTCGAGGGCGGTGTGCCGGAGACCACCGCGCTGCTCGCCCAGCGGTACGACCACATCTTCTACACCGGCAACGGCACCGTCGGCCGCATCGTGATGCGGGCCGCCGCCGAGCACCTCACGCCCGTCACCCTCGAACTGGGCGGCAAGTCGCCGGTGTTCGTGGACCGGGGCGTCGACGTGCCGGCCGTCGCCGCGCGGCTGGCCGATGCCAAGTTCCGCAACGCCGGGCAGACGTGCGTCGCCCCCGACTACGTCCTGACCGACCCGGAGACCGCCCCGGCGCTCGCGCGGGCGCTCGGCGAGGCCGTGGAGAAGCTGTTCGGCGCGGATCCGCAGTCCTCGCCCGCGTACGGACGCATCGTCAACCAGCGGCACTTCGACCGGGTCGCCGCCCTGCTCGGCTCGGGGACGACGGCCTTCGGCGGCCGGACCGACCGGGACGACCTCTACATCCAGCCGACGGTGCTCACCGGGGTGCGGCCCGACGAGCCGGTCATGCGGGAGGAGATCTTCGGCCCCGTCCTGCCGGTCCTGACCGTCTCCGGTCTCGATGAGGCGATCGACTTCATCAACGACCGCGACAAGCCGCTCGCCCTGTACGGCTTCACCGACGACGAGACCACCCGGCGGCGCATCGCCGACGAGACCTCCTCCGGCGGGCTCGGCTTCGGCCTGCCGATGGCTCATCTGCGCGTATCGGAGCTGCCGTTCGGCGGCGTCGGCGAGAGCGGACTCGGCAGCTACCACGGCCCGTACTCCATCGCCACGTTCAGCCACCGCAAGGCCCGCCTCGACGTGCCGCTCGGCTGACGGGCTGTCACCACACGCGGGGCGGGGACGCCGGTCGCCGGTGTCCCCGCCCCGTCCCGCCCTGGGTCAGCTCCAGACCATGTTGACCGCGCGTTCGAAGTCGACGTATCCGGCGCGCCGGAAGGCGTTCGCCATGGGGGTGTTGCCGAGGTCGGTGGCCGCCCGGACGCGGGGGACGCCCTGTTCGGCGAGGATGCGGGTGCCCTCGGCGAGGATGCCGTCGATGTAGCCGTTGCCCCGGTGCTCGGGCAGCACCGCGAGGTAGCCGATGATCGCGTTGTAGTCGTTATGGGCCGGGATGACGAACCCGGCCGGTTCGCCGTCGGGCAGGGTCGCGACCCGCCACCAGTCCCGCGGGCTGGTGTAGCGCGCGAGTTCCTGCTCGTAGTGGTCGGCGGCCGCTTCGGGGACGGACATCCGGGTGAGAGCGTCCAGGCTGTGGGCGTCCAGCGTGCCCTCCAGGACGCGCGCCATCAGGTCCAGCAGCTCATCGGTGTCCCGGAGCGGGCGGAACGCCAGGCGCCCGCTCGGCCCGGGTACGGGCGTCCCCGGACGCCACTCCAGGCGCAGCCGTTCGACGAAGAGTCGGGCTCCCGTCCGTTCCAGGACGGTCATGCGGTCCTCGACGACGCGTCTGGCCGCCGTGGTGTCGCGCCAGTCGGCGGGGATGAAGCGGCTGTACTCGGGTGGCCGGGCCCCGGCGGGCAGGACGGCGGCCATCGCCGTTCGCAGCAGACGTACGCCGATGTCCACCCGCTCGGCGGCGGGGGCCTCGTCGTCGATGTCGAGCACGTCCAAGAGGGCGGGCTCCGCGTCCCCGGGCCGGCCCCACCAGGCGGCCCGGGCGAGCAGGCGGTCGCCGCGCAGGGCGACCCACATCCATTCGGGCCGCCGACGGCCGTCGGCGAGGTCGTCTGCCAGCTCCGCGTCGAGGACGTAGGGCAGTCGGCGGAAAAGGTCGAGTTCTTCGCGTCCGGTGATCGGACGCATGGTCAGGCCGTTCTGTACTGCGGTCAAGGCACGCTCCGGTGAAGGCGCCCGTCCCGTCCGGGGTCAGTCGCGGTGCGCGCCCCGGGAGGGCACAAGCGCGGTGATCATGGCGATCATGGGCTTATCCCTCCTCTCGATGTCGTGGCCCCCGGTCCTGTCGGCGGGGGTCCGGGCGCATTTCTATCCGGTCGCGGCCACGCCCGGCAACCCCTTTCCGATCAGCGGCCGGTCCGGCCGCGCGCGCCGGTTCGCGGCCGGGAGGCTGGGCCATTGGTACAGTCCTCGGACCGTTTCACCGACCACACGGGAGACATCGGCCCATGGCCGTGGACGAGCTCGATGCCAGGATCCTCCGGCTGCTCCTGGAGCAGCCGCGCACCAGCGTGCGGGAGTACGCGCGCACGCTCGGCGTCGCCCGCGGCACGCTTCAGGCGCGGCTGGACCGCATGGAGCGGGACGGGGTGATCACGGCGTACGCGCCCCGGCTGTCCCCGGCCGCCCTCGGCCACCCCGTGCTCGCCTTCGTCCATATCGAGGTCACTCAGGGGCGGCTCAACGACGTGGGCGACGCGCTCGCGGGGGTTCCGGAGATCATCGAGGCGTTCTCGACGACGGGCGGCGGCGATCTGCTCACCCGCGTCGTGGCCCGCGACGCGGCCCACCTGGAGGACATCATCCAGCGCCTGATCCAGCTGCCCGGCGTCGTACGGACCAGCACCGAGGTGGCGCTGCGCGAGCGGGTGCCGCACCGGATGCTGCCGCTCGTCGACGCCGTCGGACGCGCGGGCCGCCGGCCCGCGTGAATTCCGTCTTGGCATCCTGGGGAGCATGAGCACTACCCAGAACACTTCGGTCATCTTCGATCTCGATGGAACGCTCGTGGACAGCGAGCCGAACTATTACGAGGCGGGGCGGCGGGTCCTGGCCCAGTACGGCGTGCACGACTTCAGCTGGGAGCAGCACACCCGCTTCATCGGCATCGGCACTCGCGAGACCCTGGCGGCGCTGCGCCGCGAGTACCGGATCGAGGCGCCGGTCGAGGAGCTGCTCGCCGCGAAGAACCGCGCGTATCTGGAGCTGGCCGGGGCGCGTACCGAGGTCTTCCCCGAGATGCGCGACTTCGTGAAGCGGCTGCACGCGTCCGGGGTGCCGATGACGGTGGCGTCCGGCTCCTCCCGCGAGGCGATCGGCGCGGTGCTGGCCGCCACCGGGCTCGACGCGCAGCTGACGGCCTTCGTGTCGGCGGAGGAAGTGGCCGCGGGCAAGCCCGAGCCGGACATCTTCCTGGAGGCGGCACGGCGGCTGGGGGCCGCGCCCGCGGACTGCGTGGTCCTGGAGGACGCGCCGCCCGGAGCCGAGGCCGCGCACCGCGCCGGCATGCGCTGCGTCGCGATCCCGTACGTTCCGGGCACGGCCGGCGATCCGGCGTTCGCGACGGCGGGGCTCCTCTTCGCGGGCGGGCAGTCGGACTTCAGCGCCCAGGCCGCGTACGACTGGGCCGTCCGGCCGACGGCCGTGTCCTGACCTCTCCGGACGCTGAGCGCCCGGGGCATCTCCCGGGGCGGATCGGCGCGCGGTGTCCGGTGCGCGCGATCGCGAGCCTCGTCTTCCGGTGCGTGCGATCGCACGGCGCCGGAAGGCCCTCGCCCCGGAGCCGCCAGGGCGTCTCGGCAGCGCCATGAGCGCGCGTACCAGGCGTCGCGCGGTGCACCGGCCCGGGCCATGACAGAGGCTCAAGGCGGCGGGCGGTCACCGCGGCACACCGCCCCGGCCGGAACAAGGCTCCGGCCGGGGCGGTGCGGGTGCGCGTCGCGCTCGAAGCGGGCGATCAGACCAGCGTCGCCAGCGCCTGGTTGAGAGTCGCCGACGGGCGCATGACGGCCGCGGCCTTGGCCGTCTCGGGCTGGTAGTAGCCGCCGATCTCGGCGGGCGAGCCCTGCACCGCGATCAGCTCGTCGACGATGGTCCGCTCCTGCTCGGCCAGCGTCTTGGCGAGGGCCTCGAACGCCTGCGCCAGCTGCGCGTCCTCGGTCTGCTTCGCCAGCTCCTGGGCCCAGTAGAGCGCCAGGTAGAAGTGGCTGCCGCGGTTGTCGATGCCGCCGAGGCGGCGGCTCGGCGACTTGTCCTCGTTGAGGAAAGTCGCCGTCGCGCGGTCGAGGGTGTCCGCGAGCACCTGGGCGCGCGCGTTGCCCGTCGTCTGCGCGAGGTGCTCGAAGCTGACCGCCAGCGCGAGGAACTCGCCCAGGCTGTCCCAGCGCAGGTAGTTCTCCTTGACGAGCTGCTGTACGTGCTTGGGCGCGGAGCCTCCGGCGCCCGTCTCGAACAGCCCGCCGCCGTTCATGAGCGGGACGACCGAGAGCATCTTCGCGCTCGTGCCGAGCTCAAGGATCGGGAAGAGGTCGGTCAGGTAGTCGCGCAGCACGTTGCCGGTGACCGAGATGGTGTCCTCGCCCCGGCGGATGCGCTCCAGGGAGAACGCGATCGCGGCCTCCGGCGCCATGATCTCGATCTGCAGACCATCGGTGTCGTGGTCGGCGAGGTACGTCCTGACCTTCGCGATGAGGTTCGCGTCGTGCGCGCGGCCTTCGTCCAGCCAGAACACGGCCGGGACGCCGGTCGCGCGGGCGCGGGTGACGGCCAGCTTGACCCAGTCCTGGATCGGCAGGTCCTTGGCCTGGCACATGCGCCAGATGTCGCCGGCGCCCACCGCGTGCTCAAGCACGACGTTGCCGCCGCCGTCGACGACCCGCACCGTACCGGTGGTGGCAATCTCGAAGGTCTTGTCGTGGCTGCCGTACTCCTCGGCCTTCTGTGCCATCAGACCGACGTTGGACACCGAGCCCATCGTCGCCGGGTCGAAGGCGCCGTGCGCGCGGCAGTCGTCGATGGTGACCTGGTAGATGCCCGCGTAGCTGCTGTCGGGGATCACCGCGAGGGTGTCGGCCTCGCCGCCGTCCGGGCCCCACATGTGGCCCGAGGTGCGGATCATCGCCGGCATGGAGGCGTCGACGATGACGTCGCTCGGGACGTGCAGGTTGCTGATGCCGCGGTCGGAGTCGACCATCGCCAGCTCGGGGCCCTCGGCGAGCTCGGCGTCGAAGGACGCCTTGATCGCGGCACCCTCGGGGTGCGTCTCCAGGCCCTTGTAGATGCCGCCGAGCCCGTCGTTCGGGCTGAGGCCGGCCGCGGCGAGCGTCTCGCCGTACTCGGCGAACGTCTTCGGGAAGAAGGCGCGCACCACGTGGCCGAAGATGATCGGGTCGGAGACCTTCATCATCGTGGCCTTCAGGTGCACCGAGAACAGCACGCCCTCGGCCTTGGCGCGGGCGATCTGCGCCGTGAGGAACTCGCGCAGCGGGGCGACCCGCAGCACGGAGGCGTCCACGACCTCGCCGGCCAGGACCGGCACCGACTCGCGCAGCACGGTGGTGGTGCCGTCGTCCCCGGCCAGCTCGATGCGGAGCGCGCCGGGCTCGGCGATGACGGCGGACTTCTCGGTGGAGCGGAAGTCGTCGGCGCCCATGGTCGCGACGTTCGTCTTCGAGTCGGCCGTCCACGCGCCCATGCGGTGCGGGTGCGCCTTGGCGTAGTTCTTCACCGACGCCGGGGCGCGGCGGTCGGAGTTGCCCTCGCGCAGCACCGGGTTGACGGCGCTGCCCTTGACCTTGTCGTAGCGGGCGCGGACGTCGCGCTCCTCGTCGGTCTTCGGGTCGTCCGGGTAGTCGGGCAGCTCGTAGCCCTGGCCCTGGAGCTCCGCGACGGCCGCCTTGAGCTGCGGGATCGAGGCGGAGATGTTCGGCAGCTTGATGATGTTCGCGCCGGGGGTCTTGGCCAGCTCACCGAGCTCGGCGAGCGCGTCGGGGACCCGCTGGCCCTCCGTGAGGTACTCGGGGAAGCCGGCGAGGATGCGCCCGGCGAGGGAGATGTCACGGCTCTCGACGGCGACCCCGGCCGTCGAGGCGTATGCCTCGACCACAGGCAAGAACGAATACGTCGCCAGGGCCGGGGCCTCGTCGGTGTGTGTGTAGATGATGGTCGAGTCAGTCACCCGGTGCTCCGCTCCACGTCTGCAACATTGCTTGATATCAAGATATCCCGTGGCCGCCCCCCTCTCGACAGGGCCCTGCCCCTCCCCGCGCGAGCCGGGGGCGGCGGCGGAACGAGGGCGTCGTAAGGGGTCCCGGCCGACGGCGGGTACGCGATTGGCTATGGGGAGCGATATGGGCGCTCAGCCGGCCGGCGGGTACGCGATGGCCGTGAGGACCAGCCCGTCGCGTACGAGCCAGCGGCCCCGGAAGCCGGTAAGGGCGCGGCCCGCCGGGTCCTCGCGGCTCACCAGCAGGCGGGCGCTGAACGTGCCCTCCGTCGCGCAATCCGCCGCGTCGAACTCCAGGTGGGCCTCGTGGAAGTCCAGCCAGGCACCGGTCAGCGGGAACCAGGTCTTGTAGACGGCCTCCTTGGCGCTGAACAGCAGCCGGTCCCAGTGCACGTCGGGCCGGAGCCCGGCCAGGCCGTCCAGCCGCCGCTGCTCCGCGGGCAGGGCGATGGACTCGTACACGCCCTCGGGCAGCGGGCCGTGCGGTTCGGCGTCGATGCCGAGGGAGGCGATGTCCGCCCGGTGTGCCACGGCGGCGGCGCGGTAGCCGTCGCAGTGCGTCATGGAGCCGACGATGCCCTCCGGCCAGGCCGGGGCGCCGCGCTCGCCGTGCACCAGGGGGGCCGGGGGGCGGCCGAGCCGGGCCAGGGCCTGCCGGGCGCAGTGCCGGGCAGTGGTGAACTCGCGGCGCCGCTTGTCGACGGCCCTGGTGATCAGCGCCTCCTCCTCGGGGAAGAGGAACGCGTCGGCGGGGTCGTCGAAGGACTCGGCCGACTCGGCCCCGGCCGGCAGCAGCTCGGCGATCATGGCCTGCCCGCCCCTGCGGTCACCGCCGCGGTCGCTGTTCCGGTCGCTGCCACGGTCGCTGTTCCGGTCGCCGCCGCGGTCGCCGCTTCGGTCGCCGCCGCGGGGCTCACGGCCCGGCGGCGGTCCGTCCGTACGCTCGTGGCGGCTCGTGCCCGTCACTGCGCCTCCTGGAGGTCGGCGACCACGGCGGCGATGCCGCGTACGGTCGGTTCGTCGAAGTAGGCGGACAGCGGGACGTCCACGTCGAGCCGCTCCAGTATGCGGGTGGATATCTGGGTCATGGTGATCGAGTGGCCGCCGAGGTCGAAGAGGTCCTCCGTGTCGTCCAGCGTGGGGAGCCGCAGCACCTCGCACCAGATCTCCCGGACCGCCTCCAGCGGGCTGTCCGAGTCCGCCGACGGCAGGACGGCGGACTCGGGCGGTGCGGGCAGCGCGGCCCTGTCGAGCTTG
Organism: Streptomyces sp. NPDC044033; assembly: GCF_056434425.1. Taxonomy (NCBI): domain Bacteria; kingdom Bacillati; phylum Actinomycetota; class Actinomycetes; order Kitasatosporales; family Streptomycetaceae; genus Streptomyces; species Streptomyces sp. NPDC044033. Next base: position 184,450 of record NZ_JBWKFF010000017.1, on the reverse strand, counting down.
CCGTTCGGTGTCGTCGGCAGGGCGTCCAGCGCGACGAAGACCTCGGGCACCATGTACGCGGGCAGCGCCGCCGCCAGGTTCCGGCGGAGGCCGCCCGCGTCCGCGCCGCCGACGTGATAGCCGACCAGCCGGCCGTCGCGCACCGCGACAGCGGCCCGGTGCACGCCGTCCGCGGCGAGCAGCCGCGACTCGATCTCGCCGAGTTCGATGCGGTAGCCCCTGAGCTTGATCTGGTCGTCGGCGCGGCCGAGGAATTCCAGCTGCCCGTCGGGGCGGTGCCGCACCCGGTCGCCCGTGCGGTACATCCGGCTGCCCGCGGGCCCGTACGGATCGGGCGGGAACCGTTCGCCGTCCAGGTCGGGCCTGCCGACGTAGCCGCGGGCGAGACCGGCCCCGGCGATGTAGAGGTCGCCCGGCACACCGACCGGGACCGGCGACAGGCGCTCGTCGAGCACGTAGGTGCGGGTGTTCGCCAGCGGCCGGCCGATCGTGACCCGTTCCGGGCCGGGGCCGATCTCCTGGGACGTCGACCAGATGGTGGTCTCCGTCGGCCCGTACATGTTGACGAGCCGCGCGGTCCTCGGGCGCAGCCGCCGCGCGAAGGCCAGGGGCAGTGCCTCGCCGCCGACGAGCGCGGTGACATCGGGTGCGTCGAAGCCGCTGTCGAGGAGCATCGCCCAGCCGGTGGGGGTTGCCTGTACATGGGTGACCGCGTGCCGGGCCGCCAGGGCGGTCAGCTGTGCGCCGTCGCGCGTCTGGCTCTCGCTCGCGACGACCACGGTGGCGCCCGTGATCAGGGGGAGGAAGAGTTCCAGGCCGGAGATGTCGAAGGAGACCGAGGTCAGCGCCAGCCAGGTGTCGGCGGGCCGGGCGCCGAGGAGCTCCTGGGCGGAGAGCAGCAGGTTGGTCAGGGAGCGGTGCTCGATCTGGACGCCCTTCGGGCGGCCGGTCGAGCCGGAGGTGTAGATGACATAGGCGAGGTCGTCCGGGGCCGGGAGCTCCGGCGGGGCGGGGGCGTCCGGGCCGTCGTCGGCGTCCGGCACGAGGTCGGCGTCGGTCAGTTCGACGACGGCCCGGGAGTCCTCCATGACGAACTTCAGCCGCTCGCTCGGGTACTCCGCGTCGAGCGGGACATAGGCGGCCCCGGCCTTGAGGACCCCGAGCAGGGCCACCAGCAGCCGCTCCGAGCGGCTCGCCCGTACCGCCACGAGCGCGCCCCGGCCGATGCCCCTGCCGCGCAGCCGGGCCGCGAGCCGGGCCGCGTCGGCGTCCAGCTCCGCGTAGGTCAGCCGCCGGTCCGCGTGGACGACGGCGACGGCGTCGGGGGTGCGGGCGGCGTGCTCGGCGATCAGCTCCGGGACCGTACGGGGCGGGTATGCCCTGGCGGTGTCGTTCCAGCCCGTCAGCAGCCGCTCGCGCTCGTCCCGGGCGAGCAGCGGCAGCTCGGCCAGCGGGGTCCCGGGGTCGGTCGTGAGGTGGCCGAGCACCGACAGCCAATGCCGGCCGATGCTATCGGCGCCCTCGCGCGTCATGGCGTCCGGCGGGTACTGGAGCAGCACGTCGAGCCCGTCGGGGGTGTCGGTCAGTTCGGCGCGGAGTGCGTTGCGGGCGGTGCGGTTGGATATCTGCCACTCCACGGACACGTCCAGACCGGCGAAGCTCGGCGGGGGGCCCATCCGGCGGTAGGACATGGTCACGGGCGCGAGCGCGACGCCCGGCCGCACCCTGGCTCCGGCGCGCCCGAGCGGAACCTCGCGCACCTGGTAGAGCTCGCGGAGCCCGGCCCGTACGGAGCGGGCGAAGTCCTCGAAGGGGGTGCCGCCCTCGGGCGCCGAGGCGAAGGGCAGCTCGTTGACGTGCACGCCGATGTGGTGGCGCTGCTCGGGGGTGCGGGTGCCGAGGTCGAGGGCGGTGACGGGTGTCTGGTTCCCGTAGCGGAAGAGGACGGCGTGGAAGGCGGCGGTGAGCAGTTCGAAGCGGCTCACGCCGATCCGCTCGGCGAGCGGCCCGAGCTGTGCGTGCAGTTCCTCGGGGAGCCGGAACTCGACCGAGGCCCCCGCCCCCGCCCCCTGGGCGGGTCCCTCCAGGCCGGGGAGGACGACGTCGTCGTCGCCGACCGGGTGCTGTGCCCAGTACCGGCGCGCGGCGGGCAGCTTGGCGGCGATCCGCTCCTCCTCGGCGCCGGCCGGCTCCTCCGGCACGGGCGTCATCGGTCCGGGGCCGCCGTCCGCGGTCTTCGCGGTCTCCGCCGCGTAGCGCGCCGCGAGGTCGTTCACGAACGTCTGCATCGCCAGGCCGTCGAAGACGATGTGGTGGACGAGGATGAGGAGCCGGTGCGCGCGGGGGCCGGCGACCTGGAGCACCGGTCGGAACAGCGGGCCGCGGGCGAGGTCGTAACGGTCCGCCAGGTACGCGCGCAGGGCGTCCGGGCGCTCCGGCTCGACGACCAGTTCCGGCTGGACCGGGGCCGGTACGAGGTGGGGTACGCCGGCCCGGTCCTCGACGGCGCAGCCGAGCTGCCAGTGCGCGCGCTGCACGGCGGCGCACGCGCGGCGCAGCGCCTCGACGTCGAGGCCGCCGTCGAAGCGCACGCTGAACGCGATGTTGTGCACGGCCCCGCAGTCCGCCAGTGACTCGTTGAACCAGATTCCGCTCTGCGCGGCCGACGCGGGGCGCGCGGGGTGGCTGGTGCGGTCGGGGGTTCGCGGACTTGCTGGAGCTTCGGTCATCGAACACGTCCTGGGGCCATCGTGGTGGTCGGTGTTGAGCTCTTGTGCTGCGGCCGGGCGGGGCCCCGCGTCTGCGAGGCGCCCTCAATCTGCCTCATTGCGATCGGAATCCGCAACGTTTAGCGACGGTGTTCCCGGGCTACGGCCGTGTATTACCTGGCCGTAGCCGAAACCGAAGCCGGGGCGGAACCGGAACCGGAAGCGGAACATCGACCATTGACACACTCAGCGAACCTGATCGATCATCCCTGGGTGACCAAGCGGCCACCACAGCACTCGAACCGGGCGCCGTGTTCCTAGCGATATCCGTCCGGCAGTACGGAAAGTTGGTGCGCGTCATGGGCACTTGTGGCGCCGGCCGGACCGGCCTCGGCCGACGGCCGAAAGCGATCACGGAGGCCCCGGAGGCAGTCATGCGTTAACGGAGGCATCGCGAGAGCCCCGAATCCGGAATACCGCCGCCGCGATGGAAACCGTGAGGGAAACAGAAGCCCGCCGTGAGAGAAACTACATCCCCGAGAAATCTCCGCCAACTCGCGCGCACCCGGGCCGAGTTCGGCTCGTCTCTGCCCGTACGCGCCGGGGGGCCGTACGTGCCGGTATGCCGGGCCGCGCGGCGCGGGAGCCGATGTCGCGGGCCCGGCGTTCTCCCGCCCGGCGGCGTACGGACGTTTTCCGGATTCGGCCGACCGCGGTGGCCACGACGGGGGTTCGGCCGGCCTTGCCGGCCGCGGCGAGGGTACGGCCGTTCGCGGTGAAGCGGCAGGGACACGCGTTCACCCGCGTCATTACCTCATGATGCCCAGTGGTCCAGCGGACCGAAGTCATCCAGCGATCCACAATGATCCGAAGTGATTGAGCCTCCCCCACAGGGAAAGGGCTGGTTTTGTCGGCGAATCAGACGTTCCGTAATTCTGCCTCCGATCGCTCCCCGGCGATGCGGAAGCAGACCGCCATCGAACCGCTGAAGAACCGTGCAGCGCCAATGGAGTTGTCCTTCTCCCAGCAGCGGCTGTGGTTTCTGTCGCAGTTGCCGGGGGCGAGCGAGGCGTACCACATGCCGCTGGCGCTCCGGCTCCGCGGCCCGCTGGACCGGGCGGCGCTGACCGGCGCCCTCGACGCGCTGACCGCCCGGCACGAGGTGCTGCGTACCCGGCTCGTCGTCACGGCGGGCACCCCCTTCCAGGTGGTCGGCCCGGCGGACGCGGGGTTCGCCCTGCGCTCGCACGATCTGTCCGGCCTTCCCGACGCCGAGGAGCGTCTCGAAGAGCTGGTGCGCGAGGAGGCGGCCGGGCCATTCGATCTGGCTCAGGGCCCGTTGGCGCGCGGCCGGCTGATCACGCTGGGCAGCGACCACCACGTACTGCTGCTGACTGTGCATCACATCGCTTCGGACGGCTGGTCGATGACGGTCCTGACGCGGGAGCTCGGGGAGCTGTACGCCGCGTTCCAGCGGGGCGAGGAGAGCCCGCTGCCACCGCTGCCGGTGCAGTACGCGGACTACGCCGCCTGGCAGCGGCAGTGGCTGTCCGAGGGCGGATCGGCCAAGTCGAGCGACTACTGGAGGACCGCGCTGGCGGGGGCCCCGGCGCTGCTGGAGGTGCCGACGGACCGGCCCCGCCCGGCCGAGCAGGACTACCGCGGCGGATCGGTGCGGCTCGACTTCGGCGCGGAGCTGACCGGCGCGCTCAAGACGCTGGGCCGCCGCAACGGCAGCACGTTGTACATGACCGTGTTGGCCGGCTGGGCGCTGACCCTCTCGCGGCTGTCGGGCCAGGACGACGTGGTGATCGGCGCGCCCGTCGCCAACCGCCGCCGCAGCGAGCTGGAGGGCCTGATCGGCTTCTTCGTCAACACGCTGGCGCTGCGGATCGACCTCTCCGGCGAACCGGCCGTGGCCGACCTGCTCAAGCGGGTGCGTACCACGGCACTGGCCGCCATGGACCACCAGGACCTGCCGTTCGAGCGGGTCGTGGAGCTGGTCAACCCGCCGCGCAGCCAGGCCCATACGCCGCTGTTCCAGACGATGTTCGCCTGGCAAACCGACGAGAGCGGGGCGGGCGAGGCGGGCGGCGAGCTGTCCCTGCCGGGCGTCGAGGCGTCGCCGCTCCGGTCGCCGTACTCGGTGGCCAAGTTCGACCTGACGCTGTCGCTGTCGGAGGAGGACGGCCGCGTCGTCGGCAGCCTGGACTACGCGGGCGCCCTCTTCGACGCCGCGACCGCGGAGCGCTACGGCCGTCATCTGCGGCGGGTGCTCACGCGGATGGCGGAGGACCCCTCGCGCGCGGCGCGGGCCGTGTCGCTGCTCGACGAGCGGGAGCGGCAGCAGGCGCTGGTGGACTGGAACGGCGGCGTCCGCGCCGGTGCGCCGGGCGGCGTCGTCGAGCGCTTCGAGGCCCAGGCGCGGGCCAATCCCGGCCGTCCGGCCCTGGTGAGTGCCGACGAGCGGCTCGACTACGGCACGCTGGAGCGGCGCGCCAACCGGCTGGCGCACGCACTGGTCTCCCGCGGTGTGCGGCCGGGACAGCGGGTCGGCCTGCATGCGGGGCGCTCGGCGGACCTGGTGGTCGGCATCCTGGGCGTCCTCAAGGCCGGCGCCGCCTATGTGCCGATGGACCCCGTCCTGCCGCTGGAGCGGCTGGCGGAGATGGTGACCGACGCCGCGCTGGTGCTGAGCGACGCCGCCGAGCCGCCCGCGGGCTGGTCGGGGCTGGCGGCGGTCGAGGCCGAGGGCGGAAGCGAGGAGCCGACCGGCATCGCGAACGACCCGGCCGGGCTGGCCTATGTGATCTACACGTCGGGGTCGACGGGCCGGCCCAAGGGCGTGGCGGCGACTCACGGCAATGTGCTCAACCTGCTGGACCACGGGCTGGGGCAGTTCGGCGCCGAGCCCGGCGAGGGCGCCGCGCTCTGGTCGAGCATCGGCTTCGACTCCTCGGTGCAGGAGACCCTGCTGCCGCTCACCACCGGCGGCACCCTGCATCTGGTGCCGGAGGAGCTGCGCGGCGATCCGAGCGCACTGATGGAGTGGCTGCGCGCCCACCGCATCGTGCAGACGTTCCTGCCGCCGGCGTTCATCAAGTGGATCGACGAGGCGCCCGAGGAGCGGCTGGCGGGGCTGACGGTGCGTCAGCTGCTGACGGGCGTGGAATCGCTGCCCGAAGGGGCGCTGTACCGCATGACGCGGCTGATGCCCGAGCTGCGTGTCCTCTACGGCTACGGGCCGACGGAGACCACGGTCTACTGCACCGCCTACGTCGATCCGACGCCCGCGGCGCGGCAGTGCCCCATCGGCCGGCCGCTGGCCAACACGCGCGTCTACCTGCTCGACGAGCGGCTGGAGCCGGTGCCGGTCGGCGTGGCGGGTGAGATCTACGTCGGCGGCGCGGGGCTGACCCGGGGCTATCTCGGCCGGCCGGACCTGACCGCCGAACGGTTCGTCGCCGACCCGTTCGTACCCGGCGAGCGGATGTACCGCAGCGGCGACCTGGCCCGCCGACTGCCGGACGGGGACATCGAGTTCCTCGGCCGCGGCGACCGGCAGGTCAAGCTGCGCGGCTTCCGCATCGAGCCCGGCGAGGTCGAGGCGGTGCTGCTGGAGCAGCCGGGCGTGCGCGAGGCCGCCGTGCTGGCGGACTGCGGACCCACCGGCGAACAGCGGCTGGTGGCCTGCGTCGGACGGGGTGACGAGGAGCCGTGGTCGGCGGCCGAATGGCGGGCGGCGCTGTCCCGGCGGCTGCCGGGCTACATGATCCCGGCGCTCTTCATGGAGCTGCCGAATCTGCCGCTGACCGTCAACGGCAAGCTCGACCGCGCGGCGCTGCTGGAGCGCGCGCGCGACGGCGGCCCCGTCGTGGTCAACACGGCCAGCCCGCGCGACCACATCGAGTTGACGCTCTATCAGATCTGGCAGCGGCTGCTGCTGCGCTCCCGGATCGGCATCCGGGACAGCTTCTTCGACATCGGCGGCAGCTCGATCTCCGCGATCAAGATGGCCCATGCCATCGAGGAGGAGTTCGGCGAGAACCTGCCGCTGCGGGACATCATGCTGCACCCGACCATCGAGGAACTGGGCGGCCGGCTGCGGCAGGGCGCCGACGGACGGCCGCCGAGCAACCTGATCGAGTTCCGCGCGGGCAGCGGGGCCCAAGTGGTCTGCGTCCACCCGGCGGGCGGCACCGCCTTCTGCTATCTCTCCCTCGCCAAGGCGCTGGGACCGGACTGCGGCGTCTACGGCATCCAGTCGCCCGGCGTGAACCCCGGCGAGTCGTTCCTGCCCACGGTCGACGCCATGGCCGAGTCCTATCTGCGGCTCATCGAATCACTGCCGGACGGTCCGCTGATCATCACCGGGCTCTCCTTCGGCGGGCTGATCGCCCACGAGATGGGGCGGCGGCTCGCGCAGGCCGGGCGCACCGACATGAGCGTCGTCCTGCTCGACGCCCAGGGCAGCGACGACCCGGACAACCGCCCCGGCATCGAGCCCGTGAGCATGGCCGAGTTCCGCGACAAGCTGATCAAGTTCAACGGCATGTACCCGGGCATCGAGGACGAGCAGATCGAGCAGTACTACCGCATCTACTGCCACAACCGGGAGTCCGCGCGCGACTACGACCCACCGTCGACGTCGGCCCGGCTGTTCCTGATGCAGGCCGTCGAGGGCGCCGACGAGGACTTCCTGCGCGACGTACGGGGCTTCTGGCGCCGCCGCGCCGAGGGCGACTACCTGGTGGAGCCGATGACCTGCGACCACTGGGAGCTGCTGGAGGACGACGGCACTCCGCAGGTGGCCGCGGTGATCGAAGCCGAAGCGGCCCGTATCGCGGCGTCCCTTCCGCTGCCGCCCGCCGGGCGGGGGCCCGATCCGGTCCCGGCGCAGGAGGACTGATGGCGCCCTCATCGAATCCCCCGGCCGCCCGCCCGGCGGCCGGCCTCGCCCGGAACGTGCTCGCCCAGGCGCGCCGCACCCCGGCCGCCGTCGCGGTCGCCGACGGCGCGACGCTGCTCGACTACGCCGGGCTCGACGCCGCGAGCGCCGCCGTCGCCCGCGCCCTGCGCCACCGCGGCGTCGGGCCGGGTCAGTCGGTGGCGATCTGCCTGCCGCGCTCCTGGCAGCTGGTCTGCGCCATGCTCGGCGTCCTGCGGCTGGGCGCGGCGGTCGTACCGCTCGACGCGCAGAGCCCGCCCGAGCGCCGCCGCCACATCCTGGCCGACTCGGCCGGTGTCGCGGTGATCCACGGCGAGGCGGCGCCGGAGGGGCTGCCCGACGACGTGGCGCCGCTGCCGGTGGCCGCGCTGCTCGACGGCGGCCCGGACACCGGCGCCGCCGGCGAGGCTGTTGAACCGCCGTGCGGCGACGCCCCGTTCTCGTTCCTCTTCTACACCTCGGGCACCACCGGTCTGCCCAAGGGCGTCGAGGTGCGCGACGCGGGAATCCTGCGGCTGGCGCGGCCGGGCTACATCCGGCTGGAGGAGGCGCCGCGCTTCGCCGGACTGTCCAACCCCGCCTTCGACGCGCTGAGTTTCGAGGTGTGGGTACCGCTCCTGACCGGCGGCCGCTGCGTGATCCTCGACGACGCGACCGTGCAGGACCCCGACCTGCTGGCAGCCGCGCTGGAACGCGAGCGGATCGACGCGCTGTTCATGACCGCCGCGCTGTTCAACGCGGTGGTCGACAAGGCGCCGCACTGCTTCTCCGGCGTGGGTCAGGTCCTGGTGGGCGGCGAGCAGCTCAACGCCCGCCTCATCCGCCGCTGGTACCGCGACAACCCCACCAGCCGCACCCAGCTCGTCAACGGGTACGGCCCCACCGAGACCTCCACCTTCGCCGTCTGCCACCCGATCCCCCGCGACTTCGACGGCGAGGTGGTGCCGATAGGGCGCGTACTGCCGGGCACCGAGGCGGTGCTCGTGGTCGACGGCGCCCGGCGCGCCGAGACCGGCGAGGTGGCCGAACTCCTCATCACCGGCGAGGCGTTGGCGGCCGGTTACCGCAATCTGCCCGACGAGACCGCGCGCCGGTTCGTCCGGCTGCCCTGGCTCGACGGCGGCCGCGCCCGCTACTACCGCACCGGTGACCTGGTGCGCCAGGACGCCACCGGGCTCATCACGTACGTGGGGCGGGCGGACCGCCAGGTCAAGGTGCGCGGCTTCCGCGTCGAGCCGGGCGAGATCGAGGCGCGGATCACCGCCCACGCCGCCGTGCGGCAGGCACACGTCTGCACCCGCCGCGACGCGGCCGACGGGGCGAAGGAGCTGCTGGCCTACCTGGTACTCGATGCCGAGCTGTCCTTCGACGACTTCGACCGGCACCTGGCGGCCGGACTGCCCGCGTACATGCGCCCGCACCGGATCTACCGCGTCGGCGAGCTGCCCCGCAACGCCAACGGCAAGGTCGACGAGGCGGCGCTGCTGCGCCGCGCCGACGCGCCCTGGCGCCGCGCCGAGGCCGACGGCCCGGCGGCCACCGGCCACCAGCGCGAGGTGCTCGACCTCGCGGGCCAGGTGCTGGGCACCTCGGAACTGCGGCTCGGCGACCGCTGGATAGCCAACGGCGGCGACTCCCTCAAGGCCCTGCGGCTGCGCTTCGACGTCAGGCGGCGCTGGGGCCGCGAGGTGCCCCAGGCCCTCGTCCTGCGCGCGACCTTCGAGGAGCTGGCCGCCGTCATCGCGGCGGACCGCGACGAGGGCGAGTCCCCATACCCGGTACCCGCGCCCCCCTCGGGTGCGCGCTCGGCCCCCGCCACGTCCGAGCAGCAGCGGCTGTGGCTCCTCCAGCAGCGCGATCCGCGCTCCCGCGCCTACAACGTGGGGCTCGCCTTCCGGATGGAGGGCGAGGTCGACACCGCGGTGCTGCGGCGCTCGCTGCGGCGGCTGGTGGCGCGCCATCCGGCGCTGCGGACCGCCTTCGAGGCCACGCCGGAGGGGCTGCGGCAGGTGGTCGCGGAGCCGTACGACCCGTGGACGCCGGTGCCGACGCCGCTTGGCGCGGAGGCAGGCGGCGTTGAGGAGGACGGCACGGAGTCGGAAGGCGTTGAGGGGGACGGCGCGGAGGCAGACGGCACGTCGCCGGGCAACGCCTCGCCGGGCAACGCGTCGTCGCGCGGCACAGAACCGCGCAGCGCAGAAGCGAGTGGCACCGAGCCGAGCGGCACGGGAGCGGGCAACGCGGCACCCGGTAGCGCGGAACCGGCGAGCGGCGAAGCCGACTGGCGTGCCGTCGCCGGCCGGCTCTTCGGCGAGCCCTTCGACCTGGGGCAGCCGAGGATGTTCCAGGCGTGCTGGCTGCCCGCGGAGGACGGCGGCGTTCTGCTGCTGCACCTGCATCACATCGCCGTAGACGGCTGGTCCCTCAATGTCCTCTTCCGCGAACTCTCGGCGGACTACTCGGCCGCGCTGAGCGGCGGGGAGCACGGTGAGGCGCGTGAGGGCGGCGAGGTCGGTCCCCCGCCCACCCCGCTCGACTACGCCGCCTGGCAGGCCGACTGGTTCGCCCGGCCCGCCTACCGGGCCCAGCGCGCCGCGCTGGCGGACCACTACGGCGACCCGGACGAGGCCGCGCCGCCCCTGGACCCGAGCCCCGTCCCGGCCCACGGCACCGGCCGGCTGCTGCACACCACGCTCGGCCCCGACCGGCGCGGCGCGCTCGACGCGCTGGGCACGGAGCTGGGGCTCACCCGGTTCCAGGTGCTGCTGGGCGTGTTCGCCTGGAGTCTGTACGGGGTGACCGGCCGCAGCCGGCCGCGGATCGCCGGGCCGGTGGCCAACCGCCCGGTGCAGGACTTCGAGTCCGGCGTCGGCATGTTCGCCAACACCGTGCTGCTGCCGCTCGACCTGGACCCGGCCGAGCGCCTGCGCGCCCAGCTCCAACGGCACGGCGCCGCCGCGCAACACGTCCTCGACCGGCAGGACGTAGCACTGGCCGACGCGCTGGCCGACCAGGGCCCCCGCGCCGACGGCCCGCCCTTCGACTTCATGTTCGTCCTGGAGAACACGGACTTCGACGCGCTGACGCTGCCCGGCTGCCGCTCCCGCCCCCTGTGGCCCGCGGCGGCCGACGCGAAGTGCCCGCTGACGCTGTCCGTGGTCGAGCGCGGGACCGGCTTCGACTGCCTGTGGGAGTACGCCGACGGCCAGTTCGACGCCACCGAGGTACGCGCCCTGGACAGGCTGTTCCGGCGCGCCCTGGACAGCCTGGCCGAGGGCGGTACGGACACGCTGGCCGAGCTGGTGGCACCGTACCGGCGCGGTCTGCCGGACCCCGGCCGCGCCCCCGCGCTGCCGACGGACTTCGCCACGGTGGCGGACGGGTTCGCCCGCCAGGTCCGCCGGACGCCCGAGGCCCCGGCGCTGACGACCGGCGACCGCACCCTGGCCTACGCCGAACTCGACGCGTACGCCGCCACGTTGGCCGCCGAGCTGCGTACGCGCTTCCCGCTGCCCGAGCGGGACGGCCTGCCCCGCCGTGTCGCGCTGCACTTCGAGCCGTCGGTCGAGCACGTGGTGGCGCTGCTGGCGCTGGCCAGGCTCAACCTCACCATCGTGCCGCTCGACCCGTCCTATCCCCCGGCGCTGCTGCGGCAGATCCTGGACCAGGTGGATCCGCTGTGCGTCCTGGTGGCGCCGGGCGGCGAGGCCGCCGTCGACGCGATCGCCCCGGACGGGCTGCCCCGCCACCCGGTGGTCCTGTCGGCCGCCACCGCGCCGCAACTGCCGCCGCACGACGGGCGTCGGCCGCTCTACACCCTGTTCACCTCGGGCTCCACCGGTACGCCCAAGGGCGTGCAGGTGCCGGACCGTACGCTGTGCGATCTGCTGCAATGGCAGGCCGAGGCGGGCGGGCTGCCTGGCGGCGCCGTCACGCAGCAGTTCTCCATGCTGTCCTTCGACGTGTCCTTCCAGGAGATCTTCGGCACCCTGTGCGGGGGCGGCTGCCTCACGCTCGTACGGCCGCGCTGGCGGCAGGACGCGCCGGCGCTCCTGGAGCAGCTCGAAGAGGCCGGCGCCGAGCGCGTCTTCATGCCCTATGTGGCCCTGCAACTGCTGGCCGAGCACGGCGTGCGGCTGGGCCGCTACCCCTCCCGGCTGCGGGAGGTGGTCACGGCGGGCGAGCAGTTGCTGTGCACCGACGCCATCCGCCGCTGGTTCGCGGGGATGCCCGGCGCGCGCCTGTTCAACCACTACGGGCCGACCGAGACACACGTGGTCAGCGCGCTCTGCCTGGACGGCGACCCGGCGCGGTGGCCGGCCCGGCCGGCCATCGGCAGACCCGTGGCGGGCGCCTGGCTGCGCGTCGTCGACGAGACCGGCGAGGCCGTGCCGCCCGGCTGCCCCGGCCGGCTGCTGATCGGCGGACCGATGGCCGCGCCCTGCTACCTGGGCGACCCGGCGCTCAACGACGAACGCTTCGTGGAGGTGCCCGGCCCGGGGTACTTCTACCGCAGCGGCGACCGGGCTCGATTCGACCGGCAGGGCCTGCTCCACTACCTGGGCCGCGACGACCAGCAGATCAAACTGAGCGGCCACCGGCTGGAGCTGGGCCAGGTCGAAGCGGCACTGCTGCGCCACCCGGACATCGTGAACGCGGTGGTGGTGCGGGACGGCGAGCGGCTGACGGCCTGCTTGCAGCGGCGTGCCGGATCGCCGCGGCCCGCGCCCGAGGAGCTGACGGCCCATCTGGCGCCGCTGCTGCCCCCGTACGCGCGTATCGACCGCTTCCGCCTCCTCGACGCGCTGCCGCTCACCCCCAGCGGCAAGCTGGACCGCCGCCTGGCGCTGACCGCGCCGGGCGAGGAGCTGCGCCCGCGCGCCGCCGCCGCGCCGGTCCGCTCCGCGCGCGAGGGCCGGCTGACCGAGCTGTTCGAGGCGGTCGTCGGCAGGCCCATCGGTCCGGAGGAACGCTTCTTCGACGCCGGTGCCACCAGTCTCGACCTGATGCGCTTCCATCTGCGCTGCACGGCGGAGCCGGATCTGCGCTTCACCATCCCCGACCTGTTCGAGCACGTCACCATCGGCCGGCTCGCCCGCTTCATCGAGGGCAGGCCGACAGCCGCCACGGCCGAGGAGTCCGCGCCCGAGACGGCCGGGACCGAGGCGGCCGGGACCGAGGCGGCCGGGACCGAGGCGACCAGGGCCGAGGCGGCGGGGACCGAGACGGTGGGGATCGCGGACGAGCCGGTCGCCGTCGTCGGCATGGCGGTACGGCTGCCCGGCGCCGACGACCTGGCCGCCTTCTGGCAGATGGTGGAGAGCGGCGCCCGCGGCGTCGAGCACTTCGACGCCGCCGACGGCCTGGTCGGCGCCCGCAGCCGGATGAGCGGCCTGCTCTCCTTCGACCCGGAGCACTTCGGGCTCAGCCGGCAGGAGGCGCGGCTGATGGACCCTCAGCAGCGCCATCTGCTGATGAGCTCCGTCCAGGCGCTCGCCCACGCGGGCATCACCGGGACCGCCGGGAGCGCCAGGGCCGGCGAATCCGCCGGACGGCAGCGCGTCGGCATCGTCGCCGGCTGCGGCGAGAACACCTATTTCCAGTCCATGCTCCGCGACGCCGACCCGGACCGGCTGCCCGACGGCTTCCAGCTCGCCCTCCACCACGAGAAGGACTTCCTCGCCACCAAGGTGGCCTACCACCTCGACCTGACCGGTCCCGCCCTCACCGTGCAGGCGTCCTGCGCCAGTTCGCTGACGGCGGTCCATGTGGCCGCCGGGCTGCTGCGGCAGGGCGACGCCGACGTGATGCTGGCGGGCGGGGTGCTGGTCGACACCCTGCTCGGCGACGGCTACCGCTACCGGCCGCAGCACATCTTCTCCAAGGACGGGCACTGCCGCCCGTTCAGCGACGACGCCAGCGGCACCATCGGGGGCAGCGGCGTCGGCGTGGTGGTGCTCAAGCCGCTGCGGCTCGCGCGGCGGGACGGCGACACCGTCTATGCGGTGATCACCGGTTCGGCGCTCAACAACGACGGCTCGGGAAAGCTCAGTTACAGCGCGCCCTCGCTCGCCGGGCAGCGCGAGGCGATCCGCACCGCGCTGCGCCGCAGCGGCCGGAGCGGCGCCGACGTCGGTTACGTGGAGGCGCACGGCACCGGCACCCAGCTCGGCGACCCGGTCGAGGTCGGCGCGTTGCGCCAGGCGTTCGGCCCGACCGGACCGGACAGCTGCGCGCTGGCGTCGGTGAAAAGCCAGATCGGCCACCTGGGCGCCGCCTCGGGCGTGGTCGGGCTCGTACGGGCCGCCCTCGCCGTCCACCACGGGGTGATCCCGCCCAACGTCGGCTTCCACCGCCCCAATCCGCGGCTCGGCGCCGACCTCGCGCCGTTCCGCGTCCCCACCCGGGCACAGCCCTGGCCAGCCGGGCGGCCCCGGGTGGCGGCGGTGAGCAGCTTCGGCATCGGCGGCACCAACGCCCACCTGGTGCTGGAGGCCGGGGAATCCGCGCCGCCGCCCCCCGCCGGGCCGTGTCTGGCCCTCTCCAGCAGCAGCGCGGCGGGGCTGCGCGCCGACGCCCTCCGCATCGCCGACTACCTGGAGGCCCGGCCCGAGACGTACGGGCAGGTGCTGCGGCACCTCCAGGCCGGCCGCGTACAGCGGCGCCGGCGGGCAGCGGCGGTCTGCGCCGACGCGGCGGACGCGGTGGCGTGGCTGCGCGCGGTCGGCGACGGCGAGGCGCCGGCTTCGGAGGCGACCGAGGCGGCGGCGGGCGAGGGACCCCGCCGCGCCGAAGACCTGGCCCCCGAGGAAGCGGTCGCCGCCTGGCGGGCCGGAGCGACGCTCCAGTGGCCCGCCGGACCGGCGCCGGCGCCCTGGGACTTCCCGCCGCCCGCGTTCGCACTGGCCGACTACGACTTCGAACGCGCCGCCCCGAAGACCGCGCCGCCCTCGGAGGCGCCCGGCGCGGGCGGCTTCGAGATGCCGCAGCGGCTGCCCGAGGCCGACTGGCTGCACCAGCCGCACTGGGTGCGGCTGAGCCGCGCCACCGCCGGCGCCACGACCGCCGCCCCCGGCCTGCTGGTGGCGATGACCGCCGCGCCGCTGCCGCCCAAGGCGCTGCGCCCCTTCGCGGCGACCTACGAGCGGGTGGTGCGGGTCAGCGCGGCGGACGCTTTCGCCCGGCTCGGCGACGACGCGTACGAGGTCGATCCGGCCGACCCGGACTCGCTGCGGCAGCTCCTGGACGAGCTGTCCGAGGCGGGCGCGGCCGGTATCGACTGGCTGCACGCGCTGCCGCTGGCCGTCGACGGCCCGGTGGGCGAGGACGCGCTCGCGCGGGCCCAGTGGGCCTGCGTGGACACCCCGGCCGCCCTGCTCCAGGCGGTCGGCGGCCTGTCGTGGCCCGCCCGGCTGCGCCCCTGGTGGCTCTCGTCCCGGGCCCAGCCGGTCGAAGGGGCCGTCCAGCGACCGGAGTCGGGGCTGCTGGCCGGCGTCTGCGAGGTCGCGCCGCAGGAGTGCGCGGTCGACGGCCGCTGGCTGGATCTGCCCGGTGCCGATCCGGCCGACTGGGCGCCGCTGCTCCCGGCCCTCCTCGCCGGTGCCGACGCCGCCACGGCGCTGCCCCGCCGACTGGCGCTGCGCCAGGGCTACTGGTGGCGGCAGGCGCTGCTGCCGGTCCCCGCGCCCGCCGCGACCTCGCCCTTCGCGCTGCCGACGGAGGGCGGTACGTACCTGATCCTCGGCGGTACCGGCGGCATCGGTGCCAGCATCGCGGCCTGGCTGCTGGAGGAGCGGCCCGACTGCCGCGTGCTGCTGCTGGCCCGGCGGCCGGAACTGCCGGTCGACCTGGCTCCATGGGCGGACCGCGTCGAGCTGATCGAGGCGGATCTGGCCGAGGCGGCGACCGAGGAGATCATGGACCGGCTCGACGGCCTCGCGCACGGCCGCCGGATCGACGGTGTCGTGCACGCCGCGGGCGCGGGGGCCGGTGGTCTGATCGCCCGGCGCGACGCGGCCGCGATGCGCCGGGCGATGGCCGCCAAGCTGCGCGGCGCCCTGCTGGTGGAGCGGCTGATCGAGCGTCACCGGCCGGTGTTCGCGGCGTACTGCTCATCGATGGCCGCACAGTTCGGCGGCGTCGGCCAGCTCGACTACGCCGCCGCGGGCGGCCTGCTGGACGGCTTCGCCCGGCACCGGGCCGGGGAGGCCGAGACCACCGTGCGGATCGGCGTGGACTGGGACATCTGGAGCGAGGTCGGCATAGCCCGGCACGCGCTGCGGACGGACGCCCGCCACCA
Organism: Streptomyces sp. NPDC044033; assembly: GCF_056434425.1. NCBI lineage: Bacteria > Bacillati > Actinomycetota > Actinomycetes > Kitasatosporales > Streptomycetaceae > Streptomyces > Streptomyces sp. NPDC044033. The sequence goes on along the minus strand of NZ_JBWKFF010000017.1, from coordinate 168,495 downwards.
GGCGCACCTGACGGTCGGCCTGGCGGTGAAGGAGGGCCAGCGGCTGTTCGCGCAGGCGCTCCAGTTGCAGCTTCCGCAACTGCTGGTCTCCACGACCGACATCGAGCGGGCGCGCGGCTTTTACGCCCCGGACGCCGACAGACCGAAGGGCGGCGTGCGCTCAGCGGCACCGGGCGAAGCCCTCGATTCCCCCGCACCGGCGGCCGATCGGCTCTCCACCTGGCTGTGCGACTGGCTGGGGCTGGACGGACTCGACCCGGCCGCCTCGCTCTACGACCACGGCGCCGATTCGCTGACGCTCCTCGACCTGATCGGCGAGGTGAAGGAGCACTTCGGCGTCGACCTGGAGCTGTCCCAGCTCAGCCACCAGGTGAGTCTGGCCGAGGTGCTGGCGCGGCTGGACGAGGCGGCGCCCATCGAGTCCGCCGCAGAGCCGCCCGCCGGGGCATCCGTCACGGCGCCCGCCGAAGCCGATGCCCCCGTGACGCTGGAGGTCTGGCAGCCGGGCGAGGGACGCGACGTATTGTGCCTGGTCCACCCGGTCGGCGGGGACATCCAGGCGTACCGGGCGCTGGTCTCGGCCCTCGACCCGCGGCTCACCGTCTGCCTGATCGCCGACCCCGCGCTGGTCCGGCCCGACCTGCCCGCCTGGTCGCTGGCCGAACGGGCGCGCCACTACCACGCCGCGCTCCAAGCGCGCTTCCCGCACGGCGAGTGGCGCTGGCAGCTGGCCGGCTGGTCCTTCGGCGCCTGGGTGGCGCAGTCGATGGCGGCCGAGGCGGAGTCGGCCGGCCGCCCGGCGTCGGGACTCTATTTGGTCGACCCGCCGCCGCCCGACGCCGGGCCGCGCTTCGCCGCCTATGACGAGACGCAGCTCGAAGCGGTCTTCGCCCACGAGCTGGGCCAGGGCAGCGCGGGATCGCCCGCGAGCCAGGAGGCGGCGGCGTACGCGGAGCGGCTGACGCGCTGCTGCCGCGCCAACCTGGCCGGCATGGCGCGACACGAGCCGCCGCGGCTGTCCGGCACGCCCAGCCGGCTGTGGCTCGCCGGACGGCCGGTGGCGGGTCTGCCCGCGCTGGGTTCCGCGCGGGAGCAGCAGCGGCTGTGGCGGGCGCTGCTGCCGGAGCCCGCGGGCTCGTACGTCCTCGACACCACGCACTACGACATCGTCCGGCCGCCGGGGGTACAGGAGGTGGCCGACGCCATCAACGCCGCGTCGCTGCCGGGCCCCGCGACGCGCTGACACCGGCCACGAGCCGGTGCCGCCCGCCGCAGGACCGGCTCGGCCACGGACCGGCGCCGCCCACGAGCCCACGACAGGAAGAGTTCGACTTGGACACCACCGGCACCGGGCCGAGCCCGGCCCCCGCGATGGACAACCCCTACCAATCGCTGCCGCCGCGCTCGTTCTGGCGTTCCGCCGTGGCCGAGCCGGACATGGCGGACATCGGCGGTCTGTGGTCGCCGAAGTTCGGCATCGGGCAGGACGAGCCCGTCCTCACCGCCGGTTCGTGCTTCGCCGGCCACATCGGCCGCACGCTGCGCGAGCGCGGCATGAACTGGCGCGACGCCGAACCGGCCCCGCCGGGGCTGACCGAGGCCGAGCGGACGGCCCGCCAGTACGGTGTGTTCTCCTTCCGCACCGGGAACATCTACACCGCCGCCATGCTGCGGCAGTGGCTGTCCTGGGCGCACGGCGAGACCGCGCCGCCCGACGGGGTCTGGAGCGAGGACGGCCGCTGCTTCGATCCGTTCCGACCGGCCGTCGAGCCCGCGGGCCACGCCTCGGCCGAGGAGGTACGGGCCGCGCGCGGGGCGACGCTGGGGGCCATCCGCGGGGCCGTGGCCGAGGCGGGCGTGCTCGTCTTCACCCTCGGCCTGACCGAAGCGTGGCGGGACCTGGCCGAGGGCACCGTCCACCCGGTCTGCCCCGGTACGGTGCGCGGCACGTACGACGCCGAGCGGTACGCGTTCCACAACTCCACCTATCCCGAGGTGTACGAGGACCTGTCGGCCGCCATCGAGCTGGCCCGCGCCGCCAACCCCCGGCTGCGGGTGCTGCTGACCGTGTCGCCGGTGCCGCTGACCGCGACCGCCACCGGCGGCCACGCCCTGACGGCCACCACCTATTCCAAGTCCGTACTGCGGGCGGTGGCCGGGCAACTCGCCACGGAGCTCGACCACGTCGACTATTTCCCCGCGTACGAGCTGGTCACGGGCTTCCCCTTCAAGGCGGCGTGGTTCGAGCCGAATCTGCGCACGGTCACGCCGGAGGGCGTTGCCTTCGTCATGCGCCACTTCTTCGACGGACTCGCCCAGCGCCCCGCCGAACCCGTCCCGGCGCGATCCGCCGGGCCCGCCGCACCTGCCACCGGAGAGGACTTCTGGTGTGACGACGCCGTACTCGACTACTACAACCCCCGCTAGGTTCCTGCTGCTGGGCGACTCGCACGCCGGGCCGATCGGCCGGGCGGCGAAGGAGGCCGGCATCCCGTTCAGCGGCGGCCCGATCGGCGCCGGGCGCGATTTCAACGCCGAGTTCTTCGACGTGCGCGAGGGCGACGTCGTGTTCCGCAAGCCGCAGGCGGACGCGTACTACCGCGGCTTCCTGGGCGAGTTGGACGTGGCCGGGCTCGACGGGCTGACGGTCCCGCTGGTGGCGACGTTCGGCTTCAGCGCCCATTTCATCGCCACCACCCAGAACTGGCACATCTACCGCACCCGCGACGGCGGCTTCCCGCCCGGCTTCCTGGCCGGCCCGCTGTTCGACGCCGTCGTCCGCGCCACGGTCCGCGACGCCCTGGCCTTCTACGCGCACGCGCGCGCCATGGGCCTGCGGGTACTGGCGGCGATGGGGCCGCAGCGGGTGCCGAGCCTGTCCGATCCGGTGGTCTTCATGGCGGCGCAGGACGCCGTGCGCGGCGCGCTGGCCGAACTCGGCGTGGAGATCGTGGACCTGCGGCCGCGCGTGACCGGCGAGGACGGCTTCCAGCGCCCCGAACTGTGCGAGAACAACGACGTGATCCACGGCAATCTGGCATTCGGCCGGCTGATCCTGACGGATCTGCTGGCGCGGGGCCTTTGAGCGCGCGGGCCTTGAGCGCGCGGGCCTTGAGCGCGCGGGCCTTGAGCGCGCGGGCCTTTGAGCGCGCGCCGCGCCACAGCCGTCGGCCGATGTCACTCAACCCCCTAATCCTCAGGAGGACGGAATGGAGCAGTACGCACTGGATGCCGTCGAGCGCATCACCACCAGGCCGCCGGAGGTCTACGACTCCGTCGTCGTCGACCCGCTGACCCCGCTGACCGGCGCCGAGGTCTCCGGCCTGGACCTGTCGAAGGAGTTGACGGCAAGTCAGGTCGACGATCTCAAGCGCGCCTTCCTCGCCCACCACGTACTGGTCTTCCGGGACCAGACGATCTCGGGCGACGACCACAAGCGGCTCGCCGGCCACTTCGGCGAGATGCACCCGGTGGCGGCGCCCGCCGAGGACTCGGACCCGTACATCCTCGAACTCAGCACCACCAAGGAGTCGCGCGCCGTGGCCGGCAACGGCTGGCACGCCGACGGCACCGCCGACGCCGAACCCTCGCTCGGCTCGATGCTCTACATCACCCGCACCCCGGAGATCGGCAGCGGCGGCGACACCCTGTTCGCCAATATGCACCTGGCGTACGAGCTCCTGTCGCCGGCCATGAAGACGTTCCTCGACGGGCTGACGGCGGTCCACGACGGGCTGCTGCCCTGGCAGGGCGAGACGCCGCCGGCCGACTACGTCGTGCCCAAGAACGAGCACCCCGTGGTGGCCCGCCACCCCGAGACCGGCCGCAAGCTGCTGTTCGTCAACGGCGCCTACACGTCGCACATACCGCAGCTGACACGCGGCGAGAGCCGGGCGGTGCTGGACATGCTGTACGCCCACATCGCCGGTACGCCCATGCTGTCCTGCCGGGTCCGCTGGGCGCCGAACACCCTGGTGTTCTGGGACAACCGCTGCGTGCAGCACCACGCGACGTGGGACTACTACCCGCACTCGCGGTACGGCCAGCGCATCGCCATCAAGGGGCAGCGGCCACTGGCCTGACCGGGGCATTCGGTCCCGCGCGGGCCGCGCTCGACGACAGGGCGGCCGTGCGGGGTCATGTTCCCCAGGTACCGCTGGCGACCGACTCCGTCAGCGGTCAAAGGGCCGGGACCTGGGAGGGGGCTGAGAGATGTGAGACAGGGCCCCTTCCTGTACCCGCCACGCCACATCGAGTCGATTTCGCGTGGCTCCTCCGGCCCCTGCTCCATCGACCAGTACCACCAGGACCGGCGACAGCGCCCCGGAATATCAAGGGCAGGGCCGGCGAGTCACACCGAGCACGGCAGGCCACGAGCCCGAACCGGGCTCTACAACGCAGATGGCAACTGACGTGCAGGTCTGCCCGCCGGGCAGAGGCCTCGCCGCTGTCCTGACCTACAGGACGCCCGCGTCTCCGGCATCGGTGAGCAACGTCGCGCGCAGTCCGGCTTCATGACGGCCCGTCAGGCGCCGCACCTCCTTGCCGCAAGTGAAATAGATCATGGAGAGTTCGCAGGGAACGAGAGCAACCATCCGTGTTCGCCCCATTTAGTCCGGTCGTTCGCGCTCGGGCGGGGGTGACGGGGTGGAGATTTCACTTTCTTCGGCCTTTATCCCGGCCATATGATCCCCGGCATGGCTGCTGCGTGACCGTGTTCGGCGCGACGGCCTTCACCTGCTTTCCGCCCGAGGAAATGGATCAAGTGAAGCATCGTCGCACTCCTGCGGTGACTACTGCTACCGCTGCGGCCGGCCCAGTCATGACCATCGATTTCACGGCAACGCGGATACCCCGACGGACATGAACAACCGCTGTCTGCCGTAATGCGTCAATAAAGCCACTGCCTATATGAGGTCACCCGCACAGGGTCGCCCATTTGGATTGATAGAAGGGCTTGCTGAAAACAGAATGCGCAACACACATTCGGCCTCCGCGCGTATGCGGAGCGTCTTCCATCGCGGGATCGTGACCGCGACCGCGCTGGCCGCGGTCGCCGGCATAGCCGTACCGGCCGTGGCTGTCGCCGCGCCGTCGGGTGCGGCGGTCGTGCCGGCCCGTATCGGTACCAACGACGAACAGCGGCGTGCCGCGGCGTCGGTGGTCCATCTGGACCCGAGCCCGGTGATACTGCTGCAGAGTGACCAAGACTTCATCTTCACACTGTGGGAGGAGGCCCAGGAGGCCGGAGAGCGTCTGGATACGGTGCGCATCGCCGCTGAGGAGGCCATGGCCAGTACCTCTGCCGACGATTACGTGCGGTTCATCGTCACCGGCATCCATGAGGCGCACGAGGTCGACAAGCAGCTGGAGAAGAGCCGGGCCGAAGCCGAGTACGCGGCCCGGCAGGCCAAGACCCAGGCGCTGATCGCGGTGGGCATCCCGGTCACTTCGGATCTGCTCGCCCTCAACGACGAGAATTTCATCCGGAAGATCATGAAGCATCCGGACTCGGGTGCGGAGGTCAGGACCGCGGCCGCGCACTCATTGGCCGGCACCCCGGCCGACCAACGGGAGTTCATCGCCAACGGGGCTCGCGAGGCTCATGACCGCGATGTGGCCAATCAAGAGGAGAAGAACCGTGAGGAGGCCCAGCACCGCAAGGAGCTGGCCGCCCGCATCAACGTCGCAGCGATGTTCGCCATCACCCCGACCGAAGCCATGCTCAACCTCGGCGACGACAACTTCATCCGCGAACTGCTCCGCCGTGCCCCGGCCGACGCCCAGTACACCGAATTGTATGCCGCGGCCCAGCGGGCGGTGAACAGTTCCACTCCGGCGGATTGGAAGAACTTCATCCTCACCGATGCCGAACAGGCATACAAACGCGACGTCGAGGCCCGCCGCAAGAAGGTCGCCGAAGCCAATCGCCGGCGCGCCCTGGAGATCCAGGCGGCCGCCGAGAAGACCGGGGTGTATCCGGGTCTGGTCGCCGCGGCGAAGGCGGCGCGGGCCGGCAGCGACGAGGACGTCGTCCGCTTCCTGGAGGAGGAGAGCCAGCACCGGGCGAAGCGGCAGTCCTTCCAGCCGAGCAACGCCAAACTGGCCGACATGTACATCCGTCGGTCCAGCGTCGACGACAACATGGCCTTCCTCGCTCCCATCTATGCCGAGACCAAGCAGCCCGACCGCGAAGACGCGACCTGGGTCATCGTCCCCTCACTCGCCAAGCAGCCCGGCTGCTACTCCTTCGAGTCGGTCCGCGAACCCGGCTACTACCTGGCGCAGAAGGATCTCCGCGTACGGATGTCCGCGAACGACCACAGCACGGCCTTCGCCAAGGACGCCACCTGGTGCGCCCGCAAGGGCCTGACCGGTTCCGGAATGTCCTTCGAGTCGGCAAGCCAGTCGGGCCGCTGGCTGCGCCAGTTCCAGGGCGACATCTGGGCGGCGGACAAGAGCGGCAAGCACCGCTACGACAACAGCAAGGACTTCGCCCTGGACGCCACCTGGAATATCACCGCCCCGCTCGCGCCCTGACCCGTTCCCCCGCTGAGTCCGCTCCTCAAGAGGAACGGAACGCTCAAGGTCTCGGATCGTCCGAGCCGCGCCGCCATGGCCGGCAGCGCGATACCAGCGCGCCGACGAAGCCGGCGAGGGTGTGCACCATTTCGGATATCCCTCGCTCAGCCCGCTCTTTGATGCGTCGGCGGATGGTCTGGTCGGAACATCACGGGGTGGAGACGCGTTCGTAGCCCAAGCCGTGGGCCAAGGCGAGCAGCACGTGCTCGCCTGCGTGCCGAACGCCGCGCGCTGGGCCAGGGATCTGAACACAGGCTCCGGCCCCCGGCCCCCTCCGGCCGCGCCCCCTGCTCAGGCCACGGCCCGCCCCAGGCTGTCGGCCAGCCCGTCGGCCAGCCGCGCGCAGGCCGCCCGGCGCCGTTCGTCCCGGCCCTCGGCGCCGTCCCGGTCGGCGAGGGCGAGGACGTAGGCGCGTACGTGCGCGAAGGGGTACGCCTCGGCGTAGCCGCGGGCGTCCGCCGAGGCGTACGCGGCAGCGGCGGCCCGGGCGTTCGCGAGGGCGTTGGCGGCGGCGTAGGAGCGGGCGTTGGCACCGGTGTTGAGCTCCGCGTAGCTGTCGGCGAACTCGGCGGCCCGCTGCTCGCCGTAGTCGTTCGCCATCGCGTAGGCGTGGGCGTCGGCGGACGCGGTGGCGAACGCCTCGGCGTAGGCGTAGGCATGGCGGTACACCTCCGCCAGCGCCGCGCCGAGCGCCGCTTCCCACGCGTCCGCCCCGACCCGCTCCCCCGCCAGCGCCCGTACGTGCAGCGCCCGCACCGCTTCCTGGGCCCCGGGATCGTCACCGCGCCGTGCGGCGGCCTCCGCAAGCATCGGTGTGACGGTACTGGCGTGCCAGTCGTGGACCACGGCGAAGGGCACCTGCCCGCCCAGGCGCGCGAGTTCGCCGTGGACGCGCCGGGCCCAGCCGGTGGCCGCCGCGGCTTCCTGTCCGTCGAAGAGCGCGGTCATGACCTGCACGGACCAAGGTGCCGGGGCGCCGTCGTACGAGCCGGCCGCGTGGCCTTCTTCGAGGCGGGCGAGGAACTGGTCGAACGTTTCGGCTACGGCCGGGGGAAGAGTCATCCATCTCTCCTGTGTGGGCTGTCGCGGCCGCCGGTGCTCCGGCCTCCGGCGGGGATGATCACCGTATCCGGGGACGCGGCGGGAAAGCGATGGCTGGAGTGATCGCGCCCCACCGGCCCGGCACCGGCCCGGGCGACCTGTCCCCCGCCCTCGGCCTGCCCGGGGAGCAGATCGTCGACACGGTCGCGGAGACCGCGGACGCCATGGCCGGCTCCTGGCCCAGCGTGCAACGGAACCTCACCCGTACCTCACGATGTCGAACGTCAGGAAATGGGGAACCAGGCCGACAGTCGCTTGGCGATGGCCGATACGTCGGCGTTGTCCTGCGCGACTTCCTCGACAAACGGGCCGGCGAGAGAGGCCGGCGGCGGGGAGATGCCGGCGCTGACGCCGTTGAGCCGCAGGAAGACGCGCATGGCGAGCCAGGCGGTGCGCTTGTTGCCGTCGATCAGCGCGTGATTGCGGGCAACGGAGTGCAGCAGTGCCGCCGCCTTCTCGTGCGGCGTGGGATACAGCTCGGATCCGAACACGTTCGTCCGGGGCCGTTCGATCGCCGACACCAAAAGTCCCATGTCACGAACGCTGTGCTCGGTGCCGTTGACCGTGCGGGCGATGGCCAGGATCTCGTCGATCTGGAGGTAGCGCACTTCGTTCACTTCAGGTAGTCCAGGATCTCCGCATCGCTGTCCATGAGCTCGGCCAGGACGTCATCGACCTTCAGCTCGGCCCGATCCTGGGCGTCACGGATGGCCTCAATGGCAAGTTCCTGCTTGCTGCGGCCCTCCCGGCGAGCCCGCTCGGTGAGCTTCGCGTCAAGGTCGTCGGGGAGTCGGAGTGTCATCGCCATACAGCGATGATACCGGACTGGTATCTAGGTGGCGAGGTGGTATCAGCCACTCAAAACCTCGGACCACGGCGCCGCCCTGTGTGGCGCCTGTGTCATATCCAGGGCCGGACGCCCGACGCCCGGCACGCCGCCGATCCGGCCAGAGGTGCGGCACAGGCCGTCAGGCCGCCGCGTGCTCCCCGGCCACGCCGGATTCCGGCCGGGCCGCGTCGCGGTGAATCGGCGTCCCCGCGCCCGTCAGCGGGCGGCCCGTACCGCCTTCCCGGGCCGCGACGATCTCGGCGGCGATGGACAGGGCGGTCTCCTCGGGCGTGCGGGCCCCGAGGTCGAGGCCGATCGGCGAGCGGAGCCGGGCCAGTTCGGCCTCGGTGACGCCGACCTCGCGGAGCCTGCGGTTGCGGTCCTCGTGGGTGCGGCGCGAGCCCATCGCACCCACGAAGGCGACCGGCAGCCGCAGGGCCGCTTCCAGCAGGGGTATGTCGAACTTGGCGTCGTGGGTCAGTACGCACAGGACCGTGCGGCTGTCGGTCGCGGTGCGCTGGAGGTAGCGGTGCGGCCACTCGACCACGATGTCGTCGGCTTCGGGGAAGCGGACGCGGGTGGCGAAGACCGGACGGGCGTCGCACACGGTCACGTGGTAGCCGAGGAACTTGCCCGTACGTACGAGGGCCGACGCGAAGTCCACCGCGCCGAAGACGATCATGCGCGGTGGCGGCACGCTCGACTCGACGAGCAGGGTGAGGTCCGGCTCGCAGTGCCGGCCGGCCGCCGAGACGTCGACCGTGCCGGTGCGGCCCGCGGCCAGCAGGGCGCGGGCCTCCGCCGCCGCCGTACGGGCCAACTCCGGGGGCCCGTCGAGACCGCCCCCGTACGTGCCGTGCTCGTCCCCGTGTCCGTCGAGACCGCCCCCGTACGTACCGTGCTCGTATCCGTCGAGGCCGCCCTCGTACGTGCCGTCCGGGTGTACGAGCAGGGCGCCGCCGAGCGGCCCGGCGGGGCTTCGGGCCACGCGGACGAGGGCCGCCGTCCCGCCGCGCGCGGCGGCGGCCAGCGCCGCCGCGAACACCGTGCGGCGGGGCGCCCGCGCGGCCACCGGCGTGACGAGGATCTCGATGACCCCGCCGCAGGTCAGGCCGACCGCGAAGGCGTCCTCGGCGCTGTAGCCGAACCGCTCCAGGACCGGTTCGCCGTCCTGGAGGGCCTGTACGCACAGCTCGTACACCGCCCCTTCCACGCAGCCGCCGGAGACCGAGCCGATGACCACGCCGTCGCCGTCGACGGCGAGGGCCGCACCGGGTGACCGGGGCGCACTGCCCTCGACGGCCACCACGGTGGCGACGGCGAAGTCGCGGCCCTCCTCGACCCATCGGTTCAGCTCATCGGCGATGTCCAGCATCTCGGTCTCCTCTCTGTACGCGGGCCGGTCGCACGGCGGGGCCGGGGGCGGCCGGCCCCGCCGTGTGCCGCTCGCGGACGGCCCCGGCCCCGGACACCGCCCACGGCTCAAGGCTCAGACGGCCCCGCTGCCCGCGGCCGCGCCCGTACCGCCCGCGAGCAGCACGCGGTCGGGCCGGATCGGCAGGTGGCGGTGGCGCACGCCGGTCGCGTGCCAGACCGCGTTGGCGATCGCCGCCGCGACCCCCACGATGCCGATCTCGCCGATCCCCTTGATCCCCACGGGGTCGTCCGGGTCCGGGTCGTCCACCCAGTCCGCCTCGATGTGCGGGATGTCGGCGTTCGCGGCGAAGTGGTAGCCCGCGAGGTCGGCGCCGACGACGCCGCCCGAGGCCCGGTCCCTGACCGCTTCCTCGTGCAGCGCCATGGACAGCCCCCAGATCATGCCGCCGACGAACTGGCCACGCGCGGTCAGGGGGTTGACGATCCGGCCCGCGGCGAAGATCCCGAGCATCCGCCGGACGCGCACCTCGCCGGTGGTGACGTCCACGGCGACCTCCGCGAACTGCGCTCCGTAGGAGTGCCGTTCCTTGGCGGCCAGCGCGGCGATCGCCTCGGCGGTGTTGGACCGGGCCGTGATCCCCTGCGGGGGAATGGCGCCGCCCAGGGCCAGTTGCTCCCGCAGGTCCTTCGCCGCGATGGCGATGGCCCAGGACCAGGAGCGGGTGCCCATCGAGCCGCCGGCGAGCATCGCCGGCCCGAAGTCGCTGTCGCCGATCTTCACGCGTACGCGCTCCGGAGCGACCTCCAGCGCGTCCGCCGCGACCAGGGTCAGCGCGGTCCGGGCTCCGGTGCCGATGTCCGATGCCGTGATCCGCACGGTGAAGGTGGAGTCCGCCTCCGCCGTCACAGCGGCCGTGGACGGGGCGGCTCCGACGAAGAACGAGGCCGCCGCGGTGCCGGTCCCGAGCAGCCAGCGCCCCTCGCGGCGCACTCCGGGGCGCGGGTCCCGGTCCGCCCAGCCGAACCTGCGGGCGCCTTCCTCGAAGCAGTCCGGCAGCCGGCGGGTGGAGAAGGGCAGCCCGGAGACCGGCCCCGCGGCCGGTTCGTTGCGCATCCGCAGTTCGATGGGGTCGATGCCGCACTTCTCGGCGAGTTCGTCGAACGCGGACTCCAGCGCGAAGGAGCCCGGCGCCTCGCCCGGCGCGCGCATATAGGTCGGCGTGGGCGTGTCGAGCCGCACGAGGCGGTGTGCGGTGCGGTGCGCCTCGGCGTCGTACATCACGCGCGACACATCGGCGCTGCGCTCGATGAACTCGCGGAAGGTCGAGGTGACCGACTCCGACTGGTGGTCGAGCGCGCGCAGCCGGCCGTCCCCGTCGGCGCCGAGCCGGACGCGCTGCTCCGTGGGGCTGCGGTGGCCGACGAGCGAGAACATCTGACGGCGAGTCAGTACGACGCGGACCGGGCGGTGCAGCACGGTCGCCGCCATCGCGGCGGCCACCTGGTGCGGGCGGGTCGCCTTGGACCCGAAGCCGCCGCCGACGTGTTCGGACCGTACGCGAACCGAGGCCGCGTCGAGGGAGAACAGCTGCGCGAGTTCCTGCGCCACGAACATGCTGCCCTGGTTGGAGTCGACGACTTCGAGCCGGCCACTGTCCCAGCGCGCCATCGCCGCGTGCGGCTCCATCGGGTTGTGGTGCTCCTCGGGCGTGGTGTACCGCCCGTCCACCACGAACGCGGACGCGGCCAGTTGGGCTTCGAGGTCCCCCTTCTCCGTATCCGACTCCTGGCCCTGGGAGGCGTCCGGCCTGTACGCGCCGGGGTGCCCGGCGAAGAAGTCGACGTCGTGCGGCTCCTCGTCGTACTGGACGGTCAGCGCCTCGGCGGCCTCCCGGGCCTGTTCGGACGTCTCGGCGACGACGAGCGCCACCGGCCAGCCGAGGTGCGGCACCCGGTCGTGCTGGAAGAGCTGGAGGATCGGGTCGGCCGGCCCCATAAATCCCATGTACTGCGACTCGACGCGCGGGGCGTTGCCGTGGTGCAGCACGGCGAGGACGCCGGGCATCGCGAGGACGGGCTCCGACTCCATGGCGCGGACCCTGCCGCGGGCCACGGTGGACAGCACCAGCCAGCCGTGGGCGAGCTCGGCGAAGGGGATCTCCCCGGCGTAGCGGGCCGCTCCGGTGACCTTGTCCCGGCCCTCCACTCGGGTGTGCGCGGCTCCGACGGCGCCCGTCGCCGCCGCGGTTCCGGTCGTCACCGTCATCGGGCTGCCTCCTCGGTGAGCTCGGTCAGTACGGCGACGACGAGGTTGCGCATCAGCGTCACCTTGTATCCGTTGTGGGGCAGCGGCTCGGCGGCGGCCAGTTCGGCGTCCGCGGCGGCGGCGAAGGCGGCTGCGCTCGCCGGGCCTCCGGTCAGCGCCTGTTCCGCCGTACGGGCCCGCCACGGCCGGGACGCGACCGCCCCGAAGGCGAGGCGCACCTCGCGTACCGTCCCCTCCTCGATGTCGAGGGCGGCGGCGATCGAGCCGATGGCGAAGGCGTACGACGCGCGCTCGCGCACCTTGCGGTAGCGGGAGACGGCGGCGACGGGGGCCGGCGGCAGGGTGATGCCGGTGATGAGCGCGCCGGGCGGCAGCGCGGTCTCCAGGTGCGGGGTGTCGCCCACGGGGAGGTAGAACTCCGAGAGCGGCAACTCCCCCGGCCCGTCCGCCGTTTCGTAGGTGACGGTGGCGTCGAAGGCGGCGAGCGCCACCCCCATGTCCGAGGGGTGGGTGGCCACGCAGTGCGCGGAGGCGCCGAGGATGGCGTGGTTGTGGTGCTCGCCCTCGATGGCGGGGCAACCGCTGCCGGGGGCGCGCTTGTTGCACGGCTGGGCCGTGTCGGCGAAGTAGCCGCAGCGGGTGCGCTGGAGCAGGTTCCCGCCGACCGTCGCCATGTTGCGCAGCTGACCCGAGGCGCCCGCGAGGACGGCCTGCGCCAGCGCGGGGTACCGGCGCCGCACCTCGGGGTCGGCGGCCAGCTCGCTGTTGGTGACGGTCGCGCCGACGCGCAACCCGCCGTCCGGGGTGGCCTCGATGTGGCCGAGGGGGAGTTCGCGTACGTCGATGAGGCGCGCGGGCCGCTCCACGCCGGTCTTCATCAAGTCGACGAGGTTGGTGCCGCCGCCGAGGTAGCGCGCCTCGGGGTCGGCGTCGAGCAGCGCGACCGCGCCCGAGACGTCGGACACCCGCTGATAGCCGAATTCCCTCATGCCGCCGCCTCCGCGTCCGCCGCGTCGCTGTGGTGGCGGGGGGCGGCCGTCGCGCCCTCCGCCGTGATCCCGGCCGCCCGGGCGACCGCCTGGACGATCGACACGTACGCACCGCAGCGGCACAGGTTGCCGCTCATCCGCTCGCTGATCTCGTCGGCGGTGAGCGGCGGCACGCCCGCTTCGGGCCGTACGTCGGCGGTGACCGCGCTCGGCCAGCCCGCGGCGTGCTCCTCGATCACTCCGAGGGCCGAACAGATCTGTCCTGGCGTGCAGTAGCCGCACTGGTAGCCGTCGAGGTCGATGAACGCCTGCTGCACCGGGTGCAGCGTCTCGCCGTCCGCCACGCCCTCGATGGTGGTGACCTCCCGCCCCTCGGCGGCGACCGCGAGCTGGAGGCAGGACACGGCCCGGCGCCCGTCGATCAGCACCGTGCAGGCACCGCACTGGCCCTGGTCGCAGCCCTTCTTCGTGCCGGTCAGGTCGAGGCGCTCGCGCAGCGCGTCGAGCAGGGTGGTGCGGTGGTCGACGGGCAGGCTGTGCTTCTCGCCGTTGATGTTCAAAGTGATGGCACTGGACGTCGGTAGGGCCATGATCAGCCTTCTTTCGCGTATGTGGTACGCGGCGGGGTGTCGGGGCGCGGCCCCTGTCCCCGGCGTGGTCGAGCGGTCTCTGCCGGTCCGGAGCGGGCGCCCGATCGGGGCCCCGCCGGAACGGCAGATGGGAAGAAGGTGCCGCTGTGCGCAGCGGCACCGCCTCGGCCACCTGCGACGCAGCCGGTGGCGGTACGACCGTTCACGATCGCCACCGACCGGGTATGCCGCTACGGTAGACCTAAATGGACACTTGTCCGTTGAGCTTCAACCTAACGGACAGCTGTCCGCTTAACAAGGCCGTTCCAGCCGTGTTTCCGGGAGCCGGGAAGCTGTGATCGCGGGAAGGAGGACGAGTGCAGGAGAGAAAAGACGCGCCGCTGCGCTCGGACGCGCAACGGAACCGTGAGCGCATCCTGACGGTGGCGCAGACCGAGCTGACGCGGTCGAGTGACGTACCGCTGAGTGCGATCGCGAAGAAGGCGGGCGTCGGGCAGGGCACGTTCTACCGCAACTTCCCCGACCGCCAGTCACTCGTGCTGGAGGTCTACCAGTACGGCGTCCAGCAGGTCTCCGACTCCGCGTCCCATCTGCTGGCGACCCGCGCCCCCGACCGCGCCCTGCGCGAGTGGATGGACCAGCTCGCCCAGTACGCCATGGTCAAGGCCGGGCTGGCCGAAGCGCTGCGCAAGGCCACCAGCGCCTGCGGCACCCTGGCCGGGCTGGGCCGCGGCCCGGTGACCTCGGCCGTCACCCTCCTGCTGCGGGCGAACCACGAGGCCGGCACCATCCGCCCCGGGATCACCCCCGAAGACTTCCTGCTCGCCATCGCCGGCCTCTGGCAGATCGATCCGCGCGGCGACTGGCAGCCGCGGGCGACCCGGCTCCTGGACCTGGTCATGGACGGACTGTGCGCCGGGGCTCCCGGCCGGTGAAACGGGGCAGGCCCGCGGGCCCGGACTCGTAGGAGCTACGGCCGACGGCGGGGCTTGCCGCCCTTGCTCCCCTTACCGGGCTTGCTCCCCTTGCCGGACTTGCCGGCGCCGCCGCCCTTGCCGCCCTTGGACGCGTCGGAGCCGCGCCGCGGGCCCTTGCTCCCCGGTTTGCCGGCCGCGGACTTGCCGCCCGCGGGTTTGCGTCGCGCGCCACCGCTCTCCGGGCGCTCGGTCTTCGGCTGGGCGGCGGCCGGAGCGCGACCGCGGGTGCTGTTGACGGTCCGCCCGCGGACGATCCCGATGAAGTCCTCCACCAGGTCCGTGGTCTCCTCCTGCGGCCATGACAGCGCGATCCGCGACTCCGGGGCGTCCGCGAGCGGCCGGTAGGTCAGGTCCTTGCGGTGGTACAGCCGGGCGAGCGACTGCGGGACGACGAGCAGCCCCACTCCGGCTGCCACCAGCTCGACGGCGTCCTCCGTCGTGGCGGGGCGTTCCTTCGCGGGCCGCCCCGGCCGGTGCTCCCAGTCGAGGGTCTCGTCGAGGGGGTGCAACACGATCTCGTCGGCCAGTTCCTCGGCGGACACCTCGTCGACCGCCGCGATCACGTGGTCCTTCGGGACCACGACCACCGTCGTCTCGGTATAGAGGGGGATCGCGCTGAGGTCCGCACCGTCGACCGGCAACCGCACGAAACCCGCGTCCGCGCCGCCGTCCCGCAGCACACCGCACGCGTCCGCGGCGGACACCTGGACCAGGGTCAGCGGGACGTCCGGCAGCCGCTCGTGCCAGATCCGCACCCACTTGGTGGGCGTCACCCCCGGGACGTACGCGAGCTTGAAGGAAGGAGGGGTCTGGGAGCCGGTCACCGGTCCAGGCTACCGGCTCCTGGTCGGCGGTAGCGCACACGATCGATACCCTTGGCACCATGACGTCGCACCAGACCACCCAGACCATGAAGCCCGCGACCGCGGCAAAGAAGCTGGGTGTGTACCTTGAGGCCACCCCCGCCGAGTTCCAGGAGGGTGTCGTCTCACGCACCGAGCTGAACGCCCTCCAGGCCGACCCGCCCCAGTGGCTGCTGGACCTGCGGCGCGACGGCCCGCACCCCCGGCCGGTGGTCGCGGCGAAGCTGGGCGTCTCCATCTCGGGGCTCGCCCGCGGCGGAGTCACGGAGGCGCTCACCACCGAGCAGATCGAGGCGCTGAAGCAGGACCTTCCCCTGTGGCTCCAGCATGAGCGCGCCACCCAGGCCGAGGTCCGTAAGGAGAACGTGCGCATCAAGGCCAAGCGCGCGGAGAGCGACAACCAGTCCGGCTGACGGCTCCCCGGCCCATACGGCCACCCGCACCATCGGCATCACCCGTACGCCCGGCCACCGGCCGGGCGTACTTCTTATGTGCGGGCTTATGCGCGGGCGGTGAGGAAGCGGGCGAGCGCCGCGTCGGCCCGTCCCGAGGGACCTACCCCAGAAAGCTCAGGCGCACCTGCCGGTGCGGGTTGTCGACGTTGGTGTCGACGAGGCAGACCGACTGCCAGGTGCCGAGGGCCAGCCTGCCCGCGAGGACCGGGAGGGTCGCGTGGGGTGCGACCAGGGCGGGGAGCACGTGGTCGCGGCCGTGGCCCGGGGTGCCGTGGCGGTGGCGCCAGCGGTCATCGGCGGGGAGCAGGTCGCGCAGGAGCGCGAGGAGGTCGTCGTCGCTGCCCGCGCCGGTTTCAAGGATCGCGACGCCGGCGGTGGCGTGCGGGACGAAGATGTTGAGGAGGCCGTCGCGGTCGGGGGCCGTGTCGCGGAGGAACGCCTCGCAGTCGCTGGTCAGGTCGTACACCGTCTGCGTGGAGCCGGTGGTGATGTCCAGGATGCTGGTCCGGAAAGCGTCTGCCATGGGCCCATCCTCGTACATGTGCCCGCACTCGCGCATACGCCCGTACGCGCGCGGCGCACGGGAACCGGTGGCCGGAGCCATTCGAGCCGGCTCCCGTAAGTCCGTACGCGCGCGGCGCGCCCGGCCCATCGCATGCGCCCGCCCCGTACACACGCCCGTAAGACCACCGCAACAAAGGTCCGCCTGCTGAGACGGCCATTGCCCCGGCGGCACGGCGATCGCTACGTTCACGGCATGTCTACGTCAGCCCGGCTCATCACGCGCGGTCACATCGACCTGCTGCGGGTGGCCTCCGCCGCGTGTCGCCGCGGCCGCTGACCCCCTTTCTTTCGCGCTTCCCCTTCCGCACCCCCTTCGCGTCGTTCCCCGCCGTGCCCGGCCCCGGGCACGGCCGCTGACGCGTACCCCGCCGCTGCCCCGGAGCCCTGATGAGCGTCAGTCATGCCCCGCCGGACATCTCACCGCCCCTTGAACGCATCATTCCCCTCGGTTCGCGACGCTCCAGGTCGCCGCGCTGGCTGCGCCGTACCTGGGGGCCCGTACTGCTGCTCCTGGCGTGGCAGGTGTCCAGCTCCACCGGTCTGCTGCGGCCCGACACGCTCGGGTCGCCGGGGGCCATGGCCGCCACCGCCCGGGGCATGGTCGCGGACGGGACGCTGCCGTCGGCGATGCTCGTCTCGCTACAACGCGTCGCCGTGGGGCTGCTGCTCGGTGTCGTCGTCGGGACCGGGCTGGCGCTCGCCTCCGGGCTGTCCCGGCTCGGCGAGGACCTGCTGGACGCGACCGTGCAGATGCTGCGGAGCATTCCGTGGGTCGGGGCGATCCCGCTGTTCATCATCTGGCTGGGCATCGGCGAGGCGCCGAAGGTCGCGCTGATCGCGCTCGGGGTCGCCTTCCACCTCTATCTCAACGTCTACGCGGGAATCCGCGGAGTCGATCCCCAACTCGTGGAGGCGGGCGACTCGTTGGGGCTCGGCCGGTGGGGGCTGATCCGTCATGTCGTGCTGCCGGGCGCACTGCCCGGGGCCATGACGGGGCTGCGCTACGCGCTCGCCACCGCATGGCTGGCGCTGGTCTTCGGCGAGCAGATCAACGCCGACGACGGCATCGGCTTCCTGATGAACCAGGCGCGGGAGTTCCTGCGCACCGACGTGATCGTGGTGTGCCTGGTGGTCTACGCCGTTCTCGGCCTCGTCGCCGATTTCATCGTCCGCTTCCTCGAAAGGCTGCTGCTGCAATGGCGACCGAGCTTCACCGGCCAGTGAGCCCCTCGGCGAACGGCCTCCCCGCGAGCGGCCCCGCGGCCGTCCGAACCTCGGGGCTGACCAGGTCCTTCGGTGGCCGCGCCGTCATCGACCAGCTGGAACTGACCATCCACGAGGGCGAATTCGTGGCCCTGCTCGGCCGCAGCGGCTGCGGCAAGTCGACGCTGCTGCGCGTGCTGGCCGGGCTGGACCGGGAGATCGAGGGCGAGGTGCTCGTACCGCGCCGCAGGGCCGTCGCCTTTCAGTCGCCCCGGCTGATGCCGTGGAAACGGGTCTGGCGCAATGTGCTGCTGGGGCTGCCCGGCCGCCCCGGCCGCGAGCGGGCCGAACAGGCGCTGGCGGAGGTCGGCCTCGGCCACCGGTCCGGCGCCTGGCCCGCGACGCTGTCCGGCGGCGAGGCGCAGCGCGCCTCCCTCGCCCGGGCCCTGGTACGGGAGCCCGACCTGCTCCTCCTCGACGAGCCGTTCGGCGCGCTGGACGCGCTGACCCGCATCACGGCGCAGCGGCTGGTGGCGGAGTTGTGGCAGCGGCGCGGCTGCGCGGTGCTGCTGGTCACGCACGACGTCGAGGAGGCGCTGCTGCTCGCCGACCGGGTGCTGGTGATGGACCGGGGCGTGATCGCGTACGAGCGGACGGTGGGGCTGGAGCGGCCGCGCGACCTCGCCGGTCCGGCCTTCGCCGCCCTGCGCGCCGAACTCCTCGGCCGGCTCGGCGTGGAGGGGGCCGGAGAAGGCTCCCACGACACGCCCGGCACGCCCGCCGACCCGGCCTCCGGCGACTCCCCCGGCGCGCCCGCCGGACCGGCCTCCGGCGGCTCCCCCGACACGCCCGAGACCGCACCCGCCACGCTGCCCGCGCCCGTATCCGCGTGAGTCCGGCAGCGGACGCGCGAGATCCGCGTGCGTCCGCGACCGGACGCGTACGAAACACCGACGATCGGACCCGTGCCATGAGACGGCCCTTCCGCCCCGCTTCCCTGCCCCTCCTGCTGCTGCCGCCACTGGCACTCGCCCTGACCGCCTGCGGCGGCTCCTCCGCCGCCGAAGCGGGCGGCCGTACCGACGGGAAGGGGCCGGTGACGCTGAACGTCGGCGACCAGAAGGGCGGTTCCGAGGCCGTATTGCGGGCCGCCGGGGAGCTGGACGACCTCACGTACAAGATCAAGTGGTCGACCTTCACCTCCGGGCCGCCGCTGCTGGAGTCGGTCAACGCCGGGGCGGTGGACATCGGCGGGGTCGGCAACACGCCGCCCGTCTTCGCCGCCGCGGCGCGGTCGAAGGTCAAGGTGGTGGCGGCCACGCACGGGTCGGCGGCGGCCGACGCGATCCTGGTCCGCGAGGGCTCGCCACTGAAGCGGACCGCCGACCTGCGGGGCACGTCCATCGCGGTGGCGCAGGGCAGTTCCGCGCACTACCAGCTCGTGGCCTCGCTGGCGAAGGCCGGGCTGACGCCGAAGGACGTACGGCTGAGTCTGCTCCAGCCGGCCGACGCGCTGGCCGCGTTCAGCCGGGGCAAGGTGGACGCGTGGGCGGTCTGGGACCCGTACACCTCGCAGGCGCTGCGGAAGGCCGGGGCCCGCACGCTCACCACCGGCCAGGGTGTGGTCAACGGCCTCAGCTTCCAGGTCGCCGCACCGGCCGCGCTCGCGGACCGGAAGAAGTCGGCGGCGGTCAAGGACTACGTCGAGCGGCTGCGCCGGGCTCAGGGGTGGGTCCACAGGCACCCCGAGGACTGGGCCAGGGTGTGGGCGAAGGACACCGGGCTGCCGTACGAAGTGGCGCTGGACGCCGTACGGCGCAGCGCCGGCACCCGGGTGCCGGTGGCCGTGGACGACCCGGCCGTCGCCGCCGAACAGCAGATCGTGGACACCTTCGCGCGGCTGGGGCTCATCCCCCGTTCGTACCGCTTCGCGGACTTCGTGGACCGCAGGTTCAACGGTTCCCTGCCGCCGTCCACCACCGCACCGCGCACCTATGGAGAGGCCTCCTGATGTCCGTACATCTGCACTGGTTCCTGCCTACGGGCGGCGACGGCCGTACGCTCGTGGACCGCCACGCCTATACGGACGGCGGTATCAAGCGCTCGCGCATCACGCCGGTGAGCGGGGTGCGCGCCCCCGACATCGAGTATCTGGCGCAGATCGCCAAGGCGGCCGAGCAGCTGGGCTTCGAGGCCGTGCTGACCCCGACGGGCACCTGGTGCGAGGACGCGTGGCTGACGACGGTGGCGCTCTCGCAGCACACGGAGCGGCTGAAGTTCCTGGTGGCGTTCCGGCCGGGGGTGATCTCGCCGGTGCTGGCGGCGCAGATGGCGGCCACGTATCAGCGCATCACGCGCGGCAGGCTGCTGCTGAACGTGGTGACGGGCGGCGACTCGACCGAGCAGCGGCGCTTCGGCGACCACCTGGACCACGACCGGCGCTATGCGCGGACCGGTGAGTTCCTGGAGGTCGTCCGGGGCGTGTGGGGCGGTACGCCCTTCGACTTCGACGGCGAGCACTACCAGGTCAGCGGGGGCCTCACGGCGCTGCCGCCCGACCCGCTGCCGGAGATCTTCTTCGGCGGTTCCTCGGCCGCGGCGGGCCCGGTGGCGGCCCGGCACGTCGATGTCTATCTGACCTGGGGCGAGCCGCCGGAGCAGGTGAAGCGGAAGATCGACTGGATCAGGGAACTGGCGGAGCGCGAAGGGCGCACGGTCCGCTTCGGCATCCGGCTGCACGTGATTTCGCGGGACTCCTCGCGCGAGGCGTGGGCGACGGCGCACCGGCTGCTGGACGACCTGGACGAGGACACGGTGCGCGCCGCGCAGCAGGCCCTGGGCAAGAGCGAGTCGGTGGGGCAGCAGCGGATGCTGGCGCTGCACGGCGGCGAGCGGGACAAGCTGGAGATCTCGCCGAACCTGTGGGCGGGGGTCGGGCTGGTGCGGGGCGGCGCGGGCACGGCGCTGGTCGGCGGGCACGCGGAGGTCGCGGACCGGATCGAGGAGTACCACGCGCTGGGCATCGAGCACTTCGTGCTGTCGGGGTATCCGCATCTGGAGGAGGCGTACTGGTTCGGCGAGGGCGTGACGCCGGAGCTGGCGGCGCGCGGGCTGCTGACGCGGCTGCCGGCGTCGCCGCTCGCGGGAGTGCCCGCCGCCAATGGCCGTCCGGCCTCGGCTCCTGGGGGTGCGCCGCTGCTGCTCGCGGGCGGGCGGTAGGGGCGGGCGGTAGGGGCGGGCGTGGCGCTTCGGCCGGGCCTCGCGCACGTGCGGCGGGGTGCACGGCATGTCCGCGCCAGGAGGCGCCGCGTCGCCTGGCGGCTCCGAGCCTCGGGATACGCGCGCGGAAACCCCGCCCGTGCGCCACGGGGGCAGCGGCACGGGCGGGGCCGTTTCAACGGGTCACAGAGGTGGACGCGTGCTCACTCGCCCCCGCCGCCCCCGCTCGGCTCCGGCTCGCGGGGTGCCTCCGGTGGCATCGATCCGCCGTCGTGCTTCCCGCCGTCCTGGGCGACGGCCCGCGGCCCCCGGGGGTGCCGGAAGGGGATGCCGCGCCACCCTTCCGCGTCGGGCACGCGCGTCTCGTACGTCTCGACGGCCACACCGTTCATGTACCAGCCTCCTCTGTCATGAGAGGCCACGCCGCCGTAGGGTCGACGGCGTGGCCCGTGGGCCGCGGAGGGTTTTCTCCGCGGCCGGGCACCCGCTCCGGCGTCCGACCTGTCCAGGGATCCACCGCCGGAACGGGCGTCGCTCCCGTCCCGCCGGGCCGGAAAATCGTCAACCGGGCCGGAGGGGCGGAGTCTTGGGTCAGGCGCGGAACACGGCCTCCGGGCGGACCAGGCGCTCGACGCCTCCGCGTTCGGGCGCGACGAATGCCGTCGGCCGCTTCCGCCGCTTGTCCGGCGGGTCCGCGGGGTCCTCGTAGTCGGGCAGGAAGTCCCGCAGGACGAACACGTGCCCCGCCTCGTCGGCCACACGGTGACCGATGTCCGCGCGGGTGATCATCAGTGGCCCTCGGGATGCCGTGCGATCCGGACGTTGCAGTCCGTCACGGTCGTCATATCGCCGCCCGCCCGCGCCCAGTCGCGCACCTTCGCGAGTTCCGCGCACCCCTTGCAGTCGGGCACCGGGGTCGGCTCCAACACGCCTGTACGGTCCGGGAGGTCAATCGGCGGTGTGCTGTACCTCGTTGGCTCGGCCATGCCGGGCTCCTTCGTGTCGTCCGTCTGGCGACAACGCTAGGAACGCACGCGCCCCGACGCCGAGCCGATTGCGCGCGATTGCACGGACATCACCCGAGTGAGTCAAGGGCCGACGTGATCAGCGCCCGAGCCCGCGCCCCGTACACCGCCTGGTCCGCCAACTCCGCGAACGTCTCGGCGTACATGGTGACTTCGCTCGGCTGCGTGATGGTGAGGTAGCCGGACACCAACTCGACGTTGACCTGTGCCATGTCGTAGATCCAGAACCCCTCGACGGGCATGCGGACCCTGCCGAGACCGACGGGGATCACTCCGACGCTGACACTGGGCAGCGCGCCGACCGTCAGCAGGTGGTCGAGCTGTTCCGCTTGGGTTTCGGCGTCGCCCAGCGCGTTGCCCAACGCGCTCTGCTCCACGAGGAACGCGAACCGCCGTTGCCCCTCCCGCAGTACATGTTGGCGCTCCATGCGGGCCGCCACGGCGTCGGCCACGTCATCGATCACCACCCGCCGCCGTCGGTGGACGCCGCGCAATACGTCCTCGGTGTACCCGAACGTCTGGAGCAGGCCCGGGAACAGCCCCGGCGAGTAGGCGCGGAACCAGCGGGTGCGCTCGTACAGCGGCAAGCGGTCTTCCTGCGCCCGCCGCAACCCCGCGCGCTCCATCCGACGCCAGGAGATCCACATGCCCTCAACGGCCCGCAAAGAGGCGATCAGGTCCTCCGCCTGGTCCTCCGCGCCGCATACCCGGCACCAAGTCCGAATGTCGTCGGCGCTGGGCTGCGTCTTCGCTGTCGAGACCCGGGACACCTTGGACGGGTGCCAGCCGCACAGCGCGGCGAGGTCCTTGCCGTCGAGCCCGGCGTCCTTGACCAGCTCCCGAAGGCGGTCGGCGAGGAGCTGCCGGGCTTGCTGGACGCTGGACGATGCTGATTGGGGCATGGCTCACTGAACCGGCTTGTACTCCCCGTGCGGCGTAGCCCGCTCCCACACCAGCTCGAAGGCGGACTCGACCAGCCGAATGACGTCCGGCTCCGTCCGCCACTCTCGGTCGACGACATTCCCGACTCCGGAGAAGTACGTGAACAGCACCGCCTCGCTGTCGAACATCCACAGGTCGGTACCGGGGAGTGGGATGTCAGCGGCCTTCCGGCGGGGCAGCCAGCGGACCAGCTCACCAGCCACCACGTTGGGGAACGTCACGTCGTACTCATACCGGATGTAGTCCGTCACCGGCTCCGAGACGACCCTCGCCCGCCGCATGGCAACACCGCGGGCCGTCGTCTCCGTCACCACGTCCAGGAACGGCCGCCACCACGTGGAACGGTCAGCGGCAGGGTCCAGCCGCTTCCCGCGCCGCCAAGCGATGAACTCGGGATCGTCGGGCTGGTAGGAGTCGCGCAGTTCCAGATGCACGGCGGAACGGCGAGCCTTCGCCAGCCCGTCGAGTACGGGGTTCGCCATCGCCCTACTCGCCGTCGTCAGGCAGCAGGTACTGCCGCATGACCTTGGGCAGCCGGATGACCACCTCGTGATCGGGAACTTCCGTACTGTGCCCGGGGATCGACCCGACCTCCCGACACGCCTCCACCTCCTCTTCGCTGGCCCGGTACGACTGGATCAGCAGGTCCCCGCTGTCGTCGTCCAGCCAAATGGTCGGCGAGTCGGTGTCAGGCGTGTTCGGGATGATCCCAAGAAACCGCAGCTTCATGCCCGCTCTCCTCCGGCGATCCGCTTGCACGTGATTGCTCGACTTTCACGCGCGCTGCCGCCTTCGTCAATGGGGCCCGACATGCGCAAACGAGTTCGACGGCCGAGCCGAGACCGGATCGGCAGACCGGGAAGGGATCAGCCCCCTCCGCCGTTAGTAGAACTATGAACAACTTCGGGACGCGCGAAGTCGACGTCGTCGTGATCGGCGCCGGGCAGGCGGGACTGTCCAGCGCCTACCACCTGCGGCGGGCCGGATACCAGCCCGGCCAGGGCTTCGTCGTGCTGGACCACGCGCCGCACCCCGGCGGCGCCTGGCAGTTCCGTTGGCCCTCGCTCACGTACGGCAAGGTGCACGGCATGCACGCGCTGCCCGGCATGGAGCTGACCGGGGCGGACGGGGCGCGGCCGTCGTCCGAGGTGATCGGCGAGTACTTCGCGGCGTACGAGCGCGCCTTCGACCTGCGCGTCCACCGGCCGGTGGACGTCGCGCAGGTACGCGAGGGCGAGGGCGGGCGGCTGCTCGTACGGGCCTCCGACGGCGACTGGTCGACGCGCGCCCTGATCAACGCGACCGGCACCTGGGACCGGCCCTTCTGGCCGCGCTACCCCGGTCAGGAGACGTTCCGGGGCCGTCAGCTGCACACGGCGAACTATCCGGGGCCCCGGGAGTTCGCAGGTCAGCGCGTGCTCGTCGTGGGCGGCGGCGCCTCCGGGACGCAGCATCTGATGGAGATCGCGGAGGTCGCGGCCAGTACCACGTGGGTGACGCGCCGGCCGCCCGTCTTCTGCGAGGGGCCGTTCGACGAGCGGCGCGGCCGGGACGCGGTGGCGCTCGTCGAGGAGCGCGTACGGCAGGGGCTGCCGCCGCAGAGCGTCGTCTCGGTGACCGGCCTCCCCGTGACGGACGCGGTGCGGCGGGCGCGGGAGCGCGGGGTGCTGGACCGGCTGCCGATGTTCGACCGCGTCACGCCGACCGGGGTGGCCTGGGACGGCGCGCAGGGGCGGGCGCCCCGGACGGCGGACGTCGACGTCATCGTCTGGGCCACCGGCTTCCGCCCCGCCATCGACCACCTGGCCCCGCTGAGGCTGCGCGAGAGCGGCGGCGGGATCAGGGTCGAGGGCACCCGGGCGGTGCGCGACGCGCGCGTGCACCTGGTGGGGTACGGGCCGTCGGCGAGCACCATCGGGGCGAACCGGGCGGGCCGGATGGCGGTACGCGACATCCGCGGGCTGCTCGCGCGCGAGCGGGTGCCGGTGGAGGCCGCAACCGCATGAGCGGCCGTGAGCGGCCGTGAGCTGACGGGCCGACACGTCCCGCGTATATGAGCAAGGCGTGACAGACATCGGATGAATCCTTCACAGCCATAGGGCCCTGGGGCAGTATGGCCGCAGGCTCGAAGGAGGTTCCGTGCGCGTCGCGCTCTTTGTCACCTGCGTCAACGACACTCTCTATCCGCACACCGGGCAGGCCGTCGTCACCCTGCTGGAGCGGCTCGGCGTCGAGGTGGACTTCCCGCCGGCGCAGACGTGCTGCGGGCAGCCCCAGTTCAACACGGGGTACCGGCACGAGACCGAGCCGCTGGTGCGCCGGTACGCCGCGGCCTTCCGGGAGTACGACTACGTGGTCACGCCGTCCGGCTCGTGCGTCGCGATGATCCGCGACAACTATCCGCGGATCGGCGCCAAGGCGTCCGCCGAGGGGCGGGGCGAGGAGCTGACCGAGGCCGCGGCCAGTGCGGTGCCGAAGACGTACGAACTGACGGAGTTCCTCGTCGATGTGCTGGGGGTGACGGACGTCGGCGCGTACTACCCGCACACCGTCACCTACCACCCCACCTGTCACGGGCTGCGGATGCTCGGCCTCGGCGACCGGCCTCGGCGGCTGCTGGAGCACGTCAAGGGGATCGAGCTGCGCGAGCTGGCGGGCGCGGACGAGTGCTGCGGCTTCGGCGGCACCTTCGCCGTCAAGAACGCCGCCGTCTCGGCCGCCATGGGCGCCGACAAGGCGCGCGCCATCGTGGACACCGGAGCCGAGACCGTCTGCACCGTCGACAACTCGTGCCTCATGCACATCGGCGGCACCCTGGCCCGGCAGGGCGCGGCGGCCCGGCCCGTGCACATCGCGGAGATCCTGGCCGCCACGGAATCCATGCCACCGGCCGCCGCGAAGGCCGCCGCCGAGGGGAGCCCGCTGTGACCCGTACGTACCTCGGCATGCCCGGCAGCCACCCCACCCCCTCCCGCGCGCCGTTCCCCGAGGCCGCGGCGGTCTCCACACAGGACGCCCAGCTCCGCGGCAACCTCCGGCGCGCCACCCACACCATCCGCGCCAAACGCGCCAAGGCCGTCGCGGAGCTGGAGGACTGGGGATCGCTGCGCGCCGCCGGGGCCGCGATCAAGGACCGGACGCTCCGTCACCTCGACCACTATCTGGAGCGGTTGGAGGAGTCCGTCACCCGAGCCGGGGGCACCGTGCACTGGGCGGCGGACGCGGACGAGGCGAACCGCATCGTCACGCGGCTCGTCCAGGAGACCGGCGAGCGCGAGGTCGTCAAGGTCAAGTCGATGGCGACGCAGGAGATCGGGCTCAACGAGGCGCTGGCGAAGGCCGGGATCAGCGCGTACGAGACCGATCTCGCCGAGCTGATCGTGCAGCTCGGCGACGATCTGCCCTCGCACATCCTGGTTCCGGCGATCCACCGCAACCGCGGCGAGATCCGCGACATCTTCCGCGAGAAGATGGCCGCTTGGGGACGTCCGGCGCCGGACGCGCTCACCGACGAGCCGCGCGCACTCGCGGAGGCGGCGCGGCTGCATCTGCGCGAGAAGTTCCTCAACGCCAAGGTGGCGATCTCCGGCGCGAACTTCATGGTGGCGGACACGGGCACGCTGGTCGTCGTCGAGTCCGAGGGCAACGGGCGGATGTGCCTGACCCTCCCCGAGACGCTCATCTCGGTGGTCGGCATCGAGAAGACCGTGCCGACGTGGCAGGACCTGGAGGTCTTCCTCCAATTGCTGCCCCGCTCCTCGACGGCCGAGCGGATGAACCCCTACACCTCGACCTGGACCGGCACCACCGACGGCGACGGCCCGCAGACCTTCCACCTGGTGCTGCTCGACAACGGCCGTACCGACACGCTCGCCGACCGGGTCGGCCGGCAGGCGCTGCGCTGCATCCGCTGCTCGGCCTGTCTCAATGTGTGCCCGGTCTACGAGCGGGCCGGCGGCCACGCGTACGGGTCGGCGTACCCGGGCCCGATCGGCGCGATCCTCACCCCGCAACTGCGCGGCGTCAGCGGCTCCTTGGAAGCGTCACTGCCGTACGCGTCCTCGCTGTGCGGCGCGTGCTACGAGGTGTGCCCGGTCGCCATCGACATCCCGGAGGTGCTGGTCCATCTGCGGGAGCGGGTCGTCGAGGGCGGCGAGGTGACGCTCCGGGGCTCGAAGGCGGTGATCAAGCCCGCGAAGGGGCATGCCGCCGAGCGGGCCGCGATGCGGGCCGCCCGCTGGGCGCTCGACCACCCGGGCGCGCTCCGCGGCGGCCAGCGGCTCGCGGCCCGTACCCGCCGGCTGCACCCCAAGCGGCTGCCGGGCCCCGGCCGCGCCTGGTCGGACACGCGCGAACTGCCCGAGGTGCCTGCGGAGTCGTTCCGGGACTGGTGGGCCCGTACGCGCGGCGAGAGGGGCACGAAGTGAGCGGCAGGGAGCGGGTGCTGGGGCGTGTGCGGCGCGCTCTGGCGGACGTACCGCGGCACGAGCGGCCGCAGGACCATCCGGTGGCGCGCGACTATCTGCGCACCCACGGCGACCGGACGCACGCCGAACGGGTCGACCTGCTCGCCGAGAACCTGGCCGACTACCGTGCCCTCGTGCACCGTTGCGAGCCCGCCGGGCTGCCCGCGCTGATCGGGCGCCTGCTGAGCGAGCACGGGACGCGCAGCGTCGTCGTGCCCGCCGGGCTGCCGCCGGAATGGCTCGCGGGAGCGGACGTCGAGTGCCTGCCCGACGCGGCCGGGGACACGGCGCGCGGCCTGGACGCGGTGGACAGCGTCGTCACCGGGTGCGCGGTCGCGATCGCCGAGACCGGCACCCTCGTCCTCGACGCGGGGCCGGATCAGGGGCGCCGCCGGATCACGCTCGTACCCGACCATCACATCTGCGTGGTACGGGCGCGGGAGAACGTCGTGGACTCCGTGGTGCAGGGGCTGGAGCGGCTGGACCCGGCGCGCCCGCTGACGTGGATCTCGGGGCCGTCGGCGACGAGCGACATCGAGCTGGACCGGGTGGAGGGCGTGCACGGCCCGCGCACCCTCGAAGTGATCATCGTGGAGGACGCGGCGGGGGCGTGACGGGCGCGGCCGGGTCCGCGCGGTCCTGTTACGCCCCGGGCGGGCCGGACTTCGCGGCCGGCCGGCTCGCCGCGCTCAGCCGGCGACGGCCGACTCGATCCCCGCGGACCGCGCGATCAGATACTCGTCCGCCCCTGGCGCGGCGGCCATCTGGAGCCCGAGCGGCAGCCCGTCGGCGGCCCGGCCGGCGGGTACGGTCAGGGCGGGCGCGCCCGCGTAGCTCCAGGGCAGGTTCATGATCGAGCTGCCGGTGGTGGCGATACCGCGCGGCGCGGGCCCGGGTGCGGCGGGCGTGATCCACAGGTCTATGCCCGCCTCGCCCATCGTGCGCGACAGGCGGGCGCGGAACTCCTCCCGGTGCCGCAGCGCGCCCTCGTAGTCCACCCGCGCCACGCCGTGTCCCTGCCGGATCGCGGCCGCCGTCTCCTCGCGGTAGTACCGCTCGTAGCACGGGAACCAGTCGGCGTGGGTGCGGGCGACCTCGTAGCGGTTGACGAGGAACTGCTGCCGGACGATCTCCTCGTAATCCGCCATGAACGGGACCCGCCGGACCGGGAACCCGGCGTCGGCCAGCCGCTCGGCCTGCCGCTCGAAGGCGGCCAGCGCCTCGTCGTCGGCGCGCCCGAGATAGGGGCCGTCGGGGACGCCGAGCACCGGCGGCCGGTCGCCGGCGGCCGCCGCCCGCCAGCCGTCGCAGAGCACGGCGGCGGCCCGCGCCACCCCCGCGACGTCGGGCGCGAAGACGCCGACCGTGTCCAGCGTGGGCGCGTTGTCGATGACGCCCGCGACGGGGATGCGGCCGTGGGTCGGCTTGTAGCCGACCACGCCGCAGAAGGCCGCCGGGCGGATCACGGAGCCGACCGTCTGGGTGCCGATCGCCAGCTCCACCATGCCCGCCGCGACGGCGGCGGCCGAGCCGCTGCTCGAACCGCCGGGTGTGTGCTCCAGGTTGCGGGGGTTGCGGGTGGGCCCCGGCGCGAGGACGGCGAACTCCGCCGTCACCGTCTTCCCGGCCACCAGCGCGCCGGCGGCCCGCAGCCGGTCGATGACCACGGCCTGCGGGCCCGCAAGCGCCTCGGCGGGCACCGTTGATCCGGCGTGGGTGGGCAGGCCGTCGACGCGGATGATGTCCTTCACCCCGGCCGCGAGGCCGTACAGCGGGGGCTCGTCGGAGCCCTCGGGCAGGCGCGCGGCCGTCTCGGCGGCCTCGGCGCGCAGCCGTTCGCGGCGGCCGGGTTCGGCTACGAAGGCCCGTACGTCCGTGTCCAACCGCTCGATCCGGTCGCAGAGCCGGCCTGTGTCCAGCATCGGATTTCCCATGCCGACCGAGGTTACGGGGGCGTGCGAGGGTGCAGACAGGGGCTTCGGGCGGTGGCAGGATGCGGCACAGCTCACTGATCATGTGGGGCTGTTCGCCGATCGCAGCATGGAGGCGTCGTGTTCACCCGCTCAGCGCTGTCCGTCCTCGCCGCCACCACCGCCGCCCTCGCCCTGCTGGTGGGCTGTACCAGCACCAAGGTCTCCGGATCGGACGGCTCGCAGCTGAGCCTGGTCGAGAAGGGAAAGCTGAAGACCTGCACCCATCTGCCCTATGAGCCGTTCCAGGTCCGCAAGAACAACAAGATCGTGGGATTCGACGTGGATCTGGTGGATCTGATCGCGGACGATCTCAAGGTGAAACAGGAGATCGTGGACACGCCCTTCGAGGGCATCCAGACGGGTGAGGATCTCAATACCCGGAAGTGCGATATCGCCGCGGCCGGGATGACGATCACGCCGGTGCGCGAGAAGAACCTGGACTTCTCGGACAGCTATTTCGAGGCGACGCAGGCCCTGATCGCCAAGAAGGGCGCGCCGTACCGGAGTCTGGCCGATCTCAAGGGGAAACGGCTCGGCGTACAGCAGGGCACCACGGGCGAGAACTACGCCAAGAAGCACGCCTCCGGGGTCACCAGGGTCCAGTTCGAGGACCTGGCCCTGCTTCTCACCAACCTGAAGACCGGGCAGATCGATGCCGCGGTCCATGACAACGGTGTCCTCTTGGACTACGCGAAGAAGAATCCGGAGCTGGCGGTCGCGGCCGAATTCCGTACGGGCGAGCAGTACGGATTCGGTGTGCAGACCGGCAACGACGCGCTGCGCGAGGAGATCAACAAGGTGCTGAAGAAGGCCAGGGCAGACGGTCGTTACGACCGCGTCTACCGCAAGTGGTTCTCCGACGCTCCCAAGAAGTGAGGTGTCACCTCACATGGCCATGTCCCGCCGGCAGCGGTCCCGGGCGATACGCGTCGTCCAGTACGCCGTGCTCGCCGCCGTCCTGCTCACGCTGGCGTTCGCCGCCGACTGGGGCGAGATCCGGCGCGCCTTCTTCGACGCCGAGGTGGCGAAGGCGCAATTCCCCGACATCATCACCACGGCGCTGGTCAACACCGCCGTCTACACACTGCTCGGATTCGGCTTCGGACTGGCTCTCGGGCTCCTGCTGGCTCTTATGCGGCTCTCGGAAGTGCCGCCCTACCGCTGGCTGGCCGTCGGCTATATCGAGTTCTTCCGCGGCGTGCCCACACTGCTGGTCTTCATCGCCCTGGGGTTCGGGGTTCCGCTCGCCTTCCAAGTGGCCATCAATCAGTACGCGACGGTGATGCTGGCTCTCGGCCTGGTGGGCGCGGCCTATATGGCGGAGACGATACGGGCGGGCATCCAGGCGGTCCCCAAGGGGCAGACGGAGGCGGCACGTTCGCTGGGCATGTCGCAGAGCCGGGCCATGGTGTCGATCGTGATTCCGCAGGCGTTCCGGATCGTGCTGCCGCCGCTGACCAATGAGCTGATCCTGCTGACGAAGGATTCCTCGCTGGTGTATTTGCTGGGCCTCTCGCTCGACCAGTACGAGCTGTCCAAGTTCGGCCGGGACGCCCTCAATCAGAACCGCAGCCTCACCCCGATCCTGATCGCGGGGCTGTGCTATCTGGTCATCACGCTGCCGCTCGGCCATCTCGTGCGGCGGCTTGAGGCCCGTACGGCGAGAGCGAGGTGAGCTGTGTGGTGAGCGACGAGACGAGTACGGCGATCGAGGTCCGGGGCCTGCGCAAGTCGTTCGGCGAACTGGAGGTGCTGCGCGGAATCGACTTCC
The DNA here is from genome assembly GCF_056434425.1 of Streptomyces sp. NPDC044033. Classification (NCBI taxonomy): domain Bacteria; kingdom Bacillati; phylum Actinomycetota; class Actinomycetes; order Kitasatosporales; family Streptomycetaceae; genus Streptomyces; species Streptomyces sp. NPDC044033. Next base: position 137,303 of record NZ_JBWKFF010000017.1, on the reverse strand, counting down.
GGGTGGGGCGCGGCGAGGTGGTCTGCGTGATCGGGCCGTCCGGGTCGGGCAAGTCGACGCTGCTGCGGTGCGTGAATCTGCTGGAGGAGCCGACGTCGGGGTCGGTGATGGTGGCCGGCGTCGAGATCACCGATCCGGAGGTGGACATCGACCGGGTGCGGCGGCGGATCGGCATGGTGTTCCAGTCGTTCAACCTCTTCCCGCATCTGTCGGCCATGGGCAATCTGACCATTGCCCAGCGGCGGGTGCTGCGGCGGGACAAGGCGGAGGCCGTGCGGGTGGCGCGGGAGCGGCTGGCGCGGGTGGGACTCACGGACAAGGAGTCCGCCTATCCGGCGCAGCTCTCCGGCGGTCAGCAGCAGCGGGTCGCCATCGCCCGGGCGCTGGCCATGGACCCCGAGCTGATGCTGTTCGACGAGCCGACGTCGGCGCTCGACCCGGAGTTGGTGGGCGAGGTGCTCGCGGTGATGCGCTCGCTCGCCGACGAGGGCATGACGATGCTCGTGGTCACGCACGAGATGAGTTTCGCGCGGGAGGTCGCGGACCGGGTGGTGTTCATGGACGGCGGGGTGATCGTGGAGGAGGGCACACCGGAGCAGGTCGTCGGCGCTCCCCGGCACGCCCGTACGCGGGCCTTTCTCGCGCGCGTACTCGATCCGACGGCCACCGAACTCGGTTCAGCCGCCACCGGACTCGGTTCAGCCGCCACCGGACTCGATCCAGCGGCCGCCGAGCCCGGCCCGGGGGCCAGCACACCCGGCCCGGGGACCACCGAACTCGGCCCGGGGACCACCGAACTCGACGAACGCACGAACAAGGGACCGGACGTTCGCTAGAACGCGTGATCGCGTCAGGAGAGATTGCGAAATCACCCTGCGACGCATGATGCTTACGGTGCGCAAGCGACGGGCTGCAGACCGTCATCGCACATCCGGCTCAAGTCCCCATGACGAGCCGGATGTTGGTCCCACATTTGCACCAAGGAGAAGGCACCACCATGAACATCATCACCGACCTGCTCGCCGGCATCGTCCACTTCGTGGGTTGGCTCGTCTGACGGACGCTCTCCCCCAAGCGGCGCCGCACCTCCCCGTCCCAGGGGGGTGCGGCGCCGCCGCGTCGTACACGGCGGGTACGGCTGTCCGACGGAGTTCGATGTGGCGCGGCACTTCCGCGAGGCCCCACTTGACGCTCGCCGGTGAGGGCACCGACGAGAACTGACGGAATGTCATCGTCCGCCGGCTGATCGGCCTCGGCGGGCTCGGCTGATCCGGCCGGAGGCGCGGGGCGGGTGGGGCGAAGGCGCTCAGCGCTCCATCGGCCGCTTCGCGGTCTCCGGCAGGACGCAGTACACGCAGGCCGAGACCAGGCAGAGCCCGGCCACGTACCAGGGGAAGCCCCCGGCATGGCCGGCCTGTTTGAACCAGGTGCCGACATAGGGGGCGGTGCCGCCGAAGAGCGCCACGGTCAGCGAGTACGGGAAGCCGATGCCGGCGGCCCGTACGCGCGCGGGGAAGACCTCCGCGTTCACGGCGGCGGCCACCGAGGTGTAGCCGGTGAGCAGGACCATGCCCGCGCACTGGACCAGCAGCAGCGAGAGGAACGCGTCGGTGACCGCGTGCAGGAGGGGCACGGCGAGGACGGCGAAGCCCACCGCGAAGGTGATCAGCAGCGGCTTGCGGCCGATGCGGTCCGAGAGCATCCCGCCCAGCGGCTGGAGCAGCGCGAAGAAGGCGAGCGAGATGGTGCCGACGAGCAGCGCGTCGCCCTTGTCGAAGCCCGCGTTGACCTGGGCGTAGGTGGGCAGGTAGGTGGTCCAGGTGTAGTAGGCGATGGTGCCGCCCGCGGTGATGCCGCAGATCAGCAGGGACTCACGGGGGTGGTTGCGCAGCGCCTCGAAGAGCGCGGGGCGGGCGGCGGCTCGCTGCTCCACGCTGCGCGTCTCGTGTGCGCCCTGCCGGACCCAGAAGCCCACGAGGCTGATGAGCGCGCCGATCAGGAACGGCACGCGCCAGCCCCAGTCACCCATCTGCCCGTCGGTGAGCAGATGCGTGAGCAGCGCGGCGACGCCGGAGGCGATGAGCTGGCCGATGGTGGTGGACACGTACTGGAAGCTGGAGAACAGGCCGCGCCGGCCCGGGCCCGCCGATTCGACGAGGAAGGTCGTGGACGCCGCGAATTCCCCGCCTACCGAGAGCCCTTGGATGAGCCGTGCGATGACGAGGACGACCGGGGCGAGGACGCCGACGGCGGCGTAGGTGGGGGTGAGAGCGACGAGGAGGCTGCCGCCGCCCATGAGCAGGATGGTGATGGTGAGCGCGGCGCGGCGGCCATGGCGGTCCGCGACGGCTCCCATGAGCAGGCCGCCCACGGGACGCATGAAGAATCCGACGGCGAAGACAGCGAAGGTGGAGAGCAGCGGGACGAGGGAGTTTCCGGAGCCCTTGGGGAAGACCTGGTCGGCGAAGAAGACGGCGAGGAACGAGTACGCGTACCAGTCGTACCATTCGGCGGCATTGCCGACGGAGGCCGCCGCGAGCTGGCGGAACGCGGATACGGGCCGTGCGCCGGAGGGCTTGCCGCGCCCGGCCGCTATGTGATCGGTACTCGTCATGATCCGCTACTCCCCCGGCACGGCCGCCCGCTAACGCGGACGCGGGGACTGGGATCGCGTGGCCGGCGAGGTATGCGGGGTCGGTGGAGGCAACGGGCAGGCGGGGGCGGTAAGGGACAGGGGGCTTACAGGGGCAGCGGTGAGGTGGCCTGCCCGTCGGCGGGGGGCGCGGCCGCCGACAGCCGGCCGCCACCGTCGAGCACGGCTCACCGCGGCCCGCCCTCTCCGGCTCCGCCCAGGCCGTGCCGCGCTCGGAATCTGCCCCCGTGCTCGGGCCGTGGCCCGCGGCGGGTCAGGCCGCAGGGGCGAGCTGCGTGTCGCGTCGGACCAGAGCCGCGTACCGGCCGCCGCGCGCGAGCAGTTCGTCGTGGGTACCGCGCTCCATGATGTGGCCGCCGTCGAGCACGACTATCTGGTCGGCGTCGCGGATCGTGGAGAGCCGGTGCGCGATGGTGATGGTCGTACGGCCGGCGGAGAGCGCGTCCATCGCCTCCTGGACAGCGAACTCGGTGCGGGTGTCCAGCGCGCTGGTGGCCTCGTCGAGGATGAGCACGGGCGGGTCGCGCAGAATGGTCCGGGCGATGGCCAGCCGCTGCTTCTCACCGCCGGAGAAGCGGTATCCGCGCTCGCCGACCAGGGTGTCGTAGCCGTCGGGCAGGGCGGCGATGTGGTCGTGGATCTGCGCGGCCTTCGCGGCGGCGGCGATCTCGTCGTCGGTGGCGTCGGGCTTGGCGAACCGCAGGTTGTCCCCCACGGAGGCGTGGAAGAGGTAGGTCTCCTGCGAGACCACGCCCACCGCCCGGGCCAGTGTGTCGAAGTCGAGGTCGCGGACGTCGACCCCGTCGATCAGGACGCGGCCGCCCGTGACGTCGTAGAGCCGGGGCACGAGGTAGCTCAGGGTGCTCTTCCCGGAACCGGTGGGGCCGACGACGGCCAGACTGCCGCCCGCCGGGACGCTCACATCGATCCCGCTGAGCGTGAGGGCAGCGCCCGCTTCGTCGGGACGGTCGGCTGCGCTCTGGGGCCCGGCCGCGTCGTTCCGGTCGACTGCGGCCTTGGGGTCGGCAGCGGCGTCGAGGGCCTTCGAGCCCTCCGAGCCCTTCGGGTCACCGGCATTCTTCGAGGCGCCCACGTCCTTCGAGTCGCCAACATCCTTCACGTCGTACGAGAAGGAGACGTCCTCGAAGCGGACGTCTCCGCGGACGGTCCGGAGGTGGACGGGCTCCGCGGGCTCGTCGATGTCCACCGGCAGGTCGAGGTACTCGAAGATGCGGTGGAAGAGCGCGAGCGAGGTCTGCATCTGGACGCCCGTGGTGAGCAGGCTGACCGTGGGCCGGAGCAGGCCCTGCTGGAGCGAGACGAAGGCGACCAGGGTCCCGATGGAGACGGCCGGGCCGCCCAGCTGGAGCGTCATTCCCGCGGCCCAGTAGATGAGGGCGGGCATGGCGGCCATGACGATGCCGATGGTGGACATCCGCCACCGGCCGGCCATATTGGAGCGCACTTCGAGGTCGACGAGGCGCTCGGACTCCGCGGCGAAGTCCTTGGTGAGGGAGTCCGCTCGGCCCATGGTGCGGCCCAGCAGGATGCCGCTCACCGACAGGGATTCGGTGACCATCGCGGACATGGCGGCCATCTGCTTCTGCCGCTGCGAGGTGATCTTCTTGCGTTCGCGGCCGACTCTGCGGCTGATCCATACGAACAGCGGCAGCAGGAGCAGCGAGACGACGGTGAGCCGCCAGTCCAGGGCGAGCATGGCCACCACGGTGGCGACGACGCTGGTCAGGTTGGAGACCAGCGAGGTGGCGGTGGAGGTGACGGTGGCCTGCATGCCGCCGATGTCATTGGCGATCCGGGACTGGACCTCGCCGGTGCGGGTGCGGGTGAAGAACGCCAGCGGCATGCGTTGCAGCTGGGTGTAGACGGCGGTGCGCAGGTCGTGCATGACGCGCTGGCCGACGGTGGTGGAGATGAGGGTCTGCAGGACGCCGAAGATGCTGTTGACGACGGCGGCGGCGATCATGCCCAGCGCGAGCAGGCTGAGCAGGCCCGTACGGCCGTGCGGCAGGGCGACGTCCAGCACCTCGCGGAGCAGGAACGGCGAGGCGACCGAGACCAGCGAGGAGGCGGCGACCAGCAGCCCGACGAGGGCGAGGCGGCCGCGGTAGGGACGGAAGAGCCGGAGGATGCGCCGCAGCTGCGCGGGCTGCTCCGGATCTGCGGGCGGGGGCGTCCATTCGATGTCGTCGCGGGGCATGGGCTCCTTCACAAGGGTGCGGGAACGAAGTCTCGCCGAGCATAGCTCATTGTTACCTATACTCACAATGCACTAAATCCTGTACCCTGTGATCATGACGGCCCCCGACCCGACCGGCCACCTCGCCGAACAGCTGCTGCGCCTCAACCGCAGACTCCACCGCGCACAGCGCCGCCTCCTCGAACCGGTGGGCATCACCCCCGCGCAGTCCCGGCTGCTGCGCGCCGTCGCGCACTTCGGCGACGAACCGCCGCGAATGGCCGACCTCGCCGAACGGCTGGAGGTCGTGCCGCGCGCGGTGACCACGCTGGTCGACGCGCTGGAGACGGCCGGGGCGGTGCGCCGGGTGCCGGACCCGGCCAACCGCCGCGTCATCCGGATCGAGCTCACGGACCACGGCCGTTCGACGCTCCGCGCGCTGCGTGACGCGCGCCGGACGGCCGCGGAGGACATCCTGGCCCCATTGGACGCCGAGCAGCGCGAGGTGCTCGGCGAACTGCTGGCCCAGCTGATGGCCGGGCCGAACGGCTACTGCTGACCCTGCCCCGGGGCCGCATCCGCGCCCGCGCTCCGGGGCCGCACCCCGGCACCGGGCCCGGCACCTCGACCCGGCACCATGAACCGGTACCGCATCCCGACACCGACACCCTGAGACCGAAACCCGATACTGCATACCGAGACCCGACATACCGCCATACGGCCATACCGGCGTCTTCCACGCCCCCGCACGAAGCTCGCGTTCAGCCGTCGACGCCGAGACGCACCACTAGCCGAGGAGAGCACCATGCCGCTGCTGGAGCCCGACCCCCACGCACTCCGGCCGACCACGACGCGGGCACCCTCCCCCGACCGCGTCGCGAGCGACCGTTCCCAGGGCACGCCGCAGCCGCTGCGCGGTGACCTGGAGGCGCTGCTCGGCGCGGAGAAGGTGCTGTGGAAGGTCTCCGACCTGGTGCGCTACGCCTCGGACGCGAGCCCGTACCGCTTCATCCCGCAGGTCGTCGTACTCGCCGAGGACGTGGACGACATCTCCGCCCTCTTCTCCTACGCCCACGGCAAGGGCCGCCAGGTGGTCTTCCGGGCCGCGGGCACCTCGCTCAACGGACAGGCGCAGGGCGAGGACATCCTCGTCGACGTGCGCCGGCACTGGGCGGGCGTCGAGGTCCTGGGCGACGGCACCCAGGCCCGTATCCAGCCCGGCACCACCGTCGTACGGGCCAATGTCGCCCTCGCCCGGCACAACCGGGTGCTGGGCCCGGACCCGGCGAGCTCGATCGCCTGCACCGTGGGCGGCGTCGTCGCGAACAACGCCTCCGGCATGACGGCGGGCACCACCCGCAATTCGTACCGCACGGTCCGCTCCCTGACGCTCGTACTGCCGTCCGGGACCATCGTGGACACCGGCGACCCGCGCGCCGACGCGGACCTGGCGCACGCCGAGCCGGAGCTGTGCGAGGGGCTGCTGGCCCTCAAGGCGGAGATCGAGGCGGACGGCGCGCTGACGGCCCGGATCCGCGCGAAGTACGAGATCAAGAACACCAACGGCTACCGCCTGGACGCCTTCCTCGACGGCTCGACCCCCGTGGAGATCCTGCGCGGGCTGATGGTCGGCTCCGAAGGCACGCTCGGCTTCATCTCGGAAGTCGTCTTCGACGCCCTGCCGCTGCACCGGCTCACCTCCACCGCCCTGCTCTTCTTCCCCACCCTCCAGGCGGCGGCCGCGGCCGTGCCGCTGTTCAACGAGGCGGGCGCGCTCGCCGTGGAGGTGATGGACGGCAACACCCTGCGCGCCTCCGTCAGCGTCGCGGGCGTGCCCGCCGACTGGGCGGAGCTGCCGAAGGAGACGGCGGCCCTGCTGGTGGAGTTCCGCGCTCCCGACGAGGCGGCCCTCGCGGAGTACGAGCGGATCGCGAACGACGCGATCGGCGGTCTCGAACTCACCGCCCCCGTCGCCTCGGTCACCAACGCCTTCACCCGCGACCCCGGCACCATCGGCGGCTACTGGAAGGCCCGTAAGGCGTTCGTCACCGCGGTGGGCGGCTCCCGCCCGTCCGGTACGACGCTGATCACCGAGGACTTCGCGGTGCCGCCGTCGCGCCTCGCCGAAGCGTGCGAGGCGCTTCTGGAGCTCCAGGAGCGGCACGGCTTCGACGCCGCCGTGGCCGGGCACGCCGCCCACGGCAACCTGCACTTCCTGCTCGCCTTCGACGCGGCGGACCCCTCCGACGTCGCCCGCTACGCCGCCTTCATGGACGACTTCTGCACGCTCACCGTGGAGCGCTTCGACGGATCGCTGAAGGCGGAGCACGCCACGGGCCGCAACATCGCCCCGTTCCTGGAGCTGGAGTGGGGGCCGCAGGCCACCGAGCTGATGTGGCGGATCAAGCGGCTCCTCGACCCGCACACCATCCTCGCCCCGCGCGTCCTGCTCGACCGCGACCCGAAGGCGCATCTCCGCGGCCTCAAGACGATTCCGCGGGTCGAAGAGGTCGCCGACCCGTGCATCGAGTGCGGGTTCTGCGAACCGACCTGCCCCAGCGGGGATTTGACGACCACACCGCGCCAGCGGATCGTGCTGCGCCGGGAGATGATGCGCCAGGCCCCGGATTCGCCGGTCGCCGACAGCCTGCTGGACAGCTATGGCTACGACGCCGTGGACACCTGCGCCGGCGACTCGACCTGCAAGCTCGCCTGCCCCGTCGGCATCGACACCGGCGCGATGATGAAGGACTTCCGGCACCAGCGGCACTCGCCGCGCGAGGAGCGCACGGCCGCGCTCGTCGCCAAGCGCTTCAAGGTGGTGGAGAAGTCCGCGCGGCTCGCGGTCGGCGCGGCGCAGCAGATCAGCGACCGGCTGCTGGAGTCGGTGACCGTTGCCGCGCGCAAGGCCGTACGTCCGGATCTGGTGCCGGAGTGGCTGCCGGAGATCCCGGGGGCCGCGGCCCGCAAGCTGCCCGCTACGCGGCGCGTCGGCGCGGTCGCCGTCTACTACCCGGCCTGCGTCAACCGGATCTTCGGGGAGCCCGAGGGGTATGCCGGGCCCTCACTGCCGGAGGCCGTGGTGGCGGTCTCGGCGCGCGCCGGGAAACCGGTATGGATCCCGGGGGACGTGGCGGGCACGTGCTGCGCGACGATCTGGCACTCCAAGGGGTACGACGAGGGCAACGCGGTCATGGCCAACCGCATCGTCGAGGCCGCCTGGGGCTGGACGGCGGGCGGGCGGCTGCCGCTGGTCGTCGACGCCACGTCGTGCACGCTGGGCATCGCCCATGAGGTGGTGCCGTATCTGAGCGAGGACAACCGGAAGCTGCACGCGGAGTTGAATGTCGTCGACTCGGTCGTCTGGGCGGCCGAGGAGCTGCTGCCTGATCTGACGGTGTTGCGGACCATCGATTCGGCTGTCCTGCACCCCACCTGTTCCATGCGGCACTTGGGGGACGAGGCGCAGTTGGTGACGGTCGCCGAGGCGTGCGCGCGGGAGGTGGTGGTGCCGGACGACGCGGGGTGCTGCGCCTTCGCGGGCGACCGCGGCATGCTGCACAAGGAGTTGACGCAGTCGGCGACGGAGCGGGAGGCGGCGGAGGTGACGTCGCGGCCGTACGACGCCCATCTGTCGGCGAACCGGATGTGCGAGATCGGCATGGACCACGCCACCGGCCGCAGTTACCACTCGGTGCTGCTGGAACTGGAGCGCGCGACGCGTCCCTCGGACGTCTGACGGCGCCCCGGGGCGGCCGGTGGGTGCCCGTGGGCGCTATGTCCTGGCACCGGTGTGCAGGGCGAGCGTGCTCTTGGCGCCCACCGTCGCGGTCGCTCTGCCGTCTTCTCCGACGGTGACCGTACGGCCCGCGCAATCGTCCGGCCCCGCTGCGACGACATCGCGGTAGGTGCCGGCGGGCAGTCCGGTGGCGAAGGTCCTGCTGAGCGCGGTGTCGCCGTTGTTGAGGGCGACGAAGCCCTTGTCGCCGCGGGAGAAGGCGATGGTGCCGCGGCCGTCGTCCCACCAGTGGGCGAGTTCGGTACCGGCGACGGCGTTGCGGAAGCCGACCATCCCGGTGATGTCCTGCCGGGCGTGCGTGCATGTCCAGGCGCCGTTGTCGCAGCGCGCCGCGCCGCCGTCCGGCGGGCCCGCGTCCCTGTCGGACCAGGCGTAGCCGGAGTAGACGTTGGGCGAGCCGTAGGGTGAGGCGAGCATGAAGATGTTGGCGAGGGTGTAGGCGGCGGAGTCCTTGTAGCTGAGGGTGGAGCCGTTGCGCTCGGTGTCCCAGTTGTCGACGAACGTACGGGCGCTGCCGCTGCTCAGCTTGGCGTCGCCGATGTGCCGAAGGCTCGTCAGGTCGCCGCTCTGGAAGGCCGACTTGAGGTGCGTGCCGTAGCGGAACTCGTCGACGTCGCCGATGCCGGTGTACTCGTCGGGCTGGACGGCCTCGCCCGCGCCGTAGATGGCCTCGGACACCCAGAAGCCGGGGTCGGCCATCTTGCCCTTGATGGCGGCGAGGTCGGTCGCGGCGATGTGTTTGGCGGCGTCGACGCGGAAGCCGTCCACGCCGAGCGAGCGCAGGTCGTCGAGGTAGCGGGCGATGGTGGTGCGTACGTAGTCGCTGCCGGTGTCGAGGTCGGCGAGGCCGACGAGCTGGCAGTTCTGTACGTCGCCGCGGTCGCGGTAGTCGTCGATGTCCTCGCGGCAGCCGTGGAAGTCCTGGACCTGGTAGGAGCCGGGGTAGTCGTACTTGGTGTACTCCGTGCCGCCGGTGCCGGTGCCCGATCCGGCCGACATGTGGTTGACGACGGCGTCGGCGATCACTTTGACGCCCGCCGCGTGGCAGCTTTCGACCATGTCCCCGAAGGCTTCGCGATCGCCGAGCCGTCCGGCGACGCGGTAGCCGACGGGCTGGTAGGAGGTCCACCACTGGTCGCCCCGGATGTGTTCGGAGGCGGGCGACACCTCGACGTAGCCGTAGCCCGCGGGGCCGAGCGATTCGGTGCAGGCGCGGGCCACGGCGTCGTACTTCCACTCGAAGAGGGTCGCGGTGACGGTCTTCCCACCCTGCGGTGCGGCCTGTGAGGAGCCCGGGGCGAGGGCGGCGAGGCAGGCGGCGGCGGTCAGCCCGGCCACAACGCCGCTGAGGGCGCGGGTGCGCAGGTACACGTGCGGCTCCTTCGGTGTGCGGGCACGGCGGGTGCCCTCGAAGGCAGCCACGCGCCAGGCCACCGTGGGGGTTCTGGGACGGAGACTGCCGCCCGGCGGTGAACACGTCAAGGTATACGGCCGAGGATACGACGGGCATCGCCTCTCGCCGCCGCCGGCTCTACGGAACCGCCTCGTCCGCACGTCGGGCCTCTTGCGCACCGAGTGCCCCAACCGCCATGGTCCTGACCGAAGTTCCTGCGAAAGCCGCGCACCGTCAACTCCCTGGAGGGTCGATGAACGAGGCAGCACCGCAGAACCATGGCGAAGACCCCGGCCCCAGCCGCCGCTCCCTGCTCTGGACGGCGGGCGCCGCGAGCGCCGGTCTGGGGCTCGGCGGGTTCAGTGCCCAGAGCGCCGCCGCCGACAGTAGATCCGCGACACAAGGGGCGCCCGCGGCCCCGTCCGCCGAGCCGAAACGGCGGGGCCCCACCATGATCGGAGTGCCTTTCGACCGCCGCTCCACGGTCCGCGTCGGGATCATCGGTCTCGGCAACCGCGGCGGCAGCATGATCGACCTGTTCCTCGCCGTGCCGGGGGTGCGGGTCGTCGCCCTCTGCGACATGGTCAAGGAGAAGGCCGCCCGGGCCGCGGCGAAGGTGACCGCCGCGGGCCAGCCCGCACCCGCCGTCTACACCAACGGCGCCGACGACTTCGAGAATCTCTGCGACCGCGGAGACGTGGACTTCGTCTACGTCGCCACCCCCTGGGACTGGCACTTCGAGATGTGCCGCACGGCGATGCTCAGCGGCAAGCACGTCGGCGTGGAGTGCCCCCTGGCGATGGAAATGCACCAGCTCTGGGAGCTGGTGAATGTCTCGGAGAGCACCAGACGGCACTGTATGCAGCTGGAGAACTGCTGCTACGGCAGGAACGAGATGCGGGTGCTGCGCATGGCGCACGCGGGCCTCTTCGGCGACCTGCTGCACGGCGCGGGCGCGTACAACCACGATCTGCGCTCCCTGCTGTTCGACCCCGTCTACTACAAGGACGGGTGGCGGCGTCAGTGGCACACCCGGCTGCGCGGCGACATCTACTCCACCCACGGCCTCGGCCCGGTCGCCAACTACATGGACGTCAACCGGGGCGACCGCGCGGTACGGATCACCAGCGTCGGCTCCCCCTCCCTGGGGCTCGCCGCCTACCGCAAGGAGCACATGCCGCCGGGCGACCCCAGCTGGAAGGAGTCGTACATCGAGGCGGACCGGACGATCAGCCTCATCCAGACCGCCAAGGGCCGGGTGATCCGGCTGGAGCACGACGTCTCGACCCCGCACCCCTACAGCCGCGTCAACAGCCTCGGCGGCACGAAGGGCCTCTTCGAGGACTACCCGGAGCGGATATACATCGAGCCGGACCACACCGACGACCAGTGGGGCGACTTCGGGAAGTACGCCCAGTGGGACCACTGGCTGTGGAAGGAGCACGCCAACCCGCCCGGCGGGCACGGCGGCATGGACTACATCCTCATCTTCCGGCTGATGCAGTCCATACGGCTGGGGCTGGTCCCGGACTTCGACGTGTACGACGCGGCGACCTGGACCGCGCCCGTACCGCTGAGCAACGCGTCCATCAAGGCGAAGGGCGCGCCTCAGGAGTTCCCCGACTTCACTCGCGGCCAGTGGCGGCACAAGCGGCCCGGGATGGACTCGCAGAAGCCCGAGGAGTGAGCGCGCGGGGTCCGGCCAGGCCGCCTGGCCGGACCCCCGGTTCCGTCTCGGCGGCGCTGCCGGACCTCCGTCGGCTGCCCCGCGCGGTGGCGAGCGGGAGGTCGTAGCGGCCGCCGGTCCCGGCCGGCCGGGTGGGGGACCTTGGCCCGTTGTCTCGCTCACCCGGGATAACCAGTTGAATTCAGACGGCGAATACGGCGAACCTTTCACGGCCCCCCGCCAGCGCACCGCTACCCGTGAGACGCCATGCAGATCAAAGACCTTCCGTATACCGACCCCGGCCGACCGGACGTTCGCTCCGGTCCTCGTTTCCTGCTGTGGCTGGGCAGCAACCAACTGGGCGGCCAGATCAAGGCCGCGCTGTGGGGAACGCTGCACATGATCGCCGTAGCCCTCTTCCCCGCCGCCGTGGGCATCGCCGTCCAGGCGGTGTCCGACCGCTCCGGCGCCCGACTGGCCCTCGCGGGCGGCCTGATGGCGCTGCTCGGCGTCCTCACGACGCTGGGCGACACCATGCTCCACCGGGTGGCCGTGAGCAATTGGATCCTCGCCTCGGCGCGGGTCCAACAGCTCCTCGCCCGCAAGGCGGCCCAGCTGGGCTCCGCGCTGACCCGGCAGGTCGCCGCGGGCGAGGTGGTGGCCGTCTCCACAGGCGACGTGGAAAAGATCGGCTGGTTCGTCGAGGCGTTCTCCCGCTTCACCGCGGCCCTGGTCGCCACCGTCGCCGTCTGCGTGGCGCTGCTCATCTACGAGCCCGAGATCGGCTGGCTGCTGGCGGCCGGGGTGCCCGTACTGACACTGGCCGTACTGCCGTTGCTGCCGCGCGCGACGCGGCGGGCCGACGAACAGCGAGAGAAGGCGGGGCGGGCCACCGAACTGGCCACCGACACCGTGGCCGGGCTCCGGGTGCTGCGCGGCATCGGCGGCGAGGAGCTGTTCCTGACCCGCTACCGCCGCGCCTCCCAGGAGGTGCGCAGGGCGGCGGTACGCAGCGCCCGCATGTGGGCGCTGATCGCGGCGGTGCAGGTGGCACTGCCGGGGCTGCTGCTGATCGGTGTGGTCTGGTACGGCGTCGGGCTCGCCCAGGACGGGCGCATCGGCGTCGGCGAACTGGTCACGGTCTACGGCACGGTCACCTTTCTGCTGTTCCCCTTGCGGCAGTTCGAGGAGATCGCCATGGCCTACTCCTTCTCGCGGCCGTCCGCCCAGCGCGCGGCCCGGGTACTGGCGCTGGAGCGCAACACCGACCCGGGTGGGCAGAGGCAGGCCGCAGACGGCCCCGCCCCGGACGGTGAGCGGCTCGCCGGTGACCTGTACGACCCGTCGAGCGGTCTGCGGGCCCCGGCCGGGCAGCTGACCGCCGTGGTCTGCGGCGACCCGGACGCCGCCGGCCGGCTCGCGGAGCGGCTCGGCGGGCACAGCGGGCAGGACGCCGAGGCGGGAGCCTCCGCGCTGCTCGGCGGTGTCGCCCTGGACGAGGTGCCGCTGGACGCGGCCCGCGCCGCCGTGCTCGTACAGGACAAGGACCCAGTGCTGTTGTCGGGAACCCTCGCCGAACTCCTCGACGTGCCCGCGTCGGGGGCCGTAACCGGCGCGGCCGCACTGGCCGCTGCCCAGTGCGATGACGTGCTGACCGCGCTCGCCCAGGCGTCGGCGGACGACTCCGGCGACCCGATGCGGACCCGTATCACCGAACGTGGCCGCTCGCTCTCCGGCGGCCAGCGCCAACGGCTGGCGCTGGCCCGGTCGCTGGTGACCGACCCGGAAGTGCTGGTGCTGGACGAACCGACCTCCGCGGTCGACTCGCACACCGAGGCGCGGATCGCGGAGGGGCTGCGCTCGCTGCGGGAGGGCCGCACCACCGTGGTGCTCTCCTCCAGCCCGCTCCTCCTCGACCGGGCCGACCGTGTGGTGTTCGTGCGCGACGGCGAGGCGACGGCGGTGGGCACCCACCGGGAACTGCTGCGCACCGACCCCGCGTACCGCGCGGTCGTCACCCGCGAGACCGACGACGAGCAGGACACGACGCCCGCCGCGGGACTGGAAAGCGAGCTCACGCGGCTCAACGAGAACGAGCAGATCGAGGAGTCCGCATGATCGGCGTCGCGCCGCCGGCGCACGACCCCGCCGCACCGGAGTCGGCGACGACCCTGCCGGTCGGCAAGCCCAGGACCGTACGGGCGTACATCGGCGAGCTGCTGCGCAGGCACCGAGTGGCCTTCGTGGTGCTGGTGACGGTGAACGCGGTCGCCGTGCTCGCCTCCATGGTCGGCCCGTATCTGCTGGGCGGGCTCGTGGAGAACCTGTCCGCCGGCGCGAGCGATCTGCATCTGGGGCGCACGGTCTCCCTGTTCGCGGTGGCACTGGCCGTACAGACCGTGTTCACGCACATGGTGCGGCTGCGCGGGTCGGTGCTCGGCGAGGAGATGCTGGCGGATCTGCGCGAGGACTTCCTCGTACGGTCCGTGGCCCTGCCGCCGGGCGTGCTGGAGCGTGCCGGGACGGGCGATCTGCTCTCCCGCATCACCACGGACATCGACCGGCTGGCGAACGCGATGCGCGAAGCCGTGCCGCAGCTCGCCATCGGCGTGGTGTGGGTGGCACTGCTGCTCGGGGCGATGGCCCTGACCGCGCCGCCGCTCGCGCTGTGCGCGCTGGTCGCCGTGCCGGTGCTGATAGCCGGTGGGCGCTGGTACTTCCGCCGAGCCCCGAGCGGCTACCGCTCGGAGGCCGCCGGCTACGCGGCGGTCGCCGCGGCGCTCACCGAGACGGTGGACGCGGGGCGGACCGTGGAGGCGCACCGGCTGGGCGAGCGCCGGGTGGCCCTCTCCGACCAGCGTGTCCGGGAGTGGACCCAGTGGGAGCGTTGATCACTTCCGTACCTGCACCCCCACCTGCACAGACACCCAAAAAGAGCCCTTCCCCACCTTCGGGGGAAGGGCTCTTTCGTGACCCAGACGGCCGGTCAGCTGTCCCGGGGGTCGGGCCACGCGATGGCGTTCAGCTCCTGATCCAAGGCGTCGACGTCCGGCCGCTCAAGGAGCGCACGCTCTTCCCGGTTCCGCTCCAGTTCGGGCCGGACGGCTTCAGCGAACTCCTCCTTCGTGACCCCCAGCACGCGGGACAGACGGTCGGCGTCGTCGGCGAACGCTCCGTCGACATCCGTACGCAGCAGTGCGGCCCACATCCGCAGCGCATCCCGCGTCTCCTGATTGGTGTCGACGTCACAGACCGACCGTGCTCGGGCAAGTAGCCAATAGGTGAACTCAGTGTCCTTGACGCGATATTGGCGCTCCATGCCCCCAGGCTAGGGCTCACTGATCCCCGCCGTGTGCCGACACAGAAAAGGGCCCTTCCCCGCGTCCGGGGAAGGGCCCTGCCCCCCGACCTACGCCCCAGTCAGGGACTAGCGTTCACGTGATCGCACGGTATGCCTCTCGGGGCCCGACCGAACAGCGGGGGCGACCCTCTGAACCGGTCCCCGGGGGGAGCGCTGCGAGCCTAGCAGCGTGCGAGGTGAGGTTCAGCTATACGGCCGTCTGCGGCCACCAGGTCCGCGCAGCGCAGACAGGTGATGTCGGCGATCACGGGGTGTGCCACCTGGTATGCCCTCATGCACCCGGCGGTCTCCTCCAACCGACGGTTACGGGCCCGTACATGGGTCTCCTTCCCGACTCCGATGGTGATCACCTCGTACTGAGCTGCGTTCTCCGGCATGGGCAGAGCCTCCTAGCTGGGGTACACCCGAACGCGAACAATGCCCGGGTGGTTGTACGTTGCCCCACTCCCCCGCTTGAGGGCCCGCGCAGCTTCGCCGACAACGAACAGCCCCAGTTTGGGCAGCACGTAGGCGTACAGCGCCGTCCGCTCTGCATCGTCCTCAACGGCCGCTAGATGGGCGTCAAGGGCCTTCTCAAGGGCCGTGCGAGCGGCTTGTGGGGTGTCGGCGGTCCCGGTCCCTTCGGACGGCTCACCGGCCGCTAGGTGGAGCCACCAGGTGAACCCGATTGCGGCGACGGGTTCGGACTCGTGTACCGGGGTTTCGTAGTCGGGTTGCAGGTTCTCCCAGCCCGGTTGCGGGCCCCGGATGCCATGGTGATTGACGTACACCATGAACGCCTCAAGCTCGGCTGCACCGACGCCTTCCGCCTCCTCGTAGGCTGCCTTGAGTTCCGTCATCACATCGGGCGTGATCCGGCCCGACAACTCAAATGTGCCCGTGCCGCTCCAGACTTCGCCCTTAGGCGCGTACAACCGTGCCAGCCGCAGCGCTACCGCGTCCGACACAAGGGCGGGGTGCCCGTCGTGCTGTTCTGTCTCCATGCACGGCATGGTACGGAAACGCCCCGCCCGGCGGGTGCCGGACGGGGCGGGTACTGCGTGCTGGTGGGGTTCCACGATGCTCTTCACCCGCCCTCGTACCGCTCGCCGTGGGTACGCAAGTGACGCTCCTCCCACGGCTCCCACGGGTCAGCGGGACGTGCTCCGTTCCGCTTCTTGACGCAGTTGTCACACACGGCCCGCTGTACGCTCCGCGCTTCGGCTTCCGGGGTGCCACCCCCCGGCTTGGGTACCGGCATGCCCTCCTGCATCACCACGTCCGGCGGTAGGCCCGTTTCAGGGTCAATACGAACCGTGCACACGCAGACAGGGCACGCCGTGAACGGCACGCCACACTCGACGCACGTCGAGAGGATCAGTTCCAGAGACATGGATCTAGCCTACCGAGCATGACAGTCCGCAGACGACGAAAAGCCCCGCCCGGCGACGGCCGGACGGGGCGGGCCCTACGCGCGCCGCCGGGCCTCTCCGGCACCGGTGCCGGGGGCGGGGCGCGTCACGCAGTCAGGGCAGGCGTAGACGGGCATCCCGCCTCCGCTTCCGGTCCAGCGGTAGCGGACGGCGACGAACGCGCGAGTCTCGACGCCGCACACCTCACAGAGCACAGAGGGAATCTCGGGTATGGGCGGGAACAGTTCGTCGGCCGTCATCGCTGCGCCCCCTGCTTCGCACGTACGGGGGTGAGCGTCAGCGTGGTCTCGGACCGGGCCCGGAAGATCGCTGCGGCCTCTGCCTTGGTCGGTCCGCTCCACGACCCCAACCACGCGGTGGGCAAGGGGAGTTCGGGACTCGCGGCCGGAGTGGTCGGGGTGTGTCGGCCGCCGGAGGGGAATAACACGTTCAGCGCCCAGACAAGGGCGCGTGCGATAGCGTCGCGCATGGTCGTTCAGCTCCTCGGAAAAGCTGTTCGGCTGAGCCTCGGCGAACCGCGTTGGACCGGTTCGCCGGGGCGTTTCTTTGGGGGTGCAGGAAGCCCCGGTCGTACCCCCTGTAGGCGTACGACCGGGGCCGCGATCAGGTGGTGCGGCTACGCGCTCTTAGATGGCTGTGGGTCGGGCTCGCGGGGTGCCTCGGGGGGCATCGGTCCAGCGTCGTGCTTCCCGCCGTCGCCGTCGTCGGCCGCCGCCCGTGGTTCGGGGAGACGGAAGGGCACGCCGTGCCACCCGTCCCTATCGGGCGTGCGGGTCTCGTACGTGTCTACCGGCTGATCTGCCATGGTGCTCCTTTCACCCAGTGGTTGCGCCATGCTGGCACCAGTGCCGATGCATGGCGTGCGACTCGCACGACCGGTCAGCCGTGTGAGTGATGCCCCACCCCGGTCGCAGCCGCTGCGCATACGACCGGGGCGGGAGTCTCTACGCGCTGTCGGCGTCGGTGGTGTCGGCGTCGGTGTCGGTCTTGGTGTCGGCGTCGGTGTCGGCGTCGGTCTTGCTGCCGGTGTCGGTGGTGTCGCTGGTCTCGTCGTCCAGCGGGTCTGGTGTGGTGTCCATGCGTCCTCCAGTTGTTGCGGGTGGGCTGAGCGGCTGCACCCCCTCATAGGTGAGGGCGCGCTCCGCGTGGCACGTCTTGCAGTGCTTTGTGCCCCGCCCCAGGACCCAACGGGGGTGGTAACACGGAATGATCGTCAGACTGCCGAGCGTCGGTGGAAGCGGCGGGCTCATCACGAGCTGGCCACCACCCCCGCGTGCTCCTCCTTGAGGTGACGTCGCAGCAACACCACGGCGTCACTCGTCATGCTGCCGTTCCGCCGCTCGCGGGCGGCCCGCAGAGCCGCTTGCAGGGTCGTGCAGCTCGTGCAGCTCGGGCAGGGCTCACAGATGGGGGGGGTCTTCATCGGTCGTGCCTTTCGATCACCGGATCGAACTCCGGCCTTGCAGTGGGGAGGTGGGCCCGTCCGTCCGCAGGAGAAACGGATGGACGGGCCCCGGTCGGTCACCCCCACTGGGGGTGGGGGTGACCGACCATCCGGCGCTCGTGCGGATGCACGCGGGGAAACGCCGGGGGTCAGTGGGTCGCGATCAGGTATCCGATCCCGGCCACGACCATGATCAAGAACGCTGTCGGCACAGGGCCGGACAGCAACTGCCGGATGCGCTCAGTTCCTCGGGTAGTTGCAGTGCAGCCGCTCTTCCGCCGCCGCATCCGCCGCCTCCAGGTCGCCGCTCTCACGGGCGGCTGCGCCCTGGTCGATCAGCGCTCCGCACACGTCGCAATCGCAGCTGGGAACGTGGTCGCTCACGCCCAACCCCGACCGTTCGGCCGGATGCCGTGCGACGTGCGCTCGTAGTCCGTCGCGATCCGCAGCACAGCGGGTCGCACCGGCCACTCGTAGCCGCCCGGTGTCCGGCATAGGTAGGCGTCGGTCCCCAAGAGTCCGGCCACCTGTCCGAAGGTGGCGTTACTGGTGTCCACGACCCATGCGCCCTCTTGGTAGCGCTCGCTCATCCTGCCTCCGGATACGGGAGTTGGGGGTACGCCGCCCCCGGCGGGGGCACGTACTGTGTGTATCCAACGGTCCGACCCCAACCACTCCGTTGGGAAGGGCCGCACCCTTTAATAAGCAGAATTAAAGGCGGGTCGAACACGTGACAGGTACCGAGCTTGAGGCTGTTCGCACGGTCGCTCACTTCTACGGAGAGGAACTGAAGCATCGACGCCTGGCCCGCGAGTGGAGCCAGTCCAAGCTAGGCGGGAAGGCAGGCATGTCGCCCAGCCGCGTAGCGCAGATCGAAACCGCGTGCATCCCGGCGACGGTCAACAACTCTCGTGACCTTGACCGGGCGTTCGGAGATGAGGAACCGCCGGGTTTCTTCGAGCGCTATTGGGCCTTCATGGATGGCGCGCCCTTGCTCGCCAATTGGTTCCTTCGCTTCGTCCAATTCGAGCGGCAGGCAACTAGCATCAGCGAATATGCCGCGACGCTAGTACCTGGCTTGTTGCAGACTGAGGCGTATGCACGCGCCCTACTCCGCGAAGGCATGCTGACCTCAAGTGAGGCAGAGATTGAAGCTGAGGTAGCGACTCGATTGCACAGGCAAGAGATCCTGACGCGCGATGCGCCGCCCCCCCTCTGGTACATCATCGATGAGGCTGTGCTCACACGACCCGTAGGCGGCCATGCCGTTATGGCCGAACAGCTCGCGCATCTCCTTGAGTTGGGCAGACAGCCGACCACCGTGATTCAGGTGCTCCCCGTCGCAGTCGGTGCACATCCGGCGCTAGGCGGACTCCTGTCGCTCCTCTCACTTCCGGAAGGACCATCGGTCGCCTACCTTGAAGGCTCCACGCTCGGGCAGCTTGTTGAAGACTCAGCGCGAGTCGCCCATTACGGTCTCATTTACGATCACCTTCAGACGTACGCACTTCGGCCCGCCGAATCTGCGTCCTTCATCCGCCTAGCACAGGAAGATATGGAAAAGATGGCCAACACCCACACGCACGACTTGAGCGCCGCCGACTGGCGAAAGGCGAGCTACAGCAGCCAAGCCGGGGGGTCGTGCGTCGAGGTAGCACGCAACCTTGACGGCATCGTGCCCGTACGCGACAGCAAGGACACCACGCGGCCCGCCATAGTGGTCTCTCCGGCCGCCTGGGGCGCGTTCGTGGACTCCCTTAAGGTCTAACGCCTCCGGCGTCCCACAGGCCGATAGACGGCCACACAGGGCCCCGGCATCCCCCACCAGGGACGTCGGGGCCCTTTCGTCATCCCGTCCATGGGTATCATTGTTTAGTTAGACTAACTACTCAATTCGAGGCTTGCCCCAAACGCAAAAAACCCCTTCCACTCTTTCGAGTGGAAGGGGTTACCCGTCCGGCCCTGCATGCCCATCGTAGGAATTCCTACGGTGGGCTGGTCTGCTACTTCACGCGCTCCGTTTCGACCACTTCGGACCGTACGACAATGACGCCACCGCTCCTTGTCGCGGAGTAGCTATCGGCAGCCTTCTGGGCGAGCGCGCGACTCCCGTGGAACGAGACAATCTCCCAATCCTGCGTGACCTCGTACCGGGTCCGACGCACGACCATTCGATACCATTCGCCGCCCGCCTCTTCGTCTGCGAGATCGGTTGCGTGGAACGACACCGGCTGACCCTCGTTCTCCGCACGTAGCCGCTTCACCTCTTCATCGGCCAGACGTCGACTTTCCACCTCTTCGGGGGATTCGACCGCGAGCCGTCCGCGAACGAACGGTGAATGGAACGGAGTCTCGGCCATCCATACGATGATCGCAGCAGATCTCTTGACGCGTTCAGCTTCGACCGCATGCGTGTACTCTCGCTCGGTCTGACGCGTGGCTACCTCGCCGCTGCGACTCGTCGCCCGGTACAGCCGCTTACCCATGCCCACCACTCCTTGACCCGACGAATGAAGCGCTTGAACCCTACCACGCACAGGGGGCCAGCGTAGGAATTCCTACGCTGGCCCCCTCCCCGTCACGCCTCCGCGAGGAACCGCGCAAGATCCAGCACAGCCACCTCGCTGTACGGCGTCACACCCTGCGAGAGCAGCTCTCGCGCACGGATGAACGCGCACTCACGATTGACCGTACCGGGCTGCGGCATCATCGCGTCGGCGAACGTCGGGCCACTGACGCCAACTGCCTTGCCGTCAGGGTCAGTTGATACATACGGAGCAGGTATAGACGTCGGGTCGGCCGACCCCTCCCCCACACTCACTTCATCGGCGCACGCCGAACCGGCCGGACACTCCGACCGGCCGAGACCATCTATCGCGCAACCCCCGGGCGGACAGTCCGCAAACCCCATGCCGATCAGTGCACGAGACATGCGCTCGGCGTTCGTAGGCGACAGGTAGACCGACGCGAGGTGAACGTCCTCGCACACCTGCACACGTAGGTACCCGTCCACATTGCGGGAGATCGTAAGCGTGTCGCTAGGCGCTTGGGAGCACCTGAACTCATAGCTAGTAGCTGCGTGCTTGCTCATGTGCGCCTTTCGATCGGGTCGGTTGGGTCAGTACGGGAAGAGTGCAGGTGGTGAAGGAACAGTTGCGTGACAAGCTGTTCGATAGTCGGTTCCGGCGCTTCGCGCGTCACCTCGGCTTCGGAGTCCCCTGCTATTGCTGCGGCTTCCGCCATGTCGGCGAGCGCGCACCGAAGAACCGCTGCGGACACAACCACGACGGTCCCCCCGTGTGCTCTGCGGAATTCCAGCTCTACGGCGGGTACTCCCTTCAAGGAGCGCACCGGTCGCGCCGTTACGCGATTGGCCATCACTCCTTGGGCTTCGGGCAGTCGGTCAGTCATCGAGTACCCGCACCTCGGCTTCGGTGTCGTGCTCTTCGCTGTCATCCCACGCTCCCCAATCGGGGCCGTCCGTCACGGACGCACCGGCTAGAGTCGCGTCCTCGGGAGTGAGATAGCGGCTCATTGTCAGGTTTCCTTGCGGTCGTTGTTGAAGGCTTCACGTGCATGTACGAGACCCGAGAGCACAGCGGGGACATCAGGGCGGGTCGGTGCGGAATAGTCGTACTCCATCCGGACGGGAATCTTCCGTGCCGGACGACTGCGGCGGGTGCGGCGAATGTTCGACATGGGGAAATCTCCTTGCGTAATCGGGCTAGGCTGCGGCACGCTCGGAGCGAATCTCGGCTATTCGCTTGTTCAGTCGCTGCGCGGTTTTCTTCACTGAGTCACGGCTCTTCCCAGTCGTCTCAGCCACCTTCGCGGCAGACACGCGGCCCTCTTTCGTGAAACCGCCGACAACGGTCATGGCTGCTGATAGCACTTCGCGCTGTGCGGGGGTGAAGGCGTCCAGCACGAACGGCACGTCATACTCGGCTGCCTTGCGTTCGTGGTGCCGCTCCTCGTTGTCGGCGATAGCACCTGTCTCCGTCCATGCATTGCCCTTGCCTTGACCGAGCGGGACGTGTCTGACGAACTCTCCTTCCGAGTCCGGGCGCGTGTAGGGCTCTCCAATTCGGCGAGCTGCCACGGGGTATGACCGGCCGTCAGAGTTCCGCCACGGGGCCTTTCCGCCCTTCTGTGCGCCCTTTCCGGTAGTCGGGAGACCACGCACCCGTACGGCGTCTCTGGACGTCTCCAGCTCGCTTGCCGACAACGAGGGGTGAAGGTCACCGCCGTTGCGCTCTGTCCACTTGTCCGGCGTCAAGTCGTCGGATGCCTCAACGGCCGACGCTTCGCGCGCCGAGTCGCCCCCTTCGTGGATGTACGCCGGGCCCTCGAAAGCTGCGCGGACCCGTGCCGCGTAGTCCGCTGACAATCTGTGGTCGACATCGAACGCATCGGAAGCGGCGTACGCCGCAGCCGCAGCCATGTCCCCGCCGCATACGCGAAGTGCTGTCGCGAAGACTCGGCGCGCGTCTCGGCCAACGCCCGGGGCCGATTCAGCGAGTGACTGCGCCTTGGCCTCCAACTTCGCTGTCTGGATTGCGTATGAGCTGAACTCGGCGCGGTTCTCGCCGTGTACGTCCCACGTGGTGACAGCCGACCATACGGCGGCCCTAGCCGTCTGGCACAAGTCGTCGCGTGAGGCTGCACCCGCGCCCCGGGTGTCTCCGCCGGGGACCTTGAGCACCTGCCCCCATGCGACAGCGGATGACGCACCCTCCAGATCCGCCATGACCGCCTCGGCGGCGAGCCCCTGTGTGTCGCTCTCAACCAGACGACGTGTCACCACCCGGCCGAGTGCCGTTTCTATGTCGTCGTGCAGAGCATCGAAATCGTCTATCTCGCCTGTCTGTGCGGCAACTATGAGGCGGTCAGTCGTGGCGCTGCGCATCTGTGTTCGCTCCTCTTTCGGTGGGCTCAGGTGGGGTAATGCGGGGTGGGGGTACACCCGCCCGACCGGCCGAAAGAAGGCATGACGAAGCCCGAAAAGGGCATGCCGAAATCCCCGAGCGGCGGGTTAGCCGGGCGGGGTTCTCAGCAGACGCAAAAGAACCCCCGCGCCACGTGTTGGGGCGCGGGGGTCAGAGAGTGAGTCGGTTAAGACTCGTGTCCCCCTACGCGCGATGGACCGCGTAGGGGGCCGCGTGTACCTGCCTAGACAGACAGACGACACGTCTCAGGAAGTGGTAGGCGACAAGGGCCGCCACGCAGCGGCGAGATACCCAGTGTCTGCACTGGGCTGTAGAGGGACGGTCGAACCAGAGAACGGGCATGAGTTGGACACCCGCCGCCGGAGCCGCCTTGACCATGCATGCGAGCGCTCGCATAGCGCGAGCGGAGCGGTAGCGAATCGCAGTTAAGGGGGCAAGCCAGGGTGAACGGTTTTCGCGCATGGCAAATAACCCCTCCCCAGGTGCGTTGCCCCCATCGCTCGGTGCGATGCCGTACATACATACACGTACCGAATCGGACAATGCGACCCATTAGAGAACGGGCAACCCTCCCTGCACCCACCCATCAACAGACTAAGATCACATGCTGACCTGGACCGTTACCATCCCGTCACCACCTCATCGTAGGAATTCCTACGCTGAGTGATGTGAGCCAGTTCACGCCATCACCCCCGGTTTGTCATCATTCGTCACCGTGCTGACACAGACAGCTCGCGGGAGTGCAACAGGTAGCGGGCCGCACGTTCCAGCGTCGCCGGGTCATCCTTGAGCAGACCGAGGGCCGCGTTGCACTCGGAGTGCAAGAGGCCGCGCACGCGCCCGGTCGCGTGGTCGTGGTCGACCACGAGTCGCACCCCCTTGGCGGGCCGCCCGCTGCACACGAGACAGCGCCATTGCTGCTGCGCCCCCATCCGCCGGTACTCCTCCCCCGTGATGCCGTACGCGGCCATGAGCCGCCGCTCTCGCTCCGTACCCGGGTCACGGGCCGCCGCCCTCCGAAGCGCCGTGCAGACGCGACAGCGGGCCGTACGGCCGTCCGCACCCCGGGCCCGCTTCGGGAACCGAGCGAGCGGCAAAACGTCGGCACAGTCACTGCATGTCTTCACTGCCATCAGTAATCACCCCCCTTGAGCGAACCCCATGAACGCTTGCCAATATCAGCGCTAGCCGTAATCGGCACGCCGAAGAGATCGAAATTCATGCAGCGCTCAATCTCGCGTGCGATCTCCGCAGCCTCACCGGACGGAGCCGAAGCCACCACTTCGTCATGCACCGGCAACCGCAGATAGGGGAGTAGCCCAGCATCCTGCATATCGCACAGGGATTGCCCCAGCACATCACGAGCAGTGGACTGAACTCGGTAGTTGACTACTGCATACGTACGGTCGCGGTCGAGCGGCAGGAAGCGGCCGGTCACCGTCTCCGTCACCATGCCTTGATACATGGCCTCACGCTGCCAACATTTCGACGCGCGCTTGATCTCAGGAAACGCCCGGTCATACGCGCGCATAGCCGCAGCCACCTGATCAATGGGCGCACCAGTTTGCCGACTCACGGTCGACGCACCACCGCCGTACACCTTCCCAAAACCGATGCCCTTGCAGATGGAGCGAAGGCGGCCCCCCGGATCAGGTACGTCGCCGTACACGAGCCCACGCGTGTAGCTGTGCAGGTCTTCGCCATTGCTGATCGCATGCTTCATCTGCCGTACATCCGCGAGAGCGGCAAGTACCCGCATCTCCACAGCGTCGAAATCGCACGAGATCATGACGTGTCCTTCGTCGGCGAGCAGCGCCCGACGGATCATGACGTCTTTACCCGGAAGCGTTTGGAGCGCCGGACGCGTGATGGACATGCGTCCCGTACGCGCCTGAAGTGTCCTGATCCCCGGGTGTACGCGGCCGTCCGCATCCAGGGTCTCAAGGAACGTATCTACATACGACGACCGCCACTTGCCTGCGCGCTTACTGCGAATCACCGCGTCGGCAAGGGGGTTGGGTGTGCGCGACCCACGCGGGTTCCACTGATCGTCAAGGTCGGCGAGAGCCAGCAGTACGGCTTTGTCAATCTTGAGCGCTCCCCCGTCCGTCCGTTCCGTCAGATCCTCACCCATGCCCAGCAATGCGGCGGCTATCTGCTTGGTCGAGTTGACGTTCTCGACGCCGTACCGGGCCGCCTTGACGGCGAACTCCCTTGCTGTGGCACCCAGTTCAGTACCGAGTGCACGCGTGTACTTCTCATCGAGCACCATACCCGTGCGCTGCATGTGGGCGCAGATGAGCGCAATTCGATGCTCGTACTCGACCAACCGGGGGCGCACGCCCCGTGCTGCATGCAGCTCTCGCAGCTTCGGATACAGGCGCGCGGTCAGAATGACATCCAATCCCGCATACAGCTCATACGTGGGGTGGTCAAGTGCGATGCCCGCCCAGCCGGTTTCCTTCGTCAGTCCCTGCGAGCGGAAAACTGACGTGAGGTCCCCTTGCGTATCCGGGGCGGACGGGTCCAGATAGACCGCCGACAGCGGCTTGAGGCCCGTGCCGACTCCCCCTTCTTGAGGCTGTCTCGGGTCGAGAAGGGTTGCCAGGATCTTGGTATCAACTGTTCGCGGGTAGAGATCTTCCATGGGCGTGTGTGCGTGCCGATCAAGAACTAGCCAGTCAAACGGCGCGTTGTGGATCAACACCTTCGGTAGCCGCCGCAGCGCACGCCGCGCCGCATCGAGAAACAGCGGCCCCAGCTCGACAGGCAACACCCACGCTTCTCGCGCATCCCCGAACTGAATGAGCCGCACCCGGTAGTTACTTGAGAAGACATCAAGGCCCGTCGTCTCAGTGTCAACGGCCACCGGCAGGCCGCGAGCGGCGCGGTAGCGCCACCAGCCCTCGAACGCTTCGACGTCGGCGACATCTTCGGCCACGTAGATCGCCACCGGGTCGCCTGCCACCCGGAATTCGTGCGAATGCATGACACCCCTTTGATGCGCAAAGGGGCTACCACCGTAGGAATTCCTACGGTGGTAGCCCCTTGGTGAGTCTTTGAGTTGTGGCTACTCGGCCCCGAAGATGCCCGGTCCAGGGCGCGCAGAATCGCGTAGGTCTCGCAGATTGCGGAAGCCCTTCTTGCCCTTGTGGGGGCCCGACCCTGCCCCCTCCATCACGCCCGGGAAGGTCCGAAGTGCGTCATAGAATTTGTTACGCGTCATGGGGTGCCGTACGCCGCACTCTTCGCCCCATTCGCGGTACCTCGCCCAAGCGTCCGGCTTGTTCACGAACTCCCCTTCGGCGACCTCGAATTCTTCTCCGATGAACCCGGCGAGAGGATGAGAAGCGTCCCGGTAGTGCGCCGTCCGGCGCTCGACAGACGCGGGGAACTCAATCCCCTGCCCGTGCTCGTACTTGTCGAACCACTTGACGGCCCCCTCCACTGCCCAAGCTGCAATGCCCTCACGTTCTCGCTTGAGAGTGGCCTGAAGGTGTCGGTCTTCGCGGCCTCGAAAGTCTTCCTCCCACGGCACGACCCGCACGCGCTGCCACAGTGCCGCATCCGTCGCATCGACGTCCGGCACGTAGTTGGTATCGACTTGCACAAGGCACGACGGCCTGAACGTGATCTCATTCCGCGCGTACACGCCCCGCGCACTGATCGTCTGGTCGCCTGTAATTGACTTCATCAACGCCTGATCGAGCGGCATATGTGCAGGCCACTCCGAGGAGATCACCAGCCGCTTACCCCGCAGCCCTACCACGTCCGCGCGGGGGCCGCCCGACTCCCTTCGACGCTGGAACAGCGACGCGTCAACACGGTGCGCCGCAGCGCCGAACACGTCTTCAAGGGTCGCCGTAAATGTGGTCTTGCCGTTGGTCGTCGGACCGACATGCATAACGAAGCAGCGTTCGACCGAGAGGCCCGACAAGCCGTAGCCGACAAGGTCTTGCAGAAACCCCGGCATTGTCTCGCTGTGCGGGTGGCACTCTCGGAGGAACCGCTCCCAACGAGGGGCACGCGCACCCGGCTTGTACTCGACGTCAATGAAGAAGGTGTTCATGTCCCCCGGAGAGTGCTCGCGCACCTCCCCCGTACGAAGGTTGACCATGCCGTTCCGGAACGCCAACTCGTCTGGCCGCGCGTCGAATTGGTCGACCGTCGCGTACACGCCCGGGATGGAACTCAGCATGTCCACCATGCCGCGAACCTTCTGTGCATCCTGCGACCGTTGAAGCCATTTTGCGTGAGCGTCCGGATTCGAGTGCCCGGACTCCTCCCCCATCGCTTTGATGACAGCTCGAACGTCGGCGTAAAGGGCTTCGGTTGGTACTTGCTCCCACTTGCGACCTTCCCACTTGAACACCCCCGCACCCGGCACCATGCGGACATGGCCACCAAGTCGGTTAAAGAGACGTTGGGCATTACCAAGGTCAGTCAAGGGGAGTGGGGATTCAGCGTAGGAATTCCTACGCTGGTATCCCTTCTCCTGCTTGGGCTCGGGGCCGTCGTCACGAACCAGCACCGCCCGACGTATCGCCGAATGGAACGCACCCGTGAACATGTCGGGGTCGTCGGCCCGCCAATCCGTTATATCGAGTCCCGCCGGAATTCCAATGAGCCGACGCACCATCACACCCTCACGGACAAGTGCCTTTGCAAGCTCCTCCGTGAAAGCCTCTCCGGCCTTGTCACGGTCACCGGCAATCACTACGTCGGCGTCACCAAGAGCCGCCGCTATCTCGCGAATCAGAGCCCCGTTACGGGCGAGCCCAGCGCCGCGCACCATCACGACGTTGTATCCCTGCGCCCACGCCGTCAGACCATCGCTCGGGCCCTCCGTGATGACCCAGGTATCAAACCCCGAGTCGTTCCGCAGAACGCCATACTTCGCCCACGTACCCTCGGAGTTGGACAGCGATACCCAGCGCACCGGGCACCGGCCCGAGAGGTCTCGACCCTGCGCCCCCCGGACGACGCCATCGAACCCGAGGAACGGCACGATGAGTCTGGGGTACCGCGCGAACGTGTGCGACACGAAGTCAGGATTCGTGCCAGTAGGGGCGTACGCCGCAAGCTCAAGACGCGCGAACTGCGCCGATGCCAGACCGAATCGAGTCGCCGCGTACTCCTCGGCCCGCTCCGTCGTGTCCAGGTCCACGAGCCCATCAAGCCACATGCGGAGCGCTGCCACCTTGCCCGCATCCACGGGGGCCGGGGCCGCCGAAGGGGAGGTCTCGACACCTTCCGCATCTACGTTCTGAATGTCACCCCACGACAGACCGGCGGCCCGCAGCACATCCACAGTCGGGCACGACGCCCGACATGAAATGCCGAGTTTCCCGTTATCGTGCAGTGACAGCCACAACGAGGGTGACGAGTCTTTGTGTGCCGGGCAGTGGGCTAGCCACTCCCCTGGCTTGTAGTCGGCCGCTCCGCCGAATCGGTCAAAAATGGTCGATAGCTTCAAGGGGCACTCCTCACCCGATTTCTCTGCTACCGACTGAAAGCCCCGCACTTGCGCCAAAGCGCAGGTGCGGGGCGGGGTTTCAGAACGTAAGGGCGGAGTCGCTTTCGTCCCAATAGATGGACAGCACCTCGGCCTCTGCACCACGACGCGCGGTGTCGACTCGTCGCACTGCAATATTGCTTCCGTCCGGCATTACGCCATCTGCGTCCGCAACCGCTGCACGCGCAATCGCGGAGCCACCCGCGATCACATAGCCATGCACGAACTCGCCCGGCTCAGACACATCGGTGCGAGCCACGTAGTAAAGAGCCATTTCTGTCTACCTCTCCCATTGAGCGACCCGGATAGGCCACTGTCATTCACAGAACTCAACCGTTAGTGCGTCGCCGTACTTCTCAGCGAGACGCATAGCGGCCCGCTTGGGGTCCCGTGGCACGGGCACGCGCGGCCATCCTCGACGTGTCTCAGCCACCCATTCGGCGACGCTGCGTCCGTCAAGCGGATGCGCTCCCCCGGTCACCACGCGCACGAATTGATTGTGGACGCGCCTACGTTCCGCGATGTTCACACGGAGTCCCCCTCCAGCGGCGCGACACCCAAGAGAACTGCACGCAGCCGCCGGAAGGACTCCAGCGACATGACGACGTACGACCCTTGCGGGCCCTTACCGCGCCGCTTGATGACGGCCGCACCGAATGGGGTAGCTGCTGCCTCGGCCTCTCGATCTGCCTGATCGAGAAACGCTGCGAGGTCTATTGCCTGGCAATTCTTCGCCTCCAGCGTCCAGGGCCACGCGTCGATGTCGCCCGTGTCCCTGAAACCGGTCTGAGCCTTCCGATAGGCATAAAGGCGACGGTCCGGCAATTTCTCGTTGAGGAAATCCCGGACCGCCGACTCGTAGGCCGTACCTTTGCGTTTAGCTGCGGTCATCGCGCCCCGCCCGCATAGCTGCGATACCCGTCACGACAGCCACGACCACGAACAGCCAAAGCCAAGCAACAATCACAGCAACAAGCGACCAACCCACTGCATCTTCCGCACTCATGAACTCTCCCTAGTCGTCGTCAGACAGCAGCAAGCGCGCACCACGCGCCATCGCAACAGCAGCCGCAAGCCAGAGTGCTTGAAAGTCTCCGCGCATCACCGCACTTGGGTGGATCACCAACGTGTCCCCCTCCCTCATGCTGCGGACGTCGCCGGAGCAGGGGGCCGCAGCCCGTTCAATGAATCGATTCACGCGACATGCCCCCACGACGTCCGGCGCACAATGTGGCGAGCC
Source organism: Streptomyces sp. NPDC044033 (assembly GCF_056434425.1). Lineage (NCBI taxonomy): Bacteria > Bacillati > Actinomycetota > Actinomycetes > Kitasatosporales > Streptomycetaceae > Streptomyces > Streptomyces sp. NPDC044033. The sequence continues at coordinate 107,677 of NZ_JBWKFF010000017.1, read as the reverse complement.
GCGCGGACCGAAATACCGAACGAAGCCGCAAGCTTGGACAGGTTCGCACCCGCCCCCGCTGCGTGCCGAATGGCGCGCACCTTCTCCTCATTCATCTTCGCCGCACTATTACCCGTACCGGTCGACGGATGCAGGGATTCAGCATCCAGTGCATCAGTGATGGACATCAGGTGTGCATAGGTAAGATCTCTCGACACTTCCGGAGTGCGGAACGGGTGGCGCATGATGCTTTCTGCGGTACGCATCTTCTGACTCTCCTGTTACCCCTATGGTCGCAGCGTAGGAATTCCTACGCTGCCCGGGAGGGCGGGGGTCCGTCGAGCGGCGGGCTCCCACCCTTCGCGCCCCTAGAAGGGCGGCTCACCCTCATACGCCGAGTCGGTCAGTACGGCGTCAATATCCGCCGGGACCTTGCCGTGCACATCAATCATCGGCTTCCGGTACGCAACATCGACTCCGGCCTTAGTGGTGAACTCGACAAGTTCGAGCCGAAGCGTGCACAGCGCCGGGCCGCCAACGCGGTCAAGATCGTTCTCTATCTCGTGGAGCACCTTGACCAACTCCCAAGAGCCAGACAGGAAACGGAACCTGCCAAGCTGCGGGTCGTCGGCAAGACGAAACTTGACCTCAATGGAGGGGGTCGGGCCGCGCCCCGTCTTCGCCGCCGCCTTTCGGTCCGCGAGAAGCTTCGGGCATCCGCACGGCTGGCCCTTGTCTTCTTCCGGCGACAGATATGCAGCGCCGTCGCACTCGTGGATGGGGCCCTGTCGACCCCACAGAATCATGCGTGCCCGAATGGCACTCACGCCATCAATCACGACCTTGACCGAATCCGCCCCGGTCAGAATCTCCGTACCGTCTTCCCCGGACGTCTCCCATTCCTCGGGGGTCCCGCCCATCAGTTCAGCAACGGCCTTAGCCGTCTCGGGGTCGCCGGTCGTCACACGCCAATGGGCCAGACTTTCCGGCCGGTTCCCGACCATGCGCCCCGAGCGGAACCGGCCCACCGTGTCATTCTTGAACATCCGGGCCTTCGGCTTTGCATCCGGGTCAGTATCAAAGATCGCAAGGGACCGCGACATGTGTAAGTCTCCTGATGTGCTTGTGAGTTGAGTGGACAAGAGGGGGCGCGGGGACTCAGCCGCGCCGCGCCCCCTCCGTCATAGGTGTTTAGGCGGGGTGAGGGGACACCCCGGCCGACCGAGCGCGCGGCCTAGGTAAGTACCCACCCCGGGCCGTCAGTTGCAGGGTCTACGCACCAGAGTTCCAAGACACTCGCCCCATACGCACCAGACGCGCAGCAGCCGCATCCGACGTCTTGGACATAGATGATCGGATCATCGTGGTCGGTCATCAGTGGCGACAGCTTTTCGATCAACTCGGAAGCTCGCATGCCTACTTCGCCCGTCGCTGAGTACCGGTGACCAGCGTCGAACCGCCGGACGCTACGGGCTTCCCGATCACACCCTTGGATACCTCACGGTCCCATTCGAATGTCTTGCGCAATGCCAGGAAGTAGTCAAAGACTCGTGCACTGACCTCAATCGGCTTGAACGCCCATTGCTCCGGCGTCACGTGCAGCACTGCACCCACACGAATCTCCGGCATGGGCGAGCGATTACCGTCCGGATCGATGATCTCATCGGCGAAGGCGTACGCCGTAGCCTGTAGCGACACGTCCGGGTAAGTCGCCTTGGAAGTCTTCCAGTCGAGAACGGCAAGTTCCCCATCAATCCGGGCTAGCGCGTCGAACGAACCGGCATAGGTGTGCTCGTTGGACCACGCCACTTCCTCTAGCCGCAGAAACTCGGGCTGCACCGTATCCAGGAACTCAGCGAAGTGCGCCCGATACGGCTCAATGTCCGGGTGAACGCGGCGCACAGCTTCTCCCCGCGCCATGCGCTCGAAAACGTCATGCGCTTCCGACCCAAGGTCGGCACGCTGCTTGGTGTACCGCCGGGCCGCGCCCTTGAGGTAGTCAATCGCGCCGGAACGGTCAGTCAGCGCGAGACCAACGACCGACCCAAGATTGTCGACTGCGGCCTCTGCGGTCATCTTCGCGGCCCATGGCTGAAGGAACGGCTTTGCCTGCATACCGATAATGGATGTCACGCCCGGGGCCTTGATACCCGTCTCAGGCTCGACGTAGAAGCGGCTTCCGCCGCGCATGATGGTATTGACGCCTGCCACTGTGTGAACCTCTCTCGCGCCCCTGTGGGGGTAGCTCTCGCTTACGAAAGGGTTCATGCGGGGAGGGGGTACAGCCGAGAGGGAAGAAAGAAAGTGTCTTCCCGCTCCTTCTTCTCTATGTACGCATCAGGAAAGAAGGAACGGGAAGACACTTTCTTTCTTCGCAGGACGGCGAGAGGGAGGGTAGCCACCCCGCCGAGAGGCCGTAGCCCCTGTGAGCCCGCCTACGGGCATAGAACGGCCCCCGGCGACCAGAGTCACCGGGGGCCGGGCGGGAATCTGTTACGCGGGCAGCTAGGGGCTCTCGGGGCCCTCTTCGCCCGCGCTCAACGCGTCGAGTACGCGAGACCACGCAGGGGACGGATCGGTTGCGTTCAGGTACTGCACCGTGAACGCGACCCTTCCCGCAGAAATGCGGGGAGCCACACGACGCCATCCCCGCGCTCATCGGCCTCGCTCAACGCGGCGAGCACTTGCCGCCACACTTCGGCGATACCGCTGTCCGGCTGCGTGCTCGACAGGGCCGCCAGATGCCGCGCAAGGGCCCGCCGGTCGTCACGCTCGAACCTGACTGCCTTCATGCTTACTCCCCCCAACGCACGAACCCCGCCCCTCTCGACCAGCGTAGGAATTCCTACGGTGGCCGAGTGAGGCGGGGCGGGGGTACTGCGGGCTACTTCTCTTCGGCTTCCGCTGCCTTGATGATCTTCCGCAGAATCCCGATCATCTCTTCGGCGTCCGAGCGGATACGCTCACGCCCCTCATTGTTAGCGGCAGAGATGAGTTCGAGCGGCAGGCTCTCGAATGCCTTGAGGGTCTCCCCCATGACCTCCACCCCCTTGATCTCCGGGGCGACGGTCTTACTGCTGGCCTTTTCGACCGCTGCTGTAGCAGCCTCCTTGGCTACCTGTGTACCACTTGCAATCGCGCGCTTCTGTGCGTTTTTCTCGTTCTTGATTTCCAGTGCCGATTGGGTGCGGACACCGAGCGCGCGAAATGCAGCCTGGGCCAGCGTCTCACCCTCCTTGCGCTCAATCTTCGAGTACAGGGCCAGTCGTTCGGGTGCGACGTCCGGGGAGTCAAGCTCACGCAGCTTCTGAACCCGCACGGTGTCCATCTGCTGTCGGATCGATGACTGAACCGCGTTGCGCTGCTTGTACTTGTCCGGCTCTGCTGTCTTGTCGATGCCCTTGAGGGAGATGCCTCCAGCCTCGTATGCGTCCTCGGCCAGATTGCGGGACGCCTGAGACTTCCGCAAGACGTCCGGTCGCCCATGTGAGTCAGTCAGATTCTCAGCGGCCTCAAAGAGGAACACGGCCGCATCGTAGGCACCCTTTGCACCTTGGACGATATGAGAGGTGGTTTCCTTGACCTTCTCGGCCGCAGCGTCGCGAAGCCGCACAGCTTCGGGATTGCCCTTGTACTCCAAGGACTCAAGGGTAGCGACGGCCGTACCCTTCTTTGCGGCCTTCTGTGCGGCCGTGACCCGCGCTGATGCTTCCCGCATGCGGGTGCGAAGAATGGCTTTCTTTGTACCGTCTGCTACATCAAGCAGCAGATTATGAACCCTTGCTTCTACGTCCTTGAGGCGATCAGGAGAGAACTTTTCAACGTCCTCCATTTCCTCTACGAGCGCCATAGCTTCGGCTCCCGCCGACTGCTTTTCGGCTTTCTCCAATTCAGCGCCGGGGTTCTCCTTGGGTGCGGGGGTCTCCTCCGTCGCGGGTTCCTCGGTGGGCGCAGCGTACGCGGCGACGCAGCGAGCGCACACCTTGGTGTCGGCGGTGAGCTTGACGCCGGAGAGCGCTTCCGCGCTGCTGATCTCCTTGTCGGCGGTAGCCGTCTTGCAGATGGTTTCCCGCGTCCCGCTCTTCAGTACGTGCGGAACCTTGCCCTTACCCACCATCCCGAGCGCGCTACCCTGCTCAAGAACCTGTCCTGCCGTCATCGTCTCAGCCACGGCCGTACACCTCTCTGCCCTTGCTCGCCGGTCCGTACCGGCGAGCCAGGCAGCAACCTACACCCCCCACAGTGCGGCGCGCAACACGACACGTAGACACACCGTAGGAATTCCTACGGTGATCGCCCCGACGCCAAAAACCCCCGCCGCTGACCCGAAGGGCAGCGGCGGGGGTCGACGGTCATTCCTCGCTAGAGGGGGGTGGCTCGTGCAATAGGGGGTGGTCGGGGGCAAGTGAGCGCAATGCGTCCTCTAGGTCGGCAATGCGCTGCTCTCGCTGAGACAATGCACTTCGCACAGGGCGGCCCACTCTGGCCGCGTACCGCTCGCGATCTTTCCTCAGTCGCTCTTCTCGGTGTCGGGCGTACGTCGCAGCATTCTGCTCGCGCGCTTTCTCCGGGTCCGCCATTCTGCGTGCGCGTCCTTCTTTCACTCGGCAAGCCTTGCAATGGCTACTGCGCCCATCCCGAGCCTGCGAGCTCAGCGAGAAACCGTCCAGTGGTTTGACGACGCCACATTTGGTACAGCGCTTTTCCTCACGCTGCGCAATCTCCTGCATTTTGGCCACCCGTGCGCGATGCTTTTCGAGAGCCGTCTCCGGGCCTGCCTCTTTCCACGCGCGGCGGGCCGCCGCCTTGCAGTCTCTGCATTGACTGGCCCGGCCGTGAAGTCCGCCCGCATTTCTTGAGAAACCGTCAAGCGGTTTGGTGATGCCACATTTGGTACAGCGCTTCTCGTCCACAGCCTGATTTTATCAGGTGGGTGGTACAGAGGAGCAGAAACGAAAAATTGCCCCCGCCACTGACCATGTGGTCAGCGGCGGGGGCCGGGGTTACTTCTCAGCAAAACGGGCTGCAAGGTTGTCGACTGTTTTGTGTAGGTGAGACAGCGATCCGTCATTCATGATGAGTTCGTCAGCCATGCCGGGGCCGAGTAGTTCGGACGAATGGCCACCGCCGACAAAGCCGGGACGGTCGACATACCAAAGCTCGAAGCCTCTCCGGGCCAATGCTCGGGCCTCATTGTCGAACCGCACATCCGGCACCACCAACGGCGCGTCCGCATGTGTCTTCTCGACTAGGGCACGCCACCAATGGTCAGTACTGACGTGATCGCGGATGCCCTCGGTCCCGAGACGCTGAAGGAATCGCCGAGCTTCCGGATAGCGGTCTTTGACCCGCTCCCACCCGAGATACCCCACGACGTCGGCGAGATACAAGGGCCGATGACCGAAGGGCAGCGGCTCGTACCCGATCACGGGATTGATATCGAGCGCCATGGCCTTCAACGGGTCGGCGAGTGCCCGACGCTCGAATCCGTGTGTCTTCACCAAACGGGCCGCAACGGTGTCCTTACCGCTCCGGGCCCGCCCGATGATTCCAATTCCCCTCATGCTGTCCCCTCTCGCTCTGTCGCTTACGCAAGAGTTGAGGCGGGGACAGGGGACACCTAGACCAACTCAGCGCCGTAAGGCTCGTTGGGCTCAGGCAACACGTGGGGGCAGTCGCAGCACGCAGTGCGCGCGGCCTCTATCTGCTCCCCTATGTCCCCAACAGCCTTGCGGTGTGCGGCTCGTACCGACTCTTGGGTGAGTGCTTCGGACTTCGCCGTCAGCGTCACGCGACCGGCTGCCGAGTGACCCGCCCACAGAGCCGTGACAGCGACGACGGCCGTAACGACCGCATCGACGTCCAGCCCGGACACCGCCGGGAAGACATAGCCCAGAACGGCCACGAGCGCTACCACAACGGCCCGCACACGGACGGGATTTGCCTTGATCAGAGTGAGCACTTTTACCCCTTAGCCAGTCGAATCAGTTCCATGATGAGCGCGAACACGCCCGTGACTACAGCCGCCGGAACGCTGTACCGCCATCGCTCCACGCCACGGATGCGCTGTTCGTGGTCAGCAAGCATGCTCGCGGTAGCGGTCTGGTGCTGCGTCAACTCCCGCACGTCCCCCCGGAGCCGTACGATCTCGTCGTAGATTTCGCGCGGTCCGATGGTGACGCCGAGAGGGTCACGGTCGTCCATCCCCCACACCTCCATCACTGACAGATGCCGCGTGCGTCTTCTCAGATGCTGCACGGGCCGCCTCACGGGCCGCCTCACGGGCCGCCTCACGGGCCGCGACGCGAGTCGCCTTGGACCGTGCAGCCTCCAGGGCCGTCACGCGCCTCTCAAGGGCATACACGCGCTTCTCAAGGGAGGTTGCAGACCTTGACGAGTGTGCAGGCTTCGACGTCGGCACAGGAACGGGGGCCGGAGTCGGCTTCGCCGTCCGGGCAGGCTTCCGAGAAGGGAGAGGCTTCACGGCGCTCGGTATGAGCAACCGGCGCATCGATGCGGGACCGGGAATTCCATCGGCGTCCGCAGTGGCATAGCCCAACGAGCGCTGGTAGTCGGCATAGTTCAGCCGGTCTGCTTCAGTCCAGCGGGGGCCCGGCCCGGCCGTGTAGTGCGCTCCGAAACCACGCTTAACCAGGGCACGCCCCATGGCGGTGATGTGCGCCCCAGACGCACCGGGGCCGTACTGTTGACCGTCGACGGTCACCGAATGGCCACCTACATACGGACTCTTGGGCTTCTCCGGCTTCGGCTTGGCCTGCGGGTCGGGCCGCTTTTCCGAGGGGCTACTCGGAGTCGCAGGAACGTTCACTTCCTGCCCATCGCGTATGCGGTCCGGGTCTTTGATCTCAGGGTTCAGCGCAAGCAGACCAGCCAGAGTCACACCGGCCGCCGCCGCGATGGCTGTCAGCGTCTGACCCTTGGTCACTCTCACTATCCGACTCGCCCCCGCTTCCCCGCCGTCCGGGGGCGACGTCGGCGAGGTCACCCCATTCGAGTCGTAGGCGGGTCTCCCCACTCCGAGGATCACGCTTCGCGGGCGCGTCTTGTAGCAGACCGCGCCGCCGCTCCCCTGATGCGGGCCGCTACCGGCAACCGTATTGCCCTCAACGGTCCGCACCGACTGACCGGGGGCGGAGTCGTGCGTCACGAATCCCACGTGATCAGCGGACGGGCCGCCATCCCACGAGTAGAACACGATGTCGCCCCGCTTGAAGGGTGCGTTCCGGCCGTACCACTGACCCTTATTGCGGAAGTAGTTGACATGCGATGGGCAGTAAGCGAACTTGCCGACAGCGGCTGATTCTCCACCCTTGCTCGCGCAGTAGCTCACGAAAATGTCACAGAACGGCTGGTGATTCATGGGATACCAGCGACCGAATGGGGTGTCGTACCGCTTACCGGATGGCGACGGACCGCCGATGTACCCCTGATCGGCCCACTTCTGCGCCTCACTCAGCACAGCTTCCCTACTCATGGTCTCGCCCTCCAAGGCAAACAGAAGGGTCCGCCCCGAAGCTCGGGACGGACCCATCAGCGTAGGAATTCCTACGCTGGTCAATCGATCGGGAACGGCGTCCCGTTGATGGTTCCTAGCCTCTCCGCCTCAACCCCTGTCAGGGTGGTAACGAGAGGTTGAAAAAGACCCGCCATAGCTGCCGCATCGTTCTTGTTCACTCCAACGACGCGGAACGCCTGCGACCCGTCCCCGATCTCCCAACTCCACGCGCCGGGCCATGGCCAGACCCACCGAAACGTACGCCATGGGATGCTCTGACCCTCTACGGAATGGCCCTTCATCATTGATGGCGTGATGGCTATCTCCGGGCCTCTGTTCCCCGCCTCTGTCACCGGATACAGCCGGAGCGTCTGTGCGTACACGAACGCCCGTATGTCCATCACGACCACAGCGTTGTTAGTGCCGGTCATGTCGACGTGGTACAGGTCCACTTCCTGCCCCCCGCCCACGACGCTTCGCATGGTGCCCGGGTAGACCACACTAACCGGCAGGATCTCCGAGCGAACTCCGCGCTTCGGCGTGCGCTCCAGCGTCCCTATACGGGTACGTATCTGCCTCACTTCATCCATGAGGGACGGAAGTCCAAGCACCTCAAACCCCAATCGGCGTGACAGTACCCGGCGTGAACCCCTGTGCTGCGGCAGCACTCTCGGAGAGCGCGTAAAGCACTGGAGTATCAAGATACGCCGAGTAGGCCACGTTGATATGCGTGGTCACACTGCCGTACACGGCCAGAGTGAACGAGGTAGCACCGTTCCCCTCTTCCCACCCCCAACGACCGGGCCACCTCCAGACCCATCGATAGCGCATCCAACGCCAAACATTGTTGAACGGCTGCGGGGGAGTCTCCAAGTCGCCATAGGTGACTCGCCGGTTGATAAGTTCCTGGCCGGTGGAATCGAGAACCCGGGCACCGAGCGGTACACCTCCAGGGGGGAACCCACTCACGTACTGCGCCCTGATGCGCCATTCCATCACGATAACGGGGTTATTAAGACCGGCCGTTGAGACTGCCGCGAAATCTGCCCACCCCGCTCGGTCAGCCTGCGTGAACGGCGTGGGATAGAGCTGTGCCGGAGACATACGGTCAGCCTGCCCACCCATCTTGGGGTTCCTCTCCAGCGCCGAGAGTCGCCGCTTCATTGACGCCAATTCAGCCGCTAGCGACGGATTGTAGAGGGAAGTTGCCACGTGCTCACTCCTCGAAAAGGGTAGCCGGTACCAGGGTGAGCGTAGTCTCCTCGCCGTTCCCATCGACCTTTGTACTTACCTCGGTCACCAAGTACGCCCGGCTGTCGCCCCGGATTGTCTCCGACTTGTTGCCGGGCCACCATGGAAGGCCAACACGAACGCCGACCACCTGCCCGACTTCGACGTCAGCAGGCGACGGGAACGCGTCGGGCCGCAATCTGACCTGGGGGACCACGACTTGCGTGTGCCCTTCCCGAACCATCCTGTCGGCGTGCGCCTGCAACGTCGACCGCTGCGTCACGTCCATATGAGACTCGACCGCCTCCAGGCGCGGTACGCGCGTCCACAGGGCCGCTTCCGACTCCGTATCGGATGCATAGGCCACAATCGCCTGCGAGCCCTCCCCTGCCCCCGTCGTACGCCCCTGCGTCAGCATATTGGTACCGTCTCCGGAGACGCTCGTAACGTCACAGTTCACGCCATGCTCAAGCTCAAGTCCCGTGACGTCACCACTCGCCGGGTACAGCAACCGGAAGCGATTCACGATTCGTGACCCGGACCAGTAATGGTCAATCCGGAAATTGAACCCCTTGATGACAGCGGCCAACTGCTCGACCGCTTCGCCTACCTGCTTGTACTCATACCAGTGATACCTACGAGTGCGAGATACTCCGGTCGGCACCACGACACCCCGGCCCGGCTTGGGCTTCCCCTCTTCGGGCGGGTTGAGCCAATCGAACGTCAGGGCATCAGGACCCTTGCCGACCTCAACACCCTCAACCCCGCCCGTGTCATCCGCGCGGTCTGCTTGAGTGCGCAACAGGCTGTAGACAATGTCAGCCTGATCCCAATCCACATACGTCGCCGCGTCCGGCTGGAATGACTCCGTGTCATAGCGGCCGGACATCAGGTTTACGCAACGGCGACGGTAATACGCCCATAGCCCCTCACAGTTGAGCGACATTTCCTCGCGTTCCATATCGACCGACCACGTGATCAGCGGCCCGCCAAAGATGACCCGCTTCCCCTGCTGGACATACACGAGGATGCGCCAAGGCTGGATGGCGTCCCAGCTCTGCCCGTGCAGCTGGTCACCTGCTAGCGGGATCGTAAACGACGCCTTACCTGGTGCATTCAGGGACCGGGCGACATCGAGCGATGACACCGGCAGCTCACCCCACACGTTCCCCGACTTGAATTCCACGAACACGACTCGATACATGTGCAACCCTTCGAATGTGACCAGCGTAGGAATTCCTACGCTGGTCATCGACACCCGATCAAGGGCGACTTAGACCTTCGGCGAAACCGTGGCGAACACCCGCGTATTGCTGTTGATCATGAGCTCCTGGCCCGGCATGGGGCGGATGGAGAGCCAATACGTGGCCCGCTCTCCGGCCCCCAACTCCAGCCCCCAGGACGGGGACGCGCCCCCGCGCCGGTACTTGTCGTTGGCGTAGTAGACCTCCGAATATGACAGGATGCCGCTACCGCCGGTCTGATCACCAATCGTGGACCAGCTGAGTGTTGCCGTGAGATTGGAGCCTGCCGTGTTGGTGGCATTGCTGCGAAAATTGGAGGTCAGTGACACGATTCGGTCATAGTCGGCTGCGGGTACATCGACCCTTGCGCAGCCGTACCACTTGTCACCGACACCCGAACCGCCGCCCCGCACGGTGCGCTGCGAGGCGTTACCGAAGAACTGTTGCGTACCGCGCTCGATCGGACGCGTTCGGTTTCCCGTAGTCGCCATATGCAGCGTGTCGCTCACCATGTCGTAGATGAGGGTTCCGTTCAGCATTCCGCGACGGACATCAGAAACCGAACGGCCCCCCGCCGTCCGCACGGGGTGCAAAGGGGCTGCATCCTGCTGCACACCGTACGAGAAGCGCATATCCCGTACCGACGTAGCGTCGAGCGGCTTGCCGCTCTCGACCTTGACAGCGGCGAGCACAAGCGCGTTCTCTGGAACGTCCGAGGTGGCAGGGGCTGCGCCGCCGTTCGGTCCCTCCACAGCCACGAACCCCCACCCGGCTGTTAGGTCCCCCAGGCTGTATTGGGTCATTGAGTCACGTGCGCTCGCGTTCACCGCATCGTTGGAGTTCTCTTCTACCTGCACACACAGGAAGTAAGACCGTACCTCGCCCGGCGGGGAATTCGGCAGCTCGAATTCCTGTGGCTCCTCCGTGTAAACATACGCACCATTTCGCTCATCCACCTGTCCGAAGGGGTTGAAAGGCACCCATGCATCACCCGCTGAAACCGATACCCGCGCCGTCTGATCTGTGACCGGCTTGACCTCAAAGCCATCACACACACCCGTTGTCGGCGCACGCAGCCGCGACAGCAGCCGCCGGAAATCAAGCGCATCGTATGTGCCCTGCTGCACGAACAGCGGCGACCTGAGAACTCCCACTACAATCCCTTCGTCGTTTACAACCATGCAGAGCGCCAACGAGCGTCGACGCCCATACCCTCATAACCAGCGGACGCGTACAGCTCAAGACAGTTCCCGCCCGGGTCGAGCGGGAACCACTCGCTATCCGGAGTCACGGCCCCGAAAACATTCGCCCCGTTGTGCAGCACCTCGCGGCGCTGCGCATCAATCTCCAGTACCTCACCGGCAGGAAGACGCATGTCAAGCCCAAACCGCTTACCTGTCCCCCTGTGCGTGATGCTCGGGTACAGCATCGGGCCAACCAGCCGGAACCAGGGCCACGTTGGGGTATTGCCGCCATTCACCAGCATGGATCGGGGAGCGACGTACGAACCCGCATCTTGGAAGGTGAGGGGAAGCCGCATCGAGAACAGCCGGACACCCCCTCGGGGTGCGGGAGGCAGAATCTTGGCACGACTCTCGTAGTCGGCGTACAACAGAGGGTCGGCCGCTGCGAGTTCCAGCGTCACTTTGGCGGCCCCACGCACATGCATGACATCGATCTTGACGTCACGCTTCCGCACTCGGCACGCCACGCGGCCACGACCGTTGGTCACCCCGGGGAACGCGAAGCGGAACTGCCGCTCCTCACCCCCCGGTTGGAACATCGTGAGTGCGTCGGGCAGATTCACATCAGGGTCAAGAACCGTGAGGTCAATCGTGAACACGCGTCCGCCCAGGTAGTCGTGGCCCGGCACGAGCCCATCACGCTGTAGTAGCTCTTTATCTGACGTCCGCATGTCCGGCGCATCGAGTAGCCCTGCCACCTCCTCCAGCACGAACGGGGACGGCCCACCGATGAGCCGCCCCCCTAGTTCACACGTCCAGTCGTCGCCGACGTACGTCATCGCGCTACCGACCACTAGTCTTCATCTCCCATGCAATCGCCTTGCCAATCTCGTATGGGTCGGCGTCCGTATGGGCGTTGACCGTGATCATGCTGTTCGGGCGATTGCGATAGGCGTCCTTCGCGACGTCCGGCCGCTCGACGTCTCCCACATTGAGGCGTATCGACCCCTTGCCGCCCCCCATTGCCACCCCCGCCGACATGGCACGGTCGATGTCGGCGAACGCATCATCCATGGGTGACGCGTACGCGGCCATCATGGACAGCGAAGCGCGGGACCCCGTAGGAATTCCTACGCTGGTCGCCGGAGCGGCGAAGGGTGTGGGCAGTGCACCCCCTCCCTCGTCTCCGTCGCCGCTCGGGAGTCGCACAGAGAAGAGGTTCATGGGGTTGAGCTTGGAGGCAACGCTACTCACGGCGGAACTGACTGCGCCAATCATGGACTTGATGCCGTTGATCAGTCCCTGAACGACCTGCTTGCCCTTGTCGTAGAGCAGTGAGCCCAGGTCCCCGAGTGCACTCGTGATCTTGCCGGGTAGACCCGTCACCACGCCGACGACGTTGCCCACCATCGAGCGCACTGCACTTGTCAGCTTCTCCGGCGAGCGGGCCGCCGTAGTGATCGCATTCTTGAACGTGCCCAACACGCTACCGATAGCATTCACGGCCGTCGTGAAAACGGACTTGATAATGCCCCATGTAGTCGTGATCACGGATTTGGCCGCGTTCATAACGGTCGTGATCACAGACTTCACCGCATTGAACGCGGTGACTACCGGGGGCCGCAGAGCACTCACAGTCGCCTGCCACGCAGCCTTGATACCGTTCCAGCTACTCGCAATCCCCGACTTGATGGCATCCATAGTCAGTGAGATCGCATTGCGCACCGAGGCGAATGCCGCTTGTACAGGCTGAATCAGGTACGTGACAGCCGCGTCCCACACGGCCTGGATGGCGTCCCACGCCACTGTGATGACCGTTTGCACCACCGTCATCACGGTGGTGATGTACAGCTTCACCAAGTCGAAATACAGCTGAATCACGGTCCATATGACCTGAACAGCCGTCTCAACATACGGCTTGATGGCGTCCCAGACTCCGAGGATCACACCCTTGATGGCGGCCCACACCACGATTGCCACATCACGGATCAGGGACCATGCGGAGTTCACGAAATCGCGGAACCATCCGACCTTGTTGTACGCGAGCACCAAGGCCGCAACGAACGCGACGATCCCCGCGATGATGAGCACAACAGGGTTGAGGCTCATCACGACGTTGAACGCAGCCTGTACGGCCGTCCACACCCGCGTAGCAGCCGCAGCAAGCTTCGCCCGGGTCAGATACTGCCCCACACTGGAAGCGGCGCTCAGCGTCGCCGCACCGGCCGTCTTGAGACCGCTAGCGGACGCGTTGGCCGCTGTGACCAGCCCGGACCCCATGGCATTGGCCGCAGACCGAATTTTGCCGCCCATCGTACCCATGCGCCCGGAGAAGACAGAGGCCGCAGCGTCGGCATTGGCGAACCCCGAACCGAAACGGCCGAGAGCACTAACCGCGCCGCTCACCCCCTTGCCGACTCCGCCGACAACTCGGCCCGCGTTGGCTACGGATGAACCGAAACCCAGGATGAGCCGCTGAGTCCCCGTAATGGACTTGGCTACCGCGAAGACCGCGACAGGGAACGCGGCAAGCGCCACGACTCCCAGCTTGACCCCATCAGGCAGCTTGCCGAAGCCACGCGCTAGATCAGTGAGCCCATCAAGAGTGCTCTTCACGGCATCGCGCATACCGCCATCCCAAAGCTGTAGGCCCAACTCCTCTACCGCCGACAGGAAGTTGAGGAGCCGCCCCTTGGCCGACTCCTCGTATGCAGCCGCCATCCGGCGGGCCGCACCCCCCGAGTCGTCCAGCGCTCCGGTAAGCCGATTCAGCTTCTCGCGCGACGCGTCGCCGACAAGTGCCAGGAACGCCGGTCCAGCACGCTGACCGAATGCGGCCATGATCTCAGAGGTGGTGGCACCAGCCTTGCCGTACCGGTTGACCGATTCGGCCAAGCCAATGAACTTGCCGTGTTGATCCTTGAGCGAGAACCCGTATTTCTTGGCGAGCTTTGCCGCCTTGCCGGTGTCACTGTTCAGCGCAACGAGCATGCCGCGCAGTGCAGTACCGGCCATGTCCGCTTGTAGACCGTTGTCGCCGAGAACCGTCATTGCCGCCGCTGCCTCTTCCAGCGACATGCCAAAGCTTGCAGCGACCGGCCCGGCGTACTTGAAACTCTGGCCCAACATCTCAATGTCCACGTTGCCAGCCGCCGCAGAGGCCGCAAGGACGTCGACCGCGCGACCGGCGTCCCCGGTCTTCAGTCGCATGCCGGACATGATGTTGGTAACGACGTCCGCCGTCCGTGCAAGGTCCATATTCGCGGCAGACGCCAAGTCAAGCATCTTCGGCGTGATGGCAATGATCTCATTGGTCTTGTACCCGGCCATGGCGAGAAAGCCCATGCCTTCAGCCGCTTGACTCGCCGTGAATTTGGTCGTTGCGCCTAGCTGCCGCGCCTTGGCCTCTAGCTTCGCTATCTCAGCAGCAGGGGCGTTCGTGACACCCTTCAGCTTGGCCATAGACGTATCAAAGTCCATGCCCAGCTTGATGACACCCGCACCGGCCGCAGCGACGCCAAGCGTCAACGGCTTGACTGCACGGGCCGCCCCCGCCGCCGGAGCCGCCCACGAATTGAACCGCGTACCGGCCCGCTGAATCGACTGCCCGACGCTCTGCGTACGGGTACCGATGCCCTGAATGACCGACCCGACTCCGGCCGCACCGCGCATGATGCCCGAATACCCGGACTGCACACCCCGGTTGAGCGACCGGCCCGCTACCGCACCGGCCCGCGATGCCGCAGACGAGACCTGTGAAAACAGGTGATCGCCGCGCGCCTGTAGATCGATGAAAGCCGTACCGACCTTCATGCCCGACACACGCTCACCCCTCTACGAAATACGAGGTCTGCGACCAACACCCATCTTGGATGCCAGCGACAGCAGCCCCTTAGACGTCTTCTCCGTCTCCTCAACCCCCGGCCGAGGAATCCGAGTTGGTTCGGGAACCGGGTTTTTTTCCGCACCATGTGCGACGAGTAGGCCACCCAACAGATAGTTGGTGACTCGCAGGCTCTCGACGGTCGTTGCAGCTAGCTGCGTGTCCAAGGACCCCCACAGCGCGCGTTCCGGACCCGTCATCGACCGCGCCAAATGGGAGTCATCCGGGAGCCGTTGCAGCAACACCTCGAACCTCCCCCACGACAATGACGCCGACCCAACGTCACGTACGTCCAAGCCGTACACGCGCTGGAAATCAGCGTCAATGTCATCCCCGTGGCGCTCGATTAGCTCTGCGAGTCCTCGGATTCCCCCAGAGTTGCACCCTGATCTTCCATATACGCCTCAACCACGAACGCAAGATCAGTAGACCGGCCACCACCCGCAACGAACGCGGCGTACTGCTCGCCGAGTAGCGAACGCCCCATGTCCGCAACGGCATTGCGCGCGGCAGCGTCATGTGCGCTATCCGGCCAGAACGCGGGGCCGGGGATGGTGTACATCGCGCCGTCCACCCCCTCAAACTCAATCGCTTCAGTCTCACGCTCTGCGGCACTCTTCCGAAGCGTAGACAGTCGGAGGACCTTCTTATTGGGCTTACCCATGGTGAACTCTCCCTGCTTGATGATCTAGCAGCGTAGGAATTCCTACGCTGAAGGGCGCGCGCCAATGCGCACGCCCCGGCGCTTATGCACCCTTGCCTTCTAGGGCTTTCACGCGCGCCACGAGAGCGGCCCACTCGTCCTCGGTCGGGAATCCATCCTTACCGGCGGGGCCGGTCGCGCCGGTCGCGCCCTTGTCGCCCTTGCTTGCTCCCGACTTGGCGAGACCCTGAAGTTCGGCGACGGCGGCCCGCAGTGTGTTGTGTACGCCCGGGTGATCCGGGTCCCCTGTCTCCACGACGGGCGGAAGGGGCTTCGTAACTTCGGCCATCACACAGTCTCCTTTACGTCGGCTGCGAGCCCACTCGTGCCCGGGGTTGGCGTCAGAGCCGAATCCGTCATGTCCCAAGTGGCGAGGTTCCCGTATGCGTCGCCGAGTGCCTTCACGGTCATGCCCCACGAAACGGCCTGTGCGGACGTGAACTTGGGCGACTCGACGCCGGAGACCTGCGAGTTGGGTATGTGCATCGTCCACAGTGTCTCGCCGTCCCGGACAACGAAGAACGAGGCGAACGGCGCGCGCTTGGCGTTGGCCGCTATCTGAAAGGAAAGCTTGCCGCCCGAACTGACGTTGATAGAGCCGGTCTTGAGGCCGTAGAACGCCTCAAGGACAGTAGGGCTTGACTCCAGTGCGGAAAACTTCAGCGACAGATCACGGCCCTTGATGATGGTGCGCACAGTGCCCGCCTGCCAGCTCTTGATATCCTCGGTCTCCTCCGAGAATTCATGCTCGACACCATCGTCACTGAACAGGCCAAGCGTCTTCCAGTGACTGGAATCCCCCTTGTCTGCAAGGCCAATCGCGCCTGTCACAGGGTCGATTTCGACGATCGGCGCGACAGTGCCGAATTCCTTCGGAGCCGTGAACACGACTCCATTAGTTGCGACCCTCACCAGGTCAGAATCAAAGTTGTCGGCCATAGCCGCTCCCCCTTTCGGGTCGAACCGAAACCCCCACGGACGCATACCACCGTGGCTTGTCCGTAAGGGGGTCCGGCGTGAATTGCGCCCCTGCAATCGTGTAGACACGCGATACCAGAGGGGCGGGTCCAGGCATCGCGTGAAGGTGAGCCAGCACATCCCGTAGGCGGTCGGAACTTTGCGCCCGGGTGTCTCCGTAGACGTACAGCGCTAGAACCGCCTGATCCAGTGCAGGCCATCGCGTGACCCCGCCGTTTCGCTCGACTACGGTGAACGGAAACCGGTCCCCGACGTCAGCAGGGACATCCGGCCCACCCTCGAACCCATCAATGTGAGCACGCAGGTAAGCCAGCGCCAATGCCTCAACGTCGGGGAATCGCACGTACGGAGTCACTGAAAGTCCCCTAGGTTGAACACGTGGTGGGGTCGCCTATGCGACTTCCGCGACCCGAGCACGATGATGCTGGCCACAGGGTCCCGCGCGTACACACGGGCCACCATCACGCGCCCCACACCAGCCTGGTTCCGCATCCTGGTTGACACACCGAAGCCAGCAGCCTTGAAAGCCCCTGTGAGAACCGGAGAACGACCACGGGCACCCGCAGCCGCCTGTTTGCCACGGGCGTGTAGAAGGGCCCTCACTTCCTGGCTACGGGCCAGTGCCTCAATCGCAGCCGGATCTATCTGCACACGAACAGCCATCAACCATCAATCCTCCGTATCCGCACCTTGAGCAGACCGGGGCCGAATGCCTGCCGTTGCCACAGCGGCGGCCCGTCGACCTCCCAGACTTCGTCCCACACCCGCACCCGGTCTCGTCCGTTGACGTCTGTGCGGGGCGGAAGCATGACCGCAGCTCCGAACGCCTGCGCGTCTCGGCGGGACGCCTTCTCCGATCCGGACGGGTAGATGAGGCGGCCCCAGTGCTTGCCGATGTCCGACCACTCGAACTCGGCGTTTCCGTACCGGTCTTGGCCAATCTCTGTACGCCTGAATACGGTCACCCGGTCCCGCATCAGACCCGCGCTGATCACCACTGCCCATCCCAGACGACGCCGTTCGCCTCTGACCGTCCAGTCGGCGTGAACTGCCGGACCTTCCAGGCCGAGTAGCCCACAGCCACCTCTACGGAGACCAATGACGGTATCCCTAGGGCGAATTCGATGTCCTGCCGCTCCTCAACCGACAGCGACATGCCGTTCTGCGCACTCCGCGACAGCCGGTAGGAGGCATCCCCAATGGACTCGGAAACGAGCCCATTGGGGTTGTCGACCGCACGAGCCGCAAGACGCATCACGACCTGTGCGACCGTCACCGGCACAGGGTCCGGCCACTCAAAGAGCGGACCGGCCACCTCCCGGACAAGCCCGGAAGCATCGCAGAGCAGAGCCTCTACGCGTCCCCGGTCCCCCTCGGGAATGGGTTCGGGGCGACGGACACTGAATTCCTCGAACGAAACGAACGACGTCGCCACTTGCCCCCCCCCTTACGTCAGACCTTGTTCTTCACGGACCGGGTAACGCCACCCTCCGGGGTGTCCGCCGACTTCTCAAAGTCAAACGCCACACCAACGGACCGCACCTGTTCCGGCTTGTCCGACACCTTGATGACGTCCTTAGCGGTCTTACCGCTGCCCTCGGTCACGATGGTGTACGTGTAGTCAGTCACCTCATTGATTCCGGCAAACGTCGAGATAAAAGACCGATCCTGCGCAACGCGGCTGTCGTAGTCCTTGATGGCACGCAGCGCGAAGCCCTCGAATGCCTGAGAGCCGCCACCCTTGGCACCCTCGGGAACCAGCGGAGCACGGTTCACGAGCACGTACGCGGACGGGTGAAAAGCAATCATCGCGTCATCATCGATGCGGTTAGCTACGACGATCCGGAAGTTGTACAGCTCGCCCAGCTCGGCCCGACGAAGCGCGGAGTCCGAACCGGCCTCGTTCACCTTCGAGAGGTTCGGGTGAGCCAGCAGGGCCTCTTCAACGTTCACGCCAATAGCCAGAACGCGGCCGTTGGTCGGCACATCGCGCTGATTGAGCCGCTTCCGAAGCCGACGCATCGCGCGGAGAATGGCCTCGGCGTCATCCTTGGCCGGAATCTTCTCGCCCTTGACCGCGCCATTGATAGCCGAAGCCACCAGCGCCTCAAGCCGGTTGGCGACAGCCTCAGTCTGAGGCGCGAGCACCTGTGCGCCGAAATCCTCCACATCGAGAGTCAGTTCCGCGTCAGAAAGCTCAACTGCCTGATAGATATGCTTGTTCAGCTCTACAGCAATCTTCTTCTCATTCAGCTTCTCGGCCTTGATTACGTAGTCGTCACCTCCATCCATATCGCGCAGAGCCTCAACCTGCCCTGCCAGCTTGGACGGACGCTTGACGTTCACAGTGTCACCAGCAGAACCGGTAAAGTCTGCGCCGCCGTCTCGCGTCACCAGACCCGCTAGAACGATCTCGCCCTTGAGGAGTCCGAGAGCCGCCGGGGCCCACGCCTCTGCCTTGATTACACCCTTCGGGGTGGTCTCCATATGCGCCATTCCTTACGTGAGTTGCGGGCCGTCTAGTACGGCAACCGCTTACGGATCGCAGCAGCGAGTTTCACCGGGTCGAGAACTTCCGGCCCATCCGCCGACTCGTTGCCGCCGCCAACCTTCGGCTTCGGCCGCGAGGGAATTCCGCCCCGCTTTACCGTCGACCGTTCGGCGACCCTCTGCGCCGCCGCCATCAGTTCATCCTTTGTGGAGCCCTGTAGGAGGGCTATAACGTCCGAAGGAAGCCCGGTTGACTCGGCGACCTCCGACCGAATGACCACTCGGCGCGCTTCGTCGCGCTCACGCTCGGCAGCCTCCAGTGAATCGCGCAGCTTCTGCGCTTCGGACTTCTGCGCCTCTTCGGCATCCTTGTGCGCCTGCACAATCGGCGCGAACTCATCAAGCTGCGCACGGAGACGCGCAAGCTCGGCATCCCGACCGTCCACATCGGGGCCAGCGTAGGAATTCCTACGCTGATCCTCGGCGGGTGCCTCCGCTGGACTCTCCTCGTTCGCCTGCCCGTCTGGGGTAACGTCCTCGCTCACGGGTCAATCTCCTTGTTTGTAGACCGGATACGGGTTGCCGTAGCGGCTCTCTCGGAATTCAATTTCACCGCTACGCAGCATCTCCCTGAACCGCGCGGCGTTCTTGGGGGGCCGCTGCTTGCGCCCGTAGACGGGTACTGCGACACAGCGACAACCGTTGTGCCACGGAGCCGCGTTAGCCGTGTGGTTGCCCGACTTGAACTTTCGGCCGGAACCGATGCCGACTCCCGCGCTGCGGGCCGTCTTGTAGAGGTTCGGACGTGCGGCGAGCGCTGCACAGAAGGCGCAGCAACGAGCCGACGCCTTCCGCTGGTAGCCAATAACCCTCGGGTCGTTGTTGATGAAGTAGGCCATAGCGTCCCGCCCGCCGGACATCACCATCCGGGACGCTTCGCCAAGATGGCGAGAGCCGACGAGACGTTGAATCTGCTCCTCTGGGACACCTTGAGAGCGCAGATAGGACGCGTGACGCTCCGCCTTGACCGACAGCCGCTTTGCTTCCGTCTCGGCCGTTCTGGACGCCGTGCGCGTCGCCTCTGCGTACGCCTCTTCCGTCGAGCGGAACAGCGACTCACCGAGGATCGCACGGCGATGCGACTGGTAGTAGCTCACCGAGACTCGTGCAGAGAGCGCGTAAGCCTCGGCTAGCACATGCTCCGCTAGGCGCGCGTACTGCGCCACTGAATACGGATCACTGATACGAACCCGCCCCCATGCGGACTGCAAACGTCTCAAAGCGCGACCGGACAGCGCGTGTTGCGCACGGGAGTGCAGCTCTGTCAGGGCCTCGGCACGGCTCTCATTGGGCGTCACCCGTCGCCCTCAACAGGCGCACTGTCAGCCCGCGTCTCGCGGGCCGTATGGTCCGCACCGAAAGCTGCCAGAGAGTCCGCAATGGCGTACGTATCAGCCTCGGCCTTGACCGTCCGCCAATGGTCGACGTCGAAAGTGGTCACACCAGGTATTCGCTCCCACAGGACCTCGGCCGGAACCCCGAGCATCTGCGACATCTTCCCAAGTGCGTCTACCGTGGCACTCAGTGAACGAGCCTCGGCGTCATGCCAAATGACACGCGCTTCGGCATCCTCGGCCGCACTAGCGTCCCCGTCCGCATACGCCGCAAGCCGGAGAACCTGCCCCCAGGACTGGCCAAACAGGGTTTGACGCTCATGGACTTTTCGCGAAAGCCCAGACTCAGCCGCCGTCAGCGCGTCGGCCGAAATGTTGACCATTCCACCGAGAAGGAAGTGTGGGGGGACTTGTGCGATCGCAGCCATGGCCTTGACTGCCGCTTCGCGCGACTGCAAGTAGCCATCGAGAGAGGTCTGTTCGAACTCGCCGAACCTGACGTTCTCGCCCGGCGTCGCCCACACTCGGTCCACAGCAGCCTGAAACGTCTCAACCGGCAGACCTGTGCGCGGGTCCTTCGGAATCTGAATCCCGGTCGCCCAACGCTGCCTGAACGCGCTGTAGGACTGCGCCACCAGCATGTCAAAAGTCGTGGACGTGATCCGATCCTGAATCGGCATCAGCGGCGCAACCTCGCCCAGCTCGTGAGGCAGGGTTTCCGGGCCGTCCGCCCACCGGTTGCGGAACTGTACGACCGGGCAACGACCCATACCATGCGGCTCAACCCGCCGGGTCAGCCATTCAGACGGATCATCGTCATCACCCTCGGGAACCCACAGCTCCGAGATATTCGCACTGTCCCACACCTGCCACGCCCCGAAGGAGGCTTTACCTTCTCGACGCACCCCGAGATACCGAACCGCGTAGTCAAGCCAATCAGCGTCAGCATCGTCCGCGACGCCGGTAACCGACAGGGGCGACATGGGCCGGATGACCGGCGCAGACTCCCCCGTGATGGGGTTCTCACCCGGCACCACCGAGACGTACGACTTCCCGAACGTGAGCGCAGCTCGATGCACTTGCGCCTGCCGCGAGTCCATCAGATTGTCAGCCCAATACCGCCACGGGCCCAAGTCCTCTGGACGGTCCGACCGGCGGTAGCCCTCAACCATGAGGTTCTGCGCGACAGTTGAGACGATGAGCGGTAGCCAATTCTCAAGTGCACGCGTCACCATGACGCCGAATTCGGCTTTGGCCTTCTTGGGGATGTATGGACGATCCTGCACGCCCCGGTAGTACTGATCCACCCTGGTCAACTCTGGCATTTCCGCCTTGCGTTGCACCAGGGCACCCGCCAGGGCGGAATGCGCATCACCCATGCCGGGTAGCCTCCTACGTACTCAGAAGCCGTACACGACCCCCGGTTCGGGATCACCCCACTTCTCCAGAACCCCGGCTTCCAGCGCCTTCCGGCGAGCTTCACGGGCGAGAATGAGACATACGGCTGAATCGATCTTGCGCGGGGATTCCCGTGCTTCCTTACCGAGGCCCACCCCGTATGCATTGGGGCGACGCCTAGCGTTCTTCAAGTGCGTGACCAAATAGGGGTCTTGGGCTATCGCAATGGCCTTCGCCTCGAAAGCGGCGACAACACCCTCTGCCGCTTGCGTGAATTCACGCACCCGGCGACGCATGTCGTACGCAACCGAATGTCCGGGACTCGCCTTGATGAACAGTGCATCGCGGAAGTCCTCGGCCCACCTGTCAACGTACGACTCATAGAACGCCAAGTCGGCATAGAACGCAGCCACTCGCCAACGCTCGAACGCCGACCGCACCACGCGGTCAACCTCTTCGCGCGGGACCTCCCACCCCTCGGCCGCCGGGCCGTCCGGCCTCTGCCAGACACCCAACGGCCACACGTAACCCGTCCGGACGTCACACGCCACAAGGGCAGTCGCGTCCGAGTAGTGATGGGTGCCACGCGACCCGTCGAACCCGAGAGTGATGATCGCACCATCCTCGGGCACCGTAGGAATTCCTACGGTGAGGGCCGCCTCTACGTCGGCTGGATCGAGCCACGCATCCGACGCAGCCACAACCCGCGAAAAGTAGAAGCGCAAGACCTCTTCCCGAGTGGTCCCCGGGTCGTAGATCTCATCTACCAGACGGTCAATCGAAATCCACGGACAGTACGCATAGCACTCCAGCAATGCGGCCCGCACCGACGCTTCGTCGGCTAGGTCCGTCTCCGGGGGTGCCTCCAACGCGGAGTACAAGAGCCCAGCACCAAACGGGACGCCGACAACCTTCAGGAAGGCTTCGTACGTCGCCTCTGCAACGGAGTTCTCACCCGGCGCGTGCGCATTGGTAGTCTCAATGCCACGCCCATCCACTTTGGCAGCGTTGCGCTTGAGTACCCGAGCGAGCTTATGGCCACCATTCGTATCCTTAAGGTGGTGCGGCTCATCTAGGGTGTAAAACGAAGTCCTGTTTCCCTCCAGGGACGCCGAAGCGGTCGTAACTGGCTCTAGCCGCCCCCGGCGGACGCGCCGCCCCACAGGGTGGCGCATCAAAATGCGCGTCTGCCCGACATCCAGACCGAATGCTTCGGCCATTTCCGGCCCCACCATGGCCCGAATAGACGCCATGGTGTTCTCAGTCTGGGCATACGAAACTGCGGCGAGCTGCACCAGTGGCGCGGGGTGAACCTTCCCGACCGCGACTCTCACGCCGAGAGCGGTAGTTACCACCCCATGCGGCAGGCACGGCCCACACAGTTCAAAGAGGCACAGCGCAGCGGCGAATGGGCCCTTACCCCACCCCTTGGACCGCCGTAGGGCCGCCCGGCGGAAGCGGAATCGGCCGCCCGAATCGACCGCGTAAAACCAAGCGATGAAATGCTCTTGCTCAGGCGTCGGCTCGAAAGGATCACCAGCGTGCTCGCCGTCCGGCTGAACCAGATGCGACCGCATCCACGCCACAGCCGCATAGCCAATGGACTCGTGGAACTCCGGCCAATTCTCGGGGTGCGTGCTGCGCGGGGCGTACTCGGGGATGGTGCCAATATGCGGCATCATCCACCCCCAAACAGTTTCACGACGTTCTCCGCCTCAACCTCACCGGCCACGGTCACCGACCGGGCCCCGGACCCTCCTCCGGTAGCCATCCGGCCTCGGAGTCGGTCAAGGTGCGTCGCACCGAGCAGGCTCTCGTTCTGCCGAATCTCTGACAGGACGTCCTTTGCGGCCCGCAGCTTGCGCGGGTCGTCCGCCGCCTTGCCGACAAGACGGTTGTAGCCGTCGACCAGCGGCAGCAGACTCAGCAGCCGTTGCCAGTCAGTCCCCTGAAAGGCAGCCGACTGTGGCGAGTTGGACCATGCGGCCCACCAATCCCGAGTAGCAGCAAGCCACTTCTTGGGCGTTGGCAACGGCGGGGCGGGTACGCCTTCGACGTCGGCAAGCTCACCGGCCGACATGCCGAGATTGGGTGTCCGACCGTGTTTCTCTTCCTTGGGCGGAGGGCCCATGCCTGCCATGGCACCCCCTTGCCGTCCCGTACGAGCGCACGCTACGTTGAAGCCTCACAGCCGAACGAGAGGCCAGCAGATGAGCGCGACACTGTTTGTTGAAGAGATCGATGGCATGACGTTCACCGCCATGCCGACCGAAGATGAGTATTGGGATTGGTACTGGACTACCCCCGCCGGTATCGCTGAGTGGGAAGCCGAACAGCGCGAGATCTCGCTGCTTCGCCGCCGTTTCGGCGGCATCATCTGACCTCAACGACCGACCCCCCGTCGACTCCGGCGGGGGGTCTTCGCATGCGCTCGCCCGTCCGCGCGCTGCGCGCGGGGCGTTGGCGTCACCACAGCGAAGGGGTGCAACTCTGGCTAGACGAGACCTGACGTCCTGTGCGCTCGTCTCACGGCCTCGCGGAGGCTCGCCGGACACCTAGGCCGTCCGGGGCGTGCGGGGCCCTCAGACGGCCGTACAGGGCGGCTTACAGGGCTGCTAGGCTGCGCCCATGACCAGTGAGAGCACGAACGGACACCTGTGGGACGCGCTCGCGTCGATCCTGAATGCGCTGGAAGCGGCAGGCGAGTCGCCCATCCCTGTCACAACACGCGGATTCTCAACCATCAATGGCACCAGCGGTCGGGCATACGCCGACCGCGAGTTGGGAAAGTGGGTGACCGACTCCAAGGACTAGGCGCGCGACCTCGCTGCCCCCGGCATACTGTCGGGGGCATTCTCTTTGCCAGAACACCTGCGCCGAGCCGTGATCTTCCGATATTCTCGGCCCATGACGAAACCCCCAGGACTCACACAGTCCGAAGCTCGCCGCATTGCCCGCGAACAAAAGGGCGTCGCCAAATCGGCGCGATGGTCCGAAGCAAAAGGACGTTGGGACACAAGTGGTTGGCCTGCCTCACACGAAGCGTGGATCGTAACCACGCTGGACGGTACGACCGTCATCGCGGACGGTAGCGCATAAGCCCTGCGCGCCCGCCTAACGGCCTCGTGACCTACGAGCGAGGGAAACCCCCGCCCGCAGACCACGGGGCCGTCTGACGCGCACTCTGGGATTCCTTGGGGCATGTGCTCACGTGTGTGCGCGCGTGTATGCGGCCTGCGCCACCCCGGGTTTCGGATCATCGTCGCAGGTCACGCACCGTGGCGAAGGTCCGCCGCGAAAAGTCCCAGACCTGTACGCAGCGGCTCGCGCTATCGGCCCCGGCCTGGAGGCCAAGCTCCGAGGGGGGCACTCCCCTACTCTCAGTTACTGGAATCCTTGTGCGCTCACGTTTCGCAATCTCGTTGCGCACGCTTCGCGGCGCGTGAACCATCGCGTGAACTCACACGCATTCACGTTCAGTTCGCTTCACTTCGCGCTTTCGCGCGCTTCGAACGGTGACAGCTCAGCGCTTCGTTCACGCGTAGGTAGCTTGGCGTTCTTCGCTGTCGCGCCTTCGCTTGCGCTCTTGCGCCTGTGATGCCATTCGCATAGCGCTTGAAGGTTCTCGCGCGAATGATCATCACCAGCGATGACGTGATCGCATTGGTTCGCGTACCGGCCGCAGCGCTGCCCAGTGTCGGCGCGTACCCACTCACAGGAGTGGTCGGCATCCATGAGCACACGGGCCCGTACACCCGCCCAGTTGGCCGGGAGTCGCGCCCGGCGGGTACTGCCCTCCCATGCCATGCGGCCCCCTCTCGGAGGGTCCCCGCATAGGGGGCCCCGTACGGAACCCCCGCCTTGGGACCCTAGGGATCAGCGTAGGAATTCCTACGCTGATCGGTGGAATGCCCGGAGTCGAACCGGGTTCGGGACCCGAGTAGGGGTCCCTGCGTCCAACGCACACTCCCAGCAGGTAGCGACCCCACCTTGCACCCGCCCGGGGATCAGCCGGGACGGGTCGATCATGCCGCGCAAAGGACCTTCTCCGGGTCTTCCCCTGCGCGACTCGCGCCCCCTACGGGATTCGAACCCGTCGCCTCCGCCTCGACAGGGCAGTGCTCAATCCGCTGAGCTAAGGGGGCAAGAAGCTCGCCTAGAGGCTCAACCGTGGGAAGAGAACCACGGGAGCACTCTAGGCGGGTGAGTCGCTCGCTGGGCGTCGCGTAGTTTCGCGCACGCGCACGCGCGGAGCGGCTACATAAGAGTTAAGACGGGGCGGGGGTACACGGATCTACCCTCTCCCCACGACCCCCCGAGATGGGAAGACACAAAACGTCTTCCCGTACCTTCTTCCTAATGTGCGTATCAGGAAAGAAGGAACGGGAAGACGTTTTGTGTCTGCACTTCGTCACTGAACGTAAAAAAGGCGACCCTCTCGACTCCGGAGAGTGAGAGGGTCGCCTTCGCTGGTTACGGGTGTTGGGGGCGGGACCCGCGCCCCCGCTCCTTCAAGCGCACTCGCCGTGGCGGCTCACCCGCCCAGTTGATCACTACCCGCGCGTCCCCATTGAAGGGTTGCCCCCGGTAATCGGCCTTTTTGATCCAAATCTCATCAATCGCAATACCCGTTAGCGCTCGACGCAACGACATATCCGCTGCTTTCCAGATCTCCCGCAATGACTCATCGTCCGAGTCCAGCAACCACGAGACATCGACGTCACTTGTAGCTCCGCTGTCTGCCAACGCTTGCTGAGCTGCTGTCACTCGCGCATTACCCTCTGCTAGGTCAGACGTGAAGAACTGTTCTGACGGGCCGTCATACAATCCTGCTTTGCGATCGTCCCAAACGCGCTTGAGGGCCCGCTGCGCGCGGTCTAGCGCATCCCTGTGCTCTTGCTCATCCTCGCTCTCTTGGGGCTTCCTGACGGCCCTCCAGCGCCGTACAGCCTCAATCATGATGGGGTCGTCAGCTTCGGCATTCCCCAGACGGCTTCGGACCTGTGCCGACACATAGGACTCAATGGATGCAGCCGCCGCAGAAGCCGGGTTGAGGCAACGGCCTTTGCTCCCTGCCTTGGACTTCCAGCACCCGTACCCCCTGCCCTGCCATGGTGCGGACCCTTCGCACCCATCGCAGCACGCCATACCCGTTAGTTGATATTTGGCTTTGGTGTCGTGCTGCGTCCCGTCGCTAGGTACGCCGATACCAGGTGGCGTGGAACCCACATTGTCTAGAGCGGCTTGCCGCTCCTCATCGGAAACCAGCGCCGGACCGTCCATGACGGATACGCGGTTGCCGTCTGCATCTCGGTACAGCACTCGTCGCCCTTTGTTGTCTTGCCGCCCAGTGGTCTGCCACCCGGCATACGCCGGATTGTTGATCATGTCCCGCACTGTGGCCAGGCTCCAGCCGTCTTCACCAGTCGGGCTAGGTACACGCTCTGCCCCCAACCGTAGGGCTACGTTCCTCAAGCTCAACCCATCAGTGACCGGCCACGTGTGGACTAGACGCGCAATTGCCGCCTTAGTTCGGCCGTCCGGGTCGCCGGACAGCTCTGCCGACACCCGTAGCTTGCGTTCGTCGTAGAGGTCTCCCTCATCGTCCTGCGTCTCGATGAGCACGACTTCCAGCCCATACGGTGCATGCGCGCTGGTCCACTCACCGTTGGCACGCTGATGGTCCTTTGTGTTGCGCACACGTTCCGAAAGGTTCTCGGTTTCCTCACGCGCGTCCTCCGCACGCCGGATCAACTCCCCTCGGTCACGGGGGTTGGAAGAGTCCAGCTCGGGTCTCGCGACGTCCTCATTCCAACCAAACAGCAGCCGCCGGGGTTGACCGTCTGGCGGCTCGATGATTGAGAGGATCGCTCCCGCTCCTCGACGGTCCCAACGGTCTAGCCGGAAACACCAAAGCGCACCGATCTCCCCCTTTACGAGCGCAGCTAGCGCGACGTCTTGATCTGTGCGCTTCCCCTTCTTCTTGCGGAACCTGCTTGCTGATCCGACCTCCTTGTGCACGTTGCGCACTGTGAGTCCTAGTTGAGCCGCCACCCTTCGGCCCAACGTCTCTTGCGCCGCGATTGAGATTTCCTTCTTGCCACCCCGGCTTGCTCTGCTCTTGACTGCGGCCGACTTCCGGCAGAACAGGTCTATCAACATGGTCGGGTCGGGCCCGGTTTCCGTGTCCATGGACGGATCATTGCACGTCAGAGACAGGGTATGGAAGTGATTAACGACCCTGGGAGCGCTACACGATGTGGCTGCGCACCGTGCTCTTCCCGGTCATCAACATCTCGCACGCGCTGCTCTTCGGCACCGTGCTGATCGTCGGCGGCGTCTTCGTGCTGTGGGGCTGGATCTCGGTGGGGCAGCTGACCACGGGGGCCCTCCTCGCACAGATGCTGATCGACCCCATCGGGCTCATCCTCCGGTGGTACGACGAGCTTCAAGTCGCCCAAGTGTCGCTGGCCCGGCTGGTCGGTGTGCGGGAGATCGAGCCGGAGGACGCGGACGGCCAGGTCACTCCGGACGGCAGGCATGTCCGGGCGGACGAGGTCCGCTTCGGTTACCGGTCCGGTCACGACGTATTGCACGATGTCTCGCTCGATGTGCGGCCGGGCACCCGGCTCGCGCTGGTCGGACCGTCCGGGGCGGGAAAGTCGACGCTCGGCCGGCTGATCGCGGGGATCTACGCGCCGCGTACGGGCGAGGTGACGCTGGGCGGAGCGGAGCTGGCTCGGATGCCGGCCGAGCGGGTGCGTGAGCATGTCGCACTGGTCAACCAGGAACATCACGTCTTCGTGGGCTCGCTCCGCGACAATCTGCTGCTGGCCCGGACGGGCGCGAGCGACACGGAGCTGTGGGCGGCGCTCGGCGCGGTGGACGCCGACGGCTGGGCGCGCGCCCTGGGCGAGGAACTGGATACCGAGGTCGGCTCGGGCGGCACCGCGCTCACCCCGGCCCAGGCTCAGCAGGTGGCCTTGGCGCGCCTGGTCCTCGCCGACCCGCACACGCTCGTCCTCGACGAGGCGACCTCGCTCCTCGACCCCCGCGCGGCCCGGCATCTGGAACGGTCGCTGGCCCGTGTGCTGGAGGGCCGTACGGTCGTGGCGATAGCGCACCGCCTGCACACCGCACACGACGCGGACGTCATCGCGGTGGTGGCGGAGGGCCGCATCAGCGAGCTGGGCAGCCACGACGAACTGGTCGCCGCCGACGGCGCGTACGCGGCGCTGTGGCGCTCCTGGCACCAGTAGCCGCCGGACCGGCGGAAGGCAGGGCTCCGGCGCCATGGGCCGGCCCGTCATGCCTGGTGGATCAGCGCGCGGCGTCAGACGCGGGGCACCGCGAGGCGGAGGAGCGTCCGCATCCGGGATGTATGCGGACGTTCCGACAGTGCGAGGGTCCGGAGCTGTCGTCGCTCGTCCGCCAGGGATGAGCGGGACAACCCTCAGGGGGCTGGGCGCGGTCAGATGTAGTCGAGCGCGCCCAGTCCGCCGAGACCGCCGAGGAACATGAAGACCGGCGTCAGGACCTTCAGCTCGACCCAGCTGCCGGCCCGGAACCGCATGCCCTTCGGGGGACCCAGCGGGTGCCAGCGCTTGCGGCCGATGGGGATGGGCCACAGGATCGGGCAGCCGGAGACGGTCAGGGCGTCGCCGATGTCGTGGACCAGCGCTCCGAGGATGATCGGCAGCCCCAGCCACAGGTACTCCTGACCGGAGCCGGTGAACAGCCAGTCCGATCCGTTGCCCGGTTTGTTCAGGATGTCGGCGAGCATCCAGGCGCTGGTCGCGCCGAGCAGCCAGACCAGGACGTCGCTCGATGTCCGGGCCATCCGCCACAGCAGCCCCTCGACGGCGAGCACCAGGTGGACGAAGAGGATTCCGAGCACCGCCCAGCGGCCTCCGGTCATCGCCAGCGCCGAGGCGCCGGCGCCGATGAGGACCGCCCACAGCCAGGTGTGGGTGAGCGTGCGGTGACCGCCGGAGCGCCGTGCGTCGCCCCGCATCCGGGTGGCCTTGTAGACGGCGTGCGAGAGTTTGTCGACAACCTCGCACAGGGTGCGTGAGATCGGGCCGAAGGCCCGCGATATCGTCGCCTGCTTGTGGTCGAGGTCCGGTGCGAGCGCCGCACCGGCGCAGATCAGTGCGCCGACGATGAGCACCGGCCAGGGCATCGGATGGCCCGCGCCCGCGGTGGCCGCGCCCACCCCCAGCCAGGCTGCCGCCCCGGACAGCGAGTGCGCCGGTCCCATCATGCTCGTTCCCACCCCTTTGGTCGCCGGCGTCTCGGATCGGTGACGCCCGGTCGGCGACACAGCGTAGCGTCAGATGATCTACGTAGGACCCGCCGGTTCCCGCGCACGGCTCCAAGGCAGGCAGTATGGGGGCGTGACCCTTATCGATCAGACGCCGAGCACCGCCGACCCCGACGCCCTCTTCGAAGCTTTCTCCAGCTGGGCCCAGGAGCGGGGCATCGTGCTGTACCCCGCTCAGGAGGAGGCGCTGATCGAGGTGGTCTCCGGAGCCAATGTCATCTTGTCGACGCCGACCGGCTCCGGTAAGAGCCTGGTCGCGGCCGGTGCGCACTTCGCCGCGCTCGCCAATGACCAGGTGACCTTCTACACCGCTCCGATCAAGGCGCTGGTCTCGGAGAAGTTCTTCGACCTGTGCAAGCTCTTCGGCACCGAGAACGTCGGCATGCTCACCGGCGACGCATCCGTCAACGCCGACGCGCCCGTCATCTGCTGCACGGCCGAGGTGCTCGCCTCGATCGCGCTGCGGGACGGCAAGAACGCCGA
The DNA here is from genome assembly GCF_056434425.1 of Streptomyces sp. NPDC044033. NCBI lineage: Bacteria > Bacillati > Actinomycetota > Actinomycetes > Kitasatosporales > Streptomycetaceae > Streptomyces > Streptomyces sp. NPDC044033. The sequence goes on along the minus strand of NZ_JBWKFF010000017.1, from coordinate 76,872 downwards.
CGTCGGCCAGGTCGTGATGGACGAATTCCACTTCTACGCCGAGCCGGACCGGGGCTGGGCTTGGCAGATTCCGCTGCTGGAGCTTCCCCACGCGCAGTTCGTGCTGATGTCGGCGACGCTCGGCGACATGAAGCGGTTCGAGGAGGACCTGACCCGCCGCACCGGCCGGCCCACCACGGTCGTGCGATCGACGACCCGCCCCGTGCCGCTCAGCTACGAATACCGCACGACGCCGTTGACGGAGACGCTCACCGAACTGCTGGAGACCCACCAGGCGCCCGTCTACATCGTGCACTTCACGCAGGCGGCGGCCGTGGAGCGGGCGCAGGCGCTGATGAGCATCAACATGTGCACGCGTGCGGAGAAGGACGAGATCGCCAAGCTGATCGGCAATTTCCGGTTCACCACCAAGTTCGGCCGGAACCTCTCCCGCTACGTACGGCACGGCATCGGCGTGCACCACGCGGGGATGCTGCCGAAGTACCGGCGGCTGGTAGAGCGGCTGGCACAGGCCGGGCTGCTGAAGGTCATCTGCGGTACGGACACGCTCGGCGTGGGCGTCAATGTGCCGATCCGCACGGTGCTGTTCACGGCGCTGACCAAATACGACGGGCAGCGTGTACGGACACTGCGCGCGCGGGAGTTCCACCAGATCGCAGGGCGTGCCGGGCGGGCGGGCTTCGACACCGCCGGGTTCGTCGTGGCGCAGGCTCCCGAGCATGTCGTCGAGAACGAGAAGGCGCTCGCCAAGGCGGGCGACGACCCGAAGAAGCGCCGCAAGGTGGTCCGCAAGAAGGCTCCCGAGGGCTTCGTCAACTGGGGCGAGAACACCTTCGAGAAGCTCATCGCCTCCGAACCCGAGGCGCTGACCTCCCGCTTCCGCGTGACGCACGCGATGCTCCTGTCGGTCATCGCCCGGCCGGGCAATGCCTTCGAGGCGATGCGCCACCTGCTGGAGGACAACCACGAGCCCCGCAAGAACCAGCTGCGGGACATCCGGCGGGCCATCGCCATCTACCGCTCGCTGCTCGACGGCGGGGTCGTCGAGCGGCTCGACGAGCCCGACGCGGAGGGGCGCATCGTCCGGCTGACGGTCGACCTCCAGCAGAACTTCGCGCTCAACCAGCCGCTGTCCACCTTCGCGCTCGCGGCCTTCGAGCTCCTGGACCCCGAATCCCCCTCCTACGCCCTGGACATGGTCTCCGTGGTGGAGTCCACGCTGGACGACCCGCGGCAGATCCTGGCGGCGCAGCAGAACAAGGCGCGCGGCGAGGCGATCGCGCTGATGAAGGCGGACGGCGTCGAGTACGAGGACCGCATGGAGCGGCTCCAGGACGTGACGTACCCCAAGCCGCTGGAGGAACTGCTCTTCCACGCCTACGGGGTCTACCGCAAGAGCCACCCGTGGGTCGGCGACCACCCGCTGTCGCCGAAGTCCGTCATCCGTGACATGTACGAACGGGCCATGACGTTCACGGAGTTCACCGCCCACTACGACCTCGCGCGCACCGAGGGCATCGTGCTGCGCTACCTCGCCAGTTCGTACAAGGCGTTGGACCACACCGTCCCGGACGACCTCAAGTCCGATGACTTCCAGGACCTCATCGCCTGGCTCGGCGAGATGGTGCGGCAGGTCGACTCCAGCCTCCTCGACGAGTGGGAGCAGCTCGCCAACCCGGAGGACGAGACGGCCGAGCAGGCCCAGGAGCGCGCCGACCAGGTCAAGCCGGTCACGGCGAACGGCCGTGCCTTCCGGGTGCTGGTGCGCAACGCCATGTTCCGCCGCGTCGAGCTCGCCGCGCTCGACAAGGTGGAGGAACTCGGCGAGATGGACGCCGACGCGGGATGGGACGCGGACCGGTGGGGCGAGGCGATGGACGCCTACTGGGATGAGTACGAGGACCTGGGCACCGGCCCGGACGCGCGCGGGCCGAAGCTGCTGCAGATCGAGGAGCGGCCCGAGGACCGGCTGTGGCGGGTGCGGCAGACCTTCGCCGACCCGAACGGCGACCACGACTGGGGCATCTCGGCCGAGGTGGACCTCGCCGCCTCCGACGAGGAGGGGCGTGCGGTGGTGCGGGTCATGGACGTCGGCCAGCTGTAGTCTCCCAGTCGCCATCCCCCTGGCCCGCCCGCCCAGCAGAGGAGCACCACCGATGCCCACGCCCGCCGACCGGCTCGTCGACCTGCTCGACCTGGAGCGGATCGAGCAGGACATCTTCCGCGGCCGCAGCCCCGACGAGTCGCTGCAGCGGGTCTTCGGCGGGCAGGTGGCCGGGCAGGCGCTGGTCGCGGCCGGCCGGACCACCGACGGGGAGCGCCCGGTGCACTCGCTGCACGCGTACTTTCTGCGCCCGGGCCGGCCGGGGGTGCCGATCGTGTACCAGGTGGAGCGGGTCCGGGACGGGCGCTCCTTCACCACCCGCCGGGTGGTGGCGGTCCAGCAGGGTCGGACGATCTTCAACTTGACTGCCTCCTTCCATCGTCCCGAACCGGGCTTCGAGCACCAGGTGCCGATGCCCGAAGTGCCCGGCCCGGAGAATCTGCCGACGCTCACCGACGAGATCCGCACCCATCTCGGCGACCTGCCCATTACCTTGCAGCGCATGGAGCGCCGCCAAGCCTTCGACATCCGGTACGTGGACCGGCTGCGCTGGACGCCCCAGGAGCTGCGGGGCGCCGAGCCGCGCAGCGCGGTGTGGATGCGCGCGGTGGGCCCGCTCGGCGACGACCCCCTGGTGCACACCTGCGCCGTTACCTATGCCAGCGATATGACGCTCCTCGACGCGGTGCGCATCCCCATCGAGCCGCTGTGGGGCCCGCGCGGCTTCGATATGGCCAGCCTCGACCACGCCATGTGGTTCCATCACCCCTTCCGGGCCGACGAGTGGTTCCTCTACCAGCAGGAGTCGCCCATCGCGACGGGCGGCAGAGGGCTGGCCCGGGGCCAGATCTTCGACCGCGAGGGCAAGCTCCTCGTGTCAGTGATGCAGGAAGGGCTCTTCCGCGCCGTGGCACCAGCACCGGACGGCGCGACGGACGCCAGAACTTCGACCCACAGCACGACGAGCGGCAACTCGACGAGCGGCAGCGGGACGACGGACAGCGCGGAAGTCGACGGCGCTACGGCCGGCAGCACGGGAACCGACGCCGCAAGCCGCTCCTAGAGGGCGGACCGCCCGGTCGGCCGATCCCAAGAGGTGTGCCCTAGGGAATCCGCGTCGTACGGGCCGACTTCCCCCGCCCTCCCTGTGCGCTGCGCTCGCCGGCCTGGTCGTCCCGGCCGGGACCGCGGTGTTTGCGGCGGCGGAGACGCGCCCACAGTCCGTGCCGCGCCCTCGGCACGGACTCCCGCCGAGCCAGGGTTTCGCGCCGCTGAGTCCGGTGAGTCGGGCGAGTCAGCTGAGCCCGGCACCCGGGTTCGAGGGGATGCTCCGTCTCAGGCCGCGCGTCGGGGTCGGGGCGCTGTCCCAGCGGAGACCGAAACTCACGGTCTGGCCGCAGCCTTGGCACTCGCTCCAGCTGAGGCACCCGCTCCGGCTCCGGCCCTCGCTCCGGCTCTGGATCCAGTCCCTGGGCCGAATCCAGCACCGGGCTTGGCCTCAGGGCTGACCCCGGCTCCAACCCCCACTTCGGCTCCAGCTGCGGAACCGGCCCCAGGGCCGAATCCAGCACCCGGCTTGGACTCAGGACCGACCCCGACTCCAAGCCCCGCCCCGACTCCAGGACCGGCCACGGCTCCAGGACCAGCCTCGGCTCCGGAGCCGACTCCTGCTCCGGACGCGGCGCGGGTCGCACGTCTCTCGCCTCCTCCAGCAGGACGGTGAGTCCGAGTCGGAGCCAGGCGATCTCGTCCGGGTCGTCTGCGACGGTCAGCTTCTCGGCCACCTCTCGCGCCGCAGCCGCGTCCGTAGGCACCGGCGAGAGGACGGGGCGCAGCGTGCACAGATGCGTGCGCTCGTACGGATCGGGCACGGCTTCGGCCAGTTGGTCGGCGTCGAGCAGCGCCGCCGTGACCGCCGCCCGTCCCCAGGGGTCCTCGGTCTGTGCTGTCAGCTCTTCGCGCCGTCGATGGCGCCACCTGCGCCCCCGCCGGTCCTCGCCCCCGGCGAGCGCCTCCCGCATCGCGAGCGGGGCCCGGCCGGTCAGCAGCTCCGGCTCCCGGTCGGCGAACTCGACGAGCTCCGCCGCGAGATAGAGCCAGACCACGGTGCGGTAGCGGTTCACATAGAAGCCCACCGGGTCGAAGCAGCCGGCGCGCGCGAGGCGGCCGAAGCGGGACGCGCTGATGCCCATCAGCGCGGAACCCTCCGTAGTACCGAGCGTCCATACCCGGGCGCGCAGCGCCTCCGGGAACCCCACGTCCGCGGTGTGCCGCTCGATCTCCTCGCGCGCCACTCGCCGCTTGCCCTGCGAGGCCGCCGGGAGGGTCCGTACCGCCCCCAGCCGCACCGCCAGCTCGAACTCCCTGGGCTTGAGCCGCAGTTCCCTCGCGGCGGTCCCGAGCGGCACGCTCTGCCCCTCACCCCGTACCGCCCCGCGCTCCCGCACCGCCATGACGCCCTCCCCCGCAGACCTCAATCACTGACAGTGACGACTGTACTGCGGTTGGCGACGACGCGCCTCCCCTTGTGGATAACCCCGTAAATGCCTGGTCAGAAGGGTCAGACGGGCAGAGGGATCAGCGGAGTCAGAAGGAGAAGGGTCGGACCGGCCGAGCTACCACCCCGGGCCCAGGGCCGAACCCAAGCCCGCCCCGGCCCCGAGCCCACCCCCCGGTCCCAGATCCGGTCCCAGGTCAGGTCAGAGCGAAGAGCCCCCAGCCCCGCCCTGCCTGCGCGCCCCCACGCTCAAGTGCTCCCCCACCCGGTTCACGAGCAACGTCATCTCGTACGCGACCTGCCCGATGTCCGCCTCGGCGCCGCTGAACACGCACAGGCAGCTCCCGTCCCCCGCCGCCGTGACGAACAGCATCCCGTCGTCGAATTCGATCATCGTCTGCCGCACCCGGCCCACCTTGAAGTGGTGGCCGGAGCCCTTCGCGAGGCTGTGCAGCCCGGCGGAGACGGCCGCCAAGTGCTCGGCGTCCTCTCGCGCCAGGCCCGAACTCGCGCCCGTCACCAGCCCGTCGTTGGACAGAACCAGCGCGTGCCGTATCTCCTCGATCCGACTCGTCAGGTCGTCGAGCAACCAGTCGAGTCCCTTGCGCAGTGCCATACCCCGCCTCCCCGTGCGAATGTTCCCCGTCATTCCCCGTTATTCCCGTTATTCCCCGTCATTCCCGTTGTTGCTGTTCCCCGTTATTCCCCCGTAACTGCCGTGCCAGCCTTGCTCACGTACGCCGTCCGGGCAACCCGCCCGGCCCGCCTGCGCGCCTCTGTACAGGGGTTGGCACAGGATGGGGACATGGCAGAGAAGATGAGCAAGGACCAATGGCACGCGTTCCTCTCGGAGTCCACCCGCACCGCGAAGGTGTCGACCGTACGAGCCGACGGCAGCCCGCACATCGCGCCCGTCTGGTTCCTGCTGGACGGTGACGATCTGGTCTTCAACACCGGTGCGGACACGGTCAAGGGGCGCAATCTGGCACGAGACGGTCGGATCTCGATCTGCGTGGACGACGACCGGCCGCCGTTCTCCTTCGTCACGCTCCAGGGCCGCGCGGAGCTGATCGACGACCTCGCGGAGGTACGGACCTGGGCGACGCGCATCGGGGCCCGTTACATGGGCGCGGAGCGAGGTGAGGAGTTCGGCGAGCGCAACGGCGTGCCCGGCGAACTGCTGGTCCGCGTCCGTATCGACAAGGCCGTGGCACTGGCGGACCTCGCCGACTGACCGCGCGGACCGCCGCATCACCCCCGACGGCGCCGACGGCCCCGACCGCCCGCGACAGCCGAGAACGCGACAGCCGAGGAGCTCCCGCCGACCAGAGAGCCCCAGCCGGTCAAAGAGCCCCAGCCGGTCAAGGCGACCCAACCGGTCCAGGGTCCTCGGAACCCCCCAGCCGCAGCCCGTGCGCCTCCCTCCGCAGATGTTCCAGCAGCGCACGGGCCGCCGGTGAGCAAGGCCGGTCGGCGGGGCGCAGCACCCCCACGCTCCGGCGGATGGACTTCAGCGGCGTCTCGATGAAGGCCAGCTTGTCGTCGTGTTCGGCGATCAGCATGGGCAGGGCCGCGATCACATCGGTCGACACGAGCAGTTGCCGCAGGGTGAGGATGGACGTGCACTCGATGCGGTTGTCGGGGATCGGTACGCCCTGGTGGAGGAAGGATTCCTCCAGTTCCGCCCGTAGCGCGGTCTGTTCGACGGGGAAGACCCAGGGGTAGCCGAGCAGTTGTTCCAGAGAGGTTTCGGCTCTCTCGTGCACCGGATGCCCGACGCGCGCGACGAGCTGGATCGGTTCGAGGTAGAGCTGTTCCTGCGTCAGCCGCGGCGGCGGGGTGGCGGAGGTCAGGCGGCCCACCGTCAGGTCGATCTCCCCGGCGAGCAGCGCGGTGTGCAGCACGTCGGGGGTCGCTTCCCGTACGACGACCGTCAAGCGCGGGTGCTCGGCCTTGAGGGCCGCGATGGCCCGGGGCAGCAGCAGGTTCGAGCCCGCCAGGTGGGTGCCCACGGTCACCGAACCGATCTCGCCCTGGGCGAGCAGTTCGATCTGGCGGCCCGCCTGGCGCAGCTGGGCGAGCATCGCGTAGGCGTGCTCGATGAAGGACTCGCCGTAGATCGTCGGGGTCACGCCGCGCGGGCCGCGGTCGAAGAGCGGTACGCCGAGGATCGCCTCCAGCTCGTGCAGCCCCCGGGTGACGACGGGCTGGGTGATGTGCAGCGTCTCGGCGGCCCGCATGATGCCGCCCTGGTCGGCGATGGCCGCCACCAGGGTCAGATGGCGCAGCTTGAGCCGCCCGTCCAGGAGTCGGTCGACCGTCATGACCAGATGGTATGCCCGTATGGGCATGGGTGGGGACTCAAAGAGCATTGGTGGAGCATGGGGGGATGTTTCTAGGCTCGGGGCATGTCGAGCTCAGCAGCGAATGCACCAGCGAGGACCCCGTCCGTACACAACTTCATCAATGGCTCGTACGTGCCCGGAGTGCGCACCTTCGACAAGGTGAGCCCGGTCGACGGCTCCCTGGTCTCCCAGGTGCACGAGGCGGGCCGGGAGACCGTTGACGACGCTGTCAAGGCCGCCCGCCGCGCCCTTGACGGCAGCTGGGGACGGATGTCCGTGGCGGACCGGGCCCGGCTGCTGCGCCGGGTGGCGGACCGGATCGAGGCGCGGTTCGACGACTTCGTCGCGGCCGAGGTCGCGGACACCGGCAAGCCGGAGGCGATGGCCCGCACGCTCGACGTGGCCCGCGCGCACGCCAATTTCCGGTCCTTCGCGGACACCATCTCGGCCACCGGGCTCGACTCGTTCCTCACCGAGACGGCCGACGGCGGGCGGGCCCTGAACTACGCCGTGCGGGGTCCGCTCGGCGTGGTCGCCGTCATCGTCCCCTGGAACCTGCCGCTGCTGCTGCTCACCTGGAAGGTGGCCCCGGCGCTGGCCTGCGGCAACGCCGTGGTCGTCAAGCCGTCGGAGGAGACCCCGGCCACGGCGACGCTGCTCGGCGAGGTGATGGCCGAGGCGGGCGTGCCCGACGGGGTCTACAACGTGGTGCACGGCTTCGGGCCGGACTCGGCGGGCGAGTTCCTCACCACCCACCCGGGCATCGACGGCGTGACCTTCACCGGGGAGTCCAAGACCGGTTCGGCGATCATGCGCGCGGTCGCCCCGCTGGTGCGGCCGGTCTCCTTCGAGCTGGGCGGCAAGAACGCCGCCGTGGTCTTCTCCGACGCCGACCTGGAGCGCACGGTCGACGGACTGGCCCGTTCGGTGTTCACCAACACCGGCCAGGTCTGCCTGTGCACGGAGCGGGTGTACATCCAGCGGGAGATCTTCGATGACGTGGCCGCTGGTCTGACGGAGCGCGCCAAGGCGCTCAGGCTCGGCCGCCCCGAGGACCCCGCGACGACCACCGGTCCGCTGATCTCCCAGGCCCACCGCGAGAAGGTGCTCTCCTACGCCGCGCTCGCGCGGGAGGAAGGCGCCACGGAGCTGACCGGCGGCGGGATCCCGGCCATGGGCGGGGAGCTGGACGCCGGCGCCTGGATCGAGCCGACGCTGTGGACCGGGCTCGACAACTCCGCGCGGACCCTGCGCGAGGAGGTCTTCGGCCCTGTCGCCGCCCTCGTCCCCTTCGACACCGAGGAGGAGGCCGTCGCGCTCGCCAACGACACGGACTACGGCCTCGCCTCGTGCGTGTGGACCACCAACCTCGAACGCGGTCACCGCGTCGCCCAGCGGATGCGGGTCGGGATGTCCTGGGTGAACACGTGGTACCTGCGCGATCTGCGCTCCCCGTTCGGCGGCTCGGGCCTGTCCGGCGTCGGCCGCGAGGGCGGCACGCACTCGCTGCACTTCTACACCCAGCCCACCAACGTGTGCGTGCAGCTGTGAGCGCCGCCGACACCGCCCGCGCCGTGGAGCGGCTGCGTGCCGCCGAAACCTCCGGCCGGCCGTGCGCGCCCGTACGGGATCTGCTCGGGGCTACGGACCAGGACGCCGCGTACGCCGTGCAGGCCGCCGCCATCGAGGCGCGGGTGACCGACGGGGCCCGTCGTATCGGCCGCAAGATCGGGCTGACCTCGAAGGCCGTGCAGTCCCAGTTCGGGGTCTTCTCCCCCGACTTCGGGGTGCTGCTCGACGACATGGTGTACGCGGACCGCGAACCGATTCCGCTGGAGCGGTTCCTGCAGCCTCGGGTCGAGGCCGAGGTGGCGTTCGTACTCGGCGCCGACCTCGACTCGCCGACGACGCACGTGGCTGACGTGCTGCGCGCGACCGAGTTCGTGCTCCCCGCCCTGGAGATCGTCGACTCGCGGATCGCGGACTGGGACATCAAGATCACCGACACCATCGCCGACAACGCCTCCAGCGGGGCCCTCGTGCTGGGCTCGACGCCGCGCCGGGTGGACGCGGTCGATCTGCCGGCCACCGGCATGGTGCTCGAACACCGCGGCGACGTCGTCTCGGTCGGCGCCGGTGCGGCCTGCCTGGGCACGCCCGCGGCGGCCGTCGCCTGGCTCGCCCGCGCCGTCGCCCGGCACGGCCACCCGCTGCTCGCCGGCGAGGTGATCCTCTCCGGCGCGCTCGGCCCGATGGTCCCGGTGCACGGCCCCGGCAGCTACCGGGCCCGGCTGGACGGCCTGGGCGCGGTGCACGCCGTCTTCTCCGGATCGGCCGGACCCACCGCCGATACGGACTCCCCCGAGGAAGGAACACGCCCATGACGGTCCCCGTCGCGATCATCGGTTCGGGCAACATCGGCACCGACCTGATGTTCAAGATCAAGCGGCTGTCCACGCAGCTGCACCTCGCGGCCATGGTCGGCATCGACCCGGCCTCCGACGGGCTGGCGCGCGCCCGGCGGATGGGCGTCGCGACCACGCACGAGGGCGTGGACGGGCTGCTGAAGATGGACGAGTTCGCGGACATCGAGGTGGTCTTCGACGCGACCTCGGCCGGCGCCCACGCCCGTAACGACGCCCTGGTGCGCGAGCACGGCAAGCTGATGGTCGACATGACGCCCGCGGCCATCGGCCCGTACGTCGTGCCGCCCGTCAACCTCGACGCCAACCCGGAGGCGACCAACGTCAACATGGTCACCTGCGGCGGCCAGGCCACCGTGCCGATCGTCGCGGCGGTCTCGCGGATCGCGCCGGTGGCGTACGCGGAGATCGTGGCGTCGATCGCCTCGAAGTCCGCGGGGCCCGGCACCCGCGCCAACATCGACGAGTTCACCGAGACGACCTCGGCCGCGATCGAGCAGGTCGGCGGGGCCGAGCGGGGCAAGGCCATCATCGTGATGAACCCGGCCGAGCCGCCGCGGGTCATGCGGGACACCGTCTTCTGCCTGATCGAGGACGCCGACCCCGACGAAGCGGCGATCAGCGCCTCCGTAGACGCGATGGCGGCCCAGGTGAACGAGTACGTACCCGGTTACCGGCTCAAGCAGGCCGTCCAGTTCGACCCGGTCGACGAGGCCCACCTCCCCGTACTCGGCCGGGCGTTCCGCGGTACCAAGGTGTCGGTCTTCCTGGAGGTGACCGGGGCCGGGCACTACCTGCCCGACTACGCCGGAAACCTCGACATCATGACGTCGGCCGCACTGCGCACCGCGGAACGACTGGTCGAACTGCGCCGAGGAGCGATCACCGTATGACCACCACCGACCCCCACGAGGTGTACGTACAGGACGTCACCTTGCGCGACGGTATGCACGCCGTGGGCCACCGCTACACCACCGAGCAGGTCGCGACGGTCGCCGCGGCGCTCGACGCCGCCGGCGTCGACGCGATCGAGGTCTCGCACGGCGACGGGCTCTCCGGCCACAGCGTCACCTACGGGCACGGGTCCCACACCGATGACGAGTGGATCTCCGCGGCCGCCTCGGTCGTCAAGAACGCCAAGCTGACCACGCTCCTGATCCCCGGCATCGGGACCGTGGAGGACCTCAAGCGCGCCCACTCCCTCGGCGTCACCAGCGTCCGGGTGGCCACCCACTGCACCGAGGCCGACGTCGCCCAGCAGCACATCGGCTGGGCGCGCGAGAACGGCATGGACGTCGCGGGCTTCCTGATGATGAGCCACCTCAGCTCGCCGTCCGACCTCGCCGCCCAGGCCAAGCTGATGGAGTCCTACGGCGCGCACTGCGTCTACGTCACCGACTCCGGCGGCCGGCTGACGATGACCGACACGGCCGAGCGGGTACGGGCGTACCGCGAGGCGCTCGACGACGCCACGCAGATCGGCATCCACGCCCACGAGAACCTCTCGCTCAGCGTCGCCAACAGCGTCGTGGCCGTCGAGAACGGCGTGTCCCGGGTGGACGCCTCGCTCGCCGGGCAGGGCGCGGGGGCCGGCAACTGCCCCATCGAGGCGTTCGTCGCCGTCGCCAACCTCATGGGCTGGACCCACGGCTGCGACGTGTTCGCCCTCCAGGACGCGGCCGACGACCTCATCCGTCCGCTGCAGAAGCGGCCGGTGCGGGTGGACCGGGAGACCCTGACGCTCGGATACGCGGGGGTCTACTCCAGCTTCCTGCTGCACGCCGAGCGCGCCGCCGAGCGGTACGGGCTCGACACGCGCGAGATCCTGCTCGAACTCGGCCGGCGCCACATGGTCGGCGGGCAGGAAGACATGATCATCGATGTCGCGCTCGACCTGGCCGGCGCCAAGTCCGCGACAGCCCCGGCGGGAGACCCCTCATGACCAGCGCCACCGACATCACCGAGCTCGCCATGCTCCTGGACGCCGCCGCCGAGGCCGCGGCCCCCACCGCGCAGCTCACCTCCGAGTACAAGTTCTCGCTGGAGGACGCGTACGAGATCCAGCGCGAGCTGGTCGCCCTGCGGTGCGCCCGCGGCGACTCCCTCTCCGGCGTCAAGCTCGGGTTCACCAGCCGGGCCAAGGCGCAGCAGATGGGCGTGGACGACGTCATCGTCGGCCGGATCACGCACGGGATGCGGATCGCGGACGGCGGCGAGCTGGACTTCGCGCGCTACTGCCACCCCCGCATCGAGCCCGAGGTCGCCTTCCGGCTCGGCGTCGAGGTGGACCCCCGGGACGAGACGCTGGACGCGGAGACCGTCGTCGAGGCGGTCGCGCCCGCGCTGGAGGTCATCGACTCCCGGTACCGCGACTTCCGGTTCACCCTGGAGGACGTGGTGGCGGACAACACCTCCGCCGCCGCGTACGTCATCGGCTCCTGGACCGAGTACGGGCGCGCCGGCGACCTGGCCAACCGGGGCGTGACCCTCGACGTGGACGGCGAGGTTGCCGAGACCGGCTCCACCGCGGCGATCCTCGGGCACCCGCTGCGCGCCGTGCACGCCGCGCAGCGCATGGCGCGCACGTACGGGCTGACCATGCCCGCGGGCACGGTGATCCTGGCCGGTGCGGCGACGGCGGCCGTGCCGCTGAAGCCGGGGCGGTTCGTGGAGGCCACCGTGACGGGGCTGGGCAGCGTCGGCCTGCGGGTCAGCGGTGACGCCGATGTCTGAGTCGCTCGTCGTGGCGGGCAAGGCCACGCCCCGGGGGAAGTTCCCGCATGTGAAGGTCGTCGGCGACCTGGTCTTCGTGTCCGGTACGAGCAGTCGGCTGCCCGACAACTCGATCGTGGGCGCCGAGGCCGACGAGATGGGCGCGACCCGGCTCGACATCAAGCAGCAGACCCGCGCGGTGATCGAGAACATCCGCGACGTGCTGGCCGCGGTCGGCGCGGATCTGTCCGATCTCGCCCAGGTGACCTGCTACCTGGTCAACATGAACGACTTCGCGGGCTACAACGAGGTCTACGCGGAGTACTTCGACGAGCACGGCCCCACCCGGACGACGGTCGCCGTGCACCAGCTGCCCCACCCCCACCTGCTGATCGAGATACAGGCGATCGCACACCTCAGCCGTGACCGCCGACCCGAGGAGGGACGATGAGCTCCATTCCGCCCGTCATCAATTTCCCGCGCTGGATCGAGGAGCACGAGCACCTGCTCAAGCCGCCGGTCAACAACAGGCAGGTGTGGGAGCCCATGGGCGACTTCATCGTGCAGGTCGTCGGCGGGCCGAACGAGCGTACCGACTTCCATGTAGACCCGTACGAAGAGTGGTTCTACCAGGTCAAGGGCGATATCCACGTCAACCTGCGGACCGACGCGGGAATTGAGCGCGTCGACATCCGCGAGGGCGACATGTGGATGCTGCCGCGGAACATCCCGCACTCGCCGCAGCGCCCCGAGCCGGGCTCGATCGGCATCGTCATGGAGCGCATCCGCGAGGAGGGCACGCTGGAGAAGTTCCAGTGGTACTGCCCGAACTGCCTGGAGCTGGTGCACGAGGTGGAGTTGCAGGTAAGGGACATCGTCAAGGACCTGCCGCCGGTCTTCACCCAGTTCTACGAGAGCCAGGAAGAGCGCACCTGTCGCGCGTGCGGGACGTACCACCCGGGCAGGGGCTGACCGATGAGCGTCATCGACATCCACACCCACTACGTGCCGCGCGGCTGGCCCGATCTCGGCGCCGAAGCGGGCGGCACGGGCTGGCCCTCGCTGCGGATCGAGAGCGAGCGGGACGCCATGATCATGGTGGGCTCGAAGGAGTTCCGCCGGATCGGCTCCGACTGCTGGGACGCCGAGGTGCGGCTGGCGGACATGGCCGCCGACGGCGTGGACCTCCAAGTGGTCTCCCCCACCCCGGTCTTCTTCTCCTACAGCCGCCCCGGCCCCGAGGCGCTGAAGGTCTCCCGCATCTTCAACGACCTGGCCCTGGACATCTGCTCCCCGGCGCCCGACCGGCTGCTGCCGTTCGCCCAGGTGCCGCTCCAGGACCCGGAGGCGGCCTGCCGCGAGCTCGACCGGTGCCTGGCGGCCGGCCATGTGGGCGTCGAGATCGGCAACCACGTCGGCGACCAGGACCTGGACTCCGCGGGCGTGGTGATGTTCCTCCAGCACTGCGCGGACGTCGGCGCCCCGGTCTTCATCCACCCCTGGGACATGGCGAACTCGCCGCGCCTGGACCGCTGGATGGCGCAGTGGCTGACCGGTATGCCCGCCGAGACCCATCTGTCGATCCTCGCGATGATCCTCGGCGGCGTCTTCGACAAGGTCCCGGACACCCTGCGGGTGTGCTTCGCGCACGGCGGCGGGTCGTTCGCGTTCTGGCTGGGCCGGATGGAGAACGCCTGGCACGGGCGGAGCGACGTCATCGCCACCTCGCAGTTCCCCCCGTCGCACTACCTCGACCGGTTCAGCGTGGACTCGGTGGTGTTCGCGCCGGAGCCGCTGCGGCTGCTGGTGGACACGCTGGGCAGCGGCCAGGTGATGGTGGGCAGCGACTATCCGTACCCGCTGGGCGAGCGCCCGGCGGGATCGGTGGTCCAGCGCGCCGAGTTCCTCGACGCCGACGCGAAGGCCGCCATCCTCGGCGGCAACGCGCGGCGGTTCCTGAATCTCGGAGCGGCGCGGTGAGATAGGCCGGGGCCGGGGGAAGGCCCCGGCCCGCGGTCAGTGGTCTTCGAACAGGGCGAGGAGGTCGCCCCGTTCGAAGACCTTCGCCGTTTCGATGGCCGAGGGCGATCCGGCCGACGGGTCCGCGCCGCCCTCGACGAGGAGGCGGACGACCTCGGCCTCGCCCTTGAAGACGGCTCCGGCCAGGGGGGTCTGGCCGCGGTCGTTGGGCACGTCGGGGTCGGCGGCACGGTGCAGGAGGGACGCCACGGTCCCGGGGTGGCCGTGGTAGGACGCGAGCATGATGAGGGAGTCGCCCGAGTCGTTGGTGAGGTTCACCGGGACTCCGGCGTCCACATAGGCCGCGAGCGTGTCGGTGTCGCCGTGCCGGGCCAGGTCGAAGACCTTCGCCGCGAGTTGGAGCACCTCGGGGTCGTGGGCGGGCTCGGTCGCTGGGGGCTGTTCACTCATCGCTGGTCATCCTCCGGCTGCTGCGCCTTGGCATGGGCTCCGTCCCACCCTACGGCCGGGGGCCCGTCCGGCGTCCGGCTCCACGCGCGCTCTCTTACTACCCGCGGCCCCTCGCCGTGTGCGTGAGCGTCCGGTTGCGCCCGTACGGGTGATTCGCGAACGTTCCGGGCCACCGCCGTATGGGAGGCGACGGGCCCGGCATTGATCGCCGCAGCTCGCGGGTCCCGGCCGGTTCTCCGGTGTTTCCGGTGTCCTGACCAGCGCTCCATTACAGGCATTGGGGTGACTTTGATGATGAATCACCCATTCGCCCCTTTTACCGCATAGGCACTTTCTGTGAGGCTGGAAGAACTCATGGTGACCGTCCCCCATCACCCAGGAGAAACCCCATGATCCTCACCATCTCGGGCGTCGTTCTGCTCGGTGTCATCGTGTTCCTCTTCTTCCGCAAAGACGGCCTCAAGGCGTCCCACGCCCTCGTCTGCGCCCTCTTCGGCTTCTACCTCGCGGGCACCGCGATCGCGCCCAGCATCAAGGCCGGCGGCGCCAGCCTCGCCAGCCTGCTGGGCGGGCTCAAGTTCTGAAGGCCCGTCCAGCCGACCGGGACCGGGCACCCCAGGAGCTCGCTCCGAGCCGCCCGCAACCACATCACGACCAACTGGAGACCGACGTGGGCCGGCGACCGCTCCCCCGCATCCTGACCGCCAGCGCTCCGATCGTCCGCGGCCGCGAGTACGCGCGCACGGCCGCCGACAGCGCCGCCGATGTGCTGCACCCGCTGATCACCATCGTGCGGGGCCTGCACGGGCTGGCCGCCGCCGGACGGCGCAGGTGGGCGGCGACCCCCAAGGAACGGCGCGGCCCCATGCTGTTCGGGCTGGCCCTCTGCGTGCTCGCCCTCGCGCTGATGCCGTACGGGCCACCGCTCGCCCTGGTCGCGCTGATGGCGGCCGCGGCGTGGACCGGGCGGGGCCGCGCCCCCGCGGACATCGGGCCGGGCGAGGCCGAGGCCGAGCGGCTGCAAGCGCTGTACGACGCCCTCGTGCCGTACTTCTCGGCCGCGGAGGACCCCAGCCCGCTCTACGCGCACGGCGGCGGCTGGGAGGACGTCTTCAGCGCGTACGAATTCGACGGCGACGGGCGGCTGACCGGCCTCCGACTGCGCTATCCGGCCCACTTCACCGACGGCGAGGCCGAATCCCGTGCCAGGATCGAGCAGTTGCTGCACGCCAAGTCCGGCCGGGGCCGGGAGTACCTCTTCGACTGGGACGAGGAGGGCAACCGGCTGCTGCTGAGCGTCCTTCCGGCGCTGCCGACCGACATCTGCGCCCAGCGGTTCGTGACCGCGCCGGGTGAGACCGTGCTCGGTTTCACCGACCCCTCCGGCATGCCCCGGACCCTGCCGGTCGCCGACGGCGAGGGGACCCGCGACGCGCCCCCGGTGGTGTGGCGCACCGGGGCGCGCTCCACGGAGCCGCATCTGCTGGCCCTGGGCCAGCCCGGCAGCGGCACCACGACGCTGCTGCGCTCGATCGCGCTCCAGGCCCTGCACCACGGCGACGCGCTGATCATCGACGGCGGCGGCACGGGCGAGTACGCGTGCCTGTCCGGGCGCGAGGGCGTGCTGGCCGTCGAGTCCGGCCTCGCGGGCGCCCTCGCCACGCTGGAGTGGGCGGCGCACGAGACGGAGCGGCGGCTGATCGCCGCCAACCGGGCCCGCCAACTGGGCGGGCCAATCCCGCATGACGTCCGCCGACCGCTGTGGATCATCGTGGACCGGCCGAGCGTACTGAGCCATCTCGCGGCGGCCGACGGCCGGAGCGAACCGCAGAACCTGCTGCACGTGCCGCTGCGGCACGGGCGCGCGGCCAACGTCACAGTCGCGGTGGCCGAGCAGTTCGACGCGGTGGAGACGCTCTGCGCCCCGGTCCGCACCCACGCCCGCGCCCGGGTCGTGCTCGGCCCGGTCACGGTCGGGCAGGTACGGACGGTGCTCGGCGTGCCGCCGCACACGACGCCCGCCCGGGAGGTGCCGCCCGGTCGCGGTTACGCCCGGCTCGGCACCGGCCCCGTCCACCGGCTCCAGGTACCGGCCACGCCCGACCCGTACGACGAGGAGACGAGCGAGGCGCAGCGGACGGCCGTGCTGGCGTTGCTTCCGCGGCGCACGGCAGCGGACGCGGCGTCCGCTGCCGAGGCGTGCCCCGGCGGCGACGAGCCGCTGCCGGTTCAGGCGACGTAGCTCCGCGGGGCCTCGGCCGTCGCCCCGGTCGCCACGAGGCGGGCCGCGGCGGCGAGCCGGACCGCGGCCTCCTCGGCGACCGGTCCCGCGACGGTGAACGGCAGCCGCACATACCCCTCGAAGGCGCCGTCGACGCCGAAGCGGGGGCCGGAGGGCACGCGCACGCCGAGCCGCTCCCCCGCCTCGGCGATGCGCGAGCCGGACAGGCCCCCGGTGCGGGTCCACAGGGTGAGGCCGCCGTGCGGGACGGTGAACTCCCAGTCGGGCAGATGGCGCCGGACCGCGGCGACGAGCGAGTCGCGGTTCTCGCGCGCCTGCGCGCACCGCAGGCCGACGGACTCGTCCCAGCCGTCGGTGGTGAGCAGCCAGGTGACCGCGAGCTGTTCGAGTACAGGCGTGCCGAGGTCGGCGTAGGCGCGGGCGGCCACGAGGCTGCGGATGACCTCGGGGGCCGCGCGGACCCAGCCGATGCGCAGCCCGGCCCAGAACGACTTGCTGACCGAACCGACGGTGATGACGGTGCTGCCCGCCGGATCGAAGGCGCAGACGGGGCGGGGCCGTTCGACGCCGGGGTCCAGACACAGTTCCGACATGGTCTCGTCGGCCACCAGGACCGTACCGGCGGAGCGGGCGGCCTCGACGAGCCGGCGGCGCTGCCCCTCGGGGGCGAGCGCCCCGGTGGGGTTGTGGAAGTCGGCGACGACGTAGGCCATCCGGGGCGCGGCGTCGCGCAGGACCTGGCGCCAGGCGGGGATGTCCCAGCCCGCGAGGGCGTCGGCCATGGCGACGGGCACGAGGCGGGCGCCGGTCTCGCGCACCAGTTGGAGGACGTTGGCGTACGAGGGCGACTCGACGGCGACGCGCTCACCGTGGCCCGCGATGAGGCGGCAGATGGCGGCGACGGCGCCCATGGCACCGGTGGTGACCATGATCTGTTCGGGCATGGTCGGTATGCCGCGGGCGGTGTAGTGGTCGGCGATGGCCTCGCGCAGCACGGGGAGCCCGGCCGGGAAGTCGCCGTGGGTGCGGGCGTAGGGCGGCAGTTCTTCGAGGGCGCCCTGGAAGGCCCGGGTGAGCCAGGGTTCGGGCGCGGGCAGGGCCGCGCAGCCGAGGTCGATGACGGAGGCGGCGGACTCGGGCGGCAGCGGGTCGAGGCCGCGGGTGGGCAGCGGCTTCCCGGCTGGCACGGAGGTCCAGCTGCCGGCGCCGCGGCGGGATTCGAGGAACCCCTCGCCGCGCAGGGCCTCGTAGGCGGCGGCGACGGTGGTGCGGCTGACGGCTAGGGCGGCGGCGAGTTCGCGTTCGGCGGGGAGCCGGGCGGCGACGGGCACCCGGCCTTCGAGGATGAGCAGCCGGACGCCGTCGGCGAGGGAGCGATAGGCGGGTACGCGACGGACGCCTGGTGTCCCGGCGGCGCGGGCATGCTGCGATCCGAGGAGGCGCGCGAGTTGTGGGGAGCCCACCGCTGAGGTCCACTGGCTCATCAGTTGCGGTCCACCTTTCGGAGATTGGCCATGGATCATGAGATGCACCAGGCCACAGGGTGTCACGAAGCAGGCCACTTCACCACTGTCCACCAGCCGTCACCGCCGGTCATCACCCGAGGAGCCTTCGTTGACCACAGCGACCGCATCGACCGCATCGACCGCATCGACCGCATCGACCCGAGGGAGGACGCCGGTCTGGCGGCGGCTCGTGCGGCTGTACGCCGGGCTGGCGCTGTACGGGGTGAGCGCGGGGCTGCAACTGCGCGCCGGACTGGGGCTCGCGCCGTGGGACGTGCTCAATCAGGGCGTCGCGCGGCACACGGGCATATCGATCGGCACGGCGTCGATCGCCATCGGCGCGCTGGTGCTGCTGCTGTGGGTGCCGCTGCGGCAGCGCCCCGGCCTCGGGACGGTCTCGAACGTCCTGGTGGTCGGCCTGATGATGGACGCGACCCTGAGCGTGATGCCGCAGCCGCACACGCTGTGGGCGCGGGTGCCCCTGCTGGCGTTCGCCGTCGCGCTGTGCGGCGCGGCCACCGGGCTCTACATCTCGGCGCGGTTCGGCGCCGGCCCGCGTGACGGCCTGATGACCGGGCTGCACCGGCGCACGGGACGCTCCCTCCGCTTGGTGCGGACCCTCATCGAGGTGACCGTACTGGTGACGGGCTTCGTGCTGGGCGGCTCCGCCGGGGCGGGCACGGTGCTGTTCGCGCTGGCGATCGGCCCGCTGTCGCAGTTCTTCCTGCGCCGCTTCGAGGGCGCCGGCGCGGGCGGCGGGCCTTCCGTGGTGGGCGCGCGCGGCGGTGCCGCGGAACGCGCGATACTGCCGCGGTGATGCCCGTACGCCACGCCTTCCTCGATCATCCGACGCCGCTCGCCTTCGCCCACCGGGGCGGTGCGGCGGACGGCCTGGAGAACACCGCGGCCGCCTTCCGGCGGGCGGTGGACGCCGGATACCGCTATCTGGAGACCGATGTGCACGCCACGTCGGACGGGGCGCTCGTCGCCTTCCACGATCCGACGCTGGACCGGGTCACGGACGCGCGCGGCGAGATCGGCGCGCTGCCGTGGCGGGCGGTGCGGCGGGCGCGAGTGGGCGGCACCGAGCCACTGGCGCTCTTCGAGGAGCTGCTGGAGGAGTTCCCCGGCGCGCGGTGGAACGTCGACGTCAAGGCGGAGGCGGCGCTGGCGCCGCTGCTGGACCTGGTCGGCCGGGCGGACGCCTGGGACCGGGTGTGCGTCGGCTCGTTCTCGCACGCCCGGATCGTACGGGCGCGGCGGCTGGCCGGAGAGCGGCTGGCGCATTCGCTGGGCACGCGCGGCGTGGTGGGGATGCGGCTGCGCTCGTACGGGCCGGGGCGGGCCTTGGGCCGGCCGGCGGAGGCGGTGTGCGTGCAGGTGCCGGAGTACCAGTCGGGGGTGCGGGTGGTGGACCGGCTCTTCGTCCGGCACGCGCACGCCCGCGGGCTCCAGGTCCATGTGTGGACGGTGAACGAGGCGGAGCGGATGCGGGCGCTGCTCGATCTCGGGGTCGACGGCATCATGACCGACCGTCTCGCCACGCTGCGGGACGTACTGGTCGAGCGGGGCGCGTGGACCTGATCAAGCCTCATCAGGCCGGAAGATGAACATCCAGTTCCGGTCCTGATTTAGGGCTTGGGCGGCTGGGCCGGTAGTGTACGCCTTTGGCCCACCGGGCGGACCGTTACTGCGCGCTGAAACGGTGCAAACACAGGGTGACATCTGCTGCCAGATGTGACAAACCGGGCGCAGGTGGGTACAACAAGGGGCGGCACGACGGGCGACGCATGTCCCGCAACGGGAATCTTCACCGCCGACCGGACGTTGACCGGATGACGACGACAGCGACACCTGTCCTGTGGGCGACAAGCCCGGGAGGCACGATTCATGAGTGAGCGAGCTCTCCGCGGTACGCGACTCGTGGTTACCAGCTACGAGACCGACCGCGGCATCGATCTGGCCCCGCGCCAGGCGGTGGAGTACGCATGCGAGAACGGACATCGATTTGAGATGCCGTTCTCGGTAGAGGCGGAAATCCCGCCGGAGTGGGAGTGCAAGGCGTGTGGCGCCATGGCACTCCTGGTGGACGGCGATGGGCCGGAAGAAAAGAAGGGCAAGCCTGCGCGTACGCACTGGGACATGCTCATGGAGCGACGCACCCGCGAGGAGCTGGAGGAGGTGCTGGCCGAGAGGCTGGCCGTGCTCCGCTCCGGTGCCATGAACATTGCCGTGCATCCGCGGGACAACCGCAAGTCCGCCTGAGGGCGGCATACCGATTGATCACGAGGGCCGGGGGACCCCCCGAACCGTGGGGCACACCCCCCCACCCCCACTCGACTCACCGAACCCCTTTCCCCGGAGCCCCCCCTCCGCTCCCGGTCCTGCTCAGTT
>NZ_JBWKFF010000017.1:35398-56210 GCF_056434425.1 Streptomyces sp. NPDC044033 | reverse complement strand
GGGGAGAAAGGGATGACAGAACAGAAGGCTGTTTTGCCTCCTCTTCTCGTCCTCGCACCGGTCGCCACCGCCCCTTGCCAGCACCCCCCCCACCCCGCGCGCGCGTACGGGCCGGTTCATGACACGGGTCCCCACTCAGTGCGGGAGCTGCGGCCCGTCGTGGCGCGGCGTCGGCGGCTCGTCGTCCCGGATCACCTCTCCGGGGACGACCTTTCCGTCCGGGCGGTGCATGCGTGCCTGCTGGAAGGCGTCCCCCAGGGTGCCCGGCGCGTGGCCCACCCGGCGGGAGAGGCGGCGCTCGAAGGTCTTGCGCAGCAGTGCCCGCGTCGGCGGGAAGAGGCACAGCAGACCGGCGGTGTCGGAGACCAGCCCGGGGACCATGATCAGCAGACCGCCGAGCATCATGAGCCCGTTTCCGGGGCTCTCCCGCTCGCCAGGGGCCGCCGCGGGGTTCTCGGCCGCCTGGACCGTACGGGCCAGCCGCTCCCACGCGCGCCGCCCCGCCCGTTTGATCACCACGGACCCCAGCACCACGCCCGCCACCAGCAGCCCCAGCACGGTGAGCCCGCCCGCGGCCTCGCCCACCATGATCAGCAACCAGATCTCCAGCACCGCCCAGGCGGCGATGGCCAGCGGGATGAACGTGCGGGCCCGCGAACGCTTAGGCGGGCGGGCGGCTGTCGGCTGCGGTGCTCCGAAGGTCATGCCTCAAGTGTGCCTGCACCCGCGAGGGGCCGCGTCGGCGGTGGCGCGTGGGCGGCGCGGTGCGTGCCAAAGCCGGTCCCGGACGCGCCGGAGCCGTCACCGGCGCGTCCGGGATCCGCTCACAGCGTGCGCAGCGCGGGCAGCAGGACCCGCTCGGCCCAGTCGAGGAAGGCGGGCTGGGTGTCCCCGCCGATCTGGACCAGGGCGATCTCGGTGAAGCCCGCGTCGGCGTACGGACGTACGGCCTCGACGAAGTCGTCGAGGCGGTCCCCGCACGGGATCGACTCCGCGACGTCCTCGGGCCGTACGTACTGGGTGGCCGCGGCGAATGCCTCGGGGCCGGGCAGCTCGGCGTTGACCTTCCAGCCGCCGCCGAACCAGCGGAACTGGTCGTGGGCGCGGCGGACGGCGGCGTCCCGGTCGGGGTTGTAGGTGATGGGCAGCTGCCCCACCCGGGGCTTGCCCGCTCCCCCGTGGCGCTCGAAGGCGGCCAGCAGCTCGGCCTTGGGCTCGGTGGCGATCACGGCGTCCGCGAGGCGTCCGGCGAGCGCGCAGGAGTCCTCGCCGGAGACGGCGACGCCGATCGGCGGGGCCTGCTCGGGCAGGTCCCAGAGTTTGGCGGACTCGACGTCGTAGTGCGTGCCGTGGTGGTTGAGGGTCCGGCCGTCGAACAGGGCGCGGATGATCGTGATCGCCTCGGCGAGCTTCTCGTGCCGCTCGCCGGCGCCCGGCCAGCCGCCGCCGACGACGTGCTCGTTGAGGTTCTCGCCGGAGCCGAGGCCGAGGCGGAAGCGCCCTTCGGAGAGCAGCTGCACGGTGGCGGCCTTCTGGGCGACGATCGCGGGGTGGTAGCGGGTGGTGGGGCAGGTGACGTACGACATCAGCGGGATACGGGAGGTGGCCTGGGCCGCGGCGCCCAGGACCGACCAGGCGTACGAGGAGTGCCCCTGGGAGGCGAGCCACGGCGAGTAGTGGTCGGAGGTGACGGAGAAGTCGAACCCGGCCTGCTCGGCCCGGACCACATGGTTCACAAGCTCCCTGGGCCCCGCCTGCTCGGTCATCATCGTGTAGCCGATTTGCACCATAATATGCGGATTCCCGGCGCGGGTATCGCAAAACATCACGCGCCGCCGAACCGGGTACCCGGCGCGGCGGCGCGTAAGGCGGCGGACCGGGTGTCAGCCGTCCTTGCGGCCGAGCACCTTGTTGATCCGCGAGCCGACGCCCCAGGTCGTGACCCGCCACAGAGCCTCGGCCAGGATGTCCTTGCTCATCTTGCTGTCGCCCAGCTCGCGCTCGACGAAGGTGATGGGGACCTCCACGACGTGGAATCCGGCCTTCACCGTGCGCCAGGCCAGGTCGACCTGGAAGCAGTAGCCCTGCGAGGCCACCTGGTCCATGCCGAGCCCTTCCAGGGTCTCCTTGCGGAAGGCCCGGTAGCCGCCGGTGACGTCCCGCATGGGGACGTCGAGCAGCAGACGGGAGTAGGTGGAGCCGCCGCGGGAGAGGAACTCGCGGTGCTTGGGCCAGTTCACGACCCGCCCGCCGGCCACCCAGCGGGAGCCGAGTACGAGATCGGCGCCCTTGAGCGCGGTCAGCAGCCGCGGCAGTTCCTCGGGCTGGTGGGACCCGTCGGCGTCCATCTCCACGAGGACGCCGTAGCCGTTGTCGAGGCCCCAGCGGAAGCCCGCGAGGTAGGCCGCGCCCAGCCCTTCCTTGCCCTTGCGGTGCATGACCTTGACATGATCGTCCTCGGCGGCGAGCTCGTCGGCGAGCTTCCCGGTGCCGTCGGGGCTGTTGTCGTCGGCGACGAGAACGTGCGCCTCGGGAACGGCGGACCGCACCCGGGCGACGATGGGCTTGATGTTCTCCGCCTCGTTGAAGGTCGGGATGATCACCAAGGTCGTGCCGAGCGGACCGTACTTCCGCTGAGCGCCGTCGTTCACTGCTGCCCCTTCTTGTCCGGACGTCCCCAACGGCCGAACAGGATCGCGACCGCGCAGGACAGGAGGCCCACCATAGCGATCACCCACTCCGGCGCCGCACCGACGCGGTCGGCGACGGTGATCCCGTCACGCAATGGGATGTCGGCGTTCAGGACCTCTCGGGTGAATTCCCCACTGCGCTGCCGCACCGTGCCGTCGGGCCCGACGACCGCGCTGATGCCGCTGGTGGCCGCGGTGACGACGGCGCGGCCGTGCTCGACGGCCCGCAGCCTGGACATCGCGAGCTGCTGCTCGGGCTGTCCGGTGCGGCCGTAGGTCGCGTTGTTGGTCTGCACGACCAGGGCGCGCGCCCCGGCCTTCACCGTGTCGTGGACGATCTCGTCGTACGCGACCTCGAAGCAGATGACGTCGCCGAGGCGGGCCGGGCCGATCTGGAGGACGCCGGTGTGGTCGCCGGGGTAGAAGTCGCGGGGCACCCGCTGGAGCCGGGTGATCAGCTTGCTGAGTTCGGCCCGGAAGGGCACGTACTCGCCGAAGGGCACGGGGTGCTGCTTCGTGTAGGAGGCGCCGGGGCCGGTCTTGGGGTCCCAGACGATGCCCTCGTTGAAGACGTACCCCTTCTTGGAGGGATGGTCGACGAGGGCTCCGACGAGGATCGGCACGCCGACGGCCTTGGCGGCCTCCTGGATGCGGTCGTACGCCTCCGGGAACTTGAACGGGTCGAGGTCGGAGGAGTTCTCCGGCCAGATCACCAGGTCCGGCTTCTTGACCCGGCCCGCCTCGATGTCCTTGGCCAGCTTGAGGGTGGCGGCCACGTGGTTGTTGAGGATCATCATCGGGCGGCCGAGGAAGTCCATCCCCACCTGCTGGACGTTCCCCTGCACGATGGCGACGTTCGCCGTGTCGTCGGCCTTGGTGGGCACGGGCACGGCGTACGCGCCGACGGTGATCGCGGCGGCCAGGGCGAGGGCTTCGACCGCGGGCAGCGCGGCCCGTACGGTCCGGGGCGCGGCGGCGGCGCGCAGCCGCCACGCGGTGGTGACCGCGTACGCCAGCAGCGCGCCGACGAGGGCGACGGCGAAGGTGACGAGGGGGGCGCCGCCGAGGGCCGCGAAGGGGGTGAAGGACGAG
Organism: Streptomyces sp. NPDC044033; assembly: GCF_056434425.1. Lineage (NCBI taxonomy): Bacteria > Bacillati > Actinomycetota > Actinomycetes > Kitasatosporales > Streptomycetaceae > Streptomyces > Streptomyces sp. NPDC044033. The sequence goes on along the minus strand of NZ_JBWKFF010000017.1, from coordinate 52,428 downwards.
CCGGTGTTGGCGAAGGCGAGGCGCCCCCAGGGGAAGCCGCCGAACGGGATCCGGTCGCGCGCCCACTCCTGGGCGACCCACAGGCAGGCGGTCCACAGCGGCCAGCCGCGCAGCCGCGAGGTGAGGGCGAGGCCCGCGCCGAGCAGGCAGACGAAGAGGGACTCGGCGACCGACAGCCCGAAGACCGCGTCGTAGCCGACCACGCGCAGCCAGCGCAGCAGGAAGAAGAAGAACGGCAGGGCGAAGACGAAGCCGGTCCACGCGCCCTGGCGGACGGTGCGGCCCCGGGTGAGCAGGCTGAGGGCGGCGACGGCGAGGATCGACAGCGGCCACACGTCGTACGGCGGGAAGGCCGCGGTCAGGGCGAGGCCCGCGAGGACGGCGAGGCCGGTGCGCGGCGCCTCGCGGCGCAGGAGCAGCGCGAAACGCCTGGCGCGGCCGGGGCGTGCGGGGGCGTGGGCGGGCACTGCTGCCTCCCCGTCGTCCGGCGCCGGTTCATCCGCCCGTCGCGTGGCTGCCGGGCCGCCGGTGGCGGAATCGGCGGTGGTGTCGGAACCCGAGGGCACGTGACGGCCTTCCTTGCAGGTCGTGCGATGGTGAGCAGACGGTATACCGACGAGATCGCGGCGTGGCCCCAGGGTGCGTAAAAGACCGGTGGGCGGCGGCGCGTGAACGGCCGCGGCCGGCGTACGGGCACGGGGGCGGGTCTGTCCGGCGGCCCGTCGCGGGCCGGGGCGCGGCATCGCGCCGCCGCGGGCGGCTGACTGCGGATGGGGGCCCAGAGTCCTTCGGGCCGACCTGGGGCCCGCTGGCTGCGGGTCGACCTAAAGCCGTTGTCTACTGAACGCCCGGGCCCCACCCGGGTCACACCTGCCGGCCTGGCGAAACCTTCCCTCGCCCCCGTGCGCTGGACCTGGCTCCCAGTGGCGGTGTGCCTTCGCGGCTCACCGCCCCCTGGCCCAGCGGCGTTCGATGACTAGGCGGAGGTTTCCCGACCGGGCGTCCTGTGGTGGACTCCGCCGAACCTACCCGCCGTCGCCCGCACCCTGTCAACACTCACATGACCTGCGTCGTTGTCTCAAATCAGCAGGTCAGTACAGCGAGCGCGGGCATGCGGCGACAGGCCGACGGCACGTCGTTCGGCGGTACGGGGCGACCGTACATCACTCGTTCGGCCGCTCGTGGACCGTCCGTCCGCCGACCACCGTGCGGACGCAGACCGGAAGTTGGCGGCCGGGGGTGAGGTCGGGCAGGCCCGGGGTGCCGGAGCGGGGGTCGGTGGACCAGTCGGCGACCCGGCTGTCCGGGACCTGGACGACGAGGTCGCCGGCCTCCCAGACCGCGTAGTCCGCCGGGGCGCCGGGGACGAGCACCCCGGCGTCGTCGCGGCCGACGGCGCGCCAGCCGCCGCGCGTGTGGGCGGTGAAGGCGGCGCGTACGGAGACGCGGTGCTCGGGGGTGCGGTGGAAGGCCGCGGCCCTTACCGTGCCCCAGGGGTCCAGGGGCGTGACGGGGCTGTCGGAGCCGAGCGCGAGCGGCACACCGGCGCGCAGCAGAGCGGCGTACGGATTGAGCGTACGGGCCCGCTCCCGGCCCAGGCGCTGCGCGTACATGCCGTCCTCGCCGCCCCAGGCGGCGTCGAAGGCGGGCTGCACGGAGGCGGTGAGGCCCAGTTCGGCGAAGGCCGCGATGGTGTCGGGGGTGAGCATCTCGGCGTGCTCGACGCGGTGCCGGGCGGCGCGGATACGGGCCATGCCGACCCGGTCGGCCGCGGCGCGCACCCCCTCGACCACGGCGGTGACGGCGGCGTCGCCGATGGCGTGGAAGCCGGCCTGGATCCCCGCCTCGGTGCAGGCGGCGACGTGTGCCGCGATGCCCTCCGCGCTGTGGTGGGCGACGCCGGTGTGCGGCGCGTCGGCGTAGGGCTCGTGCAGGCAGGCGGTGTGCGAGCCGAGGGAGCCGTCGACGAAGAGGTCGCCCGCCGCGCCGATGGCGCCGAGCCCGCGAATGCGGTCGGCTTCCTTCGCGTCTGTGATGGCCTCCGCCCAGTAGCCGAAGATCCGGGGGCCCGGCTCCTCGGCGGCGAGCCGCAGCAGGCCGGTCAGGTCCTCGGGGCTGGAGATGTCGGGGCCGGCGCACTCGTGGAGCGAGCCGATGCCGCGGGACGCGGCGTGGGCGCGGGCGGCGCGCTGCGCGGCCGTGCGCTGGGCCGCGGTGACGCTCTCGTGGGCGGCGGCCCGCACGGCGTGGTGCGCGTCCCCGGTGAGCGGCCCGTCGGGGGTGTACCCGGAGCGCCCGGCGACGCCGGGCACCAGGTCGAGGAGGGCGCTGGTGACCACGGCGGAGTGGACGTCGACGCGGGTGAGGTAGAGCGGCCGGCCGCCCGTCGCCGCGTCGAGTTCCGCGCGGGACGGCGGGCGCGCCTCGGGCCAGCGGGTGGCGTCCCAGCCGTGGCCGAGGAGGACGCGGTCGGCGCCGCGGGCGCTCGCGTGGGCCCGTACCCGGTCGAGCGCGTCGGCGAGCGTACGGGTGCCGGTGAGGTCGAGGCCGGTGAGCGTGAGGCCGGTGGCGGTGGTGTGCACATGTGCGTCCGTGAACGCCGGGGTGACGAGCGCTCCGCCGAGGTCGACGGTCTCGTCCACGCCGTCGGCGAAGGAGTCCGCCGCGCCTTCGGAGCCGACCCAGGCGACGCTGCCGCGTTCGACGACCATGGCGGTCGCGAAGGGGTCGGCGGGGCTGTGGACGGTGCCGCCGCGCAGCAGGACGGTGCGGCTCGGGGCCTCGGCGGGGGTGGGTTCGGTCACTGGTTCTTCGCCTCGTGGTGTCGTTCGGGTCGGGCCGCGCTGCCTGCCGCGCCTCGCGGTGGCGGCCTCGCGCGGACGCGTGCGCCGCGCGGAACGGCGTACGGACCCGCCCAGTCTCGCCCCTCGGGGCGGCGGTCCCCGCACGGGGGCGCGCTCCCACGGGTGGCGGGCGCGCCCGCCGGGTCAGATACGGGGCGGCCTGGCCTCGTACGGGGTGGACAGGACGACGGTGGTGCGGGTGGACGTCCCGGCGAGGGAGCGGATGCGGGTGAGGAGGTATTCGAGTTCGAGGGGCGTGGCCACGCGCACCTTGAGGATGTAGTTCTCGTCGCCCGCGACGCTGTGGCACGCCTCGATCTCGGGGATGTCGGCGAGCCGTTCGGCGATGTCGTCGGGTGCGCTCGGGTCGAAGGGCTTCACCGAGATGAAGGCGGTGAGCGGCAGCCCCACGGCCTCGGGGTCGACGACGGCCGCGTAGCCGCGGATGACCCCGCGCTGTTCGAGGCGGCGCACGCGCTGATGCACCGCCGAGGTGGACAGGCCGGTGGCCTTGCCCAGGTCGGTGTAGCTCATCCGCCCGTCATTGACGAGCAGTTCCACGATTTGTCTGTCCAGCTCCTCCACAGCGGATCACCCTATGGTGTCGGAGGCGGTCAGGCACAGTCAGCGGACACGCAACTGCTCGTGTCATGTGACGAACGCCACAACCGTTCACCCGTGTCCGTCGGCGCGCTGCGATTATCCGCGCGGTCCCAAGGGAAATCCTTGCTGTGGTCGAGGCCGCGGCGCCTGACCGGCCCATCTGAGGGGGAGAACCCACTATGCCCAGCCCTGAACGCCTCGATGAGAGCGATACCGGGAACATCACTGACAGCGCCTACGAGACCTACGAGATGTTCCGGGTGATCTGCCCGGACTGCGCGCGGCCGATCGCGCTGCTGGCGGACGAGGACGTGCTGCCCGAGCACGCGCTGTGCCCGTCCCCGTGGAACCCGTTCGGGCTCACCGTCTGCCCGGGCACCGGACGCGGCGCCGCCGACGCCTCCCCGGCCGACGACTCCCTCGACGCACAGGAACAGGACGCCGCACTGCTGTTGACGCTGCCGGAGAGCCTGGACTGGCGGCGGCAGCCGTTCTCGCACATCGGCGGCGCCACCTCCCGTCCGCTCCAAGTGCCCCGGATGCGGCCTCAACTCTGAGCGGCCCTCCGGGATACCGCGATCTCCGCTTCCACCCGGCGGCCCCGCCCCGGCCGCCTTCAATCCACCGCCTCGCAGCCGTACGATTCCTCTTACGACGCACGAGGCATACGAGCCGCATGAGGCGTCCGGCCCTACCCAGCGCATACCCCGGAGCCTCCTGTGACGCCACCACCTCTGCACTGCCTGCGCTGCGGCGTTCTCGTAACGGGCTTCACCGGCTGTCCCGTGTGCGCCGCCGAGGGGCTCGGGGTCAACGCGGCCCCGCCCCTCGCCGATCTGTCCGGGCTGTCGCTGGAGCGGTACCCGGGCGGGCCGTGGGGCTGGCCCGGTGCGCTGCCGGTCTCGGGCGACCCGGTGACGCTCGGCGAGGGCGGCACGCCCAACGTCCGTATACCGCTGGCGGATCCGGGCTCCGGCGAGCTGTGGGTGAAGGTCGAGGGAGCCAACCCCACCGGGTCGCACAAGGACCGTGCGATGAGCGTCGGGGTGGCCGCCGCGCTGGAGGCCGGGGCGGACACGGTGGTGGCCGCCTCATCCGGCAACGCGGGCACGGCGGCCGCCGCTTACGCCGCGCGGGCCGGGCTGCGGTGCGTGGTCCTCACCACCCGCGAGGTGCCGGAGCCGCTGCGCGCGCAGATCGACGCGCTGGGCGCGGCGCGGGTCGAGCGGGACGACCATGTGGCGCGCAACGCCGCCATGCGCGAGGGCGTCGAGCGGCTCGGCTGGTATCCGCTGACGACGTTCGCCCAGCCGCCGGCGGGCGGCAACGCCTATGCCAACGAGGGCTACAAGAGCGTCGCGTACGAAATCGCGCGGGACTTCGGGGAGCGGATCGGCGCGGTCGTGGTGCCCTCCTGCCGCGCGGATCTGCTCTCGGGCATCGGCCGGGGGTTCCGCGAACTGCGGGCGGCCGGGCTGGTGTCGCGCACGCCGCGGCTGATCGCGGCCGAACCGGACGCGGCGGCCCCCTTCACCGCGGCCCTGGCCCGTACGGACCGGGCGGAGCAGGAGCACACGACGGTGGAGCGGGGCCTCTCCCCCGCCTTCTCGCTCGGCGAGTCACGGCCCGTGTGGCAGGGGCTGGACGCGCTGTGGCGGTCGGAGGGCCGTGCGGTCGCCGTCCCCACCGAGGAGTTCATGGCGGAGCACCGGGAGCTGGGCGCACAGGGGCTGTTCGTCGAACCCTCGTCGGCGGTGGGGGTCGCCGCCGGGCGGCGCTGGGCGTACGAGCACGGTGAGCCGGTGGTGGTGATCGGCACGGCCACGGGCCTCAAAGACATCGCGAGCGTGCCCGCGGGCAAGGCCGAGGAGCGGGTGCCGGAGGTCGCGCGGCTGACGGGCTGAGGGCCCGGGTAGTGTCCCTGGCCGGACCGGCGCGCGTGCCAGGCGTCGGGCGTCCGGCCGGGGACAGGACGCAAGCTCCGACCGGGCCGCCCATCAGCCCAGCCGCCCTCCTCAGGCGGCCTGTCGGCCGATCTCCTGCGTCACGAAGCGCGAGCGCTCCTCGACGCTCGTGCACGGGAGCGGCACCAGTTCGTAGCCGTACGCGGTGTAGGCCGCCGCCATCGCCTCGTACGTCCGGCGCGCGGTCTCGAAGGACTGCTTGCGTTCGGTGTCCCGCGCGTAGATCTCCGGCCACGGCGGCGCGATGAACACCCGCCTGCGGTACCGGAACCGCTGGGCCGCCGCGTGCACATGGGACGGCACGGGAAGCCCTTCGAGCCGCAGGTAGCCCACGATGTCGGGGATGCCGCGGTCGAAGAAGACGTGCGCCCGCTCCCCCGCGGCCGAGCGGTGGCTGCGCAGATCCCAGGCGAGCATCAGCTCGGCGAAGAGCTCCCGGTCGTGCCAGGGCAGCGCCCTGCCGCCGATGGCCACTTGGTCCTGGATGATGGCGCGGCCGGCCTCGTGCGTACGCGCGTGACCGGCGTGCTCCAGGTGGTCGATCAGGGTGCTCTTGCCGGCGCCGGGGCCTCCGGTGACGACGGTGAACCGTTCCGTGCCCGGCTCGGCGGCCGGTGTCGGTGCTGCTGCGGGTGAGGGCATACGGGGCTGCTTTCCGCCCCGTCGCCGGGGCTGTTCAGCGTGATTCGGGGCCCGCGAGGTGGCGGGCGACGACCATGCGCTGGATCTGGTTGGTGCCTTCGACGATCTGCAGGACCTTGGCCTCGCGCATATAGCGCTCCGTGGGGAAGTCGACGGTGTAGCCGTAGCCCCCGAGCAGTTGGACGGCGTCGGTGGTCACGCGCATCGCGGCGTCGGTGCAGAAGAGCTTCGCCATGGCGGCTTGCTTGGAGAAGGCCAGCCCGGCATCGCGCAGCCGGGCGGCGGTGAGGTACAGGGCTCGACCGGCCTCGATCTGGGTGGCCATGTCGGCGAGCATGAAGCGCAGGCCCTGGAAGTCGGCGATGGGGCGTCCGAATTGCCGACGCCCGACAGTATAGGCGAGGGCTTCGTCGAGGGCGGCTTGGGCGACGCCGATGGCGCAGGCGGCGATGCCGAGGCGCCCGGAGTCGAGCGCGGAGAGGGCGATCGCGAAGCCCTGCCCCTCGTCCCCGATCCGGCGGTCGTCGCCGATCTGCACGCCGTCGAAGTTGACGCCCGCGGTGGGCGACCCCTTCATGCCCATCTTGCGCTCGGGCCGCGCGGCCGTGAGGCCGTCCGCGTCACCGGGCACGAGGAAGGCGGAGATGCCGCGCGGGCCCTCGCCGCCGGTGCGGGCCAGGACCGTGTAGAAGTCGGCGATGCCGCCGTGGGTGATCCACGCCTTGCTGCCGTTGAGGGTCCAGGTGTCGCCGTGGCGCGTGGCGCGGGTGCGCAGGGAGGCGGCGTCGGAGCCGGCGGCGGGCTCGGAGAGGCAGTACGCGCCGAGCAGCCGGCCGCCGAGCATGGCGGGCAGGTGCATGGCCTGCTGTTCCTTGGTGCCGAAGCCGGCCAGCGCGTGGCAGGCGAGGGTGTGCACGCTGACGCCGAGGCCGACGGTGAGCCGGGCCGCGGCGAGTTCTTCGAGGACCTGGAGATAGACCTCGTAGGGCTGGTCGCCGCCGCCGAACTCCTCGGCGTACGGCAGCGCGAGCAGTCCGGATTCGGAGAGCAGGGCGAACACGTCGCGCGGGAAGCGCCCGTCGTCCTCCTCCTCGGCGGCCGCGGGCGCGATCTCCCGCTGGGCCATCTCACGTACGAGCGCGATCAGGTCGCGGGCCTCCTCGGTGGGCAGCTGACGCTCCACCGGCTGCGGGCCGTGCTGAGACATGGCGGTGCTCTCCTCCCTGTCGGGCGCTACGGCAGCGGGCGCGCGGGGTGTGGCGGCGCCGCCGTGTGGTGCTGCCGCGCCGGTGGTCTCGCTCCGGGTCTCGGAGGGGATGACCTGCGGCTGTGGCGGGTTGGAGTATGCCCGATCGGCGGGCCCGCGTCACGGATTCACCGCCATGGCCTGCGGGTGAACGGAATTGGTCCGAACCATTGACCGTACTGGTCTAGTCCATCTACCGTTCCCAGGCAACGTCGTTCGCGTTCATGTCAAGTTGAGCAATACCCCCCATCTCCCCTTCCCACCGAGGAGAACCATGCTCAGACCGCACGGAAACCGCCCCCGCCCCCGCAGCCTGTTCGCGGCCACCGCCGCGGGTGCGGCGCTGCTCGCCACCACACTCTTCGCCGGCACCGCCGCGGCGGGGACGGTCCCCACGGCCGTCACCCCCGAGGCCAAGCCGGCCGCCGCAACCACGACCGGGACGAGCGCCCCGCAGAGCGCGTTGACGCAGAGCGCTCTCAAGCAGAACGCCGACGCCGGCGGCAAGGTGGTCGGCTACTTCACCAACTGGGGCGTCTACCAGCGCAATTACCATGTCAAGAACATCGAGACATCCGGTTCCGCTGCCAAGCTCACCCATATCAACTACGCCTTCGGCAACGTCACCGGCGGCAAGTGCGCCATCGGCGACTCCTACGCCGACTACGACCGCGCGTACGACGCCTCCACGAGCGTCGACGGCAAGGCCGACACGTGGGACGACGGCGCGCTGCGCGGCAACTTCAACCAGCTGCGCAAGCTCAAGAAGCTGCACCCGAACCTCAAGGTGCTCTGGTCGTTCGGCGGCTGGACCTGGTCCGGCGGGTTCGCCGAGGCGGCCAAGAACCCCGCGGCCTTCGCCGACTCCTGCTACAGCATGGTCAAGGACAAGCGCTGGGCCGATGTCTTCGACGGCATCGACATCGACTGGGAGTACCCCAACGACTGCGGCCTGACCTGTGACACCAGCGGCAAGGACGCCCTCAAGAAGGTGCTCTCCGCGCTGCGTTCGAAGTTCGGCCAGAGCAGCCTCGTCACCGCCGCGATCAGCGCCGACGCCTCCAGCGGCGGCAAGCTGGACAAGGCCGACTACAAGGGCGCCGCGAGTTACGTCGACTGGTACAACCCCATGACGTACGACTACTTCGGCGCGTGGGACGCGAAGGGCCCGACCGCCCCGCACTCCCCGCTCACGGCGTACAAGGGCATCCCGAAGGACGGCTTCAACTCGGACGCCACCATCACCAAGCTGAAGAAGATGGGCATCCCGTCCTCGAAGCTGCTGCTGGGCATCGGCTTCTACGGGCGCGGCTGGACCGGCGTCACGCAGGCCGCGCCGGGCGGCACCGCCACCGGGCCCGCGACGGGCTCGTACGAGCCGGGCATCGAGGACTACAAGGTCCTCAAGTCCAAGTGCCCGGCGACCGGCACGGTGGCCGGCACCGCCTACGCCAAGTGCGGCAGCGACTGGTGGAGCTATGACACCCCGGCCACGATCGGCGGGAAGATGAAGTACAAGCAGCAGCAGGCCCTCGGCGGCACGTTCTTCTGGGAGCTCAGCGGCGACACGTCGAACGGCGAGCTGATCAAGGCGATCAGCTAGCGGTCGGCGGGAGTACCGGGGCGGGCGGCCATCCATGGCCGCCCGCCCCGCGCCGTTCAGCGCAGGGGCGGCGGCGCCGGGAAGGCCGGCTCGTAGTCCTCGATGGTGCGGAGCGTGTCGCCGAGGCCCCGGACGAGCAGCGAGCGCACCATGTCGCGCTTCAGCCCCTGGTGGCTCAGCCAGTCGAGGGTGACCCCCTCCACCGACGACAGCCAGCCGATCAGCGCGGTACGGGCGATGAGCGGGATGTCGGCGCGCCCCCACGCCCCTTGGGCGATCGCCAGCAGCAGTTGTTCGCGCACCTCGGCCCGGATCGCGAGCACCTCGGCGTCGAAGCCGACGCCGCCGGTGACGATGGCGCGGTAGGCGGCCTGGTGGTGCTGGGCGTAGCGGAGATAGCCGTCGACGGTGTGGTGGACGCGCTCGGCGGGCGGCAGGTCGTGGGTGGAGCCGGCCCGTACGACGAGTTCGGCGACGGAGTCCTGGACGATCGCCAGGTAGTAGCCGCGCTTGTTCTTGAAGTAGTAGTAGATGAGACCCTTCGCGACGCCCGCGTGCCGGGCTATGTCGTCCATGGACAGCGCGTCGTAGGACGTGTCCGCGAACAGCCTCCTTCCGATCGTGATGAGTTCGGCGCGGCGCGCCTGGGAGCGCCCGGTGCCGCGCGCGGCTGGGGCAGCGCGCGTACCGCGCTGTTGACTATTATTCAATTTCGGCCCTAGTCTCCAACTGCCACCGGATTTCCGCAGTATGGCAGAGCGATGCCGACCGCGGACCGCGTCCCGGCGGCGGAGCCACCCCGCACTTCCCTGCGCATCTGCACGTGTTCGCGGCTGCGCCGCAGCCGTCCGATGACCGCTGCCCCGGGGAGGAATCAGTGAGCGGAACCAACCGTCGGCTGCCGGAGGGCAGAACGGCCTGGAAGAAGACGGCGGTGCTCGCCGTCCCCGCCGTGCTCGCGGTCGGAGCGATGGCCGCGGTGATGGCCGAAGGGGCGCTGGCCGCGTCCTTCGCCGTCTCCGGTACCAGTTTCCAGGTCTCCTCCGGCAAGCTGTCGAGCAAGGGCCTCTCGTCGTACGTGCAGACCGACCGGTCCGTGGACGGCAAGGGCCACCCGGTCGCCCTGCTCGGCATCGGCGACGCCACCCTGACCGACATCTGCCAGTCCGCCTCGGTCTCCACCCCGCTGGGGACCGTCACCTTCAAGCTCACGGCGGGCGGCGAAGCGGGCAATGTGACCGCCAGCAGCCTCATCATCGACGGCGAGGACCTGGTCGGCGACGCCCGGTTCGGCACCGCCGAGATCGGCCGCGACGCCTCCACCCTGGACCGAGTTCCGGGCGTCCAGGGCGAGAAGGGCAAGTTCGGCCTCCAGGCCGGGGACGTCACCGTGGCCGGGGTCCGCTCGCACGCCTGGTCCGCGACCGGCGGCAACTTCCGGCTCCGGGGCCTCAAGCTCAATGTGAGCCTGGACGGCAAGAAGTGCTTCTGAGCGCACGGTTGTCCCGGCGGCTCGACGAGCGGCTGCCGCTGCCGGACGCGCGGCGGGCCTTCCGCGGCTGGCGGCGGACCCGGCCCTTCTGGGCGGGGCTGCTGCTGGTCCTCGGCGGGGCCGAGCTGCTGCTCGTACCGCTGTCGCCGGTCACCATCCTGGTCAGCCTGGGCCTGGGCGGGCTGGCGGCGATCGGCATCGGGCTGGCGCTGATCGTCGCCGGGCTGTTCCTGTGGTGCGCGCCCGGCGCGCGACACTACGTGAGCCTCAACGCGCTGATCCTGTCGGTGCTCTCCTTCGCCGCGACGAACCTGGGCGGGTTCCTCATCGGGATGGCGCTGGGCATCGCGGGCAGCGCGATGGGGTTCGGCTGGACGCCCGTAGCGCCCCCGGACGGAGCCGGGGAGGACGGTGGGGAGCCAACCGAGCGGCTGCCGTCCGTCCGGGACGATCCGGGGTCCAGGACGCTGGCGGCCGTGCTGCCCGTGGTGCTGCTGGCCGCGGTCGGCCCGTCGTCGGACCGTACGGCCGAGGCGGCGGACGGCGTCCCGGCGGCGGCGGTCGCGCCGACCGTCACCACCTCGCTGTTCGCGCCCGACGGCTTCCTCCTCGCCGGGGTCACCCGGGTGCCCACCGCCGAGGGGCCGGTGAAGGTGATGGTGCTCAAGATGCGGGCCGCCTCCCTCACCGACTACCGGCTCACCACCCGCGACGGCGGCCCCGAACTGGCCCTCGGCGCGCGGAAACTGGACCTCAGCGGGGACGTCACCCTCTATCTCACCAAGTTCAGCGGATGCCTTGAGGGCCTCCTCTGCCTCACCTTCACCCCCGACCAGCTGCCGGTGCCGCCCGTCGTGCCGCCCTTCGTCTTCATGACGAACGTGGACGCCGAGCAGGCGCTGGTCACCTCCGACCTCATCGTCGCCGACGGACTGACGCTGCAAACGCCCGCCGGCCGGGACCGGGCCGAGCCGTGATCAGCCATGATCCGGATCCGGGCCGCGCCGTTCCGGGTCTTCGCCACCGGGGCGGCGTACGCACGCGCCGCCGACCCGCGGGCGCCGCGGCGGCAGGGATACACGCGCTCCCCGGGTCGGCGCTCGGGCGGCCGCTCCCTGGATCGGCGCTCGTGCGGCCGCTCGGCGCGCCCGCCGGTCTCGCGCTCCCCGCGGCGGGCTCGGCGCTCGTACCGCCGGGCCCCGCCGCTCCCCCGCGTACCGGCCGTACGTACGCGTCGGGCTGCCTGACGGAGGCCGGCGCGCGGTCGCGGAGCCCCTCCGATCGGTGACGGCGCTACGCTGAGCAGGGCAAAGGCCCGTACGGCCGTACGGGCCGCACCCGCGAAGAGGAGCCGCCGCCCATGTCCGTCACCCTCGATACGGCCTTCTTCCGCCGCTTCCTCGCCCGCTCCACGCAGGTGTTCGTGGCCGAGGCCGCGCACCTGACCGACCTCGACGCCGCCATCGGCGACGCCGACCACGGCGCCAACCTCAAGCGGGGCTTCACGTCGGCCGCGCGCGTCGTCACCGATGAGGCGCCCGCCACACCGGGGGCCCTGCTGACCGCCGTCGGCATGCATCTGACCAACACGGTCGGCGGCGCGTCCGGGCCGCTGTACGGGACGGTGCTGCGCCGCATGGGCAAGGTGCTCGGCGAGGACGCGGTCGTCGAGCCCCCGGCGCTCGGCAAGGCGCTGACCGCGGCGGTCGCCAGCGTGCGGCGGCTGGGCGACTCCGCGCCCGGCGACGCCACGATGGTCGACGCGCTGGCGCCGGCGGCCGAGGCGTACACCTCCGCCCTGGAGGGCGGCGGCGATGCCGCGGCCGCGCTGGACGCCGCGGCGCGGGCCGCGCGCGAGGGCGCCGAGGCCACGGTGCCGCTCCAGGCGCGGCGCGGCCGGGCCAGCTACCTCGGTGAGCGCAGCATCGGCCACCAGGACCCCGGGGCCGCGTCGTCGGCGATGCTGATCACCGCGCTGTACGAGGCCGCGGACACCGGTCTGCCGGAGGTGTTCGAGGGCGCGGAGGCCGAGGAGGCCAAGGAGACGGCGGCTCCGGAGGAAAGCCCTCAGCCCGAGAAGGCGAAGGAGAAGGAGAACGGCCGCGTCGGTGTCGTGCTCGTCTCGCACAGCCGCGATGTCGCCGCCTCGACGGCCGAGCTCGCGAAGGCCCTCGTGGGCACCGGCGACCCGGCTCCCGTCGCCGCGGCGGGCGGCCTGCCCGACGGCGGCGTCGGCACCAGCGCGGAGCTGATCCGGCAGGCGCTGGCGGACGTGGACGAGGGCAAGGGCGTAGTGGTGCTCTGCGACATGGGCAGCGCCGTCCTGACGGTCAAGGCCATCCTGGCCGCCCCGGCCGGGGACGGCGTCCCCGAGGACCTGCGCATCGCGGACGCGCCGTTCGTGGAGGGCGCGGTGGCGGCCCTGGTGACGGCCTCGGTCGGGGGCGACGCGGACATGGTCATCGCCGCTACGGACGATGCCAGGGGCTACCGCAAGGTCTGAGTCTCCGAAGGCGGCGGGCCGCCCCGCCCCTGCAACCGCTTCTTCGGCCGTTTCTTCGGCAGCGGCCGTTTCAGCGGCTGAAGAGTTCGAAGGCGACGGCGGGACGGCCGCCGAAGCGGGCGGCCGCGGCCGCCATGTTCCCTTCCAGGAAAGTGCGGCAGTAGCGCTCCGGTTCCTCGTCGGTGAGGGCCTCGATGTACGTGCGGTGGGCCAGCAGCGACGCGACGGCCCGGTCGAGGCCCGTGCTCGCGTCCACGGCGTGGGTGGGCCGGGGCGAGCCCGCGACGGCGACGTAGCGGACGCCGTTCCACGGCGCGAGGCCGTCCGCGACGAGTTCGGGGAAGATCCAGCGGTTCCCGGCGTCGCCGACGGCGTCGAGGACGGCCCGGCCGACGGCCCGGTGGTCGGGGGTGTTCCAGGCGACGCCGCCCCAGGTGTCGTGGTAGTTGAGGGTCAGTACGAGCTCCGGGCGGTGCGCGCGGATGGCGGCGGCGAAGTCCCGGCGCAGCGCGGTGCCGTACTCGATGACGCCGTCGCGGTGGCCGAGGAACTCCACGCTCCGCACCCCCACCTCGGCGGCGCTCGCGTGCTGTTCCCGCTCGCGCAACGGCCCGGCCTCGGCCGGCTCCATGCTGTCGATGCCCGCCTCGCCGACGGTGGCCAGCAGGTAGGAGAACTCCCGGCCGCCGTCGATCCACGCGGCGATGGCCGCGGACGCGCCGTATTCGAGGTCGTCGGGGTGGGCGACGATCGCCAGGGCACGCTGCCAGTCGCCGGGCATCTCGGCGAGCGGCGGTCCATCGGTCCGGTCCCTGTCCGTGGCGGGGGATTCCGTGCGTGGCCCGTCGCCCGGGTCCGTAGCAACCATCTCCAGATCTCCTTCGCTTCCCGCGATGTCGTTTCCCGCGATTCCTTCGGTTCTTCGTTCCGCGTGGATTGCAGGCTATGTCCGGCTTCTTCGCGACGCACGGGAACCGGGCGGACCCGCCGCCCGACTACCTGATCCGGGCCCGCAGCGGCGGGCCCGCGCGTTCGCCGAGTTCCTGGAGTGTTTGTGATGCGCCCTCGTGTGTGGTGCGGAGTGCTGGGCCTGCTGGCCCTGTCGGCGACGGCCTGCGGAAGCGGCGGGGCCGCGAGGCCGGGGAGCGCCGGGCCGTCGGAGGCCGCCGACGGCTTCCCCGTGAGCGTCGCCGACTGCGAGGGGGCGAAGACCACGTTCGACGCCGCTCCGAAGCGGATCGTGACGAGCAACGCGTCGGCACTGGAGACCCTGCTGCGGCTCGGCGCGGGCGACCGGGTCGCCGGTACGGGCTTCCCGCCCGGCAAGGGCACGGTCCCCGCCGAACTGGCGGAACAGGCGGCGAAGGTGCCGGTGCTGGGGAAGACGGTGATCCCCAAGGAGAAGCTCCTCGGCTCCGGCGCGGACCTCTACATCGACTCGTTCTCGTCGATGAGGAACATGAGCGGCATGGGCGACGCCCCGACGCCGCGGGAGTTCGAGGCCGCCGGCATCAAGCACGTCTTTCTGCGCTCGTCGGCGTGCGCCGCCGCGCAGAAGGGGCCGCGCACCGACCTGTCGGGGGTGATGGCGGACATCGAGGAGCTGGGGAAGGTCACCGGGACCTCGAAGCGCGCCGGTGAGCTCGTGGACGGGATGCGGAAGAAGACGGACGCGGTGCGCGACGCGCTGAAGGGCGTGGCGCGGGACGATCGGCCGTCGTACTTCTTCTTCGATTTCGACGCCGGCACCAAGCAGCCGCTGGCCGTGTGCGACAAGCAGGTGGCCAACGCCGTGATCACGCAGGCCGGGGCGCGCAACGTCTTCGGCGACTGCGACGGGGACTTCAAGCCGGTCGGCTGGGAGGACGTGGTCGCGAAGAACCCGGACTGGATCCAGCTCGGCGTGCGCAACCGGGGCAGCGAGGCGGCGAACGACAAGGCGTTCGACCAGGCCGCGGAGTTCCTGCGCACCTTCCCGGCGACGAAGGGGCTGGGGGCCGTCAAGGAGAACCGCTTCCTGCGGATCGGCACGGAGCGCACCACGATCGGCGGAGTGCGCAGCGCGGACACCGTGCGGGAGATCGCGCACACGATCCACCCGGACCGGGTGAAGTAGGTGACGGCGACCGTCCCGCTCTCCGGCTCCGAGGAGCGGGAGAGCGGCGTACGGACCGTACGGGCCGGCTGGATCGGGGCGGCACTGGGCGCGGCGCTGCTCGTCGCGCTGATCGCGTCGGTGTGCCTGGGATCGACCCCGGTACCGCTGGGCGAGGTCTGGTCGGCGGTGGTGCGCGGGATCAGCGGGCGGGGCCCCGCGCCGGGCACCCAGGATCTGATCGTGTGGCAGCTGCGGCTGCCGCGGGCGCTGCTGGCGGCGCTCGTGGGGGCGGGGCTGGGCCTGGTGGGCACGGCCGTGCAGGCGCTCGTACGCAATCCGCTGGCCGACCCGTACCTGCTGGGCATCTCCAGCGGCGCGTCGCTGGGCGCGGTGGCGGCGATCGTGCTCGGGGCGGGCGCGGGCGGCGCGCTCGGGCTCGGGCTGTCCTCGGCGGCGTTCGCCGGGGCCCTCGCCGCGTTCGCGCTGGTGTGGGCGATGGCGCGGCGCGGGGGCGGGTTCTCGCCGCTGCGGCTGGTGCTGGCGGGGGTGGGCATCGGGCAGTTCCTGTCGGGGTTCACCAGCTATCTGGTGCTCCAGGCCGGGGACGAACAGCAGACGCGCGGGGTCCTGTTCTGGCTGATGGGCTCGCTGGGCGGCGCTCAGTGGGCCACTCTCGCGCTGCCCGCGGCGGCCGTGCCGCTGGGGCTCGCGGCGCTGCTGGCGCGGGCCCGCGCGCTCAACGCCCTGCTGATGGGCGATGAGACGGCGGCCGGCCTCGGCGTGGACGTGACGCGGCTGCGGCGCGAGCTGTTCGTGGTGACGAGCGTGCTGACCGGTGTGCTGGTGTCGGTCTCCGGGGCGATCGGTTTCGTGGGGCTGATGGTGCCGCACGCCTGCCGGATGGTGGTGGGCGGCGATCACCGGCGGCTGCTGCCCGTCTCCGCGCTGTTCGGCGCGGTGCTGCTGGTGGTGGTCGACCTGGTGGCCCGGACGGCCCTGTCCGATCAGGAGCTGCCGGTGGGCGTGGTCACCGCGATGATCGGCGCGCCCACGCTGCTGTATCTGCTGGACCGGCGATTGGAGCGGTCATGAGGATCGCGGTCGAGGACCTGGACGTGTCGCTGTCCGGGCGCACGGTGGTCTCCGGTGTCAGCCTGCTCGCCGCGGAGGGGGAGATCGCGGGGCTGGTGGGGCCCAACGGGAGCGGCAAGTCCACTGTGCTGCGCACCGTGTACCGGCATCTCGCGCCGAAGGCCGGGCGGGTGCTGCTGGGCGATACGGACCTGCGGTCGCTGACGACGGTGGAGTCGGCCCGGCGGATCGCCGCGCTCCCCCAGGAGCGCGGCGGCGACTTCGAGCTGACGGTCCGTGAAGTGGTCGCGATGGGCCGTACGCCCTACAAGCGGGCGTTCGCGGCGGAGGACCGGGCCGACGCGGATGCCGTGGCCGCGGCGCTCGAACGGGTGGGGATGGCCGAGGCCGCGCGGCGGCGGTTCTCCGCGCTGTCGGGCGGCGAGCGGCAGCGGGTGCTGCTGGCGCGGGCCCTCGCCCAGGACCCCCGGGTGCTGGTGCTGGACGAGCCGACCAACCACCTCGACGTACGGCACCAGGTGGAACTGCTCACGCTGCTCCGCGAGCAGCGCCGTACGACGCTGATCGCGCTGCACGACCTCAACGCGGCGGCGTCCGTGTGCGACCGGCTGCACGTACTGCACGGCGGGACGGTACTGGCCTCCGGCCCGCCGCGCGATGTGCTCACGCCGCGGCTGCTGGCCGAGGTGTTCGGGGTACGGGCGGCGGTGGTGGACCATCCGCTGACCGGGGACCCGCTGATCGCTTTCGATCACAGGGGGGCGGCGGGGGCTTGAGGGCCGGGGCTCCGGGGGGCCGGGCCCTCGGAGCCCCGGCGGGCTACCGCTCCGCGTAGTGGGGGGGGGGGGGGGGGGGGGATTGGAGGGGGGGCCCACAAAAAGGGGGGGGGGGGGGGGGGGAGGAGGGGGGGTGTTGGTTCTGCCTCAAGAAGAGGGGGGGGAGGA
>NZ_JBWKFF010000017.1:30892-35388 GCF_056434425.1 Streptomyces sp. NPDC044033 | reverse complement strand
GTTGTTGTGGCGTGGGCGCCGTGGTGTTCCCCCCCTCCAGCCCCCGCTGGGGCCCCCCCTCCCCCCTCTTCTCCCCCCCCCCCCCCCCCCCCCCCCCCCCCCCCCCCCCGCCGCGCGTCTGCGTGACGCAGCAGCTCGGCGCTTCCGTCCCGCCGCCGCAGAACGGTGGAGTGCCAGGGTGTGGCCCAGGCGTCGGCGGACTCCAGGAGGCGGATGCCGAATTTGGCCGCGCCCGGCCGCTGCGGATGGATCGACAGCCGTACGGACCGGGGGTGGTGGTCGGCGATGAGGTCGCCCCAGGCGCGGCTGCGGGCGATGACGCCGTACGCGCGGGCGCGGCAGTCGCGTTGGAGGGCGGACCGGCTGCCGGTGCGGCCGGTGGTGTCCTCGACGAGGAAGCGCGTGATGCCCCGGTAGAGGCGGGTCGCCTCCTCATCGGTGCGGGTCAGGGTGCGCAGGGCGGCGAGATCCGGCGCGTACGCCCGGGTCGCCCGCGACCGCTTGTCGTCGTACGGGGCGTCGCCGTAGACCTGGCGCAGGTCGAAGGTGTCGAGGTGGCGCAGGTCCGTGCGGCGGATCAGGGTGCGCAGGGCGTCCCCGTACGCGTCGATGTGCGCGTCGGGCACGTTGATGAGGTCGCCGAAGATATGGCCGTCGGAGCAGATGAGCATCCGCGCCCCGGGCCCGTAGACCTCGCCGACGCGGGCGCAGAGCCGGTCGAGGAAGGTCAGGGAGAGCCGTTCGCCCTCGTCGGGGAGGTGGCCGAGGACCTTGGCCGGGTTGGGCGATTTGCAGGGGAAGCCGGGGAGGGTGAAGAGCACCGGTTCGCCGGCCGTCGTGAACTGCCTTATTTGCGCCAGCTGTTCGGGGTGGCCGACCGGCCCGCCGGCGGGAGCCGGGGCCGTGGTGCGGTGGTACGGGAGGAGGAGGTCGAGGATGCGGGCTTCCGGGGCTTTCGCGGAGGCGGGTGCCGTGCCGGGGCTCCGCTCGGGGCGCGGCTGCGGGGCGTCGTGCATCAGCCGGTCACCCACGAGGGCGTATGGGCCGGCCGAAGGCGACGGGCAGCTCGTTCACGCCGCGCCCCAGCACCGCCGGTATCCACTCGACGTCCTCGTCCGGGACGGCGAGCCGCAAGCCCGGCAGCCGTTCGAGCAACGTGCCGAGCGCCACCTGGAGTTCGACGCGGGCGAGGGCGGCCGCCGGGCAGAAGTGGATGCCGTGGCCGAACGCCATGTGCGGGCCCCGCTCCCGGTCGAAGTCCAGGGTGTCGGGGTCGGGGAAGCGCGCGGGGTCGCGGTTGGCGGCACAGAGGGAGACGATCACGGAATCGCCGGCCGGGACGCGCGTACCGTGCAGTTCGGCATCCTCGCCGAAGAAACGCCAGGTCGTAAGCTCGAAAGCGCCGTCATATCTCAGCAGTTCGTCGACGGCGCGGGCCAGCAGCTCCGCATCGTCTCGGTCGGCGCGTAGCCGGTTGAGGGCCTCCGGGTGGCGCAGGAGGGCCATGAGGGCGGTGGTGATCTGGTTGGTGACGGGTTCCTGGCCCGCGACGAGGAGCTGGAAGATCATCGAGTCCCGCTCCTCCCCCGTCAGTTCGCCCTCGCGGTGGGCGGTGACGAGGCGGCTGAGCAGGTCGTCCTGCGGATGCGCCCGCTTGTAGGCGACGATGTCGGCGATATATCCCTGGAGCTCGCGCAGCAGCGCCTCGTACGCGTCCCGGCCCGGGTCCTCGGGCCCGACAGGCTGCACGGCCTTGCCCCATTCACGGCGGAAGCGGGCCGCGAGCTCCGGTGGCAGGCCGATGACCTCGGCGAGCGCCTGGAAGGGGAAGCGGGCGGCGAAGCACGCGACGAGGTCCGCGCCGCCCGCGTCGGCGGGCAGTTCGTCCAGGAGCGCGTCCGCCAGTTCCTGGAAGCGGGGGCGCAGCGCCTCGACGCGGCGGGCCGCGAACGCGTCGAGGACCAGCCGTCTCATCCCGGTGTGCGCGGGCGGGTCCTGGTGCAGGAGGTGGACCTGGAGCTGCGAGTGCTGGGGCTCGGGCATGATCGAGGCGCGGGCGCGCCAGCCGTCGTTGCCCAGGTCGTGGCTCTTGCCGAGTCGGCTGTCGGACAGGGCCTGCTGGGCCGCGCTGTGGCCGGTGACGAGCCAGGCGGCGACGCCGCTGGGGAAGCGCACCCGGTGCACGGGGCCGGCGGCGCGCAGCTCCTCGTACAGCGGGTAGGGATCGCGCTTGTAGGCGCGGCCGTAGAGGGGGAAGGGGTCCGGCAGGGGCACGGTGGGGTCTCCTCGCTGCGTCGTGATCGCGGTCGCGTGACCGCTGGGCCGCGACCGCTGGGGCGCGGGCGGGCCCCTGAGAAGTCGTACGGGGACGGGCGCGAGTTCCCGAACGTGCGTCGCCGCTGGGGTTGGTACGGGCCCCGGTGCGCGCCTTCGATCTCCAGGTAGTCGGCTGCGGAGGCCCGCTGGTTCCCGGGCGCGAAAGGGACAATCCTCACGCGCCGAAGAGGGCGTTCAACGGCTCCGGCGGCCCTCGCGCCGTGCCACGATGCGGCGATGACAGCACGTCAAAACGGTACGACAGCACGTCAGAGCAGTCCGTACGCACTCCTCGCCGGTTTCGCCCTGCTGCTCGCCGCGATGTTCGGCGTCGCCTACGCGGTGGGGTCGGCCGTCGGCCCCGTCGCCCCCGGCATGCACGGCAGCGGCGGCTCCGGTTCCGGCGGCTCTTCGGGCGGTGGCATGGACGGCATGGAGAACATGGGCGCGCCGGCCCCGGAGGCCGTCCGATGAGCGCGGACACCACGACGGAACTGGCGGTCGGCGGCATGACGTGCGCCGCCTGCGTGGGCCGGGTGGAGAAGAGGCTCGGGCGGGTGGAGGGGGTCAGCGCGACCGTCAACCTCGCGACGGGGCGGGCCCGGGTGAGCCATCCGGCCGCCGTGAGCGCGGCCGAACTCGTCGCCGTCGTGGAGGCGGCGGGGTTCACCGCCCGCCACCTGGAGGCGGAGCGGCGGCGGGCCTCCGAGGGCGGCCCGGACTCCGGCGGCGGCGCTGCCGCCGACCCCATGGACTCGTCGGCCGCCGCCCCCGCCGAGCGGATCCGGCTGCTGGTCACGGCCGTGCTGGCGGTGCCGGTCCTGGTGCTGTCCATGGTCCCGTCCTGCCAGTTCGACAACTGGCAGTGGCTCTGCTTCGTGCTGGCCGCGCCGGTCGCGGCCTGGGGCGCCCTGCCCTTCCACGCCAAGGCGCTGCGCGGCCTGCGGCACGGGAGCGCGACCATGGACACGCTGGTGTCGCTGGGTGTGCTGGCGTCGTTCCTGTGGTCGGCGTACGCGCTGTTCCTGGGCGGCGCCGGGCAGCCGGGGATGCGGATGCCGTTCACGCTCGTACCGTCGGCGACGGGCGGCGTCGCCGACGTGTATCTGGAAGCCGTCGTCGGCGTCCCGCTCTTCGTGCTGACCGGCCGGCTGCTGGAGGGGCGCGCCCGGCGGGCCACCGGTTCCGCGCTGCGGGCGCTCGCCTCGCTCACCGTCAAGGAGGTCACCGTACGGACCGACGGCGCCGAACGCAGCGTGCCCATCGAGGAGTTGCGGGTCGGCGACCGCTTCGTCGTACGGCCCGGCGAACGGGTCGCGACCGACGGGGTGGTCACGGAGGGCGGCTCGGCACTGGACATGGCGCTGGTGACGGGCGAGAGCGCGCCGGTGGAGGTCGGGCCCGGGTCGGCGGTCGTCGGCGGGGCCGTCAACTCCGGCGGGCTGCTGGAGGTCCGCGCCGCGGCGGTGGGCGCGGACACCCGCCTCGCGCGCATCGCGCGCCTGGTGGAGGACGCGCAGACCGGCAAGGCGCGCGTGCAGCGGCTCGCCGACGCCGTCGCCGGTGTCTTCGTCCCCGCGGTCCTCGCCGTCGCCGTCACCGTGCTGGGCTTCTGGCTGGGCGCGGGCGCGGACCCGCAGGCCGCCGTCACGGCGGCCGTGGCCGTGCTCGTCGTCGCCTGCCCCTGCGCCCTCGGCCTGGCCACCCCCACCGCCCTGCTGGCGGCCACCGGCCGGGGCGCGGGGCTGGGCATCCTCGTCAGCGGGCCGCAAGCCCTGGAGGGGCTGCGGCGGGTGGACACGGTCGTGCTGGACAAGACCGGCACGCTGACGGTCGGCGCGATGTCCGTGGCAGAGGTGACGGCGCGCGCCGACGGCCCGGGCGAGGCGGCGGCGCTGCGCCTCGCGGGCGCGGCCGAGGAGGGTTCGGAACACCCGGTGGGCCGCGCGATCGCGTCCCACGCCCGCCGCACGCTGCCCGGACCGCCCCCGCGCGTCGAACGGTTCACGGCCACGGCGGGCCTCGGAGTGGCGGGCCTGGTGGACGGCCACCGGGTCGAGGTACTGCGCCCGGACGCCGGGACCGGGGGGGGGGGGGGGGGGGGGGGGGGGGGGGGGGGGGGGGGGGGGGGGGGGAGAGGGAGGCGGAAGTATTAGTAATCACATTTGCGACCCGGTCTC
>NZ_JBWKFF010000017.1:0-30882 GCF_056434425.1 Streptomyces sp. NPDC044033 | reverse complement strand
GCCCGCACGGGGGGGGACGTATTGTGCGTCCGCTAACAACCCTGGAATAAACCCACCCCCCCCCCCCCCCCCCGAGAGGCCGGGTCCCGGGCTGGGGCCGGTGCGGAGGGCGGCCGGGGCGCGGAGCCCGGCGCCGCGTCGTCGGGTGTGCCGCTCCAGGGCCCGGCCGCCCCGGCGCACTCCACCGGCCTCCCCGCCGAGCTGGCCGAGGCCGTGCGGGACGCGGAAGGCGCCGGGCGTACGGCCGTGCTCGTGCGGGTGGACGGGCGGGCCGAGGCGGTGATCGCGCTCGGCGACCGGCTGCGGCCCGGCAGTTACCGGGCCGTGGACCACCTCAGACGGCTCGGGCTGCGGCCCGTGCTCGCCACCGGCGACAGCGCTGCCACCGCGCGCGCCGTCGCCGGTGAGCTGGGGATCACCGAGGTCCACCCGCGGTCCACGCCCGAGAGCAAGGCCGAGCTCGTACGGGCGCTGCGCGCGAGCGGGCGCCGCGTCGCCGTGGTCGGCGACGGGGTCAACGACGCGGCGGCGCTGGCCGGGGCCGATCTGGGGATCGCGATGGGCGGCGGTACGGACGCCGCCATCGGGGCGGCCGATGTGACGCTGGTGCGCGAGGACATGCGCGCCCTCGCCGACGCGGTGCGGCTGGCGCGGCGCACGCTGGGGACCGTACGGGCCAACCTGGCCTGGGCGTTCGGCTACAACCTCGTCACTGTGCCGCTGGCCGCGGTCGGCCTGCTGAGCCCGATGGTCGCGGCGGCCGCGATGTCCGTCAGTTCGCTGCTCGTCGTCGGCAACAGCCTCCGGCTGCGCGGCTGGCAGCCGACGGCCTCGCGCGGCACGGCGGGGCGCGGTCCCGCGCGCGCCGCGGCGGGGCACGCCGCCGCCGGGCGAGTCCGACCGTACGGTACAGGCCCGGACCACACCCGTACGAGCGTCCGAGGAGATTCCCGGTGAGCGCGAGCGAAGCACTGACCGCCCCCACTCCCCGGTGGCGGGCCCTCGCTCCGGCGGCCCGTGCCGCCCTGGTGCCCGTCGCGGCCTTCGCCGTCGCGCTCGGCGGGCTCGGCGCGTGGGCCGCGTCCGGGGCGGCCGGCAGCCCCGCCGAACTGGAGGTGACCGGCGGCCGGATGCTCCTGCCGTTCGGCGGCGGTGAGACCGCCGCGTTCTTCCAGGTGCGCAACACCGGCGGGGCGGACGACGAACTGCTGCGGGTGGAGGTCCCCTCCGCGCGCGAGGCGATGCTCAGCCGGAACGTCGAGCGGAAGGGCGCCGGCACCATGGAGATGCTCGGCTCGATGCCCGTGCCCGCGGGCGGCGAACTGGCGATGTCGCACAGCGGCCTGGACATCATGGTGCAGGGCCCGCCGAAGGCCCGCGTCGGCGACCGGGTGCCGTTCGTACTGCACTTCCGCGAGAGCGGGGCGGTCCGGGTCGACGCCGAGGTCGTACGGGCCGGGAGCTGAGGGACGCACGGGGCAGGGGGTTACGGGCGCGTGCCCGTAACCCCCTGCCTGCCGACTCCCCCGGTCGGCGCTCCTAGGCGAGCGCCGGCATCCGCGCCGCGGTCCGCTCGGCGGTCGCCAGCTGTCCGATGAGGGCCTCACGGGCCCGCGCCACCCGCGAGCGCACGGTGCCGACGGGGCAGCCCGCCACGGCGGCGGCCTCGGCGTACGGCAGCCCCAGCAGCTGGGTCAGGACGAACGCCTCACGCCGCTCGTACGGCAGCCGGTCCAGCAGTTGCGAGAGCGCCACCCCTTCGTCGAAGCCGGGAAGCGCCGGGGACTGGGTGCGCTCGGCCGCCGCCTGCCAGTCGTCGGTGTCGGAGAGCCGGGGCCTGGCCGCGTTGAAGCGGAGCCGGTCCACGACCGTACGGCGGGCGATGGCCAGCAGCCAGGTGCGCGCGGACGACCGGCCCTCGAAGCGGGGCAGGCCGCGCAGCGCGCGCAGATACGTCTCCTGTACCAGGTCGTCGGCGCCCTGCGGGTCGCCGCTGAGCCTCGCCACGTACCGCCGGACGTCGCTCTGGGTGGCACGGATGAAGCGGTCCACGGCCTCCGCGTCGCCGCCGCGCGCCGCGAGCGCCCAGGCGGTCACCGCCTCGTCGTCACGCACGGGGGCCTCCCCCCGTGGTCGCGGGCCGCCCGGGACCGGAGACGATGTGGGGGTGGACTGCTGTGATGCCCGTACCGCCATATCCGCCCGCGCCGACGGGGAGGCGCTGCCGCCGGGCGTGCCGGGGAGCGCGCTCGACGCGCACGTGCGGGGCTGTGAGCCGTGCCGGCGCTTCGGCGAGGGGGTGCGGCGGCTGAAGGAGCTCACCGCCGGGCTCGGCGGGGCGTGGGGCGTGGGGTGAGCCGGGCCGTCGAACGGCCCGTTTCAGGGCAGGGGTCATCGCCCTGGGTCCTTCCTGGAATCCGGGCGCCCGGCCGGCGGGGCGGGGCGCGCCGGTGACGTGGTGATCCGGTCGCGTGGTGTGCCGTCAGCCGACGGCGGCGCGGGCCGGTGGGCCACGGGTGGCGATGACATGGGCGTAGAGCAGTTGCCGCAGCCGCTGTGCCGCACGTGCGCGTTCGCCGTCGGCGCGGCGTACGCGGGGCGCCGGGCGGGTCGGCGGGGCGTCGTGGAAGAGGACGATGAGCGGCGCGAACAGTCGCGCCGTGAGGGCGCGGCCGAGCCGGAAGGCCGCCTGTTCGCCGCCGCACAGCCACATGGCGGAGACGAGGGCGACCAGGACGTGCGCGGACCACATGCCGAGCGCGCCGTGCCCCATGTGGTGCATAGCGGCGTGCGCGGATACCGACACGGGTGCGTCCGGTGCGTTCATCGCCGCCATGACGCCCTCGCCGGTGGGCGTCGAGTGGCCCGTGCCCATGGCGTGGTGCATGCCGGTGGCCGCGCTCGTACGGGCCACGTTCTGCGCGGTCTCGAAGAAGGAGTGCAGGGCCGACTGCGCGCCCACGGTGGCGAGGGTGACCAGCAGCGGGCCGCGCTCGCGGCCGGCCATGAACCAGGCCGCGCCGCCGGTTCCGCTGAGCGCTCCGCCGATCGCCCACCAGGGGACGGCGGTGCCGGACATGACCGCGTGGCCCAGGGCCGCGAGCAGCACGCAGACCGCCGCGAACACAGTGGCCCGCAGCGCCCGAAGTCCGTGCCCCGCTTCCATGATGAGCTCATCGTTGCACCCGGGTCGGACAGCGCGACGCCGGGGGCGCGCGGGGGCCCGTGGCGGTCATCGGCTAAGGGGCCCGTGGCGGCTGTCGGCCCGGGCCCCGTAGCGGTCGTCAACTGAGAAATGGAATGGAGAGGCGCGGCTCCGCCCCGCACCGTCCGCCCGGCGGTACGAGGCGGTGGACCGTCGGCTCGGGGGAAGTGACCGGCGGTCCGGGTCCCGTCGCGCCATGTGGGACTCACCTCAGTGAGTGAACCGCTGCCCTACGCCGGGCGGGAGCGTGTGCGTCGAAGGCACGCGGGTGCGTCGCGCACACCCCGTGTGAACCGGCCGGGCCCGAGTGCGCCGGTCCGGCGGCCAGGCGGCACCGCTCCTGTCGCCGACTCGGGTGCCGGCGGTCCCTTCGAGCCTGGAGAAGGGGCTGGGGCGAGCGGAGAGGTGGGCGGGGGCCGGCCGAGCGCGCGTACTCCCAGCGTGGAGGCGGGGGCCCGGGGCATCGAGTACCGCGCGGCGGGGGCTTGTTCTTCCTCTTGCGGGGCAGTCGCCCGGCAGGGAATGTGGGCGGCAAGGAGGGATCATGACCGCGACCCTGTGCACGCCGCACGGCTTCCGCGAGAGCGCGCCGGCCCGTCGGCCGCGGCCCTGCGCGGAGCAGTGCCCGAACTGCGGAGGGCAGCTCGCCGTGAACCAGGACGGCTGGAAGATCTGCCACGGCTGCGGATACGCCTCACCACCCGGCTACGCGCCCCCCGCGCGCGGCGTCACCGGCGGTATCGTCGAAGGCGCCGCTGCCGAACGTTCCGGAGGGTCCACGTGGTCAACCCATGGCTCGCGCTGGCGGCGGACGCGGACCCCGCCGAACGCCGCCGTGCGGTCCGGTTCGCGCACGAGGAGTTCCTGGCCGGGGGCGCGGTCGGCCCGCAGGTGCGGCCGGTGGTCGCCGACTCCTGGCGGCGCTGCGCCCGTACGAGATCCGCGACGGAGGCCGTCGCTCCGATCGACCTGAGCGACGGCGAGTTGGCGGAGTACCGCCGGGCGCATCCGCTGGCCGGGGCGATGCCGCTGGTCAGGGAGTTGCTGGGATCCGTGGCCGACGAGGGCGCGTATCTGCTGGCGGTGTGCGACGAGCACGGCCGCATGCTGTGGGTGGAGGGGCACGCCGGGGCGCGGGGCCGGGCCGAGACGATGAATCTCGTCGCGGGCGGCCGCTGGGACGAACGGCACGTGGGCACCAACGGCCCGGGCACGGCGCTCGCCACCGACCACGCGGTGCAGATCTTCACCACCGAGCACTACAACCGGGTGGTGCAGCCGTGGACCTGCGCCGCCGCCCCCGTCCACGACCCGCGCACCGGGCGGTTGCTGGGCGCGGTGGACATCTCCGGCGGCGACCACCTGGCGGGGCCGTACAGCCTGGCGCTGGTCCAGGCGACGGCCCGCGCGGCAGAGGCGCAACTGTCGGCCGCGCCCTGCGCGGAGCGGGACTCCCTGACGGCGCTGGGCCGTGACGAGGCGCTGCTGTCGATCGGCGGCCGGCGGCTGCGGCTGGGCCGGCGGCACAGCGAGATCATGGTGCTGCTGGCCTGCCACCCCGAGGGCCTGACGGGTGACCGGCTGGCGCTGGAGCTGTACGGCGAGCGCCCGGTCGACCCGGTGACGCTGCGCGCCGAACTCTCCCGGCTGCGCCGCCTGGTGGGCCCGCTGCTGGTCTCGCGCCCGTACCGGCTCTGCGCACCGCTGCGCACCGACGTGGCGACGGCGTCCGAGGAACTGGCGGCCGGGGCGCTGCACGCCGTGTCGCGTACGTACCGCGGTCCGCTGCTTCCGTCGTCGGAGGCGCCGGGGGTGCGCCGGGCGCGGTACGTCCTGGAGGACGGCGTGCGCCGGGCGCTGCTGGCGGCGCGTGACGCGTATCTGCTGCGCTGGTGGGCGGAGTCGACGTGGGGCGAGGACGATCTTGAGGTGAGCGAGGCGCTGCTGGGGGCGCTCGCGGTGCCTGCTCCGGGGCGGGAGGCGGTGGCGGCGCGCACGGGGCGGCTGCGGGCGGCGTACGGGGCCGGCGGGGGGTGAGCCGACGAGCGTCGGCCGACCGGCGAGCGACGAACCGGCGCGCGGTGGACGCAACGTCCGTGCAACGTCCCGCCCCCTAGCCTCCTGCCCACACCGCCGTTCGCGATGGAGCGGGCGGCAGCCCGACGGGAGGCCGCCCCAGATGACTCGTTACGCCAGCCCCGGCTCCACGGACGCGATCGTCTCCTACAGCTCGCGGTACGACCACTGGATCGGCGGCGAGTACGTGCCGCCCAAGCAGGGCCGGTACTTCGAGAACCCGACGCCGATCAACGGCCGGCCGTTCACCGAGATCGCGCGGGGCACCGTCGAGGACGTGGAGCACGCGCTGGACGCGGCCCACGCCGCCGCCCCCGCCTGGGGCCGTACCGCCCCGGCCGAGCGGGCGACGGTGCTGAACCGGATCGCGGACCGGATGGAGGCGAACCTCGAAGCGCTGGCGGTCGCGGAGGCCTGGGAGAACGGCAAGCCCGTACGGGAGACGCTGGCCGCCGACATCCCGCTGGCGATCGACCACTTCCGGTACTTCGCGGGGGTGATCCGGGCGCAGGAGGGCGGCCTCTCGGAGATCGACGAGGACACCGTCGCGTACCACTTCCACGAGCCGCTGGGCGTCGTCGCCCAGATCATCCCGTGGAACTTCCCGATCCTGATGGCCGCGTGGAAACTCGCGCCGGCCCTGGCCGCGGGCAACGCCGTCGTCCTCAAGCCCGCCGAGCAGACGCCCGCCTCGATCCACTTCTGGATGAGCCTGGTAGCGGATCTGCTGCCGCCGGGCGTGGTCAACATCGTGAACGGCTTCGGCGTCGAGGCGGGCAAGCCGCTCGCCTCCAGCCCGAGGGTCGCGAAGGTCGCCTTCACCGGCGAGACCACGACGGGCCGCCTGATCATGCAGTACGCGTCGGAGAACCTGAAGCCAGTCACCCTGGAACTCGGCGGCAAGAGCCCCAACATCTTCTTCGACGACGTGTCCTCGGCCGACGACGACTTCCTCGACAAGGCCCTCGAAGGCTTCACGATGTTCGCCCTGAACCAGGGCGAGGTCTGTACGTGCCCCTCCCGCGCGCTGGTCCAGCAGGGCCACTACCGCGCCTTCATGGACGCGGCGGTGTCCCGCACCGAGGCCATCGTGCCGGGCCACCCGCTGGACACGGACACGATGATCGGCGCCCAGGCGTCCAACGACCAACTGGAGAAGATCCTCTCCTACTTGGACATCGGAAAGCAGGAAGGCGCCCGAATCCTCACCGGCGGCGCCCGCGCCGACCTCGGCGGCGAACTCGCGGGCGGCTACTACGTCCAGCCCACCATCTTCGAGGGCGACAACCGGATGCGCGTCTTCCAGGAGGAGATCTTCGGCCCGGTGGTGGCGGTGGCCCCCTTCACGGACTTCGACGACGCGATCAAAACCGCCAACGACACGCTGTACGGCCTGGGCGCCGGCGTCTGGACCCGCAACGGCAACCTCGCCTACCGCGCGGGCCGCGCCATCCAAGCAGGCCGCGTCTGGACCAACTGCTACCACGCCTACCCGGCCCACGCGGCATTCGGCGGCTACAAGCAGTCGGGCATCGGGCGGGAGAACCACAAGATGATGCTGGACCACTATCAGCAGACGAAGAATCTGCTGGTGTCGTACTCGCCGAAGAAGCTGGGCTTCTTCTAGAGACAGAAAAAGGGCGCCTGACCAGGTCGTTCACCTGTCAGGCGCCCTCAAGGCCGCACGTCTAAGCCTCAGAGAGGAATGCGAGCCTACTGCCGATATATCCCACCGCTATCTCACTTCCGACCAGCTGTTCCGGGGCATTTCCGGGCCAAGACCCCGCTCACGCCCTCTCCACCTCGTCCGGAGGCCCCGCCCACCGCCGCATCGATTCCTCTATCAGGCTGTTGGCGTGGTCCCGGGCCGCGGCCAGGAACTTGGCATAGTGGCGGAAGAGGACCTGAATGCTCTGGCCGGCCCGACGCGCGCACTCCGCGGGGTCGACGCCGGACGCGAGCCAGAACGATTCCCGCGTGGCGCAGGTCGTATGGACGCTTCGCCAACTCAAGAGCGTGCTCGTCGAGAGTGAGGACCGCCTCGCGTGCTCGTCCCCATGTGATGCCATACGCCGAGGCATCGACGTAGTTTCCCGCCGCGTTGCGGAACAGGCGTCCGTCCGATGCGGCACCGAAGCGATCTATGTGCTCTCGCAGCATGCGGACCAGCACGGGTGTGGAATGGGCACCGGCCGCGACGCCTTGGCCGCCCGTCGTTTCAGTGAGTGAATCTCGTGGACCGCCCGATCATTCGTCCACTCCTTACCGGCCGTTACAACACCGCCCTTGAGGTTGAGAAGCCCCCAACCACTCGCCGGCAGGCGGCACCGAGACTTCTGCAGGTGGATGACCTCGGCCGGACGCATAGCGGCGTGGTACATGCAACCGAAAAAGGCGTACAGGTGCGGGCCACGGCCCGGCAGTGCCTTGACCGCAGGAAGCAGACGGTCGACCTGAGCCGGGTTTGGCACGCAGTCGGGGTCGACCTCGTCGGCGACTTCAGGCGCAGACCAGCGAAGTCCGGTCATCGGGTTCTGGCCGAAGTATCCGCGTTCCACCTCGTTGACCGCGGCCTTCTTACCCTTCGCGGTCTTCGCGGCAGCGGCCGTCCCATCAACCTTGCGACACGGCGCGTCGAGCCCCCGGCGCAATGCGTCCGGATCCTCCAATTCGCTGACGGGCAGCGAATGACGCTGCAACCAGTCCAGCGCCGCCAGCCACTCTCCCGGTGGGGCGACGGCTCCAGGCTTTCTTGTTGAACGCCCAGGAGTACGGGGCTCGCCGCAGTTCGCGGAGTGCCCGGGGCATAGCCTCTGGCGCCACGAAGGCGGGGGTAATGGTAGCCAGAGCATCGGCCAGCGTGCGGCGCGTGTTTCCTGGGGTGCGGTCCGATCCCACCGTTGATCGATGTACGCCTGCGCCAGCTCATACCAGGTGGTCCGCTGCTTCAGAGCCCGAAGCTCGGAAGCCGGCAGGCCAGTCCGTACGTCAAACGGCTCGCCGTCGCGCGCAGCGGTGATCAGCTTCGCACGTCGGCTCTCGGCGAGCCCTTTCGCGAGAAAGGACTCGGATTTTTCATGGCCGTTGACCGTCCAGCGGACCTCGAATCCCTTACGGCGATCGGGACGCTCACGAATGTCCCAGAACCGGACCTTGTACGTCATCGCCATCCAGGCGTATCCCTTTCACACACTTCCCACCACGCATCCAGATCGGCGCGGCGACAACGCAGTTCGCCATTCGGCAGCTTGATCATCCGGGGTACCTCCCCGCGAGCACGCAAGCGGTAGAACGCCGAGGAGCTCGTGCGGATTTCCGCGAGAACCTCGACGAGCTTGAGCACAGGAGGACGAGCCATAGTTTTCCCCTAGAAACATCGAAGGTCGCCGCACGCTATGAGGGAGCAACGCAAATTGCACCGCGGATCGCCGGCATGACGGAACGCCGCACCCGAACAGCTCCACCGCCAAGCGCAGGCCCGGACCAACACTTCAATGGTCGCCGCCAATGCCGGTTTGGCTAACCGCCGATCGTCGACTATATTCCGCTCATTCCGGCCCCAACTGGCCCCCGATCAGGAAGCCAACCGGTATGAGCACAGAGCCGGGGTCACCCTGTCTGTAGCGAGCACCAGCATCCAGCATCCCGTCATCAGCGACACGGTCCAGACTCCGTTTGACGGCACGCTCCGAGACACCAATGGCGCGGGCTGCATACCGAGTTTTAGCTCCAGGGTGGATCGCAATGTACGCAAAGACAGCCCGGTCACAGCGAAGCCGTGTTGCGACAGGTCTCCGCCGAACAGGCCGAACGGGCAAACACAAAGGCGCAGCGCCGTGGACGTCGCACCGTTGTCCGCTCTCAGGCCAGAACAAGCATTCAGTGCGCCGAGCGCAAGCAGGAAGGGAGCAATGAATCGGGCGAATCGGATAAAGGATTCCGACAGGCGGACCTCCAAGGTAGGGACTCCGCCGGCGAAGCCGTCTGGCGCGGCGCAGGGTTCCGAAACGTGCGGACCCAGCTACACCGAAGCAACTACCTTTCCTGACCTGGTATTTTGCGGGACATTGTCCTTTGGCATGATCCCGGCAGGGGTTTCCAGTCCTTTGGGGGATCTTCCTTGTCTGCTACGGGCGAATGTCCGTTGACGCCTGCCTGGAGTCCACATGTCGCGGGCTTATTGAGACGAAGCGGGTCCGCCAGCCTCCACATCACGAAGCCACTGCACGGCCTCGCCGGCAAGGGCTTGGTAATTCTCGACCGATTACCCGTCCACCGCTCTGTCACCTACTGCGGGGAATACGGCAGCGGTGCTCTGCACCTGGGCACGGGCACGGGCGGCTCAGTATGCGGCGTGTATCGACAGGCAGTGCGGCAATCGCCGTCGAACGCCCCGAGAAAGCCCCGCTCGATCCGCAGTAGGTACTGAACCTCTGGAACATTGATGGCCAGAGCAAATGAAACAGCCGTCGATCCCCCACCTCGGGCCCGACGATCACAAGCCCCACGCCTGTTGCCGGCAAGAAGACGCAGGAGGAGACCAGGCCATGTACGGCGCGGGACCGCCTGCCACTCCCCGGTCGCCGCCCGGAGGCGGACCATTTACCGGTCCCGTACGCACGGCCGGATTTCCTTTGCGGTGAGCGCGGCCACGGTGCAGGTCATCGGCAACCGAGCAGCAGTCACAGCAGCGCTCCGTCCGTCGGCGCCCGGACGAAGCCGGGCCGTATCTGCTTCCATGCGGGCTCGATGTGCAGGAGAGCGGCGGGCGACCGCGTCGACGCCGGCAAACCCGTATTCCAGCCCACGAACCCGCGGGAGGTCGGACAACACTCCCGCCGTCATCTGCCCATCGCAGACGCCCGTTCGCACTTCCCACGAGGCTCGGCGCTGACCGGTAGCGCCCCGGAGCCCGGCCGTCCCGAGGCGTTTCGCTGGATACGGATGCGCAGCAGCATCGCGTGGTGGCGGGTGATCGTACGGGTGCGGGCTCGGGCGGCCGGGCCGAGCCGGGCCAGCGCGGCCGCGAGCGCGATCGGGTCGCGGAACGCCGTCGCGTCGGGGTGGGCGTTCGGGTGTGTGTTGGCGGGCATCAGTCGATCACCTGTACTCGCACGATGCGCACCACGCTGTAGGTGCCGACAGCGGTGTCCGAGACGCGGAAGCGGCGGCCGACGAACTGCGGGTCGCGGGGGCCGCCGTGTCGTACCGATCCGGCGACGCGGATCACGTCGTCCGGGCGCAGGTGCGGTGCTCGTACCGGCAGTACGGCCTGGTAGTCCGTGGTCGGCGGCGTCGGGGCGATGGCCCCGTCCAGGGGTTTGGTGATCGCGGGGCGGCCGAGCGGCAGCAGCGCGCCAAGCCCGTCCCAGAGCAGGACTTCGTCCGGCACCGGCGCCACCAGCTCGCCCGTCGCCTCGTCCAGCACGTCGTCGGTGCGCCCCGCGCTGTCGCGCCACGCCCCCAGCTTGTCGTCCAGAACGCGTTCGACCACCCGGCGCGCGCCGTCGAGGTCAAGCGCCACTGGCCCACTCCCCCAGCTGGGCCAGCATCGCCCGCGTCAGCGCGTGCGGGCCGCAATCGAGGTCCAGGCACGCCAGGGCGGCCGCCTCCAGTTCCACCGGGTCGATCGCCACCAGGAACAGCGCCGCTACCGGGTCCGGGTCCGGGTCCGGCTGCCCCGCGACGCAGACCCGCGCCGCGCCGGCCCACTCCACCTCGCTGTGCCCCGCGGCCAGGTGCACCAGCACCTGCGGCAGCTCACCGGCGGCCTGGTCGATGCGATAGGCGTCGACCTGCTCACCGACCGGCCGTCCGTCGATCTCTATTGAGGTGCGTTCTCCCTGCGCGGAGATTCGCACCTCCTGCACTCCCTTGATATCCATCCCATCGACCCTAGGACTGGTGACGGACAGCACCCCGGTGAGCCCGTGCGGCACAGTCGTTCCATGACGACGCCCTACATCGAGGTCGGTACCGCAGAGGGAGCCTGGACACGCACGCTGCGGCTGCCCGTCGCTACCCCGGCCGAGCAAGTCCAGCACTCCCTCACCGCCTTGGCACGTACGTGGCCGGTGGCGGCCTTCCTGCCGGGCGAGCCGATGACCCGGTGGACGAGGTGATGCTGTACCGGGACCCGAGCCGCACGCACGGCACACCGGACACCTCGGCGTGCGACGCCGCCGTACGCCGGCTGGTCGCGGCGACCCAGTGGACTCCGACCACCGTCTAACCACACGACGGGGTGCTCGTCGGCCTCGGCCTGCGCGAGGGACACGACGCCGGCGCACCGGAACACTCGCCCGGAGAAGTCGCCGACCGCCTTCACGCCGCCAGCGCCACAGGATGGCGCTGCCGCACGGCCCGGCTCGTGTCCGCACGGCTCGTCGACCATGCCGTCCGCTGGTACGCGGAGGTCGGCGTCATCGTGCACGCGGAGGCCCGGCTGCTGCCCGCCGTCGTGTGACTGAGTGATTTAGTCGTCCCCTGAGTATTTTAGTCGTCCCCTGAGTGTTGTACTTGGCCCGGCTGAGCGTGACGGTTGGCCCGGGTCGTTCGCGGGTGGGGCTCCGCCGATCTGGTCGGCTACAGCGTCAAGGTCCTCTTTCTCGTTACTCCGCAACGCGGCCGATGAGTTTGCGGCTCCCAGCCGGTCCAAGCTGATGGCACCCAGGAAAGGACACCGCCATGTCAGAGCTTCTCGTCGACTTCATCACCTCCCTCGACGGCCACGCATCAGGAGAGGGGTGGCCCGGTTTCTGGGGCCTTGAGGGCCCGGAGTACCTCGCATGGCTCGGCGAGCAGCCCAAGGCCACCTACCTGATGGGGGCGAACACGTACCGCCTTATGTCGGGCTTCGCCGCAGGCGAGGTCCCCCTGGGCCAAGACGAGTTCAGGCCCGCAGAAGAGGCGTCCGTCGACGATCTCGCGCAAGCGTCCAAGGTGGTGTTCTCCTCCTCACTCAAGGAGCCGCTGACGTGGGCCAACTCCACTCTCGTCCGCGACGACGCCGTCGAGGCGGTCCGCGCCATGAAGTCGAGGGGCTCGGGGCTTCTCAGCACGATCGGCAGCCTCAGCCTGTGCCGGTCCCTGCTACGAGCCGGACTCGTCGACCGCTTCCGGGTCGTGATGTTCCCGGTGATCACCGGGGCCACGGGCGAAGAACGCATCTACGACGGCTATCCGGACGTTGCCCTTGAGATGATCGAGCACCGCACCTTCGACGGCCGCATCCAGCTGGTCGAGTACAAGCCCCGCGTGCTTGAGCACCCGCCGCTCGGCGTCCCTGCGTGACGTCGCCCCGTCCGCCGGCCTGAACGGGCCGCCGGACGCCGGCAGGGGCGGGGGCGGAGCGGGACACCTGGGTTCGGGTGGAGCGCCGTGCGGTCGGCCGGATTGACGGGCAGGGTTGGAACGGCACCGAGGTTGCGGCTTCGCTGACCGGGGTGGCGATGCCGCAGTGGCTTGCCGGACTGGCCTGGCGTAACTCGGACGGCACGGCGGTATGGCGAGCGGATGAGACGACGCTGCTACCGAACGCACCGGTCAAGCCGGTAGGAGGCACCGTCGCCGTGGCCCCGGAGTTGCCGGACTCCTGGTGGCGGACGTTGAACTCGTCGCTGGACGCCCTCGCCGAAAGCCGCGACGACCCGCGTGGCGACGCCGGACACCGTGACCATCACGCAGAACGGCATCACCAACCTGATCAACGACGCCTTCGGCGCGGCGGTGGATACAACCGTCGAGTGCTGGTTCCCAGCGCATGCTGACCTGAACTGGGCGAACATCACCGGCCCGACCTGCTGCATCTTCGACTGGGAGGATTGGGGCGCGGCGCCACGGGGGCTGGATGCCGCTTCGCTGTGGGCGGCGTCCCTCGCGGTGCCTGACCTGGCCGAACGGGTGCGGTACGAGCGGCGTGAGGATCTGGAGAGCCGGGATGGCCGGCTGATGATGCTGTTCGCCTGCGCGAAGATCGCCGGACTCTACGCCGATGCGGCCGACCCCAAGCTGGAGCCCGCCCGTACAGCGGCTCGGCAGCTCATCGCGGGACTCCGGTAACGATCGCCCGTTCGCGCAGCAGACTCCGGTAGTGCGCCACCGCGGCGTCGTCCACCGGGAAGCGCAGCGCGGCATGCAGATCCCTGAGGTGTTCGAGGTTCGTGGTCCCGACGGCGACGACGCTTACCTCGGGCAGGCGGTACGCCGCGCGGAAGGCCGCCGCAGCAGGTGAGATGCCTGCGCCGTGGTCGGGGAGGAAGGCGTGCGCAGCGACTTGTTGCCACACCGGTGCGCGGGAGTCCCCGCCGAACGGGCTCATCCCCCACCGTGTCGCAGGCCGCCATTGCTCGGCCAGGGCGTCGGCGGCGTCGAGTGTGGCGATGCCCACCAGCAGGCCGGCGCGCACCATGAGGACGGGCAGGTCATGGCCGTACGCAGCGTGCAGCGGTGCCGGGTTCCAGGTGGCGATGCCCCACGAGCGGCACAGGCCGTCTGCCCTCGCGCGGGTCAGAGTGGCGCACGCAGCGGCCAGTATCTCGTGGCCGTGCTCCGGCGTGCGGTCGTGCAGGGCGCGCTCCGGGTTGTGCAGGAGCACGGTGTCAGGCTCATGCCCCAGGTCACGGACGGACTGCTCGACGGCCGCGCGCAGCCGCTCGGGAGCGAGGCTGTGCTCCGCGCCGCCGGGCCCGCCCGGGAAAAAGCCCACCTTCGTGGCGATCTCGAACTCGGGGAGCAGGTCGCCGTACTGCCCCAGGACCGTGTGGGAGGTGAAGTTGCCGTAGCTGAAGGCGGTGCCGAGGGCGGTGACGCCGAGGTCCAAGGCTCCGGTCAGCAGGGCGCGGGTGGGACGAGTCCGGTGTAGCCCGAGGACAATTCGAGAGTCAGCGGTGCGCACAGCAGCTCCTCGACCAGGATCTCGGCGACCGTCATGACGTCGGCGCCCGCGAGGGCGGCAGCTTCCTCCAGCCGCACGGGCTGGCCGCTCAGCAGCAGCCGCAGCGCGGGGGCCGCCTTCGGGTCGAAGACCAGGCGTTTGCCCGCTGCGGTCACCTCCACCTCCGTGCCGAGCTCGCGGATCTGGGGTGGGAACTCGGTGATGCACACGACGTCCTCCAGGGGGCCGAAGGCGGGGACGAACGGCACGTGCCGGGCCGGCGTCGTGCTGGAGGGCGTCCAGGAACTTGGTCGTGTCGCGGGCTTCGATGAGGCGGGCGGCGGCTTCGGCCAGGTCCTGCTGCTGCCGGTGTTGTGCGTCGGCGGTTCCCCAGCGGTCCAGGTCGTGGCGGAACAGTTCGCTCTCGCGGGACCAGTCGGCCAGCCAGGCGAGCCAGGACACGCCGGTGCGCTGGGTGATGCCGAGGGTCATGTGCAGGCTGTGTCCGGCGCCCTGGCCGGTGCGGGTGGCCTGGTGCCAGTAGCCGCGGGAGATGTGCATCACGTCCCCCGTCTGCATCCCCCTGACCAGACGCTGTCCTGGCCCGGCTCGTCGTTGCGAGCCGGGCCACGGTACATCGGCACCGGCCGGGACGCCCCGCGCACCTCCCAGGTCTTTTCGCCGGAGAGCTGGATGACCAGCACGTCGTGATCGTCCCAGTGCAGGGTGAAGCCGGAGGCGTCGTTCGTCGTCAGGTAGACGTTGACCTGGACGCGCTCGCGTGCCCACCACTGCACCGCGCGGCAGGCGACCTCCATCGTCGGGTCGAAGACGTTGGCCTGGTCCAGGACCACGGTGGCACCGTCCGCAAGGAGTTGTCCGAGACGCCGCATGTTGGCCATGGGAACCGTCTGGCCGCGCCGCGTGGTCTGGGTGGTGAGGTAGGTGTCGGTGTGCAGTTGCTCGCCGTCCCGGAACGCGCGGATCTGCGGGTGCGCGACGCTGCGCCGCATCATCAGATCCAGCAGCCGCGACGGCGTGAGCAGGCGTCTGACCAGGCCCGGGTCGCTGATGCGGCGGCGGGTCGGAGCGGCTGGTGTCGAACCGGTCCTGCACACTCGTCAGGGCCTCCACCGCCCGAAGCAGGGCCTCACGACGGGCGGGTGCTACGGGTGCGTCTTCCATCGCCTGCTCTCCCTCCAGTTCTCTGGATGGGCAAGCCAACGCCCCGCGCGGACGCGGGAATTCGGGCCTGGCAAAAACACTGTGCGGTGAGGATATGTGCGGCAGCAAGGGCCCAGGAGCACACCCAGGA
Source organism: Streptomyces sp. NPDC044033 (assembly GCF_056434425.1). Taxonomy (NCBI): domain Bacteria; kingdom Bacillati; phylum Actinomycetota; class Actinomycetes; order Kitasatosporales; family Streptomycetaceae; genus Streptomyces; species Streptomyces sp. NPDC044033. The sequence goes on along the minus strand of NZ_JBWKFF010000017.1, from coordinate 15,411 downwards.
CTTCACTGGCATCGATGCCCAGACCCTTCCCGCACGCGACCCGCAGGACGTCGGCACACTGCTGGTGCGGCCGCTCACCTCCCCGTGCTCGCCCCTGCCACCTCGGGTCGTAGGCGTACACGTTGTTCTCCCAAGGCGCTAACTGCGACCGTGTAGTCGGCCCACGTCCGCCGCAGGTCTACGGACGCCGCGGCCTGTGACCAGCCGAGCTCCGCGAACGGGATCTCCGTCCGCTGGCCGCGGGCCTTCATGAACAGCACGCTCTTGATGAGGGTTCCGGTCGCGGCTCCCTGGCCGTCGCACACCAGTCGGCACAGCACATCGCAGGCCAACGGGGTAGCCAGCGGGGTCACGATGACGCCGCCCGCCCGGACCTGCCGCAGCCACGCCGGGGGGATCACGCGGACCGCGACGGTGGACAGGATGCGGTCGTACGGGGCCCCCGCCGTATACCCCTGCTCCCCGTCGGCGCACACCACCAACGAAGCATGGCCGAGCTGGCGCAGCGTGGCCGCGGACCGCTCGGCGAGGTCGCGGTCGATCTCCACGCTGACGACCTCGCCGGCCCGATGGGTGAGGAGGGCGGCGTTGTAGCCGCTGCCCGTACCGATCTCCAAGACGCGGTCGCCGGGCTGGGGAGCGAAGTGGTGCAGCATGTCGACCACCACGGCCGGGCAGGAGATGGAACTGGTGAACGCGGGGCAGTCGGTCGCCCCGTCCTCGGCCCGTACCCGGCCGTCGGCGATCTGGATGATGAGCGCGGCGAGCGGCATGTACACCGCCTTCAGCCAAGCCCGGGGGTGTTCCGCGCGGTCGATGACGTGATACAGCCCGTCTGTACGACGGGGGTGCGCCCACCACACCCGATCCGGTACGAACTCCTCGCGGGGGACTGCGAGGAATGCTTCAAGCAGCCACGGCTGCCCAGTGAAGTACGCGCCGTCGCCGCGCGCCTCGATCTCGGCCGCGCACCGGGCCCGCAATCCGCCCGCATCCATTGCTGCGGCTCCCGTCAGCTACTCCTCGTCGTCATCCGGCTCTTCAGGACTCGGGGCAGGCATCGGGTTCCCGGAGTCTCCTGGACTCGATGAGTCACCGCCGACCTGGCCTTTCCGCTCCCCGCGATGCGCCACGTGGGCCTCCTCGCTGCTCCGGGTAGTGACCGTGCCAGTGTGCTCGTCCGGGCCAGTTTGGTGTGCGAGTAGCCCAGTTCCTCGGCCACTCCTTGGAGCGTAAGCGCCTTCCTCTCTCGGAGTTTGCGCAGCTCCCTTCCAAGCTCCCGGCGCCGGAATGTCGGCCCTCGCTATGCAGCCGCCTTGCCTTCCCCTCCTGAAATCTGTTGGTGGTTACCGCGGCCCGTGTGGGGTGCCGAAGCGCCTCGTGTATCTGGTGATGACATCCCCAGTACCCCCATGGTCATGCCCTTGTGGCCCGCCGACAATGCCCTTGCTGATGAGCTGGCATGGGCCAATTTTCGGTACTCGCCTTTTGAGCTTGCACAGTAACTCGCACATGCATGAGCGTAGTTGAGCCACCGAGGGCTACCGGATTGCAGCACCGAGTTCCTGCCACTAGGGGGTCAACTGCGCTAAGAAGCCGTATCTCAACCGGTCTTGGAACGTGCGGGTCGAACTGTTTTCCCGCCTGGGTGATCTTCCCGTTGTGCACGCATGAAGGCAGGGCCTCTCGGTAGCTCGGGGATGCGAATCTGACCGAGCAGTGCCGGGAGGCCCTGGTGTCGTTGTTGTACGCGTCCGAGCCTGTTCAGTTCAACTCGGCTGCTCCATCGTGTGACTGCCTCGCGCATGCGTTTGGGAACGCGGCTGATCATCCGGAGCGGGTGCGCCGGTATCCCTCGGACATGTCGGACGCGGAATGGGCGGCCATCCGGCCTTTGCTGCCGGTGCCGGCCTGGCTCCAGGGCCGGGGCGGGCAGCCCGAAGGCTACTGCCACCGTGTGATGCTGGACGCGATCCGCTACCTGGTCGCGGGCGGGATCTCCTGGCGGGCGATGCCCGCGGACTTCCCCGCCTGGGGCCGGGTCTATGCCTTCTTCCGCCGCTGGCGCGAGCACGGACTGACCGCGGAGTTCCACGACCGGCTGCGCGGCCGGGTCCGGGAGCACGAAGGCCGCACGGCGGAGCCCACGGCGGGCATCATCGACGCGCAGTCGGTGCGGGCCTCCGCCTCGGTGCCGGCCGCCACGAGCGGATACGACGCCGGGAAGAAGGTGCCGGGCCGCAAACGGCACATCGTGACCGACACCCTCGGCCTGCTGCTGTCCGTCGCGGTGACCGCCGCGAGCGTGGGCGACCGGGACGCGGCCGTGCCCCTGCTGCGGCGCCTGCGCTCACACCATCGCGAACTCGTCCTCGTGTGGGCCGACGGCTACAGCGGCTCCCTCACCAACTGGTGCCGGCAGGACCTCGCACTGACCCTTCAGATCGTCAAACGCACCGATGGCGCACAAGGGTTCGTGGTGCTGCCCCGCCGCTGGGCGGTGGAGCGCACGTTCGCCTGGCTGATGCACTCGCGCCGCCTGGCCCGGGACTACGAAACCCTGACCGCCACCGGCGAAGCGATGATCCAGTGGTCGATGATCACCCGGATGAGCCGCCGCCTGGCCCGGCCACACCCCGGCGGCCGGTCCTGAACGTGCCGGCCGCCTCCTGCACCAGCCACCCGCGTTCCGCCAGGCGCTTCGCCTTCGACCGCACCCCCTCCACCTTCGCCGGCGTCGGCTTGAGCCCCAGCGTCACCGCGATCTCCCTGGCCCGCACCGGCCCCGGACCCGGCCAATCGGCCAGCACCCCCACAATCCGCTGATAGTCCAGCGCGAGCCCGGCCGCAGAAAGACCTTCCCGCCACAGCGGCACCACCGTGCCCGGCAACGGCACAGACACCGCCGCCACATCCGCATCCGCATCCACCGCCGCCCCGGTCACGGCGATGCTCTCGGCAACGGACATCGCCAGGGCCTCGACGAGTTCCTCCCGCGCGATCACCCGCCGATCCAACTCGATCTCAGCCACCTCCAACGCAGCAGCCGCCCGGGCCGACTCCTCCCGCAGCACCTCGACCCGCTCACGCGCAGCCACCTCCCGCGCCTCCAGCAACCCCACCACCGACGCCACCGCACACCTCACCAACCAAACGGAAACAGAACGCAGCACCCCTCCCACACCCCGACCGAAACCACGCCCGACCAGCAAAAACCAAAGACCACGTTCGATTGAGATACGGCTTCTAAACGGCGGCGGCAGTCCATGCCGGAGATCATCTGACAGGCCGCCGCCGAGCCGCAGGATGCGGGTCTTGCGGGGCAGTGTCTGGAAACCGCCGACTGCCGTCGTCGGCGCGGCGTCTTCGGTCTGTGCCGACTGTCGCTGCTTAACCTCGCGCTTTCGCAAGTGGGTCTGTCCGGGCCCTGATCAAATAGGAGTGCCACTGAAATGCAACGATGGGACTTTTCGAGGGTCCTGTCAGCTGCAAGGAAAGAAGCACTCTCCAGGTGGCGGGGACGCCACGGTAGGAATGGCGGGACTATTGATGCGCGTTCCTCAACACCCGGCGGCGGGCGTCACGTGTAAGGGCCTACTCAGTTCGGGGGGCATGGCCGTGCGCATCGAGGTGACGTAGGAACCAGTCCACGGCAGCCCGAGAAGCGACCGAGAATTGGGCGTCGTACGGCGCGAAGTGCCCTCCCGGCACGGTCACCAGACTCTTCGGCTCCAGCGCACGCTCATAGGCCCCGAGCTGCAGGTCGGTGTTGGTGATCGCATCCTGCATGGCGACGATCATGAGTAGCGGCGTCGGTGAGACCCGGGCGATCCACATCGACGGCTCGTATATCCGTGCCGTTCGGGAAGAACGCAGGGTGAGCTCATTGGTCCAGGCGTGTTGCGCGGCGGGCTGAGTGTAGAAGGCGACTGCCTCGGGGTCGTCGTACGCCGCGGGCATCCCGGGCGCCGTGGCCACCACGGCGATCCGCGCGGGCGGCTTCCCGCGGAAGCGGTCTCGGTCGTCCTCGCAGAAGGAACTCTCCAACTGTGCGACCGCCGAGGCCGGCACGCGCCGTCTGCTCTGCTCGAAACCGCTGGTCGTCGGCACCTGCGCGACAACACAGCGCAGACGGCTGTCGGTCGCCCCGAGGGTGACCGCGTGCCCGCCCGCATAGCTGGTTCCCCAGATTCCAATGCGCTCCTGATCTACTTCGGGCCGTGTTTCAAGGAACGAGACAGCACGTCGCCAGTCGGCGATCTGAGCCCATGGGTCCACGTCATGCCGCGGTAGGCCGCTACTCCCGCCGAAACCGCGATGGTCATGGACGAGCACAACGAACCCGGCATCGGCAAATACGCGGGCGAACCGGTCCAGCCGGTGCTCGCGGGTCGCGGCGAACCCGTGGGCCATGGTGACCGCCGGATTCGGTCCCGGCCGCGCGGGAAGGTACAGCCAGGCAGCCAGCGTATTGCCGTCCTCCCCAGGGAATTCGACCTCGTGCCGCCGGGTCACGGCTGCGCCCCAGTGGCTGGAGGCAGTTCGACCAGCTGGGACTGGTCGTTCCGATCGAGCCCGGTGAAGGCACCCCTCGAAGCCTCCACGACACGGCTATCACTAATCCCCGACGTGACCAGCACACCCTCGGGGCGAGTGGATGGCCCGGTCACCACTGCGGTGCCTCGTTCGCCAGCTGCAGCTCTCCCCGGCCGAAGGAGAAGTTCTCGTTCGGTACAGGGACAAGCGCCACGAAGATATCGTCGGGCGACACGCCTAGCGCGTCCACAACAAGCCGGTTGATTGCTGACACAACCTTCTGCTTGTCCGAGAGCGGACGGTGCGCCCCGAACAGCACGGAGATGATCATGGCGTCCTCTGTCCGCTTCATCTCCATGAAGGACGGGTCCAGATGCAATTCCCCTTCACCGTGCTCGGTGATCGCTATGAACCGGTCTCCAACGGGAATCCCCAGGCCCCGGACGAGGGACTGGTTCAGAGCGTCCGCCAAGGCGCGCTTCTTCTCGACAGAGAAGCGTCCGGCCGGGACGTGAGCCTCAAAGACGGGCATGAGTAGACCTCCGATCGACTGTGGCAGCCCGGGCGGCCACCACTAATAGGAGCATATGCTCGTAACTGGTTGATCCGCAAGAGTTGCAGGAGACGAGGCTGCCTGTCCGTCCTACCGGTGATGCACCCCGTGGAGGAACGAGCTTTTGCAGGACTGTCGGACCGCTGCTCCCTCAACCTCAGCGGTCGCCGGGAGCTTGACCCTGTCGGGAGTCGGGAGTTCTGCGGCGGAGTGGCCTGCTCACCCGTCACGCTCGGGACAGTTCCGAGGTCCTAGGCATGCAGCGCGGTCGTCCGCGTTCGTCCGTCCCCGTCCCGGTGAACAGGTCCCACCCCTGACCGCACAGTTCGCGCGGGCGAGCAATCCGGGCGGCACGACGCCGATGCGGTTCCGGGACCGCCTCGGCGGCTGTGGCGGAATGAAACTTCGCGTCGTTGTACCCGCGCGATGGCCGCCCCGGGCTCTCACCCGCCCAGCCAGCCATCGTCAGCCTCCCCCCTTTCGGTTCGGTCGGCTGGGCTGAGTTGGCTGCTGCAGGCTGTGGATGTCGACGGATAGTCGATAGGCGGGCGTGGCGGGGCCCGACGTGCGGGTCGCATTCTCCAGGGTTCCTCGGGTCAAGGGCGGGCAGAACAGCGGGGCTGTTCAGGGTGGCTGGCCTGAGCCGACCCGCGAGGCGGGCCTAGGCGTTGGCCGGCTCATAGCGCCAGGGCCAGGCGACGGCGATCCGAAGGTGGAGGCGACGATCGCTGCCCGTGATGCGGGCGGCTGCGAGTAGCAGTCGGCGGAGCCTCTTCGGTTCCGCGGTGGCCAACTCGCCGTTCAGCAAGAGGGCTTGCGCCCAGGCCCTCAGATCGACGGCGGTCACGGACAGCCCCAGCCGGGCGGCGTTGGTCTGGAAGTGGCGGGGGGGGAAGGCTGAAGCCGGTGGTCGTGCCGCAGCGGACGCGGTCCTCAACGCGGGCGTGCGCCCCGGTGGCGGGCCTCCAGATGCTGCGGGGAACCTTTGCCGTCGGGGTGTAGGTGCGGAAGGGCTGGTGGCGCATGCCCTCGTCCAGAAGGACGACCGCGCGCCGGGGCGAGTGCGCTCGCTGCGAACGATGATCCGGCTGCTGTCCAGCGTGCCCGGCCAGGCTCACCATGCCGGTCAGCTCTGCCACTTCACCGGTGCGCGGGGGGCCGTCCTGCTCCAATGGGCCCCTCTGGGATCAACGACTACACGGCAGCGGACCAGGCGGTGTCGCCGATGTCCGAGACGTCGTCAGGCCATGAGCACGCTCCTCGATGCGGCCGACTGGGACATGGGAAACGAGCTGGCCCAAGCGTCGCGGATCAATTGGTGCCGGCCCCCTTGTCGGGCGACGGGCGCAGCATGCATGTGAGTCGGGCGGAGCATACGCGGCGGTCCTGTTCATCGCTGATGACGATGTCATACGTGGCAGCGGAGCGACCCAGGTGGACGGGCGTGGCAACGCCGGTGACGCCGCCTGAGCCGACGGCGCGATGGTGGGTGGCGTTGATGTCCATGCCGAGCGCGATCCTGTCGGGGGCGGCGTGGAGCATGGCGCCGACGGAGCCCAGGGTCTCCGCGAGGACGAGGGAGGCACCGCCGTGCAGGAGCCCGTAAGGCTGCGTGTTGCCCTCCACGGGCATCGTGCCGACAACGCACTGCGCAGTCGCCTTGACGAGGTCGATGCCCAGCCGGTCCACGAGAGCGCTCGCGAAAGGGCCCAGATCTGCAGATGCGGACTGAAGCCGCGTACTGCTGTCGCTGCCCATACGGCTCCGATCGCGGCGTGGGAATAGCTTGAGATATCAGTGTTCTGTGAGTACGCGGTCGGGCATGCGTCGCGGGTGGCTTGCCCCAAGGTGTCTGAGGGGCCTGACGCCACTCGTATCGGCGGGAGCCGACAGCCTTCCCGCGACGGCTCACTGTGGCTGCAAGGTGGAGAGCGGTAGGGCGTGACTGCGCCACTGGAACCTTGGCTGGGGTCAAAGGTGCGACGTCGCCCTGGCGGCCGACTGGATGACGAATGGCAGCACGGTCTCGGCGAGAGTTTTCGGCTGCTCGGTGTGCGGCCAGTGCCCGGCGCGATCGGTAACGGCCGTCGCCGGTTCGTTGAACCGCGGGGCGACTCGCTGGAGAAGGTCATCGGTGACGAAGCCGTCTCCCGCCCCACGGACGATGAGCACCGGCCCCTGGAAGCGACTCGGTTCCTCTCCGGCGGGGTCCCCGTCGTTCCACGCGTCGGCGAGCGCGGAGACAACGGCGGGCGGGATGCGGGCCCCCGCTGCGACCTGCAGGTCGACTGTTTGAGCTGACGGGGCCACCGTCAGCTGCAAGCGGACCGCGCGTTGGGCTTCGAGGTTCCCACCGAGTGCGCGGAGCGGCGCGATGTCCGCCTCAGGAAGACGGGCGCCGGCGAGAGGCACAGGTGTGAGGAGGATCAGCCCTTGCACGGCGTCACCGCGCGGCGCGGCCACCAGCTCGGCAACCTGGGCTCCCATGCTCTGGCCGAGGACGACACAGGGTTTGCCGAGCGAGTCGACGACCGCGCCGGCTTCCTCGGCCATGCGCCGCAGGGTGAACGGGCCGGATGCGTTGACGCGACCACCGACTCCGGCGGGCTCGAACTGCACCACATCTATGCCGGCACTGGCGATCAGATCGGCGAACACGGTCCAGACAGTGGCGTCGTCCAGGAATCCGGGAAGCACGACGAGCGCCGTAGGGCCCTGGCCTGTGCGACGAGCGATCGCAGGTGTCTCTTCCACGGAGGTGAAGTGGGCTGAGGGTTCGGTCATAGCGGTTCTCCTTGAACGACCGTGATGGCTCCCGACGGTGACTCGGTATCGCTGACGATGGGAGCCGAGGCGTCAGGTTGGTGAGGAGCAAGATCGTCCGCTCACGCGAGCGTCGCCCGCGGGTACCGGCGCGGCTCCAGGCCCGCCATCACGTCCCGGCCGCGCGCAGTGTCTGCGTAGAGCCGGCCGAAGATCACCTTGCCGTCGCGGACCTTGAACAGGAACAGGTGCTCGTTGCACATAGGGATACCGCGGATCGACAGGGCGTCCGTACGGACCGGGACGATGATCGTGTCGCCGGCGTCGATGATCTCGTGGGCCTCGTACCGGAAGTACTGCCACTCCTTGCCGACTTCCTTCCAGAACGCCATGAACTCGCCTGCGCCGTTGTAGGTCCCGCCGTACGGCAGCGAGTCGGACATCTCGAACTGGAAATCGTCTGCCAGCAAGGCGACCAACGGAGCGCGGTCGTTCGTCGCGTAACCGGCGAAGGCAGTCTTGAGCGCCGCAATGATCTGGTCGTTCTGCATCTCGTCTCCGGCAGTCGGGTCATTGAGGGGAAAGGAGCATATGCTCGTTCGAGCGAAGGGAGCATATACGCGTATTGCCTTCGCCGCTAGCCCCTACCGTCGAGTGAAGTCGGTGTGCGCAGGTGGCGCCGCTACAGCGCCGCGCGCATGTGTTGAGACGTCACTCAGCCCAGGGGTCGAAGCCCGTCTCCAGTACCGCCCGCAGCGCCGCTCGCAGTTCAGCAGCTTCGGACGCGCCGAACGTGCTCTCGAACTGATCTTGAGCGGCCTTCCACAGGGGCACGGCCGCCTCCAGGCGTTTCAGACCTGCTTCCGTGATCTCGACTGCGCGAGCGCGTCGGTCGGCATCCGAAGGCTGGACGACGAGCAAGCCATCGCGCTCCAGCGGCTTGAGATTCGTCGCGAGGGTGGTGCGATCCATCGCGATCCGCTGGGAGAGTGCCGTGATCGTCGTGCGGCCTCCCAGTGCCAGGCGGTGCAGAATGTTGAACTGCGTCGTCCGTAGCCCAACCGGGGTCAGTGCCTTGTCGTAGGCGGCAGTCAGATACCGGGTCGCCCGTCGGCTGGCTGTGCAGTTGCACCGACCGTCCATCTCGGCGAGGGTCGTGGCGAACGACGCCTTCGGTCGAGCCTGCCCGTCGCCCGCCCTCACTTTGGTGGCGGCAGTCGCGGACGCTTTCTCGGTCATGATGGTCCCTCCCGGATGCCGCCTTCCAGGATAGGCGCACCTGCGCGCAACCACGTAGTCCCGGCTGCCAGGTGATCCACTGCGCTGGAGCCTGCCTGGCACGCAGAAGGCCAGAGGGTCCTGGTCATCGCATGTGCATCACCGCCTTGAGGCTTCACGCCGAGCTCCCGCACCCTGCCGCGGAACGCGTCCACCGCTGCCAACTTGATGTCCTCATAGCCACGAATCATGTCCGGCAGCGACACAAGCTCGACACAGCGCGCGTACGAATCCTCACTCAAGGTGTCAAGCAGTCCCTCGATCATGGTCCGGTATTCACGGATCAGCGCTCGCTCGGTACACCGCACCCGGGCGAGGCCGAAGGGGTCGAACGGCGTCCCACGCAGCACCTTCAGCGTGCGCAGAGCCACGAACGCCGGGCGGAACCACGGACCGAGCGTCAGCTTGCGCTTCATGCCGAGCGCGCGCAGTCTGGTGGAACTCCTCAATAAGACAAGCGACCGAGTCGCCTGCATGCACCACGAGGAGTACGGCATCCTCGTCACCCAGGGCCTCGACGTGTCGCAGATGTACACAGCGGCCGAGGCGATCAACTCTGCGGCGAGGATCGGTGTCGGCTCCCGCGTACCGGACTCGCTGGCGCCGCGGTCGCTCTCCAGGACGCCGAGGAGGCCGTCGCGCGCACGACCGACGAGCATCGGGTCGTCGAGTTCGAACGTGACTGGCTGATGTCCAGCCTCAACGCCATCAGGCACCGGTTCGAGGCTGTCCTCCGACCGGCCATGGTGGTGGCACGGCGGCACCCACAGCTGGCCGAGACGGTACGTGCGTACTCGGAGTGCCGGTACTCCGTGAGCGCCTGCGCCCGTCGGCTGCACATCCATCCGAACAGTGCCCGATACCGCCTCGATCGGTGGAAGGAGCTGACCGGGCACGACGTCGAGACAGTCGACGGACTGAACGCTTCCGTCATCGCGCTCGAACTGAGCCGCTAGACGTGACGCCCCTTACGGCAGGCAGGGTGCTCGTGGCATCGGTCAGTCGTCTGCCGCCACGGTGCTCAGCAGGATAGGTGCCGCGACCACTTCGACCTCGCCCGGCGGCAGGATGTGGCCCTCGGTGCAGGAAAGCCGCGGGTGGACCGGTGCCCCGCAATCCCGGTGCCGCAGACGCACCGGACCTCCGTCAGGGGCGGCATGCCGGTCGCCCCACTCCATGAGGGCGAAGAAGGCGACCATGAGCTCTTCGCCGGGCGGGGTGAGTTCGTAGCGGTGCCGTGTGCGCTGCCCGGCTTCCTGGTAAGGCACCCGGGTCAGGAGCCCGATGTCCACGAGTTCTTTGAGCCGCTTGGACATCGCGGGCTCGCTGAGCGGGGTTTCCCGCACGAAGTCCTGGAAGTACGTCGTGCCGTAGAACGCCTCGCGCAGCACCAGCAGGTTCGCCGGGGTGCCGAGCACCTCCAGGGCACGGGCAGCGGAACAGCGTTCGGACCGCCAGCTGTCGCGGTCGGCCAGCAGGCCGGTCAGGGATGACGTCACCACTCCACTCTACGAGGACTCTGACTTAAGCTAGGTTAAGTCAGCCATCTCGCCCGCCTATGGAGGTTCTCCGTGTCAGCTGCAGCCCTGGAAGCAACTCTCGATCACGAGCAGGTGCTGGTCCGGTCAGGCCGCCGGACCGGCCTCCCTGTGATGATCGCCGTCCACTCGACCCGCCTCGGGCCCGCGGTGGGCGGCGTCCGCATAACCCGCTACGCGTCCCCGGCCGAGGCGTTCGTCGACTGCCTTCGGCTGAGCCGGGGCATGACGTACAAGGCCGCCGCCGTCGGCAACGGCACGGGCGGCGGCAAGGCTGTCGTACCGCTGCTGCCCGGCGGCCCGCAGCAACTGGACGAGGCGCTGCGCGACGGGCTCCTGATGGACCTGGCCGAAGTGGTACACGAACTCGACGGCGCGTACCACGTGGCGCCGGACGTGGGCAGCAGCACCGCCGACATGGTCCGCATCCGTCGTCGCACGCCGTACGTCGGCGGCTACTCGACCACCGAGAAGGGACTGGGTGCGACGACGTTCGGCACGGCTGCGGGCGTGGAGCACGCGATGCTGGCTACTGCCGAGCATCTGTGGGGTGCCGCCGATCTGCACGGTCGGGACGTCGTGGTCGTCGGCTTCGGAGCCGTGGGCGAGGAACTCACCCGACGCCTGGTGGCTACAGGGGCCCAGGTCAGGGCAACCGACATCGACATCACCCGTCGCGCAGCCGCGGAGAGGGCTGGAGCGCGGTGGGTGGATCTCGACGGCGCCTACACGCTGGAGACGGAGATCCTGGCGCCATGCGCACTGGGCGGAGTGTTCACCAGTGAGCTGGCGGCTGCGCTGCGCTGCCGCGCCGTGGTCGGCTCGGCCAACAACCAGTTGGCCACCGACGAATCGGCCGCCGATCTCGCCAAGGCAGGAATCGCTTGGGCCCCCGACTTCGTGGCCAACGCCGGCGGAGTGATGTACGGGACTGGGATCGAACTGCACCACCTGAGCCCCGAGCAGTCCCGGGACCGGCTGAGGTCGATCCAGTCGACGACCGCCGAGATCCTGCGGCGGAGTACCGAAGAGGCGACGACCACCCTGGCAACCGCCAACCGGATCGCGGAGCGCGCTCTGGCCGCCGCCGGGCGATAACGCTCTGCTCGACGACCGACCCGCCGGTCGAGGGACGCCTCTCTGCCGCGGACGCCCTCACCCGCCGGGTCGTGCGCGTGCGCCGGCGTCCGAGAATGGTTCCGGCCTTGGTGGCTTGGCGCCGGCGCGAAGGCTCACAGCCGGCTGCGTTCGCCCCCCTTAGCGGCTCGCGTTCACCGCGCGGCACGACACCCCCAAGCGCCGATCGCCCCCGCTAGGGGTGACGGCGCGTCTCACGGAGAGAATCGATGAGTACGCGTGCTGCCCTGCGCCGCATGGCCCACGCCGGGATGCTGCGATGCGCCCGGCCTTCCGACATCTGGTTCAAGCCCGCGCTGAGCGTGGTCGCCGCTACCGCCCTGCCCGCACTGTCCATGCTCGTGCTGGGCAGGCTCGACCTGGCGATGTACCCGATAGCCGGAGCCATGTCCGCGCTGTACTGTCACGACCGCCCGTACGCTGCCCGGTGCCAGGCCCTGGCTTGGGTGGTGCTCGGCATGGTCGGTGGCCTCGCCGTCGTGCTGCTCACGGCGGCGCTCACCACCAACGCAGCTGTCCTGGTCGGTGTCGGCGCTCTCATGGCCGCCCTACAGAAGGCCGTCTGCGACGCCACCCGCATCGGCCCGCCCGCGAGTGTGGTCCTGACTTTCATCAGCTCGACCGCTCTGTTCTTGCCGCAGACTCCCGCTCAGGTCCCCGGCCATGTCGGGCTGGCCCTGCTGGGGGGTGTCTGGGCCTGGCTGGTCTGCATGGCGCCCGGCCTGCTGCGCCCTCACGGACCCGAGCGTCGCGCCACCGCCCACGCCCTCGACACGGTCGCCGCGTACGTCGCCGTGAGCGGCATGGCCGAGGTCCAGGTCAAGGCCCGCGCTGCCGCTGGCGCGGCTGTGCAGGCCGCCTGGCAGTGCACGACGGCCGCCGGCGCCCGAAGCGACCTCACACGCCGCTCCCTCACACGGCTCGTCGCCTGCGCCGAAGTCGCCGTCACCGCCCCTGGGGACGCCGACCCGGAGCGTCTGCAGGCGTGGGCGCGCAACCTGCGCGGCTCGGGCCCGGTCCCGTACACCGGCCACCCGGTGCCGGACGGCGAGGAACTCCTCGACGTCCGCGCCGAGACGACCGCGTCGCCCCGGGCGGCGTGGTGGAGCCGGCACCATCTCCTCGCCCCCATCGCGGTGCGCACCGGGATCGGCTGCGCGCTCGCCGGATACGCCTCCCTCGGGATCGGGCGCCCGTACTGGGCCCTCGTCACCGCCGCCTCCCTGTACCAGGCCAACCTCACGCTCACCCGGCGACGAGCAGTCGAGCGGGTCGTCGGCAACCTCATCGGCGTCCTCGCCTTCGCCGCGACCGTTCCGCTCGCCCACCTGCATCCGGCGGCCCTCGTGCTGTGCTTCCTCGCCTTTTGCTTCGCCGCCGCAGCACTGATCGGCCCCAACTACTGGCTCCATACCGTCTGCGTCACCCCGATGGCCCTGCTCATCACCGAGTTCGCCCGGACCCAGGACTCCGTCCAACTGATCACCGGACGGATCACGGACACTCTCGTCGGCACGCTCGTCGGCTTCGCCGCAGCCCTGGCAGTCACCAACCGGCGCGCAGGCGACCGCCTCAAGCACGCGCTCACCGCCGTCGAGCACGCCCAGGAACACGCGGCGGCTCTCCTCGCCGAGCCGGATCCCGTGCCCAGCGCGCTGAACGCCTCCCGACGTCGCCTCGGCGCCGCGTTGGTCGAACTGCGTGCCTCGGCCGACACCGCAGCCGGCGAGTGGTGGCAGCGCGCCCTGCCCGGCGACAGAGTCGTGCACGCCGAGCAGTCCGGACACCAGGCGCTGGCCGAGGCACTGCGACGTCAGAGGCCGGCCTCCGTGGGCCAGGACGCGGGCACCACAGGACAGGACGCCCGGGCATGACCGGGACGACAAGCCCGACGAACCCTCAGGGGCTGCCTGTCACCCATCGAGCGGCCGGCGTTCCGGCAGCCGGGGCTTTAGCCGAGATTCTCTGCGCTGGGCACGACCACGAAGCCCCCGCCCACGAGACCGCCTGGATCGTGGCCGCCTACGAGACGCCCGTCTCGGACCGCATGTGGGTCCTCACCGCGACCGGCGCCACCCCCATGGCCAAGACCGTCCCCGCAGCCCGCCGCACCCGCTGATCACCGGCCGAAGCGGAGCAGCGCAGCGCGGGATCACCGGTTGGCCACACCGGCGATCCCGCGCCCCATGGACGGTCCAGCGCCACGAACCGCCCGTACGTCGCAAGGCACCACCAGACAACCCCAGAGCGCCCGTGCAACGCCCATGGCGAAGGCGCGGTCGAGCCTTCACGCGGCCGCGTAACTCGCGCGGAACAACTCCTGGGCACGCTCCACGTCCCTCGGGGTGCGCAACTGCACCTCCAGGTCGCCTGTTCCGTGGTGGCCGAGCCCCGTCACATCCCGGGTGAACCCGGGAACCAGGTCGACGCGCTTCGGGTCGGCCTTCCGGTAGACGAGGAGCTTGCTGCGCTGCGGCGGGCACACGCAGGCGAAGTTCCGCAGCCGCTGATACGCCCGGTACTGCTTGTGCTGGACGCGGTTCACCCCGTCGCCGAGACCGAGCAACACCTCATCGACCACGTCCGCCAGCCCAGCCAACGCCCCGCCCCGGACGCCGGCCGTCGGCCGACGCGCCCGCCGGGCCCCCGGTGCCGCGCCGCTGACGGACGCCACGGTCCCCAGCCCGAGCGGGTCGTCGCCGAAGAGGCGGTAGCACACCAGGTCGATGCTGCGCCGGTGCTCGCGCACGGCGTGCACGTCATAGCGCGTGAAGTCGCCGGCGATACAGACCAGGCGCGGCCCGCTCCACCGGACCTGGACCGCCGCCGCGCCCCCAGCCGGTCCCGGACCAGGTGCTCGAACTCCCCGCGGTGATCCACCAGCCGCGCCAGGTAGAACAACCCCTGGTGGATGGTGCCTTCTCTGAACTATCGGCTGGTTCCCGCCGAATGAGCTGTCGAGTTCAGCCATGCCGGTAGGCATGGGCCTGACGACCCTCAGTGCATCTTCCCGATCTTCAATGTTCGCGCCCGCTCTCCGTTGTTGTCTGGGCGGATTCGCTCGGCCAGGCAGTGCCGGTGGGAGATGAGGGTGTGGCTTCCTGGACCATCGTTGCTCCGCGAGTCCAGGACGAGGGCGTCTCCACCTGGGCTCAACGTGGTCCGTTCACCACAGAAGTCGCAGCTCCAGGTCAGCGACTCAAGGTCGGCAGGTCGGATGCTGAGCCGCACTGACACCGGTGGCTGCCAGCGGTGGATTTGCTCGATCACTGCATCGACCTGCGAACCGATGGGTGGAAGGAGCGCGAGTAGTTCGTCATGGCTGCTCGTGGTCCGGGAGAACTGCTGGATCATGTCGATAGAGGCCGACAGGCCGGCGTTCTCGTAACCGACGATCTCAACGACCACACCCCATGGGTGATGGCTGAGGACCGTGGCCGGAACCTTCTGGCCAGGCATGAGCGCCAGACTCTCCGTCTCGAACCTTTCCATGAACCGCTTCCCCATCCTTTAGCCTCGCGCTTTCATGAAGCGAGTTGTCCGACGGGTGGTCAGGTAAGCGAAAAGTGCCTCTGACCAGCAAGAATGAGGATTGTCGAGGTCCTT
>NZ_JBWKFF010000016.1:147709-240036 GCF_056434425.1 Streptomyces sp. NPDC044033 | reverse complement strand
CGGATTCTGGCAGCGGGCCCACGCCTTCTTCGCCGCCGCCGGGATCACCGTTCAACGTGTCCTGACCGACAACGGCTCCTGCTACCGGTCACACCCGTGGCGCAACTCTCTGGCCGCGCAAGGCATTTCACACAAGCGGACCCGTCCCTACCGGCCCCAGACGAACGGGAAGGTAGAGCGTTTCAACCGCACACTTCTCGACGAATGGGCCTACGCGAAGCCCTACCGGACCGAGGCCGAGCGACGCGCCGCATACCCGCAGTGGCTACACACCTACAATCACCACCGCGGACACACCGCGCTCAAGGGCCAACCACCCGCCAGCCGCGTCCCCAACCTCACGGGTCGGTACACCTAGTGATCGCGGCCTACGCCCATATGCGCCGGTGATCCGCCTGGTTCGTGAACGCTGTCGCGGGGCACTCGGGTGGCGCGCAGGAGAGCGTTTCTTGAGCAACATGTGTGGTGCGGCGCCGTTCGGGTCTGCCCGGACGGCGCCGCCGGATTCCCTCTGGAGGACTCCCATGAGTCACAGGAACGAACACCGGCACGGGCACAAGCCGCGCGAGCACGCGGAGAGCGCGACCGAAGAGGTCGTCCACGAGGTCGAGGACGCGGAGACCCGCCCCCCGGGCAACCAGCGCGACGCCGAGAAGGACGGCGAAGCCGCGGACACGCTCACGCCCAGCCCCAAGGCCCAGGAGGACGCCCAGAACACCTGAAGCCCTGTCGCGTCTCAGATGATCTGGACCGTGGGCTGGCAGAGCCGTGACCTGCGGTGACCGGACTGCCTGAGACACCTGGTCGCCGAGAAGCCCAGCGGGCCTGGTCCCGGGCGCTCGGATATCGGTGGCTGCCTCGCTTGATACGGTCGGCCCCCGCCGTGGCGGACCGGCGCATCTCGGTAGGATCTCTTGATCATGGACGTGATCGTGGGAGACCAGATGGTCGCCATCCCGCCGGGGCAGGTAACGCTGTCGGACCGGCGCACGCAGCGCAGCTGGTCGGTCGAGCTTGCCCCCTACCAGCTCGCGGCTTTCCCGGTCACCCAGGCGTTGTACGCACAAATCACCGGCCGGCGGCCGAGCGCCGCCCACGGGGACCAGTTGCCCGTCGAGTGCGTTTCTTGGTGGGACGCGGCACGGTTCTGCAACGCCCTGTCTCTGCGCGAGGGGTTCACGCCCGCCTACCACCTCCCTGCCGCCAGCGAAGACATCGAGTGGGACGCGTCCGCCGACGGGTACCGGCTGCCGACCGAAGCCGAGTGGGAGCACGCCTGCCGAGCCGGGACGACCGGCCCGCAGTACGCGCCGCTCAACGAGATCGCCTGGTTCCGCGGCAATTCGCATGAGCGCATCCACGCCGTGGGCGGCAAAGAACCCAACCCGTGGGGTCTTTACGACATGCTCGGCAACGTCTGGGACTGGTGCTGGGACGTCTACGATGCCGAGGTCTACGGCCCCTACCGGGTGCTCCGCGGCGGTGGCTGGTTCGATGAGCACTGGAGCTGCCGGGCCTCTGCGCGGCGCCGCAGCCACCCGACATTCCAGGTCGACGACGTAGGGTTCCGCATCGCGCGCTCCACCGCGTGACGACCGGTTTCCGCGCGCCGTCGAACGTGACGCCCTCCGCCTCCGCCAACGGGCGGCGCACCACTTTCCCGCACACGGGACAACCACGCCGCTCCGTAGCCCAGGACTCCGCCGGCCTCCACTCTCGTCCCAGGCGATCCGGTCCGCCGGACTCGCGCGCGCCCAGTCGCCTTCAACGCGCGCCCAGTCGCCTTCAAGTGGACGAAGTCTGCCTCTTACGGCAGGGAGCGAGTGAGCCACACGAGTTCGCCACGGTCATCAGCCGAGACATGGTCGCGCTCGAACCCGAGCTTTTCGAGGACGCGAAACGACGGCGCGTTCCAGGGGCGTACGGTCGCCCAGAGCCGCTTCCGTCCGGTCGTGATCGCGGCGTCGAGCACCGCGGAGGCCGCCTCAGTCGCATAGCCCTGGCCGTGCGCGTGCTGGAACAACTCGTACGCGATCTCAGGCTCGTCGACGGAAGCCCGCCCCACGGTGAGCCCGCAATACCCGATGAAATCACCCGCATCGCGGCGGTTGATGACCAGCAGGGCAAGCCCCGTCAGCGCCGGCGCGGCGACCTGAGCCTCGATCACCCGCCGGTTGTCCTCGATGGACAACATTCCATCGCCCCGTTCGGCGGCGAGCGCGCGATGGCTGTCGGCATCGGCGTCGGTCCACGGGCGCAGCGTCAGCCGGGCGGTTTCGAGGTGGAGCGGCATCGGCGAATTCGGCACGGCGACACTCTATCGACGCCGCCTCGGACCGAACGCGATCACTTGGGACACCCACCGGCATCCATGCATGGGGAACGGGAACGACTGAGGCTTCCGGCAGCCCGGCAGCCCGGCAGTCCGGCAGCCCGGGAGCGGAGCCTCCGCGAAAACCCGTTGGCGGACAACGACGGCCGCTGCTACTTTTCCGGAGGCCGTGCGAGAGAACGAGGAGGTGGTACCCGTGAACGCAGTATCGACATGGGTGCTTCCCTCTGGGGTCACGGTCGGGCGATAGGTCGTCCGGGAGCGCCGTTCAAGCGGACTCCCGAAAGGCACGACCATGCACTTCACTTCCGAACGGCGCCTGGACGACGGCGTCCTCGAACGCGAATTCACCCTCGGCGAGACCCCCGGCACCCTGTGGACGCCTGGATCCGAACCCGCCCCGCTGATCCTGATGGCCCACAACAACGGCCTGCCCAAGGGGGAGCCCCGGCTGGTGGCCCGGGCCCGGCAATCCGCGGCGTCCGGCTACGCGGTGGCCACCATCGACGCCCCCGGGTGCGGTGACCGGCCCCGTTCCGCCGCCGACGAGCAGGCCCGCGCCGACCTCCGCCGGGCGATGCGGGCCGGCGAGCCGGTCGATGAGATCTTCGAGTCCTTCATCGGCCCGCTGGTCGAGAAGGCGGTCCCGGAGTGGCGGACCACCCTGGACGCCCTCCTCGCGCTGCCCGAGATCGGCGGCCCGGTCGGGTACTCGGGGTGGACCGCCGTCGGCATCCGGCTGGTGGTGGCCGAGCCGCGCATCGCGGCCGCCGGCTTCTTCGCCGGGGGGTACGTGCCCCGCGCCCAACGCGAGGAGGCCCGGCAGGTCACCATTCCGCTGCTGTTCCTGTTGCAGTGGGACGACGAGGGGAACCCCCGGCAGCGGGCCCTGGACCTGTTCGACGCCTTCGGCACCAAGGAGAAGACGCTGCACGCCAATCTGGGCGGGCACACCGGCACCCCGTGGTTCGAGGCGGAGGACGGGAACCGGTTCTTCGGCCGGCACCTGAAGTGAGGCCAGGCCGGTAGCCGCCGGTCAGGAAGCCGCTCATCGAGGACGGGCCCGGACCTCCTCGACGGCGGTGGTCAGCGGACGCACAACCGCCCCGACCGCGCCGGTACCGGCCCTCGCCGGTACCGACCGGTCGGGGCGGCGCGAGGGAATAGACGCCCATCGCGCTGGCCTGCGTCGACTGGGCTGGATGGCAAGCGATCATGGTGGGGCATCGTGAGTAGCCTCACCGGTTCCCGGTGCCAGGGGCCGACCGCGAACAGGTCATGGCAGAACTTCCACCGCGACGTGTTGTCCGATTTGCCAAGGTGAGGGGGCTCCCGGCCCAGGAGGGGCGGGCGGCTCCGGCTCCCGGGCATTCCCTGCTCGCGATGCCCGTCATCCCCTGTGGTTCCCGCTGGATCGGGGTCGCGAGGGGCACACCGACCTGCTCGATGCGAGCTTGTGGTGGGACGGTCGCTGAGATGACTTCGGCTGATCGGCCTGCCGTCGGGCTCCGCGAGTCCTACGCTCGCGTGTACCCGTGGCTCCGCTCCACTTTCGCCACATGCAGCGTGTAGCTCTGGTACCACTCGGTTCGCCCGCGTTTCTGTGCCGCGCGGTGCTCGGCGTTGCTCCGCCACTCCGTGAGGGCGTCGGCGTCGCGGAAGTACCCGACGGTGATGCCCAGCCCGCCAGGAGTCTGCGCGTAGTCCATCCCCAGGTACCCAGGGACGTCCTTCACCAGGTCTTCCATGCGTGCGTTGGTTTCGCTGTAGCCGCTCTGGTCCTGGGCTCGCACCGCGGTGAAGACGGCTACGTAGTAAGGGGGTTCAAAGGCCTCGATGGGCGTGACAGGCGCTTCGGAGTGGCTACTCATGGCGCCACTCTACGGTCGTGTGAGAGTGCGAAAACAGATGTTGATAGAGGAGGAGGGACACGGAGACGTCGTGGCCGCCCAGTGCCGGCCCGCGAAGTGACGCTCACCGCGTGACCACCGAAATGGCCGCACCGGAGCGACGCCCTCAGACCATCCCGTCACACAGTCCAGCGACGGACGCCGACGACGCTCGTGTACGGCGTCCACATGTGAGAGCTCAAACGTACGGCCCTGCAAGATCCACCCCAGCCGGTACGGCCACCCGGCACCCCCCAGTGCGATCACCCACACAACCGGGTTCACTGGGACAGAAGGCGGAACGACCGGGTTCGCTGAGTGAACGCCTCGATTGGATGTGAGCGGACTGTAGCCGGGCGGCGCATGACCGTGCGGGAGTGATGTACTAGAGTTATCTCGACATCGAGATATCTGCCGAGAGGCGTACCGCTGCCGCGCTAGTAAGGCGTACCTAACTTAGGTTGACCTTAGCGGATCGGCAAGATCCTGTGACGGCAGGATCGCGGTAGTACGCGCGAATTCATGCATGAAGGAGACTGTCGTGTCGGCGAACAGCTTCGACGCCCGCACCACGCTGCGCGTGGGCGACGAGTCGTACGAGATCTTCAAGCTGGACAAGGTCGAGGGCGCCGCGCGCCTTCCCTACAGCCTGAAGGTGCTGCTGGAGAACCTGCTCCGCACCGAGGACGGCGCGAACATCACCGCCGACCACATCCGGGCGCTGGGCAGCTGGAACCCGAACGCCCAGCCCAGCCAGGAGATCCAGTTCACGCCGGCCCGCGTGATCATGCAGGACTTCACCGGCGTGCCCTGCGTCGTCGACCTCGCCACCATGCGCGAGGCCGTCAAGGAGCTGGGCGGCGACCCGGCGAAGATCAACCCGCTCGCGCCGGCCGAGCTGGTCATCGACCACTCGGTTATCGCCGACAAGTTCGGCACCAAGGAAGCCTTCGGCCAGAACGTCGAGCTGGAGTACGGCCGCAACAAGGAGCGCTACCAGTTCCTGCGCTGGGGCCAGACCGCGTTCGACGAGTTCAAGGTCGTCCCGCCCGGCACCGGCATCGTCCACCAGGTCAACATCGAGCACCTGGCCCGTACGGTCATGGTGCGCGGCGGCCAGGCGTACCCCGACACCCTCGTCGGCACCGACTCGCACACCACCATGGTCAACGGCCTCGGCGTGCTCGGCTGGGGCGTCGGCGGCATCGAGGCCGAGGCCGCGATGCTCGGCCAGCCGGTCTCCATGCTCATCCCGCGCGTCGTCGGCTTCAAGCTGACCGGTGAGCTGCCCACCGGCACCACCGCCACCGACCTGGTCCTCACGATCACCGAGATGCTGCGCAAGCACGGCGTCGTCGGCAAGTTCGTCGAGTTCTACGGCGAGGGCGTCGGCGCCGTGCCGCTGGCCAACCGCGCCACCATCGGCAACATGTCGCCGGAGTTCGGCTCCACCGCCGCGATGTTCCCGATCGACGGCGAGACCATCAAGTACCTGAAGCTCACCGGCCGCGACGAGCAGCAGCTCGCGCTGGTCGAGGCGTATGCCAAGGAGCAGGGCCTCTGGCACGACCCCAGCCGCGAGCTGGAGTTCTCCGAGTACCTGGAGCTCGACCTCGCCACCGTCGTGCCGTCCATCGCCGGCCCCAAGCGCCCGCAGGACCGCATCATCCTGGCCAACGCCAAGGAGCAGTTCGCCACCGACGTCCGCAACTACGTCGCGGACGACGAGGAGGCGGGCAAGGAGTCCTTCCCGGCCTCCGACGCCCCCGCCGTCCACAACGGTGTGCCGACCAAGCCGACCACCGTGACCGGCCCCGACGGCAAGACGTACGAGATCGACCACGGCGCCGTCGCCGTCGCCGCGATCACCTCCTGCACCAACACCTCCAACCCGTACGTCATGGTCGGCGCCGCGCTGCTGGCCAAGAAGGCGGTGGAGAAGGGCCTCACCAGCAAGCCGTGGGTCAAGACCACCCTGGCCCCCGGGTCCAAGGTCGTCATGGACTACTACGACCGCGCCGGCCTCACCCCGTACCTCGACAAGTTGGGCTTCAACCTCGTCGGCTACGGCTGCACCACCTGCATCGGCAACTCCGGCCCGCTGCCCGACGAGGTCTCCAAGGCCGTCAACGAGAACGACCTCGCCGTCGTCTCGGTGCTCTCCGGCAACCGCAACTTCGAGGGCCGGATCAACCCCGACGTCAAGATGAACTACCTGGCGTCCCCGCCGCTCGTCGTCGCGTACGCCATCGCCGGCTCCATGAAGGTGGACATCACCACCGAGGCGCTGGGCATCGACACCGAGGGCAACCCGGTCTACCTCAAGGACATCTGGCCCTCCGAGTCCGAGGTCGAGACGGTCGTCGCCTCCGCCATCGGCCAGGAGATGTTCACCAAGGACTACGCCGACGTCTTCGCGGGCGACGCGCAGTGGCAGGCGCTGCCGATCCCGACCGGCAACACCTTCGAGTGGGACAGCGAGTCCACCTACGTCCGTAAGCCCCCGTACTTCGAGGGCATGACGATGGAGACCACCCCGGTCTCCGACGTCTCGGGCGCCCGCGTGCTCGCCAAGCTGGGCGACTCGGTCACCACCGACCACATCTCCCCGGCCGGCGCCATCAAGGCCGACACCCCGGCCGGCAAGTACCTCACCGAGCACGGCGTCGAGCGTCGCGACTTCAACAGCTACGGCTCGCGCCGCGGCAACCACGAGGTCATGATCCGCGGCACGTTCGCCAACATCCGGCTGCGCAACCAGATCGCGCCCGGCACGGAGGGCGGCTTCACCCGCGACTTCACCCAGGCCGAGAACGCCGCCGAGGCCCCGGTCTCGTACATCTACGACGCCTCGCAGAACTACCAGGCGCAGGGCACCCCGCTGGTCATCCTGGCCGGCAAGGAGTACGGCTCGGGCTCGTCCCGCGACTGGGCCGCCAAGGGCACCGCGCTGCTCGGCGTACGGGCCGTCGTCGCCGAGTCGTACGAGCGCATCCACCGCTCGAACCTCATCGGCATGGGCGTCCTGCCGCTCCAGTACCCGGAGGGCGCCTCGGCGCTGTCCCTGGGCCTGACCGGTGAGGAGACCTTCGACATCACCGGCGTCACCGCCCTCAACGACGGCGGCATCCCGGAGACCGTCAAGGTCACCACCGACTCCGGCGTCGAGTTCGATGCCAAGGTTCGTATCGACACCCCCGGAGAAGCGGACTACTACCGCAACGGCGGCATCCTCCAGTACGTGCTGCGGTCGCTCATCAGCGAGTAAGCGTCGCTGTACGGTCGTACGCCTCGTACTACGCACGGCGGGCCGCACTCCCCGGAAGGGGGGTGCGGCCCTGCCGCGTTCCAGAGGTCGGTCAGCGGTCGCTGTCGAACTGACCTGTTTTGGCGGCTTGGATGAAGGTGCGGAGGCTGGCGGGGGTGGTGGTGAGGATAGCGTCGGGGGCGTCGCTTTCGCGGAGCTTGATGACGTTGGGGGGTTCGGCGGCTACGTTCAGGCAGTTGGCCGCTTCGTGGCTGTGGGAGGACTTCTGCCAGTCGAGGGGAGCTTTGGCGACGTAGAGGCAGTTGGACCCTTCGTGGCTGTGGGAGGACTTCTGCCAAGTGTGGATAGCCATGCGCTGCGAGTCCCCGGTCAGAGACCTTCGAACCGGCCTGTCTTGGCGGCTTGTATGAAGGCGTGGAGGCTGGCGGGGGTGGTGGTGAGGATGACGTTGGGGGCGTCGCTTTCGCGGAGTTTGATGACGTGAGGGGCTTCCGCGGTGACGTTCAGGCAGTTGGCGCCCTGACCGCTGTGTGAGGACGTTTGCCAGTCGCCGGGGGTCTTGGCGACGTAGAGGCAGTTGGCCCCCTCCTGACTGTAGGAGGACTTCTGCCAGACGTGGGCGGGCACTATTGATTCCCTTCAGAGGCTCTGGGCGATGCTGTGGATCAGATCGCGGGACGCCTCTGGCTTGAGCGCGTAGCTTTCGAGGCGGTCCAGCACGCTCCGGTATTTCACGAGGTGGGCTTCCGCGTCGAGTAGTTCGTTGCCGTGGTCGGTGTCGAGATGGACCGTATCGAGCTGGGGTACTGAGCCGCCGAAGTAGACAATGGGCTGGCCAGAACCGTGGAGAGTGCCGATGCCGAATGGGATCACCACGACGGTGACGTTCTCGCGCTCGCCCATGTCGACGAGGTTCTGAAGTTGCGCCCGAGCTACATCTGGACCGCCGAATCCCATGTGCAGAGCCGCCTCATGGACGATCGCCGTCAACGGGGTCGGATTGTCCCCGTCGAGGATTCCCTGTCGCCTGATCCGGAACGAGACTCGGTGTTCCACCGAGTGCGGCGGGAGCTGCGGGACCGTCGAGTCCATGAGCACGCGTGCGTGGTCCCGGGTCTGGAGCAGGCCGGGCATGTGAATCATGGTGGCGACGCGCACATACGTGGCGTGGTGTTCGAGTTCGGCCAGGTCGAGAAGCCCGGCCGGGAGGACCTCCCGCTCTTGCTCCCACCAGCCCCTGTACTGGCGGCCGGTCAGCTCCGCCAGTGCCGCCACGTATTCGTCGTCCGCGCAGTTGTATAGAGCGGCGAGTTCCCGGACCCGGTTTGCGCTCACCGCATAGCGGCCGGATTCCATGGTGCTGATCCGCGACTGATTGGCACCGGCGAGTGTGCCCGCCTGGGTGGCTGACAGGTCCACGCGCGCGCGGAGTCTGCGCAACTCCGCGCCCAAACGTCGCTGTCGCACGGTCGGTGGACGGTTGGTCGGGGCCATGGCGGTCCCTCTCTGCCTCGGGCGAGATGTGTTGGCGTCACCCTAATGGAGGGTATTGGGACTCATTGCGCGGAAACTCGATATCCATCTCAACTTTCACGCTACGGTGTGACCCGAGCCACTTCGGCTGGCGCCGCCGTGCCGTGCGTGCACAGCTCCGCCTGGTCCAAATCCCCCTCCTGACGGGAGACTTCCATGGCCAAAACACCCTCGCAGCAGCCTGCGTCCATCCCCCTGACACTCGATCAGGAACTGTGCGAACTCGCACTAGTTGATGCACCGCGCATCTTCGCCGTCGTCCAGGAGTGGGACACGGACACAGAGGACCCGGACGGGGGAGTCGTGGCCTGGGGGCTGGCCCACGAGGACGGGAGCGCTCACGTCGTCAGCGCCGAGGGTCGTACGCAGTACAGGCTCAACTCGCCCGAGCGGGCGATCTACTGGTTCGGCCGAGAACCCGGGGTGACGGCACGCATCGTGTGGTTCGCGCCGCCGGCCTCCCCGGCGTTCGAGCGGGCTGAGGCGGCGTAAGAACGGGTGGGTCGAGGTATCCCGGGCGGGGTGCTTCGACCCACCCGACGCCTCTTGGGTCACCCCTTGTCGAGGAACTCTTGGGACAGCTACGGCAGTTCACCCTCGCCCCGGCCCCTGAAAGGGCCTGTACGCGAAGCCACTTTGACAGGGAAAACGCAACTTCGACATAGCCCGCAGAGGCGGCTACCTTCACCTGGTCTTCGGCGGTTGCCCACGGTCGCGCAGGGGGATTCTTCGGGCTGAGCCACCCGTGACGGGAGGAGTTGGTCACCCCCGTGAATCCCCGCCCCCGTGCGTAAGCCACCGAACCGGGTCCACACCAGGCACCCCCAACCAGGGAGAGACGCATGCCCCATCTTGCTCTGTACACATTCGGAGTCCTGAAGTCACCTGCTGCCGATCCCGCACCTCTCACGCGCGAGTTCCAGGACAGCGGTGAGCCCATCTACGGGAAGATCAGCCGGCATCCGGGATATGTTGCTCATGCTGAATCGGCAGACGGCGGCGGGGGCACATTCTTCGACTTGGACTGGGGCGTATGGGGGGAATTCACTGTACCGACCTGGTATAGCAAGGGCCGTACGGCGGAAACCGCCGCGCTGGCCGCGACTCTCTCACTCTGGACCGATCTGCGCTCTGCGTTCGACGCCGTCTATACCGGTCTGCACCGTGAGGCGCTGAACAGGCGTTACGACTGGTTCGAGAGGACAGAGCACCCGGGTTACGTGTTCTGGTGGGTCTCCGACGGCGCGATACCCACCTGGCAGGACGGGGTTTCCAGGCTGGAACACCTCCACGGCCACAGCTCCGCGCCGTACGCCTTCACCTTCCACGACTCGTTTGACCCGGACGGAACTCCGACCAGGACCAGAGACATTGGGCCGAATAGTGACCAGGTTCGACGATAAGGAAGCCTGATCGACTGGGGTCGCTGTCGAACGCCTTGATTGAATGACGGCGAACACATCGGTGATCTTGCGCGGCCGACGAGCGTAGGACGTTTTGTCCGGCGTGATCGTTGTGCCTCAGTACTCCAATGGTACTTCGCCATTCCCGCCCCCGGTTGGCTACCGGGGGCGGGAATCGTTCAGCCGTTGAACGGCTACGAGCCGATTACTAGCTCTCGCTGAAATTGGAAGACTTGACGCATGCGGCGCCGGGAACGCTCCAACAGAGGTGCATGTAATACTGCGTGCTGCCCACGATGCCGTACGTCTTTCCGTCGCAGCCTCCGTCGCCTCCGTCGTTGATCGTCCACATGGCCTTTCCGTCGGAGACGCGATACAGGGTCATCTGAACACCGTGGCCGTCCGCGTTGGTGTCACATACAGTGAATCTGTCTCCGTCGTCCTTGAAATGTGCGGTGCCGCGACCATTGAGGGTCAGGGTTTTGTCCGCGGCGTAGGCCGGTGACGTACCCAGCGCCAGCATTGTGCCCAACGCGACGGTCAGACCCGCGGTCGATCGGACTACGTTCTTCAATCTCATGACGTCTCCCGTTGCTCGCCGAAACCGGTGCAGTCGCCCTTTCCTGACTGCCGGCCCGACTATTGCGCACCGACATCTCGCGGGCAACGGGTAGCTGATATTCCGATTGCCGCTGTTCCGTGGAGCCCGAATCTTCCGGTGTAGCCGGATATAGGCCGGGTGGATTCGCGCCACTCATCGAATAGTGCCAGCCAATGGCATGCGGCGAGCAGATGGATCTTGCGGCCCTTTGCCTTGGCCGGACCCCGGAGACTCTTGACGTTCAAGACTGGGGGACGCAGCCCGGCGGCCCGGTTCGTCCGGCCTCTTCCGGCTCAACGCGAAAGGCCCATGGGTGTCCAGCGGCGGTCTCTGCGGCCCCAGTTGCACGGCGTAGTAGAGAGCAGGCCGTTGGTGAGGTGCTCGGCAGTCTCCCAGCAGCCCGACTCCAGCGAACCGGCCTTGCCGCCCCACCCCTCCGCGGGCGCATCCCGAAGGATGTCCGCGGCGAGCCGCACGGCAAGGTAGACGTCGTCCGCGGTGACGGGCGACGACGCCGATCCGGTTTTGATTGATCGAGACACCGCAGCTCCGCATCGCGAGGGAAGAGGGCAACCCCTGCCGGCTTCCACAGATCTCATGCTGTGACCCGCGATGCGGCGCAGTTCGGCCGGGCGGATGATTCCGTCGAAGCGTGCTTCGCTCATGCGCGGCCCTGTACGTCCCGTACGCCCGGTGGAGATTCTGCTGACGCTTGATCATCAACAAGATGGACCGGCCAGGGGGCAACGGTCGGGCAGCCGCCACCCGGTATCGCCGTTCACCCCGTAAGCAATGCGGAGATGAACAGCCACAACGGGATGACCATCAAGACGACCGAGAGCACGCCGAAGAACGTCAGCGCGATGCCGCGTATGGCGAGCCGCTTGTCGCGAAGGCTCCTGACGCGGGTTGGCGACAGCGGATCGTAGGTCACGTCCACCGGTCCTCTTTCGCCCTGGTGCTCGCGGCCGACCGGCTGGGTGACGACGAGGTGTCGGCCCTCCAATGTCCGGAACTCGTACACGGGACGCCATTCCACCCTGTCGTGCGAGATGCGGTGCCAGTCGTAGTCCCGGATGCGGCCGGGGACGGTGATGCCCCGCCGTCGCAGAACCAGTGCGTCGCGTACCACCTCGGTCCAGCCCGTGTACAGCATCAGCCAGCCCACAGGGCCGTAGAGCATGATGAAGGCCACCAGACCACCGATGCCCGCTTCTGCACCCTTGTTCCCGGCCACGTAGAAGAAGGCGAGATACGGCACGATACCCAGAGCGATCTTTCCGCCCGCCGAGAGGCGCGGCAGACGCGGGAGGCGACGCCCGGAGACGTCCCTCACCACGTGGGCCGGCCCTTGTGCCGAGTCGGGCCGGCGCGCCAGGGCCGTACGCAACTGCCGGACGAAAGCGCCGGCGGCGGTGGCGTTGCGAGTTGTGAGCGTGAAAGCGTCACTTTCGCCGGCATCGCGGGACAGTTTCAGAAGGACGCGTCCTCCCGCGTAGTCGACGCGGTCGATCGCCGCCAGCGGCACCGTCCAGGTGGTGCGCCCGCGTATCACCCGCACCGCGTACCGCTCCAGCCGGAAGACGACGCCTCGACCCCGTAACACCACTTCCGGTATCCGCCCCATGCCCAAGATCATAAATGCCGGTGAACGAGATTTTGTACGACCTCTTCAGGGCAACGCGCACGGCTCGACGCACAGTCGGCATATCGCTCGTCACCGCTCGTTCCGGAACGAGGTGCGCCCTCGCGTGCCGCTCGTGACCGCGCCGGACTGGGGCGAGGCGACGTTGCGGTGCCGCCGGCGGGGCGTACCTCGAACCGGCCTCGACCCACATTCCCGGCCGCCGCCATCAGCCCAACTGGGAATCAGGGCACGGGGTTTGTCCGTAGCTTCTCAATCGGCTTGTCCCATCGAACCGAATCACTCTACGGTGGACGACCACCTTCCAGGTCGAGTCGGACAGGTGCTCGGTGGATATCACGCCTCGGCTGGGGCAGCCCTTCTCCTTGAGCTTGTCGTCCGCGTGGGCCCTGGCGGCATCCGGCGTCCAGTCGATTCCGGTGACGTCCCAGTAGTAGCCGAGGAGATGGCCCGCCGACGCGGCCGCCCGTGCCGGTGCGGCGGGGGCGGCCGACGCGGGGGCGGCGAGAGCCACCCCCGCCAGCAGAGTGGTCGCGGCTGCGGCCAGTGTGGTTGACGCGGGCTTTCGGTTCATGAAGCCCGTCCGGTCAACACCCTGTCGGCGAACGGCGGTTACGCCGCGCACCGGGCCTTCAAGCTCGTAACTCCGCCACCCGGAATAGGCGTTGCGTATGCCGCAATCGAGCGTCGTAGTCGCTCAGAACAGCAGCTTGTACTGGTTCCAGCCGGAGTTGCCGATCTTCACTCGGGACTGGAAGGGCGCCGACGCCTTGCCCGTGCCCTTGTAGAGCCACAGGGCCCCATCCTTGTCGCGGGCGATCAGGTCATTGAGGCCGTCCATGTCCACGTCGCCGGTCGAGAACAGGGCGTTGAACTGGTTCCAGCCGGGGCCGATCTTCGTGCGCGCGGCGAACGGCTTGTTGTAGTCGCCGGTGCCCTTGTAGAGCCACAGGACGCCGTCCTTGTCGCGAGCGACGATGTCGGTCTTGCCGTCGCCCGTGAGGTCGCCCTGGCCCGCGATCGCCGTGTACTGGCCCCAGCCCGGGCCCACACGGTGACGGCCCGTCAGGGTGCCGTCGGGGTAGGCGAGGTAGAGCCAGAGGACGCCCGACTTGTCGCGCGCCAGGAGGTCCGACTCCTTCGCGCCGCCGAGGTCTCCCGGCGAGAACAGCACGTCGTACTGGCCCCAGCCGGGGCCGATCTCGCGGGCGCCGTCCGCACCCGAGTAGATCAGCGTGCCGTCGGTCTTACGGGCGTAGAGCCCGTCGGAGATGCCGGTCTTCCCGTGGTCGACGGTGGATGCCGCGTCGAAGGCGCCCCAGCCGTTGGTGACGTACTCGCGGGAGTCCAGGCCGCCGAGCCCGTTCGGCCAGTAGAAGTACAGATCGCCGGAGCCGTTGACCGCGGATACGGGGAAGAACGGAGCGTCGCCGGGAGAGGACTTCAGCGACTTCTTGAGGGCTCCGTGCGGGGTGGATCTGTGCTCCGCCGCCTTGCGCACGGCGTCCTCAAGCGGCGTCGGCGCCGCGTCCTTGGCCATCGCCGTGCCGGCGGTGGTGCCGACCAGTACGGCGGCTATCGCCGCGGTGGCGATGCGGCCAAGGACGCGTCCGCGCGTACGCCGAGAAGAGCTGGACATGTATGTCTCCAGAAGTCATGAGATGAGACGCGACACGCCTCAATGTGATGAGACATGTCGCGATAACTTCTGGATCTTCGCACAACTCCTTTACATGTCAATCGATTTGTCAGGCGTGCGCAGGACTTACGGACTGCTGGAGCCGCACCTCGCCCGCCGGGGTGGCCATCGTCGCGATGCACAGCAGCCGCTTGCCGGCGAGGTCCTTGGACACGGTGAGGCTCGGGGAGGTGGCCCCGTCGATGGGGACGTTGTACTTGAAGCCGTCGTCGTCGACCTTCTCCTGGTACCAGGCGTAGTGCACGGTGGCGGACTTCGGGGTGAGGGCGTCGACAGTGGCGTTCAGTCGTCGGCCGGCGGCCGGGGTCCCGTGGACGCGCAGAGTGCCGGTCGGCGCCAGTTCGGGGTGCGGGCGCAGGGCCTGCTTCCGCCAGGGGCCGGGGTTCATGAACTGGCCCTGGTGCACGCTGCCGTCGCAGCCGTCGCCGCTCTGTGCGCTGAGCACACCGGCGACCTCGGGGCCGCCCGGCGCGGACACCATGAGCGGTCCGCCCGAGTCGCCGGGGCAGACGCTCGGCGCCTTCGCGGCGGGACCGGCCGGGACTCCGGTGGTACAGAAGTCGGACGTGCCCACGGAGTCCTGCGGGATGTCCTGAGCGCACCGCTTCGGCGGGAGCATCTTCATCGTGCCCTGCTTCAGCCGGTCGGCCATGCCGCCCTTTTCCGGGTCGGTGTGCTCCGTGGCGCCATGGCCGTAGAGCGTCCCGGTGCCTCCCCGCGCCACCTTGGCGGCGACCTCGCCGGGACTCGCGATCCGCGCGGGGCGCACATTGGTCACCGGGTGATCGAGTACGACCACGGCCATGTCATTGGCCGCGAACGACCCGTCGTCGGTGTCGACCTCGCGCCATTTCGGGTGCCGGAACCAGCCCCGCACACTGTGTGCCTCACCGTGCGGCTTGGAGAGCTGATCGGCGCCGAGATAGACCTGGAAGTCCGCCGGGGACTTGCCCATCACGCAGTGCCCGGCGGTCAGTACGCGGTCCGGGGCGATGAGCGTTCCCCCGCAGTAGCCGCGTTGCGTCAGCGGATCGTCGTGGGAGAACGCCAGCGTCGCCATCCAGGGAGCCGCGCGGGCGGGGGCGTCGGAGCCGTGTGAGATCGCCGATGCTGTCGGGGCGGTTGAGGCCGCCCCGGCCAGCAGTGCCGCCGAAGCCGAGG
The DNA here is from genome assembly GCF_056434425.1 of Streptomyces sp. NPDC044033. NCBI lineage: Bacteria > Bacillati > Actinomycetota > Actinomycetes > Kitasatosporales > Streptomycetaceae > Streptomyces > Streptomyces sp. NPDC044033. The sequence goes on along the minus strand of NZ_JBWKFF010000016.1, from coordinate 224,505 downwards.
CCAATACTCCTGCTCGGCGGGCGAGTCGGCCGGTTCGGCGGCGGGGGCCGGTGAATGCCATCTGAAGATTTCTCCTGTGGGTGTGCGGCGTTGCCTACGACGAAAAACGTAGTGTCAGCGCCTCAGCGCAACATCCAACTGCCGGGCGACATCGCATCAGACTCAAGGATTACGTTCAGCCCGAGCGGCGGCCCGAGCAGCGGCCCGAGCAGCCGTCCGAGCGGCGGCCCCAGCACCGCGGCCCCAGCACCGCGGCCCCAGCACCGCGGCCCCAGCGACAGCCCGAGCACCGGCCTGGGTCAGACGGTCGAGATGATCGCTCGGGTGACGGCCGTGATCGCTGGGGCGGGACGGCCGGGGAGGCGCGCCACCAGAACACGGCGGACCTCGGGAGGCGCGCCCTCGACGCGTACCAGACTCACCCCGGGCGGCAGCACCGGCGCGAGCTGGCGCGGCACCGTCGTCACCCCGAAGCCGTCGGCGACCAGGCGGAGCTTCGTCAGCCAGTCGCGTGCGCGGTGGACGACGCGCGGCCGTCCGGGCAGGCCGGGCCAGACGCCGAGCAGTGGTTCGGAGGCCGACGACGGGGTGGCGATCCACGCGGCGTCGACCAGCTCGTCGACATGCACTGTGCTGCGGCCGGCGAACTTCCCGATCGAAGGGGTCGCCAAGACCAGTTCGGTGTCCACGGCGGTCTCGACGTGCAGGCGCGGCGACTCGCTGTCCAGGGGCCGGTGGGGCGGGCGGGACGACAGTACGGCGAGGTCGATCGAGCCCGCCCGCAGCGACCGGATCAGGGTGGGCGTGGTGCCCTCGGTCGTCGTGACCGTGATCTGCGGGTCGGTGTCCGTGAGGCGGGTGAGCATGGTCGGCAGGATGACGGCGCCCGCGCTCAGGAACAGGCCGAGCCGCACCACTTCGGTCCGCGGGACGGTGCCGGTGAGGTCGGACTCGGCCGCCGCGAGGCAGTCCAGGATGGTCCGGGCGTAGCCCAGCAGGGTAAGGCCCGCGGGCGTGAGCCGGACCCCGTCGGGGCGGCGGTCGAACAGGGTGGCACGCGCGCTCCGCTCAAGGGAGACGGCCTGGCGTGAGACCGCCGACTGTGTGTAGCCGAGCCTGGCGGCTGCCGCGGTGAAGCTGCCGGATTCCGCGATCTGCTGTAGCACCCGCAGGCCCGCACTGGAGATATCCATGCGACCTACGCATACCACAGATGCTCGATCGTCGCTTCCCGCATGCCCGCTGGACTCCTAGTGTCGATACCGACGGATCCGGACGAACATGGAGGTCATGGCATGCGAGCAGCAGTACTGACGGGGTTCGGCGCTCCTCTCACGGTGCGGGAGGAGCCCGACCCCGAGGCGGCTACGAGCGGCGAAGTGGTGGTCGAAGTGCTCGCCGCCTGCGTCCCCCCGTACGCGGCCGAGGTCTTCGGCGGCGAACGGAAGTACCCCTTGGTCCCTCCCGTCGTGCCCGGGGTAGGCGGCGTGGGGCGGATCGTCCACATCGGTCCGGACGCCACCCGGCTGCGCGTCGGTGACCTGGTGTGGTGCGACTCCACAGTGCGCTCGCGGGACGACGCCCTGACGCCCGACATCGCGCTTCAGGGCTGGAGCTCGCGCGGCGAGGGCGGCGCGCGGATGGCCCGGCACCTGCACGACGGGTCGTTCGCCGAACTCATGCGGGTCCCCACGGAGAACGTCTACCCGTTGCCGGCCGCCGCGGGGGACGACCCGGCCCGCTGGGCCGCGCTCACGGGGTACACCATCCCCTACGGCGGGCTGCTGGCAGGCGGGCTCGAAGCGGGCGAGACGCTGCTGGTCAGCGGGGCCACCGGCAACCTCGGCAGCAGCGCGGTCGCGGTCGCCCTCGCCATGGGGGCGGGCCGCGTGGTCGCGCCGGGCCGCAACCGGAAGGTGCTCGACCTGCTCGCCGACCGGTTCGGTCCGCGGCTGCGCCCGGTGCAGCTGACCGGGGACGAGGACGTCGACCGGGCGGCGATGTCGGAGGCGGCCGACGGCCCGATCGACATGGTGATCGACCTGCTCCCGCCGAGCGCGCCCAGCGCGGTGGCGCGAGTGGCGGCCATGACCGTACGCGAGTACGGCCGTGTCGTCCTCATGGGCGGTGTCGGCATGCTCGGCGGCGACGACTTCGCGCTCCCGTACCCATGGATCATGCGCAACTCGATCACCGTGCGCGGCCAGTGGATGTACCCCCGCACGGCGAACGTCGGCATCATCCGGCTCCTCGCCTCGGGCGCGCTGGACCTCGCACCCGAACACGTCCGCTCGTTCGGCCTCGACGCCGTCAACGACGCCATCGCGTACGCCGCTTCACACGGCGGCCCCTTCGAGCGCACCGCCCTCATCCCTGTGGCGGCCGGCGGACCCTCACGGTGAGACCCCGCTCCGCCGCCCGCGACGCGCGTCCGGCGGGGACCGGCAATGGATGCTCACGGACCCGGCAGCGAAGGCTCACGGACCGGCAGCGGATGCTCACGGCCCTCGCCCGGCTCGGCGCGGACGGCCCTACGCCCAACGCTGGCCTGGTCGGGCAGTTGTGGACGCGTCGGCTGGCCGGTGACCTGACCGCGAAGCTGTACCGGGTGCGGCTGACCGGGCCCTGGAATCCGCCGACTCTGGCTGATGCACCGGCATGTCACTCACCGCGGCGCTCACCCGGCGTCGACCGTGAAGCTGTCGTCACGGTGCCGGGCGCGGTGCCGGGCGACGCGCTCGCGATTGCCGCAGGCGGTGCTTGAACACCACCTCCTGCGGCGGCCGCGGGAGGCGTCGAGGTAGACCATGTCGCACGTGTCGCCCTCGCATTCCCTCATATGCCGACGGGAATCGCCGGTGAGTAGAAGAAGCGCGTCCTCGGCCACGGCTGCCATCAGGTCGGAGCACTCGATCGGGCGAACAAGGTAGCGGTGCAGGAGTCCGTCGTCGCCCCGGGCTGCCCGCGGTACGGGGCGACGGACACCGGCCATCCGGTTGAGCCGCTCGACATCGTGGTCATTGGCCCCGTTGCCCTGGAGCTCGGAGTGGATGATCCGATGCAGCAAGCCGCGCAATGAACGGAAGTCGTCCAGCCATTGCCGGTCAGGAGCGATGCCTTCTGTGGCGGGGACCAATCCGGCGCCGTGCAGCCAGGTGCTCAGTGCGTCCGGGCTGTAGAGGCGTTCGACGGGGTGGGGGCTCAGCCCGCCGCCGATGGTCGAGAGCAGGTCCAGGGACAGACGGCCGGAATCGAACCGCAAGCCGTGTGTCGTGGTCATCAAGGTGCACCTCCTTCGAAGTCGTCTTCGGCCAGTCGGTCGGAGAGCCGGATGGGATTACTTGCTGCGCCCGGGGGCCAGTGGAACGGCGGCGAGCGTGGCGACCGCGGTGACCAGCCACACCCCGGTCCAGGAGGAGGCGGACAGGACGGCGGGGACCATGAGGGGCGCGATGAAGGCCGCGGCGAAGACGGTGGTGTTCTCCAGGCCGAGGGCTGTGCCGGCCCGGGCGACGCCGGCCATTTCGGCGATTTCGGTGTAGGCGACGCCATGCCAGGCGTTGGCGAGGATGCCGCCGATGACAAGGGCGGTCACGACCACCGGGGTGGGGGTGTGGGAGAGCACGGCTGCCCCCGCCAGCGCCACCGCGGCTGCGGCCCCGACGGTACGGACGTACGTACGGCGATTGCCGTGACGGTCGGTCCACCGCCCGCTCCACACCCGGGCGGCGGCGCCGCCGACCTGGACGATGACGATGGCCAGCGGGGCGGTGGCCTCGGGGGCGTGCTTGCCGTCGGAGAGGAAGACGGCGAGGAAGGTGAGGATGACGAACTGCGGGATGGTCAGCAAACCGCTGGCCAGCGCCAGACGCCAGATCTTTCGGTCGCGCATCGGGGAACCGGTGGGCCGTGTGGCCACCTTGGTCGCCGCCGCGGTGGTCTCCGGTTCGTGCATCCAACGCCAGGCGACGGCCGCGGCGGCGAAGCAGAAGAGGGCGAGGATGCCGTAGACGGCACGGAAGCCCGCGCTGACGGCGAGCCAGGGCAGCAGGGCGGTGCCGATCGCGCCTCCGGCGGGGACGGCGGTCTGGCGCAGACTCATGGCGAAGCCGCGCTGCCCGTCGCGGAACCAGGCCATGACGGCGCGTCCGGACGAGCCGTTGACGCTGCCGCCGAGCAGGCCGACGAGTAGCAGGCCGCCCGCGAGCATGCCGATCCCGGGGATCGCGGAACCGTTGGGGACGACGGCGGCTGCCATGACGGCCAGCAGAAGGCCGGTGGCGATCAGTCCGGTGAGCAGGACGCGCCGTTCGCCGAACTTGTCGGTCCAGATACCCCAGACGACCTCGGAGACGGCGATGCCGAGGGAGACGGCGCCCAAGGCGATGCCGAGGGTCGCGTTGGAGAGGTGGTAGGCGCCGCGCATAGCGGTGGAGGTGGTCGGCAGCCCCTGGAAGGCGGCAGCGAACGCCGCCTGGGAGGCGATGCCGATCCCGAGGATGACCCATCGGTGGTTCGGCCCGAACCGAGTGCGGGCGCTTAAGGGGGCTGTCGCTTGCTCAGTGGGGGCAGAAGACACTGCGGTCATGAGAGGGCTCCAAGGGAGGCGGTCGATGATGTAACGCTTTAAGAGCGTTACGCTCAGGATGGTGGAACGGCGCGCGGAGCCACAACCCCATCGATGAAATCCCTTTGACTCATTACGTGCGTGCGGGCGATGACCGCCGCTTCTGCCGCAGCCGGATGCCGACGCGGCACCGCTTCCAAACGCGACACCGCTTCCAACTCGTACGGGGGTATGCGGTGATCGAACGATTTGAAGACGTCATCGCGGCGGCCGACGACCCGGACGCAGCCGGTCGTCTCCGTGCCCGTAGCCGTCGCGCACTCGCATCGTTTCGGGCCAATACGAGCGGATGGTCCAGGACAGCAAGGACCCGTACCCCACACCGGAGCCGTAACAAGCCGGTCGTCGACGCGGGCGCGGCGAACACGGGTTCAGCCGAGTGGGCACAGAGCGCGTACGGCTCTGTGCCCACTCGGGTTCATGCCCGCCGTGCCGCCAATCGGCTGCTTCGGCTGCTCCGGTTACTTCAGATGCTGCGGCTGCTACTTCAGGAGCTCGATCTGGGCGAGCGTCGCCTTCGATGTCGGCACCAGCCGGTAGTGCGTGTACGAGCCGGGGGCCCGGACCGTGAAGGCGCGGGTCTGCCGGTCCCACGGGAACGACTCGCCCACTCGCCGGTCCAACTGCCGCCACTTCTTACCGTCGTTGGAGCCTTGCAGCACCCACCCCGAAGGCGCCTTGTCGTGCGTCGCGGAGGTCAGCGTGTACTGCACCGCCCGCGTCGCATGCCCCGGCTTCACCTCGGCCGCGGTGAACGTGGCGTCCGTGGCGGAGGTGTTGTCGACCAGGTGCGAGCCGTCGCCGCCGCCGGTGAGCGTGACCTCCGACTTCGGGGTGGTCGCGTCCTCCATCGGCGTCGGCGGCTTGTCGCCCTTGGTGATGGAGGTGGGTCCGGCGTGCTTGCCGCTGCCCCACGACGACGGCTTGTCGCCCATCGCGAACTCCAGCGTCCCGCCGCGCGCGAGCAGCGAGTGGGGGAGCGCGGTGGAGTTCCAGCGCTTGCCGTCGACCTTCAGCCCCTGGACGTACACATTCCGCGCGCTGTTGCGCGGGGCCTTCACGACGAGGTCGCGGCCGTTCTCCAGATGGACGGTGGCCTTGGTGAAGAGCGGCGACCCCACCGCGAACTCGGGGCTGCCCATCACCAGCGGATAGAAGCCCAGGGCGCTGAAGACGTACCAGGCCGACATCTCGCCGTTGTCCTCGTCGCCCGGGTAGCCCTGGCCGATCTCGCTGCCGAGGTAGAGCCGGGAGGTCGCCTCGCGGACCTTGGCCTGGGTCTTCCAGGGCTGGCCGGCCGCGTCGTACATGTAGGCGATGTGGTGCGAGGGCTGGTTGCTGTGCCCGTACATGCCCATCCGTACGTCCCGGGCCTCGGTCATCTCATGGATGATGCCGCCGTAGGAACCGGCGAAGTCCGAGGAGGCGGTCTCCGGTGTCGAGAAGAAGGTGTCGAGCTTCTTCGCGAGGCCGTCGCGGCCGCCGTAGAGGTTCGCCAGGCCCTTGGTGTCCTGGGGCGCGGTGAAGGCGAAGTTCCAGCCGTTGGTCTCGGTGTAGTCGTTGCCCCAGACGCGCGGGTCGTACTTGTCGGGGGAGAGCCGCCAGTCGCCGGCCGCGTCCTTGCCCTGGAAGAAGCCGATCTTCGGGTCGAAGAGCTTGACGTAGTTCTGCGCGCGGTTCAGGAAGTACGCGGACTCTTCCTTGTAGCGGGCCTTGTGGGTCTTGGCATAGAGCGCCTTGCCCATCTTCGCGAGTCCGAAGTCGTTGAGGTAGCCCTCCAGCGCCCAGGACATGCCCTCGCCGGTCTTGGTGCTCGTATAGCCGCGGAAGACGGAGGTGTCCATGCCCTTGCGGCCGACGCCCCGGTCCGGCGGGGCGACCGTCGCGTTCTTGAGCGCGGCCTCGTACGCCGCCTCCGCGTCGAAGTGGACGCCCTTCTGGTAGGCGTCGGCGAAGGCCACGTCCGAGCTGGTGCCGGTCATCAGGTCGGCGTAGCCGGGGGAGGACCAGCGGGAGATCCAGCCGCCGTCCTTGTACTGCTGTACGAAGCCGTCGACCATCTTGCCCGCGCGCTTCGGGGTCAGCAGGGAGTAGGCGGGCCAGGTGGTGCGGTAGGTGTCCCAGAAGCCGTTGTTGACGTACACCTGGCCGTTCACGATCTTGGCGCCGGTGCGGGTCGGGGTGTTGTCGCCCGTCGGCTTCGAGAAGGCGCTGGCGTACTGGTACCGGGGCCGGTGCACCGAACCGGTGTTCTCCGAGCCGGAGTTGGGGTACAGGTACAGCCGGTAGAGGTTGGAGTAGAGCGTGGTGAGCTGGTCGCGGGAGGCGCCCTCGACCTCGATGCGGCCGAGGATGGAGTCCCACGCGGCGCGGGCCTTGCCGGTGACGGAGGCGAAGGAGGCCGAGGCCGGGATCTCCTGCTGGAGGTTGGCCTTCGCCTGGTCGACGCCGATCAGGGAGGTGGCGAGGCGCAGCGTGACGGTGCGGTCCTTGCCGGGCTTGAAGCGCATATAGCCGGTGACGTCGTCGCCCCCGCCGCCCTTCAGCTTTCCGCTGCCGGTCACCGGGGCGTCGAAGACGCCGTAGACGAAGAGCCGTCCGGCGCCCGTGGACAGGCCGCTCTTGACGTCCGAATAGCCGGTGATCACGCCGTGTTCGGGGTCGAGGGAGAGCCCGCCCTCGTTCTTGACGTTGTCGAGGATGACGCTCGCGTCGTCGCCGGGGAAGGTGAAGCGCATCATCGCGGCGTGGTCGCTGGGCGCGATCTCGGTCTTGAGCCCGTTGTCGAAGGTGACGCCGTAGTAGTGCGGCTTCGCCGTCTCGTGCTCGTGGTGGAAGGGGAGCGCGCGGGCGGTCCGCTTCGCGTCCGGGACGCCGGCGGCGGTGGACGGCATGACCTGGAAGGTCTGCCGGTCGCCCATCCAGGGGCTCGGCTCATGGCTCGCGCTGAACGCCTGGATGGTGGGGAGGTTGTCGGCGTTGTTCCCGGCCGCGTACTGGTAAAGCCAGTCGGTGGAGCCCGCGTTGGTCGCCGGCGTCCAGAAGTTGAAGCCATTGGGGACGGCGGCGGCCGGGATGTTGTTGCCGCGCGAGAAGCCGCCGCTCGAATTGGTGCCGCGGGTCGTCACCGCGTAGTCCGCGAGATGGGCGAGCCGCTTCTCCGGCGGGGCGGGCGCGATCGAGATGTCGTCCACCCAGCCGCGGAACTTCGCCGGGCCGGTGGGGGAGTCGTACGCGATCAGCACGCGGGCGACCGTCTTGCCCGCCGCCACCGCGCCGATCCGCGACTCCTTGTTGTTCCACTGGTTCGCGTACAGCGTCTTGGAGGCCGCCTGGCCCTGCGGGGTCAGCCGGGCGCCGTGCTGGTCGACGGCGTTCAGGTCGCTGAGGTAGCTGCCGTCGGTGAAGGCGAGATCCAACGCCACATGTGTGGCCGGGTAGTTGGGGTCGTACTCCGGCATCGACGGGAAGATCTTGTACGCCAGCTGGGTCCGCGGCGTGACCTTGGTGTGCACGGCGAAGACCTTGTTGTACGAGTACGCGCGGCCCTTCGCCAGATGCGTGCCCGCGTAGCGCAGCGCGTGCGTGCCGCTGAAGCCGACATTGGCCTTGGCGGTGGGGGAGCCGGTCGGGCCGCGGTCCACGTACGTGCGCATGTCCGAGGGGGGCGGCGGGGTGCCGTCGCCGTTCGAGAGCTGGAGCTCGGCGAGCTGGGTGATGGCGTCCCCGCCGTTGCGCGCGATATCCAGCCGGTAGTGCTTGAACGCGGTGGAATTCTTGAACCCGAACTCACGGGTCTGTTGCCGCTTTTCGAAGGACTCGTCCTTGCGGGTGTCCAGCGCGGTCCAGTTCTTGCCGTCGTCGGAGCCCTTGAAGGTCCAGTCCTTCGGGTCCCGGCCGGGCGCGTCGTTCGCGGACGTGAGTGCGTACCGTACGACCTTGACCGGCTCGGCCAGGTCGAATTCCAACCAGGGGGATTTCTCGAATGTGAGCCATTTGGTGGAGGTCTCGCCGTCCACCAGATTCTCCTTGACCTCACCGGACGCGCTGTTCTCGCCGCTGGCGCGCACGGCGGTGACCTTGTCGGTCACGCCGCCGGGTATGCCGGAGGAATCGCCGCCGTCCACGCCGGACGTCTTCTTCTTTCCGCCCGGCCCGGCCTCGACCGTATTGCGCCAGTCCGGCTGAGGGTCGTCCTTCTCGAATGAGGAGTGGAACTCCTTGCCGGTTTTCTGGGGCTGGGCGGGGACCGCCACCGCCACGCCCTGTGCCGTCGCCACGAGCGCGGCCGCCGCCAGCAGGGCGGCCGGTCTGCTGACCGCGCGCCATCGTCGTCTCTGTCGCATCCTGTGCCTCTCAACGCATGTGACAACGTTGTCAATTGAGTTGCGCAGAGATAAGTAGGACGCGGGGGGCCAAGGGTGTCAAGGGGGCGCGAGGGAGTGATCGACATGGGGCGGGTCGGGGTGAGGCGGGTCGGGGGGTACGGGCCGGGGCGGGTCGGGGCGGCCGTCCGGCGGGCGCCCGCGGAGCCGGGTTCTTTCCGGCCCGCCGGCCTCCGCTGACGGGTTAAATTGTCGCGGTCACGACAGTGGAGCGGTAAGGGGGTGCGGGTGTCCCCACGAGGAAGATACCGGCCTGCGGGGCAAACGGAATCGCGGCGTCGCCGAACGCGCGGCGCGCGCCATATGTCACTGAGGTCTCAACTCGGGAAGACTACTGACCAAACCTGTATTCGATCTTGCTCATCAGACGGGCAGTGGACTATACCTGTCGGCGTCCGGACAGGTCGTACATCACCGCCCCGGATCCGGGGGAAGACGTCGCGGAACACCGGACCTGGTGTGAACAACGCCGACCCCCGGGCATACCCAGCACAACCCTGCTTCGACTGACCGCGGTGTCGGGCCCTTCGCCAAAGGCGAGCTCCAAGGGAAGACCGGCATACCGCCTGAGTCCTGTTGGAAAGCGAGGACTTGAGCATGGGATCCACCTCAGAATTCAGCCGTCGAGACCTGATCAAGCGAGCCGCGGCCATCGGCCTGATCTCCGTACCCTCAATCAGCGTCCTCAGCGCCTGCGCGAGCGGCGACAGCGATGACGGCAACAAGGCGGAGAAGGGCAAGAAGACCGAGAAGAACCCCCTCGCCGTCAATGAGAGCGCGGCCCTGGACGTCGTCATCTTCGACGGCGGACTCGGCGAGCAGTACGCGAAGGACGCCGAGTCGCTGTACAAGCAGGCGTTCCCCAAGGCGTCGGTCAAGCACACGCCGACGCAGAAGATCCAGACCACGCTCCAGCCCCGGTTCAACGGCGGCACCCCGCCCGACCTGATCGACAACTCCGGTGCCGAGCAGATGGACATGGGCACCCTGGTCGGCAAGCGGCAGCTGGCCGACTTCAACGTCCTGCTGGACGCGCCCTCCATCGACGACCCGGGCAAGACGGTGCGCGACACGCTGCGCCCCGGCGTCGCCGAGATGGGCCGGTTCGACGGCGACGAGACCTGGGTCCTCTACTACGCCTACACCGTGTACGGCGTCTGGTACTCGAAGACCAATCTCCAGAAGCTCGACGCCGAATACCCGGAGACCTGGGACGACATGCTCGCCCTCTGCGCCAAGGCGAAGAAGAAGGGCATCGCCGGCTGGACGTACCCGGGCAAGTACCCGTACTACCTGCCGTTCAGCCTCTACCCCTTCATCGCCAAGATCGGCGGCACCCAGGTCCTGGACAGAATCGACAACCTGGAGCCGAACGCCTGGAAGGACCCGGCGGTGAAGGCCGCCTTCGAGGCGTACTACGAGCTGTACAAGAAGGGGTACATCCTCCAGGGCACGCCCGGGCTGACCCATATCGAATCGCAGACGGCGTGGAACGAGGGAAAGGCGCTGTTCATTCCGAACGGCTCCTGGGTGGAGAACGAGTCGAAGAAGACCACGCCCAAGGACTTCGAGATGACGGTGAGCGCGCCCTCCAGTCTGGACAGCGGCGACAAGCTGCCGTTCGGCACGCTGTGGGCGTCGGGCAGCGAGCCCTACATCGTGCCGAAGGCCGCGAAGAACCCGCAGGGCGGCATGGAGCTGATGCGGATCATGCTCGGGAAGCAGTCCTCCCAGAACTTCATCAAGCAGGTCTACTCGCTCACGTCCCTCAACGGCGGCACCGAGGGCCTGTCCCTGCCCTCCGGGCTGAAGTCCGCGCAGGCGGCGGCCACCAAGGCCGGCAAGAACGTCGTCAACCCCCGGCTGCAGGACTGGTACGTGGCGTTGCAGAAGGAGAAGATCGGCGTCTCGGCGCTCGGCGAGATGATGGCGGGGCGGATGACCCCGGACGAGACGATCAAGAAGATCCAGAAGTACACCGACGAGACCCGCGACGACGATTCCGTCAAGAAGTACAAGCACAAGTGAGTCGAGCGGCGCGCGTGGTGCGCGTGAGGGGCGTAAGGCGCGTGATCTACGTGTGGTGAACGCCGCGCGCCCGGTGAACGACGCGAGCGCTGGTGAGCGGTGCGCGTGAGCTGGGCACGACGCACCTACGTCACCAATGACGGCACCCGCACGGGAAGATCGGGGTCGGTTGACATGCAACACGGTAAGTACCGTTTCATCGTGGGGTTCTTGGCCCTGCCCCTGGTGATCTACGGGGTCTTCGTCATATCGCCGTTCATCCAGGCCATCTACTACTCGTTCACGGACTGGACCGGCCTGAGCTCCGACTTCAAGATGGTCGGGTTCAAGAACTACCAACGCATGTTCAAGGACGATGTGTTCTGGACATCCGTCGGGCACAACGTCCTGCTGCTGTTGCTGCTGCCGTTGGTGACCATCGGGCTCGGCCTGTTCTTCGCGTTCATGCTCAATGTCGGCGGCCGCCGCCGGAAGAACGCGGCGATCGCCGGCGTGCGCGGTTCGAGCGTCTACAAAATCGTCTACTTCTTTCCGCAGGTGCTCTCGATCGCGATCGTCGCCCTGCTCTTCCAATTCGCCTACAACCCCAACAGCGGCGCCATCAACTCCTTGCTCAAGGCGATCGGGCTGGACTCCGTGCAGCCCGAATGGCTGGGCGACCCGAAACTCGCGCTGTGGTGCGTGATGGCGGTGATGGTGTGGAGCAACGTCGGCTTCTATGTGGTGCTGTTCTCCGCCGGAATGAGCTCCATTCCGAAGGATTACTACGAGGCCGCGCTCCTGGACGGCGCCAACCGCATCCAGAGCTTCTTCAAGATCACCCTGCCGCTGCTGTGGGACACCGTGCAGACCGGCTGGGTCTATATGGGGATCATGGCGCTGGACGGCTTCGCGGTCGTACAGATCATGACCGTGGGGCCCGGCGGCCCGGACTACTCCACCGAGCTGCTGTCCTTCTTCCTCTATACGAAGGCGTTCCGCGACGGGCAGGCCGGTTACGCCACCACGCTGGGGGTCGCCCTGCTCATCGTCACACTGATCTTCGCGGGCGTCGTCATGAAGCTCGGCCGGCGCGAGCGGCTGGAGTTCTGATGGGCCCGACGGCGGGGCGCCCGCGCCCGATGAGCCTGTTCCCGGCGAGCCCGATGACGGCTACGACCGGTACGTACGCGATCCGCTGCCCCACGGTCTTTGATCCGGGGGCAGTAGCCGAACCGGCGGCGGCAGTCGAACCGGCGGCGGCAACCGAACCGGCGGCGGCAGCCGGACTGAGGGCAGCAGCCGAAGTGGGGGGAGCACAGTGACCGCGCAAGCAGAGCCCTCGGGCCGTCCGGACGCGACGGAGACGGGAGCCGGGGCCGGGCCGGACGCCGGGGCCGGCGCCGGGACACCGCCGCGGGGCGGCGGCCCGGCCGGGATCGACTCGCCGAAGGGGCGCCTGGGCAGCGAGGGCAAGATCCTCAACGTCTTCTCGCACGGGACGCTGATCATCTGGGGGCTGATGGTCACCCTGCCGCTGCTGTGGGCGGTGATGAGCTCCCTCAAGGACGACAAGTCGATCTTCACCTCGCCCTGGTCGTTCCCGACGAGCCTGCACTTCGACAACTGGTCCCGCGCCTGGGACCAGGCCCACATGAGCCAGTACTTCCTCAACTCGATCATCGTGGTGGCCGGGTCGCTCACCGGGACCATGCTGCTCGGCTCCATGGCCGCCTACGTGCTGGCGCGGTTCGAGTTTCCGGGCAACCGCTTCATCTACTTCCTGTTCGTGGGCGGGATGAGCTTCCCGATCATCCTGGCGCTGGTGCCGCTGTTCTTCGTCATGAAGAACATGGGGCTGCTGGACACCTACCCGGGGCTGATCCTGGTCTACATCGCCTACTCCCTGCCGTTCACGATCTTCTTCATGAGCGGCTTCTTCCGAACGCTCCCGAGTTCGGTCGGCGAGGCGGCGATCATCGATGGCGCGTCCCACACCCGGACCTTCTTCCAGGTGATGCTGCCGATGGCCAAGCCGGGACTGATCAGCGTCGGCATCTTCAACTTCCTCGGCCAGTGGAACCAGTACCTGCTGCCGGCCGTGCTCAACGTCGGCGACGAGGAAAAGAAGCTGCTGCCCCAGGGGCTGGTGGCGCTGGCCGTCAGCCAGGGCTACAAGGGCGACTGGTCGGGGCTCTTCGCCGGCCTGGTGATAGCGATGCTCCCGGTCCTGGCCGCGTACATCATCTTCCAGCGCCAGGTGCAGAGCGGGCTGACGGCGGGAGCGATCAAGTAGCGGGCGGGGGCGCCGGGCTCCGCGTACGGGCCCGGCCCCCTGTTCCGCTCGCCCAGCCCCCTGCCCCCTGTTCCGCTCAGCGCAGCGTCCAGATCCAGCCCAGCGGGGTCAGCCCCAGGGTGCGGGCGACCGACTGGGAGGCGTGGTTGGCGGCGCTGGTGCTGTAGAAGAGCACCTCCTTGTTCCGGCGCTCGCGCTCCGACCAGGCGGCGACGACGGCCGGGGCGAGGCGCCGGCCGCGGAAGTCCGCGCGGGTCCAGATCCCCGCCTCCGCCGCCGTGGCGTTCGTGGCGGGGGAGAAGCAGATCGATACGGGCGCGTCGTCGTACACGGCCATCGCCCACTCGCCCAGCTCCCCGGCGATCAGCTCGGCCCATTCGCCCGGCTCCCAGTTCCCGGGGCGCGTCAGCGCTTCCGCGGCGCGCTTGCCGTCCTGGTCCGAGGCGATGAGGGGCAGCGAGGCCGGGGGCCGGGCGGTGAGGGCAGCGGGGAAGACATAGCTGGGGCCGCCCGAGATGCCCTCGGCCGCCGCGCCGAGCGAGTCGGCCAGCCGCTCCAGCGCGTGCGGCGTCTCGCCCGGCGCGTACGGCTGCGCCTCCTCCTGCGAACCGGCGTCGGGCTCCTCGGTGCCCGGCCGCAGCGCGAATACCCGGGCCCGAGGCGACCAGGACCACACCGCGCGCACCTTCGCGTCCCGCACACCGGGCAGTCTCCGGCCGGGCTCCTCGGTGAGTCCGTAGATCGCGTCCGCCTCTAGCCTCAGCAACTGCTCGTCGTCCCAATTCATGAAGCCAGGCTAGGACGTTGACGTTCCGCCGCCGGACCCGGCCGCCCTGCCCGGCTGCTCTGCCCGGCTGCTCTGCCCGGCTGCTCTGCCCGGCTGCTCTGCCCGGCCGCCCTGCCCGGCCGCCCTGCCCGGCCGCTCTGCCCGGTCGCGGCATCGGGCGGGGAGCGTGGGCGGAGGAGGCAGGCACATCAGGCCCGTAATCGAAAAGATGTCCTAACGTGGAAGGATTCACTTCGGCCCGGTCGGGGATGTCGCCGTTCAAGCTCTTGACGGGATACAACCGGGCCAGCTCAGCTTAGAGTTCATATGTTGGAGACATGGCCGGGCTCCACTGCTGTGGTCCGGCCGACGGGGCGGCCGTCGTGCCGTCTGTCGAGGCGGGAGTGGATGGGCGTGGAGACTCCGGGATCGCAGTCGTCGCTGCACCGGGCCAACCTTGAGCGGGTCGTGCGCGCGGTGCGGATGGCCGGGTCGCTCACCCAGGCGGAGATCGCCCGGACCACCGGGCTGTCCGCCGCCACGGTCTCCAACATCGTGCGGGAGTTGAAGGAAGGCGGCACCGTCGAGGTCACGCCGACCTCCTCCGGCGGGCGCCGGGCGCGCAGTGTCTCGCTCTCCGGGGACGCGGGCATCGTCGTCGGTGTCGACTTCGGGCATACGCACCTGCATGTCGCGATCGGCAACCTCGCGCACCAGGTGCTGGACGAGGTGACCGAGCCGCTGGACGTGGACGCCTCCGCCGCGCAGGGCATGGGCCGGGCCGAGCTGCTGGTCAGCCGGCTGATCGAGAGCAACGGCATCAGCCGCCCCAAGATCGTCGGGGTGGGGCTCGGCGTGCCCGGCCCCATCGACGTCGAGTCCGGGGTGCTGGGTTCGACCGCGATCCTGCCGGGGTGGGTCGGCACCAATCCGCGGGACGACCTCGGCGCCCGGCTCGGGGTGCCGGTGTACGTCGACAACGACGCCAACCTGGGCGCGCTCGGCGAGCTGGTCTGGGGCAGCGGGCGCGGCGCGGCCGATCTCGCGTACATCAAGGTGGCCAGCGGTGTCGGGGCCGGGCTGGTGATCAGCGGGCAGATCTACCGGGGCCCGGGCGGCACCGCCGGGGAGATCGGCCACATCACCCTCGACGAGTCCGGGCCGGTGTGCCGGTGCGGCAATCGCGGCTGCCTGGAGACGTTCGCCGCCGCCCGCTATGTGCTGCCGCTGCTGCACTCCAGCCACGGCCCGGACCTGACCGTGGAGCGGATGGTGGAGCTGGCCCGCGAGGGCGACCCCGGCTGCCGGCGGGTCATCGCGGACGTGGGGCGCCACATCGGCAGCGGCGTGGCGAACCTCTGCAATCTGCTCAACCCGAGCCGCGTCGTGCTCGGCGGCGATCTCGCGGACGCCGGTGAACTGGTGCTCGCCCCCATCCGCGACTCCGTCGCGCGGTACGCGATCCCCAGCGCGGCACGGCAGTTGGAGGTCGTGCCGGGCGCGTTGGGCGGCCGCGCCGAGGTGTTGGGCGCGCTGGCGCTCGTACTCAGCGAGATGGGTGACTCGACCCTGCTGGACCGGACGCAGCCGACCGGCACCGCCGCCCTCGCCTGACCACTGCCGCTCACGTCTCTTGAGTTCACGCAGATAACGAATGGCATCGTTGCCATCTCGTTAAGGATTTACTTCTTGACGCCCCTCTGGCAGCCGAGTTGACTTCCAGCCACCTCGGCCGCAACGTCGCGGCCTCGTCAGGGAGGTATCTCACGTGAACACGCATCTGCGTCGTGCTGCTGTGGCCATGGCCGCCGTCTCCATGGCCGCCGGGCTCGCCGCCTGTGGTTCGGCCAAGGAGGCCGGTGACAACGGTGGGAAGAAGAAGGACAAGAGCGGCCCGCTGACCATCGGCCTGCTGCTGCCGGAGAACCAGACCGCGCGGTACGAGCGGTTCGACAGGCCGCTCATGGAGAAGAAGATCAAGGAGTTGGCGGGCGCCGACACCAAGATCGTCTACGAGAACGCCAAGCAGGACCCGTCCGTTCAGCAGCAGCAGGTCGACACGGTGATCACCAAGAAGGTCGACGCGCTGATCCTGGACGCCGTGGACGCCAAGTCGATCGCCAGCTCGGTCAAGAAGGCCGACGAGGCGGGCATCCCCGTCGTCGCCTTCGACCGCCTCGCCGAGGGCCCCATCAAGGCGTACACCTCGGTCGACAACGAGCGCGTCGGCAAGATCCAGGGCGAGTCGCTGCTCAAGGAGCTCGGCGACAAGGCGTCCAAGGGCCAGATCGTCATGATGAACGGGTCGATCACCGACCCGAACGCCAAGTCCTACAAGGAGGGCGCCCACTCCGTACTCGACGGCAAGGTCAAGATCGGCCGGGAGTACGACACCAAGGAGTGGAAGCCGGAGAACGCCAACCAGAACATGAAGGGCGCCATCGCCTCGCTCGGCAAGGACAACATCGCCGGCGTCTACTCCGCCAACGACGGCATGGCGGGCGGCATCATCACCGCGCTCAAGGGCGCGGGCTACACCAAGCTCCCGCCCGTCACCGGCCAGGACGCCGAGCTCTCCGCCGTCCAGCGCATCCTCTCCGACGAGCAGTTCATGAGCGTCTACAAGCCCTACAAGCCCGAGGCGGACGCCGCCGCCGAGATGGCCGTCGCCCTCGCCAAGGGCAAGACGCTCGACGGCATCTCCAAGGCCACCGTCGACAGCGGCACCGTGAAGAAGGTCCCTTCCATCATCGTCACCCCCTTCGCGCTGACCAAGGCCGACATCGGCAAGTACGTCGGCAAGGAGGGCTTCTTCAACCTGGACGAGATCTGCACGGCCAAGTTCAAGGCCCAGTGCGACAAGGCCGGTCTGAAGTAAGCCGCCGATTCCCCTGCCCCGTACGGGAGTCGAGCGCGGTCCACAACTGAATCGCGCACCCTCTCGTACGGAAACAGCGCACCTCCTCGTACGGAAACAGCGCACCTCCTCGTACGGAAACAGCGCACCCCCGAAGACCGTCCGGCGCCCAGCGTCTCATCCCACCCCGCCGAGGGCCGGGCGCCGGATGCCACACCCCCGCCGGTCAGGCGGGCGAAGGAGATGATTCACGTGTCCGCTACGCCCGTGCTGGCGTTGCGCGGGGTCTCCAAGCGGTTCGGCGCCGTGCAGGCGCTCACCGACGTTGAGCTGGAGATCCACTCAGGCGAGGTGGTCGCCTTGGTCGGCGACAACGGCGCCGGCAAGTCCACCCTCGTCAAGACCATCGCAGGCGTCGGTCCCGCCGACGACGGCACCGTCGAGTGGGAGGGCAGGCCCGTCACCGTCGACCGGCCGCACACCGCCCAGGGGCTGGGCATCGCGACCGTCTACCAGGACCTCGCGCTCTGCGACAACCTCGACGTCGTCGGCAACCTCTACCTCGGCCGCGAGATCGTACGCGCCGGAATCCTCGACGAGGTCGAGATGGAGCGGAAATCCCGGGAACTGCTCTCGACCCTGTCGATCCGCATCCCGAGCGTACGCATCCCCGTGGCCTCGCTCTCCGGCGGCCAGCGGCAGACCGTCGCCATAGCCCGGTCGCTGCTGGGCGAGCCCAAGGTCGTCATCCTCGACGAGCCGACGGCCGCGCTGGGCGTCGAGCAGACCGCGCAGGTCCTCGACCTCGTGGAGCGGCTGCGCGAGCGCGGCCTCGGCGTGCTCCTCATCAGCCACAACATGGCCGACGTGAAGGCCGTCGCCGACCGGGTCGCGGTGCTGCGACTCGGCCGCAACAACGGCACGTTCGACGTACGGACCACGTCCCAGGAGGAGATCATCTCCGCCATCACCGGCGCCACGGAGAACGCCGTGACCCGTCGTGAGACGCGTACCACGGAGGCGCAAAAGTGAGTGCGAACCTGTCCCGGACCGAGGGCGAACCCACGGACGCCCCGGCCGCCGAGGGCGCCGTGACCGTCGTGGACCCCCGGCTCCTCGTGCGCCAGCAGGGCTTCAAGGGCTACCTCGACGACTTCGGGCGCAAGCTGCGCAGCGGCGAGCTGGGCTCGCTGCCCGTGGTCGTCGGCCTGATCGTCATCGCCCTCGTCTTCCAGTTCCAGAACTCGGCGTTCCTCGGCGCGCAGAACCTGAACAACCTCTTCATCGACGCGACCGGCACCGGGCTGATCGCCGTCGGCATCGTCTTCGTGCTGATCCTCGGCGAGATCGACCTGTCGGTGGGCTCGGTGAGCGGCATGGCCACCGCGGTCTTCGCCGTGCTGAACGTCAACAACGGCATGGCCGAATGGCAGGCGCTGATCCTCGCGGTGCTGAGCGGCGCGCTGGTCGGCGCGGTCCACGGCTTCTTCTTCGCCCGGATCGGCGTCCCGGCGTTCGTCGTCACCCTGGCCGGCCTGCTCGGCTGGAACGGGCTGATGCTCCAGATCCTCGGCTCCAACGGCACCATCAACCTGGACGCCGACGGGCTGCTCGCCAAGTTCACCAACTACTACTTCAGCGATGTCGCCGCCGCGTACGGGCTGGCGGTCCTCGCGGTGGTCGTCTTCTTCGGGCTGTCCTTCCTGGACAGCAGGCGGAGGGAGGCGGCGGGCGTGCCCAGCCGGCCGATGAGCGAGATCGTGCTGCGCACCGTCCTCGTCGCGGTGCCCGCCTTCCTCATCGCCTGGCTGTTCAACAACTACAAGGGGCTGCCGCTCGCGGTCGTCATCTTCCTCGCGTTCGTCATCGGGTTCGACTTCGTGCTGCGGCGCACGTCGTACGGGCGCAAGGTCTTCGCCCTCGGCGGCAGCGTCGAGGCCGCCCGCCGCGCGGGCATCAACGTCGTCGCCATCCGGATCTCCGTCTTCGCGCTCTCCGGCACGATGGCGGCGATCGGCGGTCTGTTCCTGGCCTCCCAGCTCAACGCCGCCAACCAGTCCTCCGGCGCGGGCAGCCTGCTGATGAACGCCATCGCGGCGGCCGTCATCGGCGGCACCAGCCTCTTCGGCGGCCGGGGCAAGACCTGGTCGGCGCTGCTCGGCGTCCTGGTCATCCAGGCGATCACGTCCGGCATGGCGCTGCTGGGCATCGCCGCGGCCATGCAGTACATGATCACCGGCGCGGTGCTGCTCGCCGCCGTGGTGATCGACTCGGTGTCCCGGAAGACGCAGAAGACGGCCGGCCGCGCGTAGCCGGGCGTGTGGGCCCCCTGTTCCAGGGGGCTTTTCCCGGGGCCTTGTGCAGAGCCGGGGGCGTCCCCGCCCCCGAACGCCGGACGAGCTGGCATACCAGCTCGTCCGGCGTTCGCCATCTGCCCGAAAGCCGCCGGGAAAGGCCGGGAACAGGCCGTTTCTCGCGTACAGGCCCGGGCAGTACCCCTGACTTGTCACCCGAATGGGTGACGTACATCGCATAGCCCGACCATCGCCGTCGCAGGCGGAACATTAGACTCGGCAAACCGGCAAGGCTCGACAGCTCAAAGCAAGGAGGCACAGTGCCAAAGGTGCCGCGCGAAGCGCGCCGTCCAGAGGCGGTGGCGGTCGACGGGCGGGAGCTGTTGACCCGCGTCAACGGACCCCGTGATCTGGACCGGCTGGGCCCGGAGCAGCTGGAGCGGCTGGCCGCGGAGATCCGGTCCTTCCTCGTCGACGCAGTCTCCAAGACCGGCGGACACCTCGGGCCCAACCTCGGTGTGGTGGAGCTGACCATCGCGCTGCACCGGGTCTTCGAGTCCCCGAAGGACCGGGTGCTCTTCGACACCGGCCACCAGAGCTATGTGCACAAGCTGCTCACCGGACGGCAGGACTTCGCCAAGCTGCGTACCAAGGGCGGGCTGTCGGGCTACCCTTCGCGCGCCGAGTCCGAGCACGACGTCATCGAGAACAGCCACGCCTCGACGGTCCTCGGCTGGGCCGACGGCCTCGCCAAGGCCAACCAGGTCCAGGGCCGGGACGACCACGTCGTCGCGGTGATCGGCGACGGGGCGCTCACCGGCGGCATGGCCTGGGAGGCGCTCAACAACATCGCCGACGCCCAGGACCGCCCGCTGGTCATCGTCGTCAACGACAACGAGCGCTCGTACGCGCCGACCATCGGCGGCCTGGCCAACCACCTCGCCACGCTCCGTACGACCGACGGTTACGAGCGGTTCCTCGCCCGCGGCAAGGACCTCCTGGAGCGCACCCCGGTCGTCGGCCGGCCGCTGTACGAGACCCTGCACGGCGCGAAGAAGGGCCTCAAGGACTTCATCGCCCCGCAGGGCATGTTCGAGGACCTCGGCCTGAAGTACCTCGGCCCGATCGACGGCCACGACATGGAGGCCCTGGAGTCCGCGCTCCAGCGCGCCAAGCGGTTCGGCGGCCCGGTCATCGTGCACTGCCTCACCGAGAAGGGCCGCGGCTACCAGCCGGCCGAGGAGGACGAGGCCGACCACTTCCACGGCATCGGCCCCATCCACCCCGACACCGGCCTGCCCATCGCCGAGTCCGGCATGGACTGGACCTCCGTCTTCGGCGAGGAGATGGTCAAGCTCGGCCACGAGCGCGAGGACATCGTCGCCATCACGGCGGCCATGCTCCAGCCAGTGGGCCTGACGAAGTTCGCCAAGGAGTTCCCGGGCCGCGTCTATGACGTCGGCATCGCCGAGCAGCACGCCGCCGTCTCGGCGGCCGGGCTCGCCACCGGCGGGCTGCACCCGGTCTTCGCGGTGTACGCCACCTTCCTCAACCGCGCCTTCGACCAGATCCTGATGGATGTGGCGCTGCACAAGTGCGGCGTCACCTTCGTCCTGGACCGGGCCGGGGTCACCGGCTCCGACGGCGCGTCCCACAACGGCATGTGGGACATGTCGATCCTCCAGTGCGTCCCCACCCTGCGGATCGCCGCGCCGCGCGACGCCGACCAGGTCCGCGCCCAGCTGCGGGAGGCCGTCGAGGTCGACGACGCGCCGACCGTCGTGCGCTACTCCAAGGGCGCGGTCGGCCCCGCCGTGGCGGCCGTCGGCCGGGTCGGCGGCATGGACGTCCTGCGCGAGCCCACCGACCCGACCGAGCGGCCGGACGTGCTCCTGGTCTCCGTCGGCGCGCTGGCCCCGATGTGCCTGGAGATCGCCGCCCTCCTCGACAAGCAGGGCATCTCGACGACCGTCGTCGACCCGCGCTGGGTCAAGCCGGTCGACGAGGCGCTGCCGGCGCTCGCCGAGCGGCACCGCGTCGTCGTCACCGTCGAGGACAACAGCCGCTCGGGCGGCGTGGGCTCGGCCGTCGCGCAGGCGCTGCGCGACGCGGGCGTGGACCTGCCGCTGCGTGACTTCGGCATCCCGCCGCGCTTCCTCGACCACGCCTCCCGCAAGGAGGTCATGGCGGAGATCGGGCTGACGGCGCCGGACATCGCCCGCCAGGTGACGGGGCTCGTCGCGAAGATCGACGGCAAGTACGAGCAGGCCGACGCCGCCCCGAGGGCGGCGGAGACGGCCCGCGACTGAGCGACGCCGGTACGCACAGCGGTACGGCCGCGGCCGCATGGACCTGGTCCGTGCGGGCGCGTTCGCATGGGCGGGCGCGTTCGCATGGGCGGGCGCCGCGCGCTCCGGGGGGCGGCCCGTCGGGCGGGACCGGCCGTCCTCCGTGATCGGCGGTAAGGGGCTCTGCTGCACGGGCCCGTATGCATGGGGCCGGCCGCCCCCTCCCGTACGCGCACCGTCCCCCCGATCCGGCCCTCGGGTCCCCCTTCGAGCGGTTCTGGGGGACACCCGGCATACCCGCCCCCGCGTCACTTCGGGTGAATCCCGCGGCTCCAGGCCGTGGGGCGCTAGGCATGGCCCCGAACATTGCGGAGACTCGCCCAGTTCAGGGTGGGTGACGGCCGAGCAGGCGGAGGTGCGGCGATGAGTGGTACGTCGGGGGATACGGCGCGCGGAGGCGGCAAGGGGGGCGAGACGGGAGAGGGGGGCAAAGGGGCCCGGGGCGGCGTTCTGCGGACCAAGACGATCGAGCAGTCGATCCAGGACACCGAGGAGCCGGAGCACGCGCTCCGCAAGTCGCTCTCCGCCCTCGACCTCACGGTCTTCGGCGTCGGCGTGGTCATCGGCACCGGCATCTTCGTGCTGACCGGCAAGATCGCGAAGGAGACGGCGGGCCCCGCGGTCGCCCTCGCCTTCGTCGTCGCCGGCCTGGTGTGCGCGCTCGCGGCGCTCTGTTACGCCGAGTTCGCCTCGACCGTCCCGGTCGCGGGCTCCGCGTACACCTTCTCGTACGCCTCGCTCGGCGAACTCCCCGCCTGGATCATCGGCTGGGACCTGATCCTGGAGCTCGCGCTCGGCTGCGCCGTCGTCGCCGTCGGCTGGTCCGGCTATGTGCGCTCGCTGCTGGAGACGGCGGGCTGGCGGGTGCCGGACGTGCTGTCCGGGGCGGGCGGCGGGCACTTCGGCTTCGATCTGTTCGCCTGCCTGCTGGTGCTCCTGCTGACCGGCATCCTCATCGTCGGGATAAAGCTGTCCTCGCGGGTGACGTCGATCGTGGTCGGCGTCAAGGTCGCCGTGGTGCTGGTGGTCGTCATCGTGGGCTCCTTCTTCATCAACGGCGACAACTACAAGCCCTTCGTCCCGCCCACCGAGCCCAGCAGCGGCGGCGACGGGCTGGCGGCGCCGCTCGCCCAGCTGATGTTCGGCTTCGCGCCGTCCAACTTCGGCGTGATGGGCATCTTCTCGGCCGCCGCCGTGGTCTTCTTCGCCTTCATCGGCTTCGACATCGTCGCCACCGCAGCCGAGGAGACCCGCAATCCGCAGCGCGATGTGCCGCGCGGCATCCTCGGCTCGCTCGCCATCTGCACCGTGCTGTACGTGGCCGTGTCGGTGGTCGTCACCGGCATGCAGAAGTACAGCTCACTGACGGTCGACGCGCCGCTCGCCGACGCCTTCAAGGCGGTCGGGCACCCCTTCTGGGCCGGTCTGATCAGCTTCGGCGCGGTGGTCGGCCTGACCTCCGTCTGCATGATCCTGCTGCTCGGCCAGAGCCGGGTGTTCTTCGCGATGAGCCGGGACGGGCTGCTGCCCACGGTCTTCTCGCGCGTGCACCCGCGGTTCGGCACGCCGTACCGCTCGACGATCGCGCTCGGCCTCGTCGTCGCGGCCGTCGCCGGGTTCACCTCGATCGACGTGCTGGCCGAACTGGTCAACATCGGCACTCTCTTCGCCTTCGTCGTGGTCGCGCTCGGCGTGATCATCCTGCGCCGGACCCGTCCCGACGTGCCGCGCTCGTTCCGCACCCCGCTGGTGCCGCTCGTCCCCGTGCTGTCCGTGCTGGCCTCGCTGTGGCTGATGCTGAACCTGCCCGCGGAGACCTGGCTGCGGTTCGGGGCGTGGATGGTGCTGGGGTTCGTCGTCTACTTCGTGTACGGGCAGCGGCACAGCCGGGTGCGGGCGCGGGAGAAGCGGTAGCTGTCACGCCGGCCGGGCCACGAGCCGCCGCTCCGACCGGACTACGAGCCGTCACGCAGGCCGGACTACGAGCTGGCCTGCCGTCCGGGGTCGGCCTGTCCGGGTTCGGTCTGTCCGGCGTCCCGCCGTCCGGCGTCGGTCTGCCCGGCTTCGGGTCGTACGGTTCGGGGCCCGGCCACCTCGGCGCCCAGCGCCGCCACGCGCGCCCTCAGCTCCCGGTCGGCCGTCACCACGACGCAGCGCCGCCCGTCCGCCCGGTGCGCGACCAGTTCCACGATGCGGTCGTCCCCGCTGCCGTCCGCCGCGTCGGTCCGTACGCCCGGCACGGAGGCGACCCGGCGGGCCGCGCCCTCCACCACGAGGACGATCTCCAGCGGGGGCTCCAGGGCGGCGCCGGGGAGGCCGTCCGCGGCGTAGGGGGCGAGGCGGTCGCGCAGCCGCTCGGCGGCCCCCTGGCGGTCGCGCCACCAGCCGTCGGGCACCGACCCGACGACGTTCGCCGCGTCCACGATCAGCAGGGTGTGCATGGCAACAGGGTCGCACGCGCCGGGTGCGGGCGCCGGGACGGGAGGCGATCGCGGGCGGAAGGCGCCACGGGGCCCAGTGATATTGTCGATGGCCATCGGTTTGTGTGCCGGACAGTGCCGCGCACCGCGGAATTCGTTCTTCAGGAAGGTTGGCGGCGAGTCATGCACACCCCCACCACCGGCTGGCTGCTGCGCGGTACGGACGGCCGGCTCACGGCCTACGCCCCGGGAGCGGAGGGCATCGCCCGCTGGACCGAGGAGCGCCCCGGCGGCCCCGCCTGGACCGGCCCCGAACTGCTGGCCGCGCCGGGGCTGCTGCCCTATCTGTCGGTGGCCCAAGGGCCCGACGGCTACGCGCACTTGGTGGGGCTGCGGCGGCAGACGAAGGACGACGGCGAGGTCACGACGGACGTCGTGCACGCCACGCAGTTCCAGCCCGGCCGGCCGCCGACGATGTGGCGGGCCCTGGGCACGCCCTACGGCGGCAACTGGCGCAAGGCGGAGCAGATCGGTCTGCCGGCGGCGGTCGTAGGAGACTCCGGCGCCCTGCACGTCTTCCTGCGCAACGCCGGGGGAGGCGTGTGCGGGCGCAGACAGGACGCCAAGGGTTCCTGGGGCGGCTGGATGGACCTCAAGGGCTACGACCTGCTCGAAGGGCTCTCCGCCGCCGCGACCGGTGACGGCCGCGTCGACGTGATCGCCCCCGCGCGCGACGGCGCGCACCGGTGGAGCCAGGAGAAGCCGGGCGGCGACCTGAAGCGGGCCGAGGCGGTGCCGGCGGCCGCGGCGGTGGATTCCGCGGCGTCCGCAGCGACGGGCGAGACCTGCGTCACCCATTTCTGGCGGGACGCCGAGGACGGCGAGGTACGCGCCTGGCGGGCGGGTGCCGAGGGCGAGCCGGACGGCGTCGTGGGCTCGCTCGGCGGCGGCGCCGGTACGGGTCCGGTCGCCCTGCTCCGTACGGCCATCGACGGCCACGACTGCACGGTGCTCGCCCAGCGCACCGCCGTCGGCCGGGTGGCCGTCGCCGCGTATCCGACGGGGGACGAGACCGCGGGCGCGTTCTGGTCGGAGACGGGCGGGGAGTGCGTGGGCGTGCCCGCGCTGGCGCTGGACGCGCGGGGGCGCGTGGTGCTGGCGGCCATCGCGGCCGACGGCGGGCTGCGCGTGGCCCGGCAGAAGGAGGATGAGCCGGGCTTGGCGCTGGGGGCCTGGACCCCGGCCTGACGGCTGCTTCGGCGGGGGCGGCAGGAGGCTTCACCGTACGTCCGTACGTCCGCCCTGCCCGTGCCGTACGCCCAGGCGGTCCCGTACGCCCTGCCGCCCCCGGCCTCACTCCCTCCTCACGCTATTCACCCCTTCACCCTTCACCCCTTCATCCACGAACGCGCGATCTCGCTCAGCGCCGCGACCAGCCGGGCCCGGGACTTGGCGGAGTCGCGGAGTTCGCGGCTGTTCTCGTCGTGGAGGAAGGTGACGCCGTGGTCGGCGGCGGTCTGCGCCTGGACGTTGGTGGTGCCTTCGAGGCGGCCGCAGTCCTGGGACCAGGCGCGGCAGACGGCGAACCCGGCGGTGGAGAGCTTCTTCGCGGCCTGGCGGGCGGGGTCCGCGTCGGCTTCGTCGGGGCCGGGGGAGAGCACGATGTCGTGGTCCGGTGAGCTGTCGTCGGCGAAGCCGTGCACCTGGATCGCGGGGACGTGGCGGGCGACCAGCCCGGTGCAGATCGTGTCGAAGACGGAGTCCTGCCGGTGGGCCATGTCTGCCGAGACGCCCTTGCCCGCGTCGCGGGGGGCTCCGGCGAGCACCATGATGCCGCCGGGCGTCCGGGCGAAGAGGCCGGCGCCGATCAGTTCGGTGTGCAAGTCGGAGCGCGGGTGCGGGACTTGGACGCTCCAGCGGACGCGCCGATCGAGGTCGATGTAGACGCGGCCCCAGCCGCGGCCCGTCCGATGTTTCTCTGTGATCTCGGCCACCGTGCGGTCCGTGCCCGCCAGCCGGGCGGTGCGGACGGTGTAGTCGACGGCCGAGAGGCGCTCGCGGGCCTTGTCGAGCTTGCCGTCGAGCACCTTGGCGACGCCGTCGCCGAGCGCGTCCCGCTGGTCGGCGGTCGGGGTGCGGTAGCCGCCGTGGCGGGGGAAGCCCGACACATAGTCGCCGACCTCCTCGGTCAGGTGCTGCACGGGCCGTGCCGGGGTCGAGCGGGATATGAGGAGCGCGGTGATGATCGCCAGGACCCCCGCCACACACAGGAGGGAAAACGTGATGAGGGCGGCGGGTCGTCGGCGGAGTGACTTGACTGCGCGGAATTGCATGGAGATACAGCGTAGGCGGTCTTGGCGGGCGAATTGTCACGGCCGGGACCCGGGTTGATCCAATCCACAATCTCTTGTGTCGGATTTATGAGAACCGTGTGTCAACGCTGGTAAAACAACATGTCAACTCTATGTGGCGATACCGGGTTTGTGTTTCGGGCGGATGGTCGGCCTCCGCGAATGCTGTTAATCATGAGATACGATGCTCGCCAATTCATGAACTGGCGTGCCGAACTTCCCTGACCAGGAGCGATGCCATGCAGGCAGCGGGGGCTGCCCCTCGACCGCCACAGGCCCGGCGCAAGCGCGCGAATATGCCGTTGCTCGGTGGCGTACAGCCACCAATAGCGGCGTTGTTGGCCTTGTTGGTGGCAATTTCCGCCCTTACCTCTCTTACCGTCGGTAGCTCCGACGACCACTCCGTCTCGCGGGCCATCGTCGAGTCCCAGGAGCATGTCGCGACCGATGCGGCGCGTTCTCTCGGCTCTTCTCTCGAACAGAACACAGACGATCTTCGAGATGCCGTAGCAATACTCGAACAACATTCACCAAAACCTCCCGAATCGGTGCTGAGTTCACTCAGTGCCGCTTATCGGAAGTGGCGCGGACTCGCGGTCGTGGACCCCAAGACGGGCCGGCTGCTCGCCGCGCGCGGCGAGACCGTACCGCTCGACAAGTTCGACGGGCGCTCGGACGACAGCCTCCGGCCCCGGCTGGTGACCGCCGACTCCGGCGCGCCCCGGCTGCTCTCCTTCGCCTACCTCGACGGGCCGAACGGAGCGGAACAGCTGGTCGTCGCCGCGGGCACGCTGCGGCTGCCCGCCGAGCGCGACAACCGCACCACCTTCGTCACCGGCCCCGGCGGACGCGTCATCGCGGCCTCCGGCGACCAGGCCGACAACTCCGGCGTGCGCAAGCTCGCCGCGAGCGACGCCGGGCCCGTACGCCGCGACGGCGACCGCTACTTCGCCGTCGGCCGCGCGGACGTCCCCGGCGGCGACCGCGTCCAGCGCCTCGGGCTCTCCGTCGCCACCACCGTCCCGGTACCCTCCGGCACCGCCGTCGGCAGCGACCGGTTCCTCGGCCCGCTGGCCGCCGTCGTGCTCCTGGTGATCGGCCTCGCCGTCGCCTGGTGGCTCGTACGCCGCGTCCAACGGCCCCTGCGCGGGCTGGACATGGAGGCCGCCCGGCTCGTACGCGGCAGCCTGGACCGGCCCGTGGACGTGCCCGGCCGTGGCGAGTCCGCCCGGATCGGCAGGGCGCTGGAGGCGCTGCGCCGCCAGCTCCTCGGCGAGCGGCCCGAGCCCTCGGCCGCGAAGCCGGTACGCGGCGGGCTGCGGGTGACGGCCCTGTGCTGCGCTGCCCTCATCACCGCCTGGGCGGTGGCGCTGCCCGTACTCAACCTCGCCGACGGCCGGGGCCCCGTACCCGCGCAGACCGCCCAGGACCAGCGGTACCGCACCGAAGCGGCCTCCGAGCGCGTCCGGCGCACCCTCGGCGAGGGGATCGCCGACCTGTCCTCGGTCGCCCGGCTCGGCGCCGCGGGCGGTGCCCGCACCGGCGAGGTCATGGACGCGCTGCTGCCCAAGCACCCCGAGTGGAGCGCCCTGTACCTCATGGACGGGGACGGGGAGATCCTGCTGCGCTCCGGCACCGCGAAGGGCGGCGTCGACCGCAAGGCGGTCCTCGGCGGTGCGAGGAACGCGAAGAGCGCGGAGCCCACCGTCGTCCAGCTCAACCACGGCGGCAAGGTGCCGGTCTCCGCCGCCGTCGTCCCCTACGGGGAGGGCGGGCGCCGGCTCGTCGGCGAGTTCCAGCCCGCGGCCTTCAACGGGCTGCTCAGCCGCCCCGGACTCGGCCGGTCCTGGCTCGTCGACGCCCACAACCGGGTGATCGGTTCCAACCAGGGCTTCATCGCCTTCAGCGCGCAGCCCGGCCACAAGGCCCGTACGCTCACCGCCGCCGCGCCCGTCAAGGGCACCGCGCCGGTGGACGGCCTCGGCTGGCGCGTCGTCACCCAGAAGCCGCTGTCCTGGCTGCCGTTGGCCTCGTACGAGACACAGCGGCGCGCGATCCTCGTGGGGCTGCTCGCCTTCACCGCCGCGCTGCTCTGCCTCGGCTGGCTCCACCTGACCGTGATCCGGCCGCTGCGCGCCGTCGACCGGTTGGCCGCGGCGCTCGCGGCGGGCGACCGTACGAGCGTGATCTACCCGCGCCACCACGACGAGGTCGGTTCGCTCGCCCGCTCCCTCGAACTCATCAGACAGCGGCTCGCGGACGCCGACCGCCATGGCGCGGACGCCGAACGCCCCCTTTCCACCGTCCTCCAGGGCAACTGACAAGCAGGGACATGCTCTTCCTCTACAGCGTCTTCCTCATCGCCTCCCTCACCCTCCTCGTCGCGGGCATCGTCGAACAGCGCCGGCACTACGCGGCCCTCGAAGCGATACCTCAACGGGTGCTCGTCAACGGCATCCGCGGCAAGAGCTCCATCACCCGGCTGTGCGCGGGCGCGCTGCGCGGCGGCGACCTCACCACCGTCGCCAAGACCACCGGCACCGCCGCCCGCTTCATCCACCCGGACGCCACGGAGGAGCCGGTCTACCGCAAGTTCGGCATCGCCAACGTCGTCGAGCAGATCGGCATCGTCCGTCGCGCCGCCTCCTACCGGCCGGACGCGCTGGTCATCGAGTGCATGGCGGTGATGCCGGCCCTCCAGGAGGTCAACCAGACCAAGCTGATCCGCTCCACCATCGGCGTGCTCTGCAACGTCCGCGAGGACCATCTCGCCGAGATGGGCCCCACCCTCGACGACGTGGCCCGCTCGCTGTGCCGCTCCATGCCCGTCGGCGGCATCTGCGTGACCGCCGAACGGGACCGGCTGCACATCCTGCGCGAGGAGGCGGCCGCGCGGAACTGCGAGCTGATCGTCGCCGACCCGGAGACGGTCTCCGACGAGGAGCTGCGCGGCTTCAGCTGGTTCACCTTCAAGGAGAACGTCGCCATCGCCGTGGCCGTCGCCGAACTCCTCGGCGTGGAGCGCGCGACGGCGCTCCAGGGCATGTACGACGCGCCGCCGGACCCCGGCGTCCTCTCGGTCGAGAAGTACCGCACGCCCAGCGGCCACCGGCTCTCCTTCGCCAACGTCTTCGCCGCCAACGACCCCGAGTCGACGCTGATGAACGTCCGCCAGCTGCTCGGCCTCGGCGCGATCGACCGGCCCCTGCACGTCGTCATCAACTGCCGGCCCGACCGCGTCGAACGCAACGGCCAGATGGGCGCGATCATCCCCGACCTCGACCCCGACACCGTCTTCCTCATCGGCCACCCCACCAGGAGCGCCCGGGACGGCATCCCCGCCCACTGGAACGGCCGCGTCGTCGACCTCGGCGGCGACAGCCGCGACCCCGACGAACTGCTCGCCCAGCTCCTCGACGCGATGCCCGGCGACGCCTCCCTGGTGGCCGTCGGCAACATCCACGGCCAGGGCGAACACCTCCTGGAACGGCTCGCCCTGCTGCCGGACGCCGAGTCCGCCGAGGCCCGTACGGGCGCCTCCTCCCACATCCCTGTCCAGCGCACCCCCCACAGCTCCCGCACTGGAGACACCACCCCGTGACCCCCGTCGAACTCACCCCGGACATGGCCGCCATCGGCATCGCCCTGGGGCTGCTCTTCTCGCTCGTCTGCTACCTGACGACCAACCTCTCGCCCGGCGGGATGATCACCCCCGGCTGGCTGGCGCTGACCCTCGTCGGCGACGTCCGGCTCTTCGCGATGGTCCTCGGCGTCACCGTGCTGACCTACATCTCCACCCGGGTGCTGCAAGGCGCCGTCATCCTGTACGGGAAGCGGCTGTTCGCGGCGGTCGTACTGTGCGGCGTCCTGCTCCAGGCCACGCTGTACCTGATCCTCCAGCAGCAGTTCCCGATGCTGTTCGCGCACCAGACCCTGGGCTACATCGTCCCGGGCCTCATCGCCTACCAGCTGGTCCGCCAGCCGCCCCGCGCCACTCTGGTCTCGACCGCCACGGTCACGCTGGGCGCGTATGTGGTGCTGACCGCGGGCGTGCTGCTCGGCGCGCTCCCGAGCGTCTGACCTCCCCGCCGTACAAGCGCCGTGCAAGCGAGCGCCGTACAAGACGACCCGCTGAGACGACCTCGCGCCGACGAAAGGCCCTCATACCCATGGCAGCCCGCATCAAGAGCCGGCTCCCGCTCGCCGCCCTCTGCGCCCTCGCCGTCACGGCCGGCGCCCTGACCTACCAACTCCACGCCGACCCCACGGCGGCCGAGTCCCCGGACCCCACCGCCCGCCACACCCGCCTCCCGTCCGCCCTCGTCGGCGGCACGTCCGGCTACCGCTACGACCGGCTCACCGGCCCCGGCCGCACCGTGGTGCGCGACAGCTCGGGCGCCGTCCTGGCCACTCTCACCGACGGGGCCCGCACCGCCGTGCTCACCGGCCCCGGCCGTACGTTCTCCGAGCCGCGCGCCACCAAGTCCACGGTGGTCACCGACAGCTGGGTGCGGCTGCTGCCCCGGGCCTGGAAGCCCGGCCAGGAGCGCGCCAAGTGGTTCACCGACTGGCTGCGCACCTACCACGGCAGCCGGGCGCCGGACGTCTTCGACGTCTCCATGCAGTACGTGCGCGGGGCCGAGGCCAAGAAGGACGCCAAGGGGCTCCGCTACGCGGGCGGCGCGTCCTTCGGCCCGCTCAACCCCAAGGGCACGCACGGCCGGGACCTGCGCCTGGAGCAGTCCGACTTCTACCAGTACCTGGGGAAGCGGTGGACCTTCCCCGACTCCGGCACCGCCGCCCCCGAGAGGGTCCGGTACGGCTCCGTCGACTGCTCCGGCTATGTGCGGCTCGTCTACGGCTACCGCTCCGGGTACCCGCTGCTCGGCTCCGACCACAAGGGCGCGGGCCTGCCTCGTACGGCCAACGGCATGGCCACCGTCGGCCCCGGGGTCTCCGTCATCGCGAACCGCCGCGGCCGCCCCACCGAACTGGACGCGCTGCAACCGGGTGACCTGGTCTTCTTCGA
Organism: Streptomyces sp. NPDC044033; assembly: GCF_056434425.1. Classification (NCBI taxonomy): domain Bacteria; kingdom Bacillati; phylum Actinomycetota; class Actinomycetes; order Kitasatosporales; family Streptomycetaceae; genus Streptomyces; species Streptomyces sp. NPDC044033. The sequence goes on along the minus strand of NZ_JBWKFF010000016.1, from coordinate 193,125 downwards.
CATCGACCGGCGCACGGGCCGACGGCTCGACCACTCGGGCATCTACCTCGGCCTCGACACCGACGGGCATCCGCGTTTCGTCTCCAGCCGGGAGGAGAGCAACGGGCCCACCCTCGGCGACGCGGGCGGCGACTCGCGCCTCGACGGCCCCGGCTACTACGGGAAGGGGCTGCGCAGCGCCAAGCGGCTCTGACGCCCGCCGACATCCCCTCGAACGCCGTGTGGCGGGACCCCTCGCCAAAGGGGCCCCGCCACACGCTCGTACGATCCGGCTCCCGGCTACGCGGGCACGCTCGCGACGCCCGGGGCCAGGAAGCGCTTGCCGTTGACCCGCTCGGAGACGCCCTCGCGGTCCAGGTACGGGGTGACGCCGCCCAGGTGGAAGGGCCAGCCCGCGCCGGTGATCAGGCACAGGTCGATGTCCTGCGCCTCGGCCACGACGCCCTCGTCCAGCATCAAGCCGATCTCCTGCGCCACCGCGTCCAGGACGCGGTCGCGCGCCTCCTGCTCGGTCAGGACCGTATCGCCCTGCTTGAGGAGGGACAGCACCTCCGGGTCCAGCTCGGGCTTCCCGGAGTCGTGCACGTAGAACCCGCGCTTGCCGGCCTTCACGACCGCCGCCAGGTTCGGTGAGACCGTGAAGCGGTCCGGGAACGCGCCGTGCAGCGTCTCGGAGACGTGCAGCCCGATCGCCGGTCCCACCAGTTCCAGCAGCACCAGCGGGGACATCGGCAGCCCGAGCGGCTCGACGGCCTTCTCGGCGACCTCGATGGGCGTGCCCTCGTCGATGACGTTCTGGACCTCGCCCATGAAACGGGTCAGCACGCGGTTGACGACGAACGCCGGGGCGTCCTTGACCAGCACGGCCGTCTTCTTCAGCGACTTGGCGACCGCGAAGGCGGTGGCCAGCGACGCGTCGTCGGTCCGCTCCGCCCGGACGATCTCCAGCAGCGGCAGGATCGCGACCGGGTTGAAGAAGTGGAAGCCCACGACCCGCTCGGGGTGCTTGAGCTTCGACGCCATCTCGCTGACGGAGAGCGAGGAGGTGTTGGTGGCGAGGATCGCGTGGGCCGGGACGGCCGCCTCGACCTCCGCGAACACCTGCTGCTTGACGCCCATCTCCTCGAAGACGGCCTCGATGACGAAGTCCGCGTCGCCGAAGGCCGCGGCCTTGTCCAGCGAGCCGGAGACCAGGCCCTTGAGGCGGTTGGCCTTGTCCTGGTTGACGCGGCCCTTGAGGAGCAGCTTGTCGATCTCGCCGTGGACGTAGCCGACGCCCTTGTCCACCCGCTCCTGGTCGATGTCGGTCAGCACGACCGGCACCTCCAGACGGCGCGCGAAGAGCAGCGCCAGCTGCGAGGCCATCAGTCCGGCGCCGACCACGCCGACCTTGGTGACCGGGCGGGCGAGGGACTTGTCCGGGGCCCCGGCCGGGCGCTTGGCGCGCTTCTGCACCAGGTTGAAGGCGTAGATGCCGCTGCGCAGCTCCCCGCCCATGATCAGGTCGGCGAGCGCCTGGCTCTCGGCCTCGAAGCCGGCCCGCAGGTCGCCGTTCTTGGCCGCCGCGATGATGTCGAGCGCGCGGTACGCGGCCGGGGCCGCGCCGTGCACCTTGGAGTCGGCGATGAACCGGCCTCGCGCGACGGCCTGGTCCCACGCCTCGCCGCGGTCCACCTCGGCCCGTACGACCTCGGTGGTGCCGCCGAGGACCGACGCGGTCCAGATCAGCGACTGCTCCAGGAAGTCCGCGCCCTCGAAGAGCGCGTCGGCGATGCCGAGTTCGAAGACCTGCGCGCCCTTGAGCTGGCGGTTCTGGTTGAGCGAGTTCTCGATGACGACGGAGACCGCGCGGTCCGCGCCGATCAGGTTCGGCAGCAGCACACAGCCGCCCCAGCCCGGTACGAGGCCCAGGAAGACCTCGGGCAGCGAGAAGGCGGGCAGCGCCTTGGAGACGGTGCGGTACGTGCAGTGCAGGCCGACCTCGACGCCGCCGCCCATCGCCGCGCCGTTGTAGTACGCGAAGGTGGGGACCGCCAGCGACGACAGCCGCTTGAAGACGTCATGGCCGCCCTTGCCGATGGCGTACGCGTCCTCGTGCCGCTTCAGCAGCTCGACGCCCTTGAGGTCGGCGCCGACCGCGAAGATGAACGGCTTGCCGGTGATGCCGACGCCGGTGATCGTGCCGTCCGCCGCCTCCTTCTCCACCTGGTCGATGGCCGCGTCCAGATGCGCCAGCGACTGGGGGCCGAAGGTGGTCGGCTTGGTGTGGTCCAGGCCGTTGTCCAGCGTGATGAGCGCGAACCTGCCCGCGCCGCCCGGCAGATCGAGGTGGCGGACGTGCGCCCGCGTCACGACCTCGTCCGGGAACAGTTCGGCCGCGCCCTGCAACAGCTCAGCGGTGGTCGTCACTTGCCTGCCCCTTCGAAGTGCGGGTTCTCCCAGATCACGGTGCCACCCATGCCGAAACCGACGCACATGGTGGTGATGCCGTAACGGACGTCGGGCTGCTCCTCGAACTGCCGCGCCAGCTGCGTCATCAGCCGCACGCCGGAGGAGGCCAGCGGGTGGCCGAAGGCGATGGCCCCGCCGTACTGGTTGACGCGCGGGTCGTCGTCGGCGATGCCGTAGTGGTCCAGGAGCGAGAGCACCTGCACCGCGAACGCCTCGTTGATCTCGAACAGGCCGATGTCGTCGATCGACAGCCCCGCCTGCGCGAGCGCCTTCTCGGTCGCCGGGACCGGGCCGATGCCCATGACCTCGGGCTCGACGCCCGCGAAGGAGTACGCGACCAGCCGCATCTTCACGGGCAGGCCCAGCTCGCGCGCCACGTCCTCGGCGGCGATCAGCGAGGCGGTGGCACCGTCGTTGAGTCCGGCGGCGTTGCCGGCGGTGACCCGGCCGTGCGGGCGGAACGGCGTCTTGAGCGACGCCAGGTTCGCCAGCGTCGTCCCCGGCCGCATCGGCTCGTCGACGGTGGCCAGCCCCCAGCCGGTCTCCCCCGCCTCGGCGTTGGTGCGGCGCACGGAGACCGGCACCAGGTCGGCCTGGATCTTGCCGTCGGCGTACGCCTTCGCGGCCTTCTCCTGGCTGCGGACCGCGTACTCGTCGGCGCGCTCCTTGGTGATGTGCGGCAGCCGGTCGTGCAGGTTCTCCGCCGTCATGCCCATGAAGAGGGCGGACTCGTCGACCAGCTTCTCCGAGACGAAGCGCGGGTTGGGGTCCACTCCCTCGCCCATCGGGTGCCGGCCCATGTGCTCGACACCGCCCGCGACGGCGATGTCGTACGCCCCGAAGGAGACGCCGCCCGCGATGCTGGTGACGGCGGTCATCGCGCCCGCGCACATCCGGTCGATGGAGAAGCCCGGCACGGACTGGGGGAGACCGGCCAGGATGCCGGCGGTACGGCCCAGGGTCAGGCCCTGGTCGCCGATCTGCGTCGTGGCGGCGAGGGCGACCTCGTCGATACGGCCCGGGTCCAGGTCCGGGTTGCGGCGCAGCAGCTCCCGGATGCAGTTGACGACCATGTCGTCGGCGCGGGTCTCGTGGTAAATGCCCTTCGGGCCCGCCTTGCCGAACGGGGTGCGGACACCGTCGACGAAGACGACGTCCCTAGCGGTACGAGGCACGTTGGCTCTCCTCCAGTTGCGTACGGGCGCTACGAGGGCACAGCCGTGCCGAGCCGGGGCACGGCGTTGGCTCCCACCGCCATGCTACTTGCGGGTAACCAGGCTGCCCAGCCCCCTTGGCCCAAGCGGCGAAGGTCACACAGCACCCGGCCGAAAAAAGACCCCCGCCCACCGGGCGAGCCGGGGGGCGGGGGACGTGGGGCGAGAAGGCGTCACTCCACCTCGGCCCGCAGTGCCTCGGTGAGGACCGGGGTGACCTGCTCGATCTGCCAGGGGCGCGCGCCGTGGCCGGTGAGGACGGCGGCGACCGCTTCCGGTGTCGGGTTGGCCGGTGGCTCCCAGCACAGGCGCCGCACGGTGTCCGGGGTGATCAGGTTCTCCTGCGGCAGGTTCAGCTGCTCGGCGAGGTCCGAGACGCCCGCGCGTGCGGCGGACAGCCGGGCGGCCGCCACCGGGTCCTTGTCGGCCCAGGCGCGCGGCGGCGGGGGGCCGGTCAGGGCCTGGCCGGGCTGCGGGAGTTCGCCGTCCGGCAGGGCGCGGGCCCGGTCTACGGCCGCCTGCCACTGTTCGAGCTGCTTGCGGCCCATCCGGTGGCCGAAGCCGGGCAGCGCCGCCAGGGCGTGCGCGTTCGGCGGGGTGCCCAGCGCGGCCTCGATGATCGCGCTGTCGCCGAGCACCTTGCCCGGCGAGACGTCGCGGCGCTGCGCGATCTGGTCGCGGGCGGTCCACAGTTCGCGCACCACGGCCATCTGCCGCCGGCGGCGGACCTTGTGCATGCCGGAGGTGCGGCGCCAGGGGTCCTTGCGCGGCGGCGCGGGCGGCGCGGCGGCGATGGCCGCGAATTCCTGGTGCGCCCACTCCAGCTTGCCCTGCCGGGTCAGCTCCTCCTCCAGCGCGTCGCGCAGGTCGACGAGGAGCTCCACGTCCAGCGCGGCGTAGCGCAGCCACGGGTCGGGCAGCGGCCGGGTCGACCAGTCGACCGCGGAGTGCCCCTTCTCCAGGGCGTAGCCGAGTACGTTCTCGACCATCGCGCCGAGCCCCACCCGGGCGAATCCGGCGAGCCGTCCCGCGAGCTCCGTGTCGAAGAGCCGCGTCGGCGTCATGCCTATTTCGCGGAGGCAGGGGAGGTCCTGAGTGGCGGCGTGCAGGATCCACTCGGCGTCGGCGACGGCCGCGCCGAGGGCGCTGAGGTCGGGGCAGCCGACCGGGTCGATGAGCGCGGTGCCCGCGCCCTCGCGGCGCAGCTGGACGAGGTAGGCGCGCTGCCCGTAGCGGTAGCCGGAGGCGCGTTCGGCGTCGACGGCGAGCGGGCCGGTGGCCGCCGCGAAGGCGGCGACGACTCCGGCCAGCGCGTCGGCGTCGGCCACGACGGGCGGCATGCCCTCGCGTGGCTCCAACAAGGGGATCGGCGCCGAATCGACGTCGTCCGGGGGAGCGCCCCCGGTGGTTCGCAGTGTCATTTCTTCTGCGGTCTCTTGGGCGTCGGTCACCGGTCAAGGGTATCTGTGTATGGGAAGCGCCCGCCGACGGAACGTTCCGTCGGCGGGCGCGCTTGGTCGGGGCGGGTCAGTGGATGATGCCGGTGCGCAGCGCGACGGCGACCATTCCGGCCCGGTCGCCGGTGCCGAGCTTGCGGGCGATGCGGGCGAGGTGGCTCTTGACGGTGAGTGCGGACAGGCCCATCGAGACGCCGATGGCCTTGTTGGACTGGCCCTCCGCCACCAGCCTCAAGACCTCGACCTCGCGGCCGGAGAGCTCGCGGTAGCCGCCGGGGTGGCCGGGGGCGCCCGGCGGGCGGCGGTGCATACGGGCCGCGGCGGCGGAGCCGATCGGGGGGTGGCCGTGGCGGCCGGGGACCCCGAGGTTGGTGCGGGTGCCGGTGACTACATAGCCCTTGACGCCGCCGGCGAGCGCGTTGCGCACGGCCCCGATGTCGTCGGCGGCGGAGAGCGCCAGCCCGTTGGGCCAGCCCGCGGCGCGGGTCTCGGAGAGCAGTGTGAGACCGGAGCCGTCGGGGAGGTGGACGTCGGCGACGCAGATGTCGCGCGGGTTGCCGACGCGGGGGCGGGCCTCCGCGATGGACGACGCCTCGATGACGTCTCGCACACCGAGCGCCCACAGGTGGCGGGTGACGGTGGAGCGGACTCGGGGGTCGGCCACGACGACCATGGCCGTCGGCTTGTTCGGGCGGTAGGCGACCAGGCTCGAAGGTTGCTCTAGAAGAACAGACACCAGGCCTCCTGGGGGAGTGGCGGGACGGTGCCGGCTTGGGGGGAAGCCGGAGTGATCGCTTCGGAAGGGTCACAAGGTCCTTCGGCAGCAACCTGGCCCGGCTTTAGAGAATGATCACGAATTGATGAGTAACAATTCGGGCAAATCGGACGGTTGATCGATCATCGTCCTTGCGGTCCGCGCCGCTGCGGCAACGAGACCACCCCCGCGTCCACCGGGCCCCCCGGCGGCAGCCCGGCGATCTGGCAGAGCAGATCGCACCACGCGGACAGGTGCGCGGCCGTGTCCGGCACGCCGTCGACGGCCGCCGGCGACCACGACGCCCGGATCTCGATCCGCGTCGACGGCGCCCGGTCCGCGAGCCCCCCGAAGTAGTGCGAGCTCGCCCGCGTCACCGTGCCGCCCGGCGCCCCGTACGGCACCCGCCGCGCCTCCAGCGCGCCCGTCAGCCACGACCAGCACACCTCCGGCAGCAGCGGATCGTCCGCCATCTCCGGCTCCAGATCCGCCTGAAGGATCGTCACCAGCCGGAAGGTGCCGTGCCACGACTCGTGGCCCGTCGGGTCGTGCAGCAGGATCAGCCGGCCGTCCGCCAGCTCCTCCTCGTCCACGACGACCGCCGCCTCCAGCGCGTACGAATAGGGCGCGAGCCGCTGGGGCGGTGGCGTCGGATCGACTTCGATCTCCGGCCTGAGCCGCACTCCTTGCAGTCCGGCAACCGCCTGCCGGAAGGCGGACGGGGAGCTCTCCCCGTCCGCGCCGTCCGGACCTTCCGAGAGGTGTCCCTGCGCCGCAGCCATGCCCGGAAGACTAGGCGGAACGAGCCCTTCTTCCGGGGAGGGACACCCAATGGGCGGGTCACTCGTTCGGCCCGTGCGAAGATTTGGGGCATGAGTGCGTCCCAGAGGCCGGAAGGCCAGCAGCAGACCGGCCGCGAGGCGGCGCCTTCCGCCCCTTCCGTCAAGGAATCCGCGTTCCTGCGGGCGTGCCGCCGTGAGCCCGTACCGCACACGCCGGTCTGGTTCATGCGGCAGGCGGGCCGCTCGCTGCCCGAGTACCGCAAGCTCCGCGAGGGCACCGCGATGCTCGACTCCTGCATGCGGCCCGACCTCGTCACCGAGATCACCCTGCAGCCGGTGCGCCGGCACGGCGTGGACGCCGCCATCTACTTCAGCGACATCGTCGTACCGCTCAAGGCCATCGGCGTCGACCTCGACATCAAGCCCGGCGTCGGGCCCGTCGTCGAGCAGCCGATCCGCACCCGCGCCGACCTGGCGCGGCTGCGCCCGCTCGAACCGGACGACGTGCGGTACGTGACCGAGGCCATCACGGCCCTCACCGGCGAGCTGGGCACGACCCCCCTCATCGGCTTCGCGGGCGCGCCGTTCACCCTCGCCAGCTACCTCGTCGAGGGCGGGCCGTCCCGCAACCACGAGCACACCAAGGCGCTCATGTACGGCGACCCCGAGCTCTGGGCCGACCTGCTGGACCGCCTCGCCGACATCACCGCGGCCTTCCTCAAGGTGCAGATCGAGGCGGGCGCCTCGGCCGTGCAGCTCTTCGACTCCTGGGTCGGGGCGCTCGCCCCCGCCGACTACCGCCGCTCCGTCATGCCGGCCTCCGCCAAGGTCTTCGACGCCGTCGCCGGGTACGGCGTGCCGCGCATCCACTTCGGCGTCGGCACCGGCGAGCTCCTCGGCCTCATGGGCGAGGCGGGCGCGGACGTCGTCGGCGTCGACTGGCGGGTCCCGATGGACGAGGCCCGGCGGCGCGTGGGCCCCGGCAAGGCGCTCCAGGGCAACCTCGACCCCGCCGTGCTCTTCGCCCCGCGCGAGGCGGTCGAGGCCAAGACCCGCGAGGTGCTCGACGCCGCCCGCGGCCTCGACGGCCACATCTTCAACCTCGGCCACGGCGTGCCCCCGAACACCGACCCCGGCGCGCTGACCGCCGTCGTCGAGTACGTGCACGAGCACACCGCGGGTCAGTGACCCCGGCCCCGCTCCCCGGCCTGCTCCGAACAGGCCGGGGAGCGGGTGTGCCGGGTGGCCTGGCTGTGACCGGGGCCCGCCGGGGGCGGGTGCGCCGAGGCCGGTGACCTGGCCGTGACCAGGGCCCGCCGACGGCCCGCGGGCGTGGCCGAAGCCGGTCAGGCGCAGATACCCGGCCCCTTGCCGTACGCGCTCGGGAAGCCGGTCCCGGCGCCCCGGCGGAGCGGGACGCCGGTCATGCCGCGGGAGGCCGGGGCGCCGGACTGCGGGAGGCCGCCTCCGCGAGCGGCCCTCAGGACGCCTGCACGTCCGCCGCGACCGCCGCCGTCGCCTTGCGGGCGGCCACCAGGACCGGGTCCCACACGGGCGAGAACGGCGGCGCGTACCCGAGGTCGAGCGCGGTCATCTCCTCCACCGTCATCCGGGCGGTGAGCGCGACCGCGGCGATGTCCACGCGCTTGCCCGCACCCTCCCGGCCGACGATCTGCACGCCGAGCAGCCGGCCCGTACGGCGCTCCGCGAGCATCTTCACGTGCATCGGCCGCGCCCCCGGGTAGTAGCCCGCACGGCTCGTCGACTCGATCGTCACGCTCACGTACCGCAGCCCGACGGCCTTGGCCTGGGCTTCCAGCAGGCCCGTACGGGCGATCTCCAGATCGCACACCTTGGAGACCGCCGTGCCGACCACGCCCGGGAACGTCGCGTAACCGCCGCCGACGTTCGCGCCGATGATCTGGCCGTGCTTGTTGGCGTGCGTGCCCAGCGCGATGTGCCGGGTGCGGCCCGAGACCAGGTCCAGTACCTCCACGCAGTCGCCGCCCGCCCAGATGTCCTCCTGGCCGCGCACCCGCATCGACAGATCGGTGAGCAGCCCGCCCGAGGGGCCCAGCGGCAGCCCGGCCGCGCGCGCCAGCTCGGTCTCGGGGCGCACCCCGAGGCCCAGCACCACCACGTCCGCGGGGTACTCGTCGTCCTCCGTGGCCACCGCCCGTACGTGGCCGTCCTCGCCGGTCAGGATCTTGGTGACCGTCGCGCCCCGCACCGTCTCGATGCCCAGCCCGCACATCGCCTCGTGCACCAGCGCGCCCATGTCCGGGTCGAGCGTCGGCATCGGCTGCTCGTCGCGGTTGAGGACCGTCACCGCGTAGCCGCGGCGGATCAGCGCCTCGGCCATCTCCACGCCGATGTAGCCCGCGCCGACGACCACCGCGCGGCGGCCCTCCGTCTTCTCCAGCGCGCCGAGGGAATCCAGCAGCGCCTGGCCGTCGTCGAGGGTCTGCACGCCATGCACGCCCGGAGCGTCGATGCCGGGCAGCGGCGGCCGCACCGGCCGGGCGCCCGTGGCGATCACCAGCTTGTCGAAGCCGTGCCAGCGCTCGGTGCCGCCCGCCGCCGCGTCCGTATCGACGTCGCGGACCCGGACCCGCCGGCCCGCCACGTCGATCTCCGTCACCTCGGTGCGCATCCGCAGGTCGATGGAGCGCTCGCGGTGCGCCTCGGGGGAGCGGGCGATCAGCGCGTCGGGGCCGTCGACCTCGCCGCCCACCCAGTAGGGGATGCCGCAGGCCGAGTACGAGGTGAAGTGGCCGCGCTCGAAGGCGGTGATCTCCAACTCGTCCGGTCCCTGGAGCCTGCGCGCCTGGGAGGCCGCGGACATGCCCGCCGCGTCGCCCCCGATGACCACCAGCCGTTGCGCCGCCATGGAGTCGGTTCCTTTCGCCGGTACGTACGGCTGCCCACGCTAAGCCTTGTTCGGCCGATGATCGGAGAAGACGGACGAGTGCGGCGACGGCGGGGACCGCTCACAGCGCGTCGGAGGGGTGCCGGAAGTCGAGGAAGACGGTCTCCTCGCCCGCCCGGTCGCTCTCGCCGCCGCCCTGGAGCCGGATGTCGAAGCGGTAGCTGTGGTGGCGGGCCCGGTCGCCGGTCTCGGGGACGGCGATGAGCGTCGCGGCCCGCTCGGGCGGCAGGGACGCGAGCAGCGGGTCGGCGGCGAGCCGGGGCGAGGGCAAGTACAGGCGCGTGTGCAGCGGGCCGAAGAGGCCGCGGGCCAGGACGCAGACGGCGAGGTGGGGAGCGGTGCGCCGGGCGGTGGGGCCGGGCGCGAGGGTGCGCAGCGCGAAGTGGCCGCCGCCGTCGGCCGCCACCCGCGCGAAGCCGGTGAACTCCGCTCCGTCGCGGCCCAGCGGCACGCCGCTCGCCCGGTCGCGGCGCAGGGTGCCGGGCGCCCCGGCGAGCGAGCCGGACGGCCCGGCCTGCCAGAACTCGACGAGCGCGTCGGGCACCGTCGCGCCTGTGCCGTCGTAGAGGTGTCCGTGGACGGTGATCGTGTCCGGGTGCCCGGCCGGGGCGATCTCGCCGCCGCGCGGGAAGGGCAGCGCGTGGCCGTAGAAGGGGCCGAGGGTCTGGGCGGGCGTCGGCTCCAGCAGGGTCATCGGCGCGCCTCGGTCCAGGTGGCGGCGGGGCCGTCGAGGACGATGTCCCAGCGGTAGCCGAGGGAGGAGCCGGACACGGACAGGGCGGGGTCGTACGCGGCGACGAGCCGGTGGTCGTTGCCCGCGTCGACGGCGGACCGCCAGAGGCCGTCGTAGGCGAGGAGCGGGTCGCCGGGGAAGTACATCTGGGTGATCAGGCGCTGCGTGAAGGCCGCGCCGAAGAGGGAGAAGTGCACATGGGCGGGGCGCCACACATTGGGCTGGACGCCCTCGGGGTAGGCGCCCGGCTTGACGGTCGTGAAGTGGTAGCCGCCCCCGTCGTCCGTCAGGCAGCGGCCGACGCCGGTGAAGTTGGGGTCGAGCGGTGCCGGGTGCCGGTCGAGCTGATTGGCGTACCGGCCGGCCGCGTTCGCCTGCCAGATCTCCACCAACTGGCCCCGCACCGGCCGGCCCCGGCGGTCCGTGACCCGGCCGGAGACGGTGATGCGCTCGCCGATCGGCTCTCCGAGATGCTGCCGGGTGAGGTCGGAGTCGAGCCCGTCGACGTCGGCGGCGCCGAAGACGGGGCCGGTCAGCTCGACGTCGTCGGGGTCGAGCCGGACCGGGGCCAGGGGCCTGCGCGGGTGGCGTTCGGGCGCTCCCGTGTACGGGGTGATGGTGTCGAGAGCGTCGTACGGGGCCGGGCGCGGGCCCCGCGGTAAGTGCGCCGGCTGCGGCTCGTCGGCCTCGGCGCGCTGCCGGCCGGCTCCGTCCCGGGCGGCTGCGGATATCGCCATCTGCGGTCAACTCCCTTGGTGGTCACCGTTCCAGTACGAGTGCCTGCCCTTGCCCTACCCCGATGCACAGTGCCGCCACACCGGTCCCCGAGCCCGCCGCGGCCAGTTGGTGGGCGACCGAGCCGGCCAGGCGCGCGCCGGAGCAGCCGAGCGGGTGGCCGATGGCGATGGCGCCGCCGCGCGGGTTGACGACGGAGGTGTCGAGGTCCGGCCACTCGGCGAAGCAGCCCAGCGCCTGTGCGGCGAACGCCTCGTTGAGCTCGAAGGCGGTGAGGTCCGCGAAGCCGCGGCCCGCCCTGGCGAGGGCCCGCTGGACGGCCTCCACCGGGCCGAGGCCGAAGTGGTGCGGTTCGATGCCGGTGACCGCACTGGCGCGCACGCGCGCGAGCGGCTCGCGGCCGACGGTCCGCAGCCCCTCCTCGTCGGTCAGCAGGAGGGCCGCGGCGCCGTCGCTGAGGGGGGAGGAGTTGCCGGCGGTGACCGTGCCGCCGTCCTTGCGGAATACGGGCTTCAGCTTCGCGAGCGAGGCCGGCGAGGTGGCGTCGCGGATCGTCTCGTCGCGGCCGAGGTCCACGCCGGGCACCGCTACGACCTCGGCGTCGTACGCGCCCTCCCGCCATGCCCGCGCCGCCTTCTCGTGGCTGGCGAACGCGAAGGCGTCCTGCTGGTCCCGGGTGATGCCGTGCTTGTCGGCGACCAGTTCGGCGCCCTCGCCGAGCGAGACCGTCCACTGGGGCGGCATGTCAGGGTTGGTCATCCGCCAGCCCAGGGTCGTCGAGTACAGCTGCTGATTGCCCGCGGGGAAGGCGCGCTCCGGCTTCTGGAGGACCCAGGGGGCGCGGCTCATCGACTCGACGCCGCCCGCGACGGCCACCGACGCGTCGCCGAGCGCGATGGCCCGGTACGCCTGCACGACGGCCTCAAGTCCCGAGGCGCACAGCCGGTTGACGGTCGCGCCGGGCACGGTGACGGGGAGCCCGGCGAGCAGCACCGCCATCCGAGCGACGTTCCGGTTCTCCTCGCCCGCGCCGTTGGCGTTGCCGAACAGCACGTCGTCGACGCGGGCCGGGTCGAGCGCGGGGGAGCGGTCCACGAGCGACCGCAGGACGTGTGCGGTGAGGTCGTCGGGGCGCACCGAGGAGAGCGCGCCGCCGTACTTGCCGACGGGGGTGCGGACGGCATCGACGATGTAGACGTCGCGGAGGTCGGCGGCGGGAGAGGCTGCCATGGGGTCTTCGGGTCCCTTCCCGCGGCCTGGGGTGGGCGGCGCGGCGCGGTCGGTGTTGGCTCGGTTCGGCGGTGGCTCGGGCTGGGGTTGGCTCGGTCCGGTGTTGGCTCGGGCTGGCGGTGGCTCGGTCCGGGGGTGGCTCAGCCCGGGATGCGCCCAGTTCGGTGTTCGCCCAGTGAATCTTTGTTCATGATCGGCTCGTGCCGAGTCTCGGCCTCGCACGGAGAGCTGTCAATGGCGCCGGTGGCTCTACGGCCGTGCGGCGGAGGCGACTTGAGCGACCACTCAAAACCTTCTAGGTTTGAGCGGTCGCTCAAATCTGAGCGGTGGGGCCGGGAGTCGGATGCCGCCCCCGTGCCCTCGAACGCCTGGAGCGGCCCTCGTGACCTCGATCTTCCAACGCGCCCTCGGCGCCGACTTCGACCGGCTGCACCCCCGCCTCCAGCGCCGCTTCTCCGTCGGGCTGGACAGCGGCGAGGCGTGCGTCGGGCGGGGCGTGATGGAGGAGGTCCGGCACGGACGCGGCTTCGTGCGGCCCTTCCTCGCGCTCGGCGGCAGCCGGAACGTCCTCGTACCGCGGGCGGGCCGGAACATCCCCTTCACCATCGAGAACTTCCCGTACCTCGACTCCTACGGCCGCGAGACGGTGACGTTCGTACGCACCTTCCGCTTCCCGGGCCGGGAGCACCGCTTCGACGCCACGATGATCTTCAGCCCGCAGCGCGGCACCATCGTCGACTACCTGGGCAGCCACCAGCACCTCGCCACCGACCTGTATTTCACGGCCGACCGCACAGGGGCGCTGGTCGTACGTTCCGGCGCGCTGCGCTTCCGCGAAGGACGCGTCGACGCCCGTGTGCCCGAGAGTATCGGCGGCGACGCGACGCTCCGCGAGTTCTACGACGAGGCCGCGGAGTGCTTCCGTGTCCAGGTCAGCGTGGTCAACCGGCGCTTCGGGCCGCTCTTCGGCTACCGCGGTTCCTTCACCGCCGAGTACGTGAGCACCGCCGAGCACGGCGTGCCGGCCGGGCTGCGGCCCGTACGGGAAGAGGCCCGCGCATGAGCCCCGCACAGCAAGAGGCTCGCGCATGAGCCCCGCTCGGGAAGAGCCTCGCGCATGAGCCAGGACACCCGCGTCAAGCTGCTCGACGGGGCGCTGAGGACCCTCACCGAGCAGGGCATCGCCAAGACGTCCGCGCGCTCCGTCGCCGCCGCGGCGGGCGTCAACCAGGCCCTCGTCTTCTACCACTTCGGCACTGTCGACGAACTTCTCGCCGCCGCCTGCCGCCACGGCGCGCAGCAGCGCGTTGACCTCTACCGCGACCGCCTCGCCGAGGTCGCCACGCTCGGCGGCCTTCTGGAACTGGCCCGCGAGCTGCACGCCGAGGAGCGCGCCGGCGGCCATGTCGCCGTCCTTGCCCAGTTGCTGGCCGGCGCCCAGACCCACGAGCGCCTCGCGCCCGCCACCGCGGCCGGGCTCGGCCTGTGGATCACGGAGATCGAGCAGGTGCTGGGCCGGGTGCTGGCGGGCACCCCGCTGGCGGAGTTCGTCGACGCGCCTGGGCTGGCACGGGCCGTCGCCGCCTCCTTCGTGGGCCTGGAGCTGTACGAGGGCGTGGATGCCGACGGCGCGGAGCGCGCCCTGGGCGCGCTGGAGCAAATTGCCGCCCTGGCCGGGGCTCTGGAGGAGCTCGGGCCCGTCACCCAGCGTGCCGTCCGGTCGCGTCTACGGCGTAAAGTGCAGCCGCGCGGGCCGGGCCGGGAAGTGTGAGGAGGGCGCCGGGGAGCGTGAAGGCCGCACCGGGAAGCGTGCGGAGCGCACCGGGAGTTATATCCCCGCGCGTAGGCCCTACGAGACGGCAGTACCCTCATATGACTGTAGGTCAGGGGCATTTGGAGTGTTCACCTTGATGATCGGCATGAAGAATCTGCGTCGCGTGTCGGCCGTGGCCGTCACCGCGGGGGCCGTGGCCGCTACCGGGGCGCTCGCCGCTCCCGCGCAGGCCGCTACCAGAACCGCCACACCCACGATCGTCGCCAAGGGCGGCTTCGTGATGAACAACGGCAACGGGAAGGCGCTCTTCGGCAAAGCCGCGGACACCCGCCGTTCCACCGGCTCGACTACCAAGATCATGACGGCCCGGGTGGTGCTCGGGCAGAAGAACCTCAACCTGAATGCCAAGGTCAGGGTCGACAAGGCGTACAGCGACTACATCGTCTCGAAGAACGCCTCGTCGGCCCGTCTGATCGTCGGCGACAAGGTCACCGTCGGGCAGCTGCTGTACGGGCTGATGCTCCCGTCCGGCTGCGACGCGGCGTACGCGCTCGCCGACAAGTTCGGCAGCGGGTCCACCCGACCCGCGCGCGTGAAGTCGTTCATCGGCAAGATGAACGCCACCGCGAAGAGCCTCGGGCTGAAGAACACGCACTTCGACTCGTTCGACGGCATCGGCGGCGGCGCCAACTACTCGACGCCGCGCGACCTGACGAAGCTCGCCTCCAACGCGATGAAGTACTCCACCTTCCGTACGGTCGTGAAGACGAAGGCGACCAAGCAGAAGGTCACCATGGCCAACGGCGGCTACCGCTACATGTCGTGGTCCAACACCAACAACCTGCTCGGCGGCTACTCGGGCACCATCGGCGTCAAGACCGGCTCCGGCCCGGAGGCCAAGTACTGCCTGGTCTTCGCCGCCACCCGGGGCGGCAAGACGGTCATCGGCACCGTCCTCACCTCCTCCTCCGTGGCCAACCGCACGGCGGACGCGAAGAAGCTCATGGACTACGGCTTCAAGAAGTAGCCCACAGCCATTCGCCGGCCATTCCTCGGCCATCCGTCAGCAGCCCGGCCCGCGGTCCAGGGGCGGGGCGACTTGTCCCACGGCGAAAGGGGCGGGGGTTCCGCTTGTCGGCGGCCCCCGCCCCTTTCGCCGTGGGACGGCCCGGAAACATCCGGACGCGGTGGTGGCCGGGACTCGTTCCGGGGGCGCGAAGGCCGTTTGAGAGAGTGGGGCCATGAGCACAGCGCACACGCCCAAGGGCCACGTGATCGTCATCGGCGGCGGCATCTCCGGGCTGGCGGCAGCCCACCGGCTCCTGGTGGGCGGTGCGCGGGTGACCGTGCTCGAAGCCTCCGGCCGGCTCGGCGGGAAGCTGCACGCGGGCGAGATCGCGGGCGTCCCCGTGGACCTCGGCGCCGAATCGATGCTCGCGCGGCGGCCTGAAGGGGTCGAGCTGGCCCGCGCGGCCGGGCTGGGCGACCGGCTCCAGCCGCCGGCCACGGCGAGCGCCGCCCTGTGGACCCGCGGCGGCCTGCGGCCCATGCCCAAGGGGCACGTCATGGGCGTGCCCGGCGACCTCGCGCCGCTCGCCGCGTCCGGCGTCATCTCGGACGAGGGGCTCGCGCGCATCGCCGAGGACGGCGAGCTGCCCCGCATGGAGGTCGGCGAGGACGTCGCGGTCGGGGAGTACGTGGCGCGACGGCTCGGCCGCGAGGTCGTGGACCGCCTCGTCGAGCCGCTGCTGGGCGGCGTGTACGCGGGCGACGCCTATCAGATCTCCATGCGCGCGGCGGTCCCCCAGCTCTTCGAGGCCGCCCGCACCCACCGCTCCCTGACCGAGGGCGTACGGGACATCCAGGCGCGCGCCGCCGCCAAGCAGCCGGACGGGGCCCCGGGCCCGGTCTTCATGGGCATCGACGGCGGCATCGGACGGCTGCCCCTGGCCGTCGCCGAGACGGTACGGGCCCAGGGCGCGGACATCCGCACCGACGCTCCCGTGAGCCGGCTCACCCGCACCGCCACGGGCTGGACGGCCGTCACCGGCGACAGCGTGCTGGAGGCCGACGCCGTCGTGCTCGCCACCCCCGCGCCCGCCGCGTCCGCGCTGCTCGCCGACGCGTCCCCGGCCGCCGCCGCGGAACTCGCCGCCGTCGAATACGCCTCCATGGCGCTGGTCACCATGGCCTTTCGCCGCTCCGACACGGACGTGCTGCCCGACGGCAGCGGCTTCCTGGTGCCGCCCGTCGACGGGCACAAGATCAAGGCGTCCACCTTCGCGAGCCGCAAGTGGGGCTGGATCGCAGACGCGGACCCGGACGTCTTCGTGCTGCGTACCTCGATCGGGCGGTTTGAGGACGAGGAGGATCTGAAGCGTGAGGATTCCGAACTGGTAGGGATGTCGCTCGCGGACCTCGGCGAGGCGGTGGGCCTCTCGGCCGCCCCCTTGGAGAGCCGCGTCACCCGGTGGGACGGCGGGCTGCCGCAGTACCCGGTCGGTCATCTCGGCCGCGTGGCGCGCGTACGCGAACACGTCGCGGCCCTCCCCGGCCTGCGGGTCTGCGGCGCGGTCTACGACGGAGTGGGCATTCCGGCCTGCGTCTCCAGCGCCCACCGGGCCGCCGACGAACTGCTCGCCACCCTGCCGACCGGCGTCCAGGGCGGCGAGCGAGAATAGGGACATGACTGCTGAACCTGACAAGACTCCGAACGCCGGCAAGAAGGCCAAGGACCTCAACGAGGTCATCCGCTACACCCTGTGGTCGGTTTTCAAGCTGCGTGACGTCCTGCCCGAGGACCGCACCGGCTACGCGGACGAGGTGGACGAGCTGTTCGCACAGCTCGCCGCCGAGGACGTCACCGTGCGCGGCACGTACGACGTGTCCGGGCTGCGGGCCGACGCGGACATCATGATCTGGTGGCACTCGGAGACCTCGGACGCCCTCCAGGAGGCGTACAACCTCTTCCGCCGCACGAAGCTCGGGCGCGCCTTGGAGCCGGTGTGGTCGAACATGGCGCTGCACCGCCCCGCGGAGTTCAACAAGTCGCACATCCCGGCGTTCCTCGCCGACGAGGAGGCCCGCGCGTACGTCAGCGTGTACCCCTTCGTGCGCAGCTATGACTGGTACCTGCTGCCCGACGAGGACCGTCGCCGCATGCTCGCGGACCACGGCAAGATGGCCCGCGGCTTCCCGGACGTCCGCGCCAACACCGTCCCGGCGTTCACCCTCGGCGACTACGAGTGGATGCTCGCCTTCGAGGCCGACGAGCTGCACCGCATCGTCGACCTGATGCGCCACCTGCGCGCGTCGGAGGCCCGTATGCACGTGCGCGAAGAGGTGCCCTTCTACACCGGCCGCCGCAAGCCGGTGGCCGAGCTGGTCGCCGGTCTGGCCTGACCGTCCGCCCTCAGGGAACGGGAGCCCTCAGGGAACGTCCGTCCTCAGGGAACGTCCGTCCTCAGGGAACGGGCGCCGGCTCCGGGCGCGGCGCGCAGTACACGCGCCGCGCCGGGGTCTTTCCGGTGAGCAGATAGGTCTCCAGGTGGCGGTTGACGCACTGGTTCGGACCGCCGCCGATGCCGTGGGTGCCCGCCGCCCGCTCGGTGACCAGCGCCGAGCCGGGCAGTCGGCGCTGGAGTTCCAGCGCCCCCGGGTAGGGCGTCGCCGCGTCCCGTTCGGCGGCGAGCAGCAGTGTCGGCGGCAGCGCGCCGCCGCCCTTCACCCTGATGTCCACGGCGCGCTGCTGATGGGCCGGCCAGTACGCGCACGGCAGGTTCATCCACGCGTTGTCCCACGTCTCGAAGGGCGCGCTGCGCGCGAGCCGGGTGTTGTCCCGGTCCCAGACGCGCCAATCGCGCGGCCAGCTCGCGTCGTTGCACTCGACGGCCGTGTAGACGGCGTTCTCGTTCTCGTCGGCCTGGGCGGTCGCCGGGTCGGGCGCGGCGGCGGCGATGAGCGGCTTCGGGTTGCCGCGGAGGTATTCGGCGAGGGCATGGGCCCTCGGAGCCCAGAACGTGTCGCTGTAGCCGACGTTGAGGAAGGCGGCCTGGAGCTGGTCCGGGCCGACCCTGCCGCCCGCCGGTTCGCGGGCCAGCCGCTCGTGGACCGTCTCGTACGCGGCGCGCACCCGTTCCGGCGTGCGGCCGAGCCGGTAGTGCCTGTGGTGCCCGGCCACCCAGCGGCTCCAGTCACCCCAGCGGACCTCGAAGGCGGACGCCTGGTCGAGGTTGCTGCGGTACCAGATCTGCCGCGGGTCCGGGTCGACGACGCTGTCGAAGACGACGCGCCGCACATGGCCGGGGAAGAGGGTCGCGTACAGGGCGCCGAAGTACGTGCCGTAGGACGCCCCCACGAAGTTGAGCTTCGCGTCGCCGAGCGCGGCGCGCAGCACGTCGAGGTCGCGGGCGTTGTTGAGGCTGGTGAAGTGCGGCAGCGCGCTCCCGGCCCGGCGCGCGCACCCTCGGGCGTACGCGCGGGCCTGGGCCGCCTTGTGCCGTTTGAAGGCGTCCGACGGGTGGCGCGGGGACTGGGTGGGGGCCTTGGTGAACTCCGCCGGGTCCTGGCAGGAGATCGGGGCGGAGCGGCCGACGCCGCGCGGCGCGTACCCGACCAAGTCGTACGCCCGTGCCGCCTTGCGCCAGGCCGGGCTGTCCTTGAGCGTCGGGTAGACCATGCCGGAGCCGCCCGGCCCGCCCGGGTTGAAGATCAGTGAGCCTTGGCGCTCGGCCGGGCGGCCGGCGGCACGGGCGCGGCTGACGGTGAGGTCGATGTGCCGGCCGTCGGGGTGGGCGTAGTCGAGCGGTACGGAGACCGTGCCGCACTCGACGGCGGCGGGCAGCTTCTCGACGGGCGCGCAGCGGCCGAAGGCGATGCCGCGCGCCGCGGCCTGCCGGGCGGCGATGGCGACGCCGCGTGCCTGGGCCATGCCGTCCGGGGGCGCGGCGGCGGTGGCTCCGCCGGCCGGTGCGGCGGCGAGTGCCGAGAGGATCAACGATCCGACGGTGCCGTACAGGGCTGCTGCTCTCACTGACCATCCCTTCGCGCATTATCTGACAAAAGGGATATTCGGCTCGGTGTGTGGCGAAGTAAAGCACTGGGGCCCGGTGTCGGCGCCGATGCCCCCGAACCGCCGAGCGCCGAAGGGGCGGGGGCGGTCAGTCGCGGGGGCCCCGGAGGTTCTCGGCGAGGGCGGCGCGCAGCTGCGGATCGGCGAGTGCCGCCCGGCCGCGTACGGCCAGCGCGGTCAGGAACGACCGGTCGCCGGCCGTGCCGTCCTCGCGGACGGCGTGCCCGGCCTTGGGTACGTCCATCCGGCCGAGCACGCGGGCCCCGGCCGGAGAGGCCCAATGGGTGTACGGCCGGATCTCGTAGCGGACGATGGCCAGGCAGCCGGCCGTCAGCACCAGAGGCAGCGCGAACCAGGCCGCCACCGGCCCCGCGCTCGACTCCGGCGGCACGATCAGCAGCGCCGCGACCGCGGTGCACAGCACCAGCGCGCACGCGCCCCGCACCTGGCGGATCGCCGAGGACACGTTCGTACGGTCCGCCGGGCTCACCGCCAGCCCGGCCGCGGTGAGCCGTTCGGCCAGGGTCAGCACCGAGTCGGCGGCGGTGAGCGCGGCCCGTATGGCCGGAACGCGCGACTGCCCCTCGGGGCCGATCGCCGTGATCACCGACCGCTCCAGGTCGTCGTGGCCCACGGGGTCGACGACGGTCGCCCAGCCGGTGTGCGCGAGCAGCAGCCGGTGCTGCCGGGACATCGACACGAGGGCCAGGTCCGTGACCCGGTGCGGCCCGCCGGCCAGGAAGGCGGCCTCGTACAGGGTCAGGGGCCAGGCCCCGGCGTCGGCCCCGGGCTCCGTGGGGGAGCCCGGGGCCTGGGCGGCGGCGGACGCTATGAGACACAGGCGGGCGCAGGTGAGGAACGCCGCGCCCCAGGCGACAAGCAGGAAGAGAACCCACATGGCGGCCTTTTTTACTCGATGAGGGGGCTAATGCGCCATGGCCGGGCAGGAATTGGGACCGTTGTCTCAACTGGGGGGAGGGGTGGGAGGGGGCGCGGCGAGGGGAGGGCAGTCGGCCGCGGCGGACCGGAGTCCGCCGCGGCGACGATCGAGGTGGGCTGTGTGGGCGGCGGCTGGGTGGTGACTGGGCGGTGCCTGGGGGCAGCCGATGCCGTGGCCGGAGTGGACCGCGGCGATGGCTTGATCCGGCCGCGACGGCGGCCGTGATCAGCCGAAGCGATGGCCTGGGTCAGGCGTAGCGGCGGGCGGTAGTGGTCAGGTGCCGCGATGGCCGGGGTCGGGCACGGCGGTGGTAGTGGTCAGGTGCCGCGATGGCCGGGGGTGGCAGCCGCAGCGGTGACCTGGTTTAGCCGCAGCGGCGGCCGGAGTTGATGCAGCGTACGGCCGAGTCCATCAGCGCGCCGGGCATGAAGTTGGCGAAGTCCGCGTGGTCGGTGACCGGCTTGCGAAGCTGTTCCGGGAAGCTGTCGACCGCGAAGTCCGTCCCCTGCGGCGCCTTGTAGGTGAGCGTCATGCGGAGCTGCGGCACGGCCTTGGAACCGCTCCGGCAGCGGCCCGTGTTCTTGTCCGGGAAGGCGAGATGGGTGCGGTGGTCGGCGCTGTCGGTGTTCTGGCCGTCCCAGCAGCTGGGGAAGTCGAGTTGGCGCACGACCTGGCTGCCGCGCGGGCACAGCGGGTACTTGTCGGTCAGCACCCGGTCGGTGAAGCCGGTGCAGGTCCACTGCGCGCGGGCGTTGGCGGTGCCGTTGGTGAACGCCTTCGCGTCACCGGTGATCGAGCGCAGCGTCTTCGGCATCGCGGTCACCTTGGCAGCCGGGTTGCCGCGGAAGGTGAGGCTGACGGAGGCCGGGGTCAGGACGCGGCCGGTGTTGCCGTCCTGGCCGGTGTCGGCACCGCCGCTGAGTTGGCGCAGTACGGGCCAGAAGTACGTGGACTTGTCGCCGCGGTCGCACGTGGTGCCCGCGGCGCTCAGCGAGGCGTCGGTGGAGAAGGCGTCGGTGGAGCGGTTGCCGACGTAGTCGTGCAGGTGATGGGCGCCATTGCGGACACCGGGCGTGACGATGAAGTTGTCGGGGTTGCGGTGGCCGTCCTCGTTGCGCCCGCACCGGCTGGTGAAGCTGCCGGTGGACGCGGAGCGCTGGTCACGGGGGGTCCGGACATTGGGCCGGACGCCGCGGATGTCGACGAAGTCGGAGTCGGCGGGGCCTGCGTGCTGGTGGCTCCGGTCCGCGCCCTGCCCCTGTCGCCGGCTCTGGTCCCGGCCCGGATCCCGGCTCTGTTCCTGACTTTGTTCCTGACTCTGGTCCTGGCCCTGACCTCGGCCTTCGGCCTGGTCCTGCCCCTGGTTCTCGCGGCCCGCGGTCTGGCCGCCGCTCCGGTCCGGAGGGGCATTGTCAGTGGGGGATGTCACGCTGGGTGACGTCGGTGGGAGAGAGCCTTGGTCGTTGGCGGGGGGAGAGGGGTGGGCGGAGGCGTTGTCGGTGACGGCGAGGAAGGTGCCTGCCGAACCGAACAGCGCGATGAGGGCGATGACGATGAGGTGCGTGGCGCCGAGACGGCGGCGGTGAGTGGCGGGCATGGGGGCTCACTTCTCCTCGGGTGACTGCTCGGGGCGGGTGGCGGCTGGTGGCAGGGAATAGGTGGGGGAGGGGGACGGCGTGTCGGAAGTCGAAGGGGTGGAGGGCGGCCGTGCCGGCGTGGGCCGGCCGGTGGGCGGCGGTGCGGAGCGCAGGGTCTGTTCGGCGATGGCGTCGAAGTCGATCAGGCCGGTGTCCTCCAGGACCCCTATGTGGTCCAGGACCGTCGTGTTCGCGTCGTCGGCGAGACCGCGCACGAGGGTGTTGCGGGTGGTGGCCCGCACTTGGGCGACGAGGGTGAAGACCTTGCCGTGGGCGAGCCGCAGGATGTTCGCGAACTCGCGGTCGTACGTGCCGCCGCGCGCAGCGCCGAGCTTCGTCAGCCACCCCCGCTGCTGGGCGTTGGGCTGGTTCGGCAGGTCGAGGCCCAACTGGTCGGCGACTCGGCGCACATGGTCGTCGAGCGAGGTGTGGCCCGTCACGAGATGCTCGCCCGCGCGGCGGACGGCGGCGGTGGTGCCGCGCTCCTCGGCCTGCTGCCCGGCGGGCAGCTCCCAGAGCCCCGCCAGCCGCACCCGGTCGACGAAGTCGCGGTCGAGCGGGGAGAGCGGACCGTACCGCGTGGTCACGGAGCCGGCGGTCAGGTCGGTGGCCCCGGTGCCGAGGCGGTCGCGGTACGACCAGATGGGGAAGAGCAGTGCGGCCACGGTCGCCGCCAGCGCGGTGACGACCAGTCCGGTGCCGGTGAGGGATCGCATGGTGCCTCCTGGTGCGGCACCGCACGGTATGCGTTTCGCGTTGATCGTCCGGCTTTTTCGGCGAACCCGGCCCAGGGGGAGGGGCGCGGATCACGGCCCCGGCCTGAGAGTTGGGGTCGGAACAGCCGGTTCGCGGGCAGGTGTGTGCCGCGTCACTGCTGGGCCAAGAGCGCCCTCGCGGGACGGGACGGCTGCTAGGTTGGCTGGTTTTTTGGCTATGGGAGGAGAGAGGTGCGGGTGGGACCGGTACGGGTGGGGGCGTCGTCGGTGCCGGTGTGGGTCAGTCCGCTCGTGGGACGCGGCGGACGGTCCGCCGCGGCCGGGCCGCCAACCGGCCTGTGAGCTGGGCCGCCAGCAGGGAAGCCCGGCCGGCCGGGAGCGGCTCGGGTCCGGACCGCTCACGCCACCAGCGGTCCAACTCCCTCCGTACCGTGCGGTCCCGCGGCTCGTCCGAGGCCAGCAGGTGCTCGGCGAAGGAGAGCGCGTCGCGCCGGAAGCCGCCGGTCATGGGCCGCGTCCGCGCGTAGCGGAGGAACGCGGGCCGGTAGCCGTCGCCCAGCAGGTCCGGCAGCTCCGGCGCGACCTTCGCCACCACGTCGGCCCGCTTCGCCGCCAGCGCCTCCGACTGCACCCGCAGCCGCTGCTCGTCGAAGCCCGCCGGTACGGGCGCGCCGGCGACCAGCGCGGACAGCAGGGCGGTCTGGGCCAGGGCGAGCCGTCGGCGCGCGGGGCGGGTGCCGCTGTCGCCCCCGGCCGCGAACTGACGTCGGGGGCCGGGCGCGGGCCGTGGCGGTGGGTACGGGCGTGCGGCCGCCGCCGGTGCGGGGCCGTTCGAGGCGGTGCGTACGCGGGGGGCGGCGCGCGCGTGAGGGGCGGCGTGCACGCGAGGAGGGGAGGCGCGTACGTGGGTGGCCTGGCCGTTGGGCGCTTCGAGTACCGCGCGTATCTCCGCGAGTTCGGCCGCGAGCCCGTCCGAGGTGGGGAAGTTGTCGTCGCGTTCGAGGAGGACGCCGGGTGGGGCGATGCGGGCCCGGAGTTCGGCGAGGACGTCGAGGACCGGACCGGTCACGGGGTGGGCGTGGGTGTCGTGCCAGACGCCGTCGCGTTCGATGCCGCCCGCCACATGCACGTAGGCGATGGCCTCCAGCGGGAGTTCGTCGAGCGCCGTGGCCGGGTCCTCGCCGCGGTTGATGTGGTTGGTGTGAAGATTGGCGACGTCGATGAGCAGCCGTACGCCCGTCCGGGCCACCAGCTCGGCCAGGAACTGACCCTCTGTCATCTCCTCGTCCGGCCAGTTGACCAGTGCGGCGATGTTCTCCAGCGCCAGGGGCACGGGCAGGGCGTCCTGGGCGATCCGGACGTTCTCGCACAACACGTCGAGCGCGTCGCGCGTGCGCGGTACGGGCAGCAGATGCCCGGCCTCCAGCCCCGGCGCGCCGGTCGCCGACGCCGCGGCCCCCGGCCCCTTGGCCCGTACGAACGCGATGTGCTCCGTGACCAGCGGCGCCCCCAGCGCCCCGGCCCGCTCGGCGAGCGCGGCCAGCCGGCCGGCGGCCGGGCGCTCCGCGCCGCCGAGGCCGAGCGAGACACCGTGCGGGACGACGGTCGTACCGCGCTCGCGCAGCGCCCGCAGGGCGTCGGGCAACTCGCCGGGGCAGATGTTCTCCGCCACCACCTCGACCCAGTCGACGCCGGGCAGCCGGGCGATGGCTCCGGCGATCTCCGGCCGCCAGCCGATCCCCGTTCCGAGGCGCTCCATACGGTCCCCCTCGCGCTCCGCGCGTCCGTCCGTCGTCTGCGAAGGTCATGTGCCCGTGGCGGGGTCGGCAACCCGTCGGCCGGGGGATTCAGAGGCCGATTTGAGCTTTCGGCCTGGGGGGTGGTGACGGGCGCTGTGCCAAGGGGCGCGTGTGGCGCACTGAGACGCGGAGCCCTTCCGCTGGGCGCGGGGGCGGGGGCGGGGGCGGGGGCGGGCTGCCGGTCGGGCGGCGGGGCGGGTCGCGCCGGGGGCGTTGGGGTGAGCCGCGCACCGGGCGGATGGGCGAGTCAGGTGCCGGGGCGCGTACCGCGACGTGTGAGAGGTGTGAATCGTGCGCCGGGTGGAGGGGCGGGTCGCCGGTCGGGCGATGGGGGCGGGCCGTGCGCCGGGCGGCGGGCCGGGGTGTGCGCTTGGTGGTGTGGGAGGTCGCGTGCCGGTTGGTCGGGGAAGCCGTGCGCCGGGCCGTGTATCCGGAGGCTTGCGCCGGGCGCCGGGTGGAGGGATGGACTGCGGGTCGGGTGGCGGGCCGGGGTGTGCACCAGGTGGAGTGGGAGGCCGCGTGCCGGGCGGAGAGGCGAGCCATGTGCCGGGCCGTGTGAAGAGCCGTGCGCCGGGTGGTATGGCGGGGCCGTGCGTCGGGCGAAGAGGGAGGCCGCCGGGGGGTGCGGTGAGCCGTACATCGGGCGGAGCGGTGAGCCGCGCGCCGGGCCTGGTGAGACCCCGCAGCCGGGGGGATGGTGCGGGGTCTCATGTCGTCCAACGCATGGCCGTTTGGGCTGGTTCCCGCACTTCTGCCGAAAATCACGCAAACGCTTGTCCCGAGTGGCACGCTGCTGCTGCCATGGGCGGGTGGGCGATGTGTGGAGCATGCCGTGGAAGGGGGACGACCCCGAGCGGTTGTTCCTGGCACCCGATGACGATCTTGCGCCCAACCGGCCCGGGGAGGCGCTGCGGGCGCGGCTCGACGCGTCCCGTGCCGGTCCCGGGCACCTCATGGCAGCGCGTCTGCTGGGCCGTCACCCGCAGGAGGACGACTGGCGGCGCAGCCTGGAGGGCGAGCAGTTCGTCGGTGCCGCGCTGGAGGAGCTGACGGTCGGCGGCTGGCGGGTGGTGCACTCCATACCCATGCCGGGGGAGGCCGACGTCGACCACCTGCTGATCGGCCCCGGAGGAGTGTTCTGCGTCCAGGCCCAGCTGCTCCGGCGGGCGGCGGTCCGGGTCAGCGACGACGGGGTGCGCGTGGGCCGGGAACGGCAGCCGCGTCCGTACCTCCGTGCGGCACGGCGCGAGGCGGCGCGCGCCGCGTTCGCGCTGGCGCGCGGCTGCGGCTTCGAGCCCGAGGTGCGGCCCGTGCTCGTGCTCGTGGCGGCGGCCAGGATCGAGGTGGCCTCCGCACCACGGGGGATATGGGTGCTGCGGGAGCAGGATGTGGCCCGGCTCGGCGAGCTGGGCGGGGTGCTCCATCCGGAGCGCGTTGAGCGCGTCTACACAGTCGCCCGCAACCGCCGGACGTGGCTGAACGTGTGATGGGCGGGCGGTGAACCGGTTGGGTGGGAATGGGAGGGGCGGGCCCGTTCGGGGGCCGCCCGGTCGACGGGGCGGTGAAGTGCGGGCGAATTCTGGTCGCGGTGGACCTCGGACGGGCGTTCGGGGCCCTTGCGTTGCTTAGGCTCGGGCTGACCAATTCCGCCCGGCGCACAAGTACGTCGCGCCGCCGCGCCGGCGAGGCGGCCGGTTCGCCCGTGACGAGGACGCCGCCGTGCCACCTCGCCGCCGCGCGGCCCCGCCCGTACCGGCCCCGCGCGGTGGGCTGCCATGCGCCGTCCGGCGCCCTGGCGTCGCATGATCAATCGGAGGCTCGGTGTGGCACGTTTGGGCCCAATGTCTCTTCAGCACCGTGCCCTGAGCGGCGGGCTGCTCGCCTCCGCGGCGGTGGCCCTCGCCGTCTGGGGGTCCGGAGCCCTGGACCGGCCCCGCCCGCACCCGACCGTGACCGCGTCCGCCGACGGTCTGCGCCACACCGCCGTCGAGATCTCGCCGGGCCACTGCGGGCGCGGATGGCGGGACCCGAGCCCCGGGACCCAGGTCTTCGACCTGCACAACACCTCCGACACCGCCGCCGAGGCGTACCTCAAGGACCCGCGGACCGGAGCGGTCTACGGCGAGGTCGAGGGGCTGGGGCCGGGGACCACCCGCCGGTTGCCGGTGCGGCTGGGCGCCGGTTCGTACGCCTTCGCCTGCCTCCCGGACGACGCCGACGCCGTCACCGGCCCCACCGTGCGCATCACCGGGACCGCCGGGACCGGAGGCAGCAGTGAACCCAGTGAGACCAGTGAGCCCAGTGACGCAGTCGGGACCGGAGACGCCAGCGGAACCAGCAGCACCAGCGGAACCAGCGGGGCTGGAGACGCCAGCGGAACCAGCAGCACCAGCGGTACCAGCGGGTCCGGCAATGCCGCCCCCAGCAGCCCCCATGGCGCGGGCCAAGGCCGTTCGGGGCCCGCCGCCGTGCCCGTCACTCAGCACGACCTGATCCCGCCCACCCTCGACTACCAGCGCTGGGTCGGCGACCGTACGGGCGACCTGGTGAGCGGGGTGGAGCGGCTGCGTTCGGCGGTCGACGGCGGGGACCGGGCCGAGGCCCGTACGGCATGGCTGTCCGCGCACCTCGTCTACGAGCGGATGGGCGCCGCCTACGGCGCCTTCGGCGACGCGGACAAGGCGATCAACGGAACCACCGCCGGCCTGCCCGGCGGCCTGCGCGACAAGGACTTCACCGGCTTCCACCGCATCGAGCACGGCCTCTGGCACGGCGAGTCCACCGCCCGGCTGCGCCCCCTCGCCGACCGGCTGGTGGCCGACGCGCGCGCCCTGCGCGACGCCTGGTCACAGGCGCGGATGGACCCGCAGGACCTCGGTCTGCGGGCCCACGAAATCCTGGAGAACACCGTGCAGTTCGAGTTGACCGGACGCACCGACTACGGCAGTGGCAGCAACCTCGCCACCGCCCGCGCCAACCTCGACGGCACCCGGGCCGTCCTCGCCCGGCTGCGCCCCGTCCTCACCACCCGGTACCCGGAACTGCCCTCTCTGTACGGCAAGTTGGACCGTACCCAGCGAGTGCTGGACGCCCAGGACCACGACGGCCGCTGGACCCCCCTCGACCGGCTCGGCCGTGCGCCGCGCGAGAAGGTGAACGCCGAAATGAGCGAACTGGTGGAGCGGCTCGCGAACGTCGCGGCGCTCTGCGACGTACGGAGGACGTCATGACGGACGTACGGAGGAGATCATGACGGACGTACGGCGGCGCGGCTTCCTGCGCGGCGCGGCGGCCGGGCTCGGCGGCGCGGTGGCCGGTGCGGGCCTGGTCGCGGCCGCTCCCCACGCAGCCCTCGACCAAGCCGCCCCCGCCCCCGCCCCAGACCCGGCCCCAGGCCCCGCCGTCGACGAGCGGCCCGCCGCCCGGCCGCCCTTCCACGGCGCGCACCAAGCGGGCATCCTCACCCCGCCGCGGGCCGGCACCGCGTACGTCTCCTTCGACGTCACCGCCGAGAACCGGCGCGAACTGACGGACCTGCTGCGCACCCTCACGGACCGGTCCCGGTTCCTCACCTCGGGCGGCACCCCCGGCCCCGCCGGCATCACCGCCCCGCCCACCGACTCCGGCATCCTCGGCCCCCAGGTGCCGCCCGGCGGCCTCAGCGTGACCGTGGCCGTCGGCGCCTCCCTCTTCGACGACCGCTTCGGGCTGCGCGGACGGGCGCCGCGCCGCCTGGGCGCCATGCCCTCATTCCCCGACGACGACCTGGACGCGGACTGGTGCCACGGCGACCTGAGCGTGCAGCTGTGCGCCGACAGCAGGGACACAGTGCTGCACGCCCTGCGCGACCTCGCCCGGCACACCCGCGGCGCCCTCCAGATCCGCTGGCGCCTCGACGGCTTCGCCAACCCGCCGCGCCCCTCCGGAACGCCCCGCAACCTGCTGGGCTTCAAGGACGGCACCGCCAACCCCGCGACGTCCGACGCCCGCGAGATGAGCCGCCTCGTCTGGGTGGACAAGTCGTCCGGCGAACCCGAGTGGGCCCTCGGCGGCAGCTACCAGGTGGTCCGGCTGATCCGGATGCTGGTGGAGTTCTGGGACCGCGTCTCCCTCACCGAGCAGGAGCGGATGTTCGGCCGGAACCGCGATACGGGCGCGCCGCTGGATGGTGACCGCGAGAGCGACGCACCGCGGTACGAGCGGGACCCCAAGGGCGACGTGATCCCCCTGGACAGCCATATCCGGATGGCGAACCCGCGCACCCGGACGACCGACGGCCAGCGGCTGCTGCGCCGCTCGTACAACTACGACAGGGGCCTGGATTCCAACGGCAACCTCGACATGGGGCTGTTGTTCTGCTGCTACCAGCGGGATCTGGAGCGGCAGTTCGCCGCGGTGCAGCGGCGGTTGGCGGGGGAACCGCTGGTGGACTACGTCACGCCGTTCGGCGGCGGCTACTTCTTCGCGCTGCCGGGCGTGCGCGACGCCTCCGACTGGCTGGGCCGGGCGCTGCTCACCCGATAGCCGGGCCGCCGGCCGGCCCGGCATCCCGGAAGCCCCTCACCCAGACCGCCCGCCGCTTCGGCGGCCCCGTAGCCCGGCAGCCCGAAGCGCATGACGCCGATAGCGGGACAACAGGTCAACGCCCGGTCAAGGTTTGGCCTCGCTTCCCTGACCCGGTGTTCACCGCCGTGCCATCGTGGATCGGCCGGGCCGCCGCGCGCCGTGCGGAGGATCGGTTCCGTACCACGTGATCACTTACGCAGTGTGGAGGGCGGAGACGAATGGCCAGCACAGACGGCAGGCGGGACAGGTCGGTCGCACGGCGCTGGGGAACCCTCGCGGGGGCCGCGGCGCTCACCGTACTGGGGGGAGCCGCGCCCGCCTGCGCCGCCGCCCCCGCCGCCCACCACCCGGGCGGCACGACGGCGACCCCCGTCAAGCACCTGGTGGTGATCTTCGACGAGAACATCTCCTTCGACCACTACTTCGCGACCTACCCGAAGGCCGCCAACACCGACGGGACGAAGTTCACCCCGGCCGGGCGGACCCCCAAGGACGTCGACAACCTGCGCACCGCCGGGCTGCTCAAGAAGAACCCCAACCAGTACCTCCCCAAGCGGCTCACCCCTCAGCAGGCCATGACCTGCGACCAGAACCACTCGTACGGGCCCGAGCAGTACGCGGCCGACGGCGGCAAGGCCGACGCGTACGTGCAGAACACCGACTCCGGAAAGTGCTCCGGGAACCTCTTCGGCGAGCCCGGCCTGGTCATGGACTACTACGACGGGAACACCGTCACCGGGCTGTGGAACTACGCGCAGCACTACGCGCTCAACGACCGCTCGTTCTCCTCGGCGTACGGGCCGTCCACGCCCGGCGCGCTCAACCTGGTCTCCGGCCAGACCCACGGCGTCGTCTCGACCGACCCCAAGTCCTCCACCGAGCACCCGAAGCAGACGGCGAAGCCCGACCCGTCCGCCGTGCAGTCCCCGGACGCCAAGGGCGTCGGCACGATCGTCAACGACCCCGACCCGGCCTACGACGACTGCTCGGGCAGCGACCACACCGGCAAGAACTCCCTCGCCGAGATGCGGGGCGCCAACATCGGCGACCGGCTCAACCAGCGCAACGTCTCCTGGGGCTGGTTCCAGGGCGGCTTCCGGCCGAGCACCCGGTGGGACGGGAAGCAGGGCCACTACGCCACGTGCGGCGGCACCACGCACGCCAACGTCGGCGGCGCGCGCGTCGTCGACTACAGCCCGCACCACGAGCCGTTCCAGTACTACAGGTCGACCTCGAACCCGCACCACCTGCCGCCCGCGTCCGTCGCCGAGATCGGCCACGCCGGGCGCGCCAACCACAACTACGACCTCACCGACTTCGACGCCGCCCTCAAGGCGGGCAGCCTCCCCTCGGTGAGCTTCCTCAAGGCCCCCTCCTACCAGGACGGGCACGCGGGCTACTCCGACCCGACCGACGAACAGCGCTTCCTGGTGCGGCAGATCAACGCCGTCCAGCGGTCGCCGCAGTGGAAGGACACCGCGGTCGTGGTCGCGTACGACGACTCCGACGGCTGGTACGACCACGCGTACGCCAAGCCGTTGAACGGCTCGAAGGACTCCGCCAAGGGCTCCAACGGCAAGGCCGTCGACTCCCCGGCCTGCCGCCGAGGCCCCGCCCCGGCGGGCGGCTACGCGGACCGCTGCGGACCGGGCACCCGCCAGCCGCTGCTGGTCATCTCCCCGTACAGCAAGGTCAACGCGGTCGATCACACGCAGACCGAGCAGACCTCGGTCATCAAGTTCGTCGAGCGGAACTGGCGGGTGGCGCCGATCGGCGACGCGTCCTTCGACGCACGGGCCGGCTCGCTGGAGGGCATGTTCGACTTCAAGCATCCCAACGGCAAGCAGGTGCTGCTGAACGAGAACGGATCGGTCGCCTCCGTCCGGAAGATCGCGTCGGTTGCGCCCGTAACACCTGTAACGCCTGAATCGACGAAGGCCGGCCCCGGACCCCGTACCCAGAACGCGGACACCGAGGAACTGGCCGATACGGGCACGTCGTCCCCGGCCGTGCCGATCGGCGTCGCGGCGGGCGTCGTGGTGCTCGGCGGCGCGGGCGCGGCGCTGGCGGTCCGGCGGCGACGAGGGCGTACGGACGGCTGACACGGGCGCCCCGCCGAGCGGTCCCAGGGGCACGCCGGAGCCGCTATTCCGCGTCGCCCGCCCGGCCCGTACCCTCGCGCGGTCCGGCGCCGAGCAGTTGGCGCAGCAGCTCCTCGTCCACGGGGGACAGGTCGTGGACGAAACGGGTCAGCACGGCCTCGCGATCGGGCCGGGCGTCGAGGACCTTGCGCATGCGGAGCGCGGCCAGACCCGGTTCGTCGGCCACGGGCGCGTAGGCGTACGCACGGCCGCGCGGCGCGCGGGTCAGGACCTCTTTGCCGTAGAGGCGGGAGAGGATCGTGACCACCGTGCTGTAGGTCAGCTCCCCGCCGAGGCGGGCCAGGACTTCTCCCGGGGTGAGCGCCGCGGCGGCCCGCTGGAGGGTGGCGAGGACCTCGCCCTCCAGCGCGCCGTTGGCCCGGCGGCGAGTCGTGCCCGCGGCGCCTGTCGTGCCTGCTGTGCCCGCGGTGCCTGCCGTGCCCGCCGCGCCTGCCGTGCCCGCTGGGCCGTCCGTATCCGATTCCATGGGCGCGTCGTTCCCTCCACTCGCCTCGTACGGCCATGCGGCACTTCTACAGGTGAGTAAAAGTTCCGTTCCCGAGTGTGCCACCGCCGAGGGCGACCGCCAAAAGCCGAGCTCCCGCGATTCCGTCGTTCAGCCGGGCTTTGCACAAGAGACGCGCATACAACGCCTATTGATGGAAAGATCTGTCACGTTCAGCGAGTCGGACAAGTCATCCGTGGGAAAGACCTGTTGGCGCGGGCCGATTGGTGGGGAGCCGATGTTCTCTGGCCATCATGGAGAAGAGTGCGGGTCCAGCCGGGACCCGGTGAAGCTGTCGGACACTCTGCCGACCGTCCTCGATGTCATCGCGCACGCCGCGCTGACCGCGACCCCCGTCCCCGACCCCAAGGCCGCCCGGCCCAGCGCCCGTACGGCCTGCAAGCGGTGCGGCGGCGCGGCGGCCTGGCACCGCACGGTGCGCGGCCGCTGGATTCTCATGGAGCCCGGCACCTGGCCGCTGCCCGCCATTCCCGCGGGCAAGCGCTGGCGCATTGCCGGTGACGGCACGGCCGTCAATCTCGGCTCCGCCGTCCCTTCGGACACCTGCCGCATCAGCCATTTCGACATCTGCCCGGCACGGCCGGCACCTACCGGTTCGGCCGCCCTACTGACATTGTGGCGGCGCAATTCCCGGTACGCGCCGGGGCTCGGCTGACTTTGCGAACGGGGGCGTCGCGACCGGCATCAGCCGACCGGTGAGTCTGCTGAGTCCGCGGGAAACTCCGCGGCATTCGACACCCTTGCAAGGTCTTCTCCAAGGGCGCCCGCACTCCCGGCATCCCCTGACGCCGCCGCTTGTCCCGGGCGGCTGACCGCGTTCGTAGACAACGGCAAGGGCCACCTCCGACAGCGGCCGACGCCGGCAGGGGCATCGTGGAGGCGCACGCTCCGGTGAGCACGTTGCCGCGCGGGGCCGATTACCCCAAGTGCCCCGGCGGCGCCCCCGGTTCGTACGTCGTGGGGCTCGGTCTGCCTGTGCGCACCGGCTGTGTCACGGGGGCGAGGCCCCAGGTGCGCGAAGTGCTCGGCGGACGGCGTCGCGGAGCCAGTGGTGGGCTCCGTCGGCGGCGTGGCGGGGGTGCCAGGCCATGCCGATGGTCACCGGCGGCAGGGGCAGCGGGATGTCGAGGAGGCGCAGGCCGAGGGCGGTGGCGGTGTCTGTGAGGGGGGAGAGGGCGGCGCCGGGGAGCGCGGTGGGGATGAGGCAGACGACGTCGCTGCCGGCGGCGAGGGCCATCGCGGCCAGGTGGCTGGGGAGGACGACGGTGACCCGCCGGTGGAGGTCCAGTTCGGCGAGGGCGGTGTCCAGGGGGCCGGTGAACCGGCCGCGGCGGCTGACCGCGACGTGCTCGGCGGCGGCGAGCAGGGCCGGGGTGAGGGGCTTTTCGGTGAGGGGGTGACCGGGCCGGACGGCCGCCGCCATCCGGAGGGTGACCATCTCGTCGACCTGGGTCTCGGGGTCGACGTGGTCGATGGAACCGACCTCCAGGTCGATCCGGCCGTCGCGGAGGGCCGGCCCGGCCTCCAGGTCTTCGGCCCGGAACCGCAGCGAAACCCCTGGCGCCTCCTGCCGGGCCAGCCGCAGCAGTCCGGGGGCCAGTGCCGCGCCGACCAGGTCGGCGGCTTGGAGGGTGAAGGTGCTGCGCAGGGCCGCGGGGTCGACGCCGGCCCCGGGGGAGAGCAGCGCTCCGAGGCCGCGCACCACAGTGGCGGCTTCGTCGCGCAGGGCCTGGGCGCGAGGGGTGGGGACCATGGCCTGTCCGGCCCGGACCAGGAGGGGGTCCTGGAGTACCCGGCGGAGGCGGGCCAGGGTGCGGCTCATGGCGGCGGGGGAGGTGTGCAGTCGCGCGGCGGCGCGGGTGACGCTCTGCTCGGCCAGCAGGACGTGCAACGCGACGGCGAGGTTGGCGTCCATCGCCGACTCCGGACTGCTCTTCGGGCCGTTCGCGCTGTTCGCGCTGTTCGGGTGGTTCGGACCAATCGGGCCGGTCCGGCCGTGCGG
The DNA here is from genome assembly GCF_056434425.1 of Streptomyces sp. NPDC044033. Classification (NCBI taxonomy): domain Bacteria; kingdom Bacillati; phylum Actinomycetota; class Actinomycetes; order Kitasatosporales; family Streptomycetaceae; genus Streptomyces; species Streptomyces sp. NPDC044033. The sequence goes on along the minus strand of NZ_JBWKFF010000016.1, from coordinate 159,668 downwards.
ACCGCTCGGGCCGTGCGGGACATTCGGGCTGCGCGCGTCGCTCACCAGCGAAATTCCATTTCAGGCAATAATCCGTTGCTGATGTTCCCATTGTGGCAACTCGGTGATCCTCCGCAGGATGAAGGCATACCGATCCGGGTCGTGCTGATCCGATCCGTGCCGATCCGGTGCGTACCGATCGGCGCGACCCGCGAGGTCTTCGTGATCATCAATATCTGCCGCTCTGGAGGCACCCTTCATGTCCGCCGAGGAAACCGCTCCGCCCGTCACCGCTTTCATGCTCATCAAGACCATGCCCGAGTGGCTTGCCATGACCCCCCATGAGCGGGTGGACGCCTTCACCACCAAGGTCATGTCCGTCGTCAAGGCCAGGACCACCGGCATTCGGTCGCGCTTCTACGACACGGAGTTCTACTCCACCCGCGTCACCGACGTCTGGGTCTGGGAGGCCGACGACCACAACGCCTACCAGCTCCTCATCGACGCGCTGCGCGAAACCCCGTTCTGGGACCGCTACTTCGAGGTCGTCGAACTCCTCGTCGGCACCGAGAACGGCTACGCGCGCACCTACAACCTCGACCCCGTCGCCACGGTCACCACCTGATAGGCCGTCACCACCTGATAAGCCGTCATCACCACACGGGCCGTGAGGTACTGACAGCCCGTCGCCTGGCGCGCGCCGCCCGCCGGTCGTCGACTACCGGGCCCGCAGCGCCGGGTGATCCGCCACCACGGTGCAGGATCCGGGGGCGATCTCGGTGAAGCCGGCATCGCGTACCAGCGGCAGCCCGCTGCTGGTCAGGGCCGCCCACGCGCGCGGCGCCGCTGTCCGTACGGACAGCGGAAACCCCGCCTCGTGCCAGGCGGCGCGCTCCCCGGCGCTCAACTCCCACCAGGCGAGCTGGGCGCCGTGGCCCGCCTGGGCCATGGCCTTGCCCGCCGACATGTCGAGTTCCGGACTGAACCAGAGCACCGGGCCGTCGGGGCCGGCGGCGGGCGGGGGCTCCGGGTCATCGAGGTCCGTGCCCGAGACCTGGAGCTTGACCAGTTCCTTGGGCCAGCCGTCCAGCGGTACGGGCGGGTAGACGCGGACCTCCGCGGCGCGGCCCCGGACCGTGATGCCGGGCAGGGTCTCCGCGCGCCGCCACTCCGCGCCGCGCGCCCGGCGTACCACCTTGCGGATACGGGTGTCCTGCCAGTCCCGCATGGCCTGCGCCCATTCGCCGTCGTCGGCCGTCGCGCGCTCGTCCGAGAGCAGAGTGAGCACCGCGCGCGCCGCCGTCTCCAAAGCGTCCGTACGGGCCGGGGGCGCGGACTTCTCGATCCGGACGACGAGGGGGAGCACGTACTCGGGCGCGGCGTCCGGGTCCGGCTCCTCGTGTCGGAACGGACTGGTCGCGGCGCTGGAACTGGTCATCCGTACAGTCTGCCAGCCGTCCCCGCGCACCCTGGCGGAGCCATCGGTTCCGGGTGATCATTGGCCATGCACAGTGACCTCTTCGCCGCCGAACACATGGCGCAGCCCGCCACCACGCCCGGCATGACCGTACAGAACGCCAAGTCGATCAAGTACGCGGTCCAGGGCGAGTGCTACGCACGCCAGGGCGCCATGGTCGCGTACCGCGGGGACCTCCAGTTCGAGAAGCAGGGCCAGGGCGTCGGCAAGTTCCTCAAGCGCGCCGTGACCGGCGAGGGGCTGGCCCTCATGGCGGTCCGCGGCCAGGGCGAGGTCTGGTTCGCGCACGAGGCCGCCAACTGCTTCATAGTCGACCTCGCCCCCGGCGACGGCCTCACGGTCAACGGCCGCAACATCCTGTGCTTCGACCCCACGCTCTCCTACGAGATCTCGGTCGTGAAGGGCGCGGGCATGACCGGCGGCGGGCTCTTCAACTCCGTCTTCACCGGCCACGGCAAGCTCGGCATCATCTGCGAGGGCACCCCCATCGTCATCCCCGTCGGCCCGCAGTCCCCCGTGTACGTCGACACCGACGCCGTCGTCGGCTGGAGCGACCGCCTCCAGACCTCCCTGCACCGTTCCCAGAGCCTCGGCTCCATGCTGCGCGGCGGGTCGGGCGAGGCGGTTCAGCTCATGCTGTCGGGGGAGGGGTTCGTGATCGTACGGCCCAGCGAGGCCAAGCCGGAGAAGACGAGCAACTGACCGGCCACTGTCGACCGGCAGGGCAGCGTGAGCCGACTGGGCGGTAGAGCGGTATGGGCGGTATGGGTGGTACGGACATGAGGCTGCGAGGGGTCGGCCGCCGGTACGGACTCGGCGGACCATGGGTGTTGCGCGGCGTCGACCTCGATGTGCCGGGGCACTCCCTGTCGCGGGTCGAAGGCGCCAATGGCACCGGCAAGTCCACCCTGTTGCGCCTGCTCGCCGGCATCGACGCGCCCAGCGCCGGCAGCGTCACCGGCCGCCCGCGCACCGCGTACGTCCCCGAGCGCTTTCCCCCGGCCCTCCCCTTCTCCACCGTCGGCTATCTGTCGATGATCGGGCGCGTGCACGGCCTGGGCCGTGCCGCGGCCAAGCGCGCCGCGACCGATTGGCTTGAGCGGTTCGGCGCCGGGGCCCACGCCCGTACGCCCCTGGCAGAGCTCTCCAAGGGCACCAGCCAGAAGGTCGCCGTGGCCCAGGCCTTGCTCGCCGCCCCCGAACTCCTCGTCCTCGACGAGGCGTGGACCGGCCTCGACCGCACGGCCCGGGACCTCCTCGACGCGGCCGTCCGGGACCGGGTCGCCGAGGGCGGCGCCGTCGTCTTCGTCGACCACGACCCGCGGCGGCTGGCGGGCGCGGCCGACGCGGTGTACCGGGTGGCGGCCGACGGGCGGGTCGCCGCCGCGGAGCCCGGGGTTCGGGACGGCGCGGATACGATCGCGGGCGCGGTCGGCCCGCGCGTACGCATCGAGGTCCAGGGGCCGCCCCACGCCACGCTCCCACGGGACCTGCCCGGCGCGCCCACGTGTGAACCGGAGCGTGACGGGGCGATCGGGCTCACCGTCTCCGCCACCCACTCCGATGCCGTGCTGAGCGTGCTCCTCACGGCCCGGCCCGCCTGGCACATCCGAGGGGTGACGACCGTACGGGCCGGGGGAGCGGCGGGCTCGGCGGGCCCGCCGGGACAGGCAGCCGCCGACCACCCCGGCCCCGAACACAGGCCCCCTCAGCCTTCGTCGGCCCCGCACCCCTCCCCGGTGCCGCACCCCTCCCCGACCACGAGGCCCGACCGCACATGACCGCTCTGTACCGCTACCAGGCCGCGCTCCTCATCCGCTCGCACCGCCTGCTGCCGCCGCTGCTCCTGTACGCGCTGTTCATGGCCATCGGCGTGCAGGGCGGACAGCCGATCCTCGACTCGTTCGGCTACGCCGGGGTCGCGCTGCTGTTCGTCGCCGCCTGGCTCGTACGGATCTGCGTGACCAACGAGCCCCCGGCGGCCCGGCACGTCGCCGCCGCCGCGACGAGCCCCGCCCGGGTCCATCTGGCGAGCGTGCTCACCGCGCTCACGTGCTCGGTCGTCCTCGGGACGATCGGAACCGCGCTCGTCGCGGTCATCAGCGATCCGCGCAGCTCCAACCGTCAGATCGACGTCCAGGTCGGGCCCGCGACCCTGGCCGGTCTGCTCACCGCGCTCGCGTGCGCGCTGCTCGGAACGGCGGTGGGCACACTCTGCAACCGGCCGCTGCTGCGCGGTACGGGCTGGGCCGTGCCGTCGACGATGCTCGCCGCGCTGCTGGTCCTGGTGGTCGACGGCTCGCCCGCCAACGCCGCCGTGACCGGGCTCGTCACCGGTTCCCTCAGCGGCCGGGTCGCGATACCACTGCTGCCACTGGCGGCGACCGCCCTGCTCGCCGCCGGGGCCACGGCGATCGCCTGCGCGCTCAGCTCCCGCCGTTCGTGAGCGGAACGGCCGCAGACCGTCCTGGCAGGAGGCTGTGCCGGCAGGCGACTGATGACGCAGGACGCGGTGAGCCCGGCCTTCGCGTGATGATCCTCAAGGGCGCGATCGGCCATCCGCGTGCCAACGAGGGGTGTGACCGGGACACGCGCCGAAGGGGGCGACGGGGTGATCTTGAAGCCCTGATCCGCTCGGATTTATGTGCGGCGACGTGCGGCGACGTGCGGCGGGGTCGCGCCCGGCGAGTGCCGGGCGACCGAGTCGACGCCGGGGCGGGCGTACCGCTCCAGGGAGTGGACGGCGGCGTGGCGGGAGCGGGCCAGCAGCATCGGGGGCGAGGTGCCGTCCTCCGCGTCGTGTGTCAGGGCACTGTGATGTAGCCGGTGGAGCGTCCACCCGTCCAGGTCCTCGATGTCGTCAGGTGAGGTGAGGGGGTTGGCCGGCAGCCCGTGTCCTCCTCGAAGTTCCCCTCGGCGCGGCGGTAGGAGAGCCGGGCTCGGCCGGCCTCCGGGCACACGTCGGGCGTCGGCATTCCGGCCGGGGCTTTGCGGTCGATGAGGAACAGCGGAGCGCGGGTACGGCGGGCGATGAGGCCGGGCAGCAGCTGGGCGGTGCCGGACTGCCAGTGAATCCACTCGGTAGCCACGCGCATCAGGTGGTGGAACTGGGACTCGATCAGGTCGAAGTCGATGACGTTCTTGCCCGGTTCGCCGAACAGGGCGTCGATGTGCACGTACTCCGTCTGCTTGGAGGGCTGGTAGAAGGTCGGTTCCTTCCAGTTCCTGATCCTGGGCATCAAGTCGAAGCCCAGCAGGTGGGCGAGCGCAAAGACAGGGAAGCTCTGGCCTTGGGTATCCGCGTGCACGGTGGTCGGCTGCACCCCGCTGATGGTCTTCAGCAGGCCCTCGATGATGTAGACGGCCTCCCATACCCCGCACGGGATGTAGTGCGTGAACAATGCGATGTAGGTGTCCGAGACGTGGTGGTAAGCGATCCCGCCCGGCTTGGAAGCGCGCGGGTTCGCGGATTCCTGCACGTGAACGGGGCGGAACTCGCGTGTGGTTGAGAGCGTAGTGGCGCGTATGGGGTGGATCCGCAGCCGCGGCGAGAGGGGAGAGTCCTGTCAAGAGTGCGTGTCTGCATCGGCTTGGGGTGATGCCGGGGGTTTGGCCACGCTCCTGGGTATGTCCGGTGGAAACGTTGTCGCGTAGGGGGAGCAACAGTGCTGGCACTCTTAGTTTCGATCTTGGCTGTTCTTGTCTCGCTGGGATCGTTGGGCGTTGGATACGCATCCAGCCGCCGGTCTCACATGCCTGTTCTTCAGTTCATGTGGGAGAGCGGGCAAGACGGTACTGGGGAGCCGAAGTGGTGGCTGGTCAATGTCGGGACCGGCCCCGCTACCAACATCGTCGTTGCCCAGGCTGAACGAACCTCGCTCACGCGCGGCTTGAATGGGGAACAGTGGTTCAACCCCGTGCTGGTCCCATCGATCCCGGTTGGCGACAAGCTGGCTCTGACGTGGCTCGGTGGAACTATGGGCCTTGAGTGTGGGCTGGGCGCCACCTACACAGATGCCGAGAAGTACTTCTACACGACAAAGTGCGGCGATGACGTATCGATGTTCTTTGTCGGACTGCATCTGCCGCGTTGGCCGTTGCTGAAGTTGAATGGGAGCAAAGCGGTGAAGACCTGGTGGGGGGTGGAAGACCTCTCGGGTCCCCGATGGTCAGCCGTAAGCGAGCGACACGTCCGAAGGCGTCCGTGGCTCCCGGCACGCTTCGGGATCAGCCGACGGCTCGGCGGGTGGGCTGATCCAGTCCATTCCTACCGACCGATATGACCGGGCCCGCTTCAGCGTGCCGCCGTGGCGTGCGGTGTCGACTGTGCCGCCATCGGGCGGATCACCCCAGGAGATCCATTTGCCGTGACCGGTGTCGCGGCGTACTGGATCACGACCATCGACGCGGGGCGGGTCCATCCGGCTCTGGCAGAGCTGTTGGGATACTGGCTGGGCGACAACTGGCGGTTGGTGGAGGAGTACGGGGGATGGGTGTCGAAGGGGTTGGTGGCGGTGGCGGTCCTGGTCGTCGGTCGCTGGTTCCTGATCCGGCTGCGTCGTCGCCCGAGCGCCCGGCATCGCGCGTGAGGCCCCTGCGCGCCGCTGCCGGCATCGCACTCGGCGCAGCCTCGGCGCTCGCCGTGCCGGCCGTTCTCGCCGCGGGGGCGTTGGCGCGGTCCACCGGACCCGTGGTCCGCCTGGCCGCGCTGGAACAGCGGCGCGTCGCCGTCCTGCTCGGCGGAGCCGGCGAGTCTCCGGGTGCCACCGAGCCCCCGGGCGCCGCTCAGTCTCCGGGCGGCATCGAGTCTCCGGGCACCACCGAGTCCCCGGGCGGCATCGAGCCGCGACGGGCCGCCGCCTACCTGTGGTGCCGCCTCCCCGTGGGGATGCTCGGCGGCGGAGCGCTGTTCCTGCTGGCAGCCGGCGCGTGGACGGCCGCTTCCGGGCCGGCGCGCTGGCGGGCTCGCGCCACGCCGACGATCTCGGCCTGCTGACGGACCGCGAGCGAACAGTGCTGACGCTCATGGCCCAGGGGCACACCAACACGTCCATCGCGCAGCAACTGTTCGTCTCCCGGAGCGCGGTGGAGAAACACACCAACGCGGTGTTCGACAAACTGCGGCTGCCCCGGGACGACGTCACCAACCGCAGGGTGCTGGCGGTCCTGCGGTTCCTGGGAAGCTGACGCGGCCGGCAGGCCCGTATCTCAGTGGCGTGCACGGCCTGACGGTCTGTTCCGTCTTCTCCCGGCTTACGGGGCGCAGCTCCGTTCCGCGGCGCCCCGTCGCCGCTCAGCGATGCCAGGGCCCGGTCACCGCGAAGGTCGTGCCGGGTGTGTAGACGTTGACGTACATCGTGCGGTGGTCGGGGGAGAAGGTGACGCCGGCGAACTCGCCCCACTCGGGCTTGTCCGGGGTGCCGATGTTCTGCCGTCCGCGCGCCATCGGGTAGACGACGCCGCCCGGGGTCACCCCGTAGACGTACTGCGCGCCCTCGCCGTCCTCGCAGACCATGAGGCCGCCGCCGGGCGCGAGGGTGATGTTGTCGGGGGATTCGCCCGGCAGCTGTACGTCCGTACGGGGGCCGAAGACGACGGCGAGCGTGAGGCGGCGGCGCTTCGGGTCGTACCGCCACACCTGGCCGAAGTGGTCCGCCGCCGAGCCGTTGGCGCGCTTGGCGAAGCTGGAGACGAAGTAGACGCTGCGGCCGCCCCAGTAGCAGCCTTCGAGTTTCTGGGCGTGGGTGATGCCCCGGCGGCCGAAGTCCTGGAGGCGTACGGGGGTGTGGCGGGCGAGGGGGTCGGGCACGGGCGCCCATTCGACGGAGTCGAAGACCGTCCCCGGCTCCTGGACGACCGACAGGTCGGGTACGTCCGGCACCCGCATCGCCTCCAGGCGGCCTCCGGCGCGCAGCGAGCCCCGGCCGCCGAGCGGCTTGTGGGGGTGGAAGCGGTAGAAGAGGCCGAAGGGCCGGTCGAAGGCGTCCTCGGTCTCGTAGACGGCGCCGCTGTCCGGGTCGACGGCGATGGCCTCGTGCTGGAAGCGGCCCATGGCGGTCAGCGGTACGGCGCCGGTGCGGCGCGGATCGTAGGGGTCGACTTCGAAGATGAAGCCGTGGTCCTTGGTGTAGCCGTTGGTCCCGGCCTTCTCCTCGTTCTCTTCGCAGGTCAGCCAGGTGTGCCAGGGGGTGGGGCCGCCCGCGCAGTTGGTGGAGGTGCCGGCGATGGCGACGCGTTCGCCGAGGACGCGGTGGTCCGCGTCGAGTTCGAGGGCCGTACAGCCGCCCATCCCCATCGGGTCGTAGGTGAGGCCGTCGACGGCGGGGACGCGGTGGGCGGCGGTGGGGCGGTTCTCGTGGTTGCGCACGAGGTGTACGCGCCGGTCGCGGCCGCTCGCGTGGCGCCCGCGGCCGGGGAACGCCGCCATGCCGTCATGGTGGCTCGGCACCTTGCCCTCGCCGGAGCGGAGCGGGTCGCCCTCCCGCGACAGGACGCGGTACCGGAAGCCCTCGGGGAGGTCGAGGAGGCCATCGGGGTCGGGGACGAGCGGACCGTAACCGGTCCGGCCGGGCCCCTGGGGGCCGCGGGCCGCGGCGGCCGTGCCGGCGAAGAGCTCCGGGACGGCGCCCGCGAAGGCGATGCCCGTACCCAGTGCACCGGTTCTGGCCAGAATCTGACGTCGTGTAGTGGACATGAGACGACTCCCTGCTGGCGGACAGGAGCGAGCGGACAGGAGCAAGCGAACAGGAGCAGGCGGACAGGAGTGTGACGCGCCTGTGTGTAGCACGTGCCTCCGGCCGACTGGAAGCACGGTGCGTGACGATTCCTCGGCGGGCGGTAGGGGGCGGACTCGTCGGGGGTCTCGGCGAGGGACGGGTTTTGTCATTCCCGGCCAGGCCACGGCATGATTCTGAGCAATTACTCGCTTAGTGCGGCAGTCGTCGGCCCTCGACCTCTGAGGGGCATCACTGAGGGACACCGCCGAGGGGTACCACCGAGGGAGTCGCCATGACGTCCGGCCAGCGGCGGATCCAGCCGCGCAAGCAGCCCAAACAGGTACGCGCCGAGCTCACGCGCCAGCGCATCCTGGCGGCGGCCGCCGATGTCTTCGCCGACTACGGATACGCCGCGGGCACCACCAACCGGATCGCCGAGCGGGCGGGGGTCTCGATCGGGTCGCTGTACCAGTACTACCCGAACAAGGACTCCATCCTGGGCGATTTGACCACCGCTCACCTCGATGCCGGCCTGGCCGTCGTGCAGCGCTACCGGGCCGGTGAGCTGCCCGAATCGCTCGAAGACATCCTCCGTCTGTTCGTACGGGCCGCCATCAGCAACCACCTTGTCCACCCGCAACTGCTCCGGGTGCTGTTCGAACAGGCTCCCCGCACACCTCAACTGCTTCAGATGGTGTACGAATACGAGGAAGCGAGCGTCGACTACACCAAGGCGCTGCTGGACCGTCACCCCGAGGTCCGGGTCGAGGACACGCAGACCGCCGCCCGCCTCGCCGTCACCTCGATCGAACACCTCGTCCACCATCTCGTGGCCGAACCGAACCCCATCGACGTCCAGCGGTTCGAGAACGAACTCGTCGCGATGCTCACCCGCTATCTGACGGCCGCGGGGTCTTGAGCGCCTGAGCGCCTGCGCGCCCGAATGCCCGCACCCCGCTGCGCGTGCGCGCTTCGGATCGGAGACGGGCCTGGTACGGGGAGGAGGGCGCCCCCTGCCCGTACGCCTACCCCTCCACGAGCCCCTTGGCGTCGCGTGCGAGCGCGGTGAGGCGGGAGATGGCGCGGAAGTACTTCTTCCGGTAGCCGCCCTTGAGCATCTCCTCGCTGAACAGCTCGTCGAACGGCTTCCCCGAGACCAGCACCGGCACCTCCCGGTCGTACAGCCGGTCGGCGAGCACCACCAGGCGCAGCGCCGTGGACTGGTCCGGGATCGGCTCGACCCCGGTCAGGCAGACGGCCCGGAGGCCGTCGCACATGGCGCCGTAGCGGCTCGGGTGGACCTCTGAGAGGTGTTCGAGGAGGGAGGGGAAGTCGTCGAGGGACGCGCCCTTGGTGCGGTACGCCACCTTGGTGACGGTCTCGTCGTCGTACGGCGCCGGGGCCTGCGGCAGGCCCCGGTGGCGGAAGTCCTCGCCGTCGATGCGCAGCGGGCGGAAGTGCGCGGACAGGCCCTGGATCTCGCGCAGGAAGTCGGCGGCGGCGAAGCGGCCCTCGCCGAGCTTGCCGGGGAGGGTGTTGGAGGTCGCGGCGAGCGCGACACCCTGTTCGACCAGCCTGCCCAGCAGCGAGGAGACCAGCACCGTGTCGCCGGGGTCGTCGAGTTCGAACTCGTCGATGCACAGCAGGCGGTGGCCGCCCAGCGTCCGTACGGTCTGCTGGAAGCCGAGCGCCCCGACCAGGTTGGTCAGCTCGACGAAGGTGCCGAACGCCTTGTGCTCGGGGGCCGCCGGCGTGGCGTGCCAGAGCGAGGCCAGCAGGTGGGTCTTGCCGACGCCGTACCCGCCGTCGAGGTAGACGCCGCGCGGCCCGGTGGGCGCGGTGGGTCCGCCGCGCCGGAACCAGCGCTTCTTGCCCCCGGCCGCCGGGCTCGCCCCGCCGCCGAGCCCGGCGGCGAAGGCGCTCAGCACCGTTACGGCCTCGGCCTGGCTCGGCTGGTTCGGGTCCGGGATGTACGTGTCGAAGCGCGCGGACCCGAAGCGCGGCGGCGGCACCATCTCGGCGACCAGCCGGTCGGCGGGCACCTGCGGTGCACGGGCGGTGAGGGCGATGGGCGCACCATCGGCCGGCGCACCGGCTATCGGAGGCGAGTCGGGGGAGGTGCTGGACTCGGACGTGGTTGAGGGCGACACAGCCGTCCAGCCTAGTCGCTCCGCACGGGGACTCGGCGCGGTGAGCGAGCCATGTCACACTGCCGCGTATGCGACGCCTGCTCCCCGCCTCTCACGAACCATCCGATCTCGACAACCGCCAATGGGGTCTGGACGAGCTGGCGGACGTGTACGCCTATCCGGCCGACCGCGATGACGACCCGGCGAGCGCCGACCGCGGCGACCGCCCGGACGAGGGCCGGGACACCGGCTGGCTACGGGCCAACATGGTCTCCTCGCTGGACGGCGCGGCCCACCACGACGGCAGGTCGCAGCCGCTCTCCTCCGACGCCGACATGCGGATCTTCGGCACGCTGCGCGGGCTCGCCGACGCGGTGGTGGTGGGCGCGGAGACCGTACGCCAGGAGGGGTACCGGCCCGCACGCGCCCGTGAGGCGTTCGCGGCCCGGCGCGCGGCGCTGGGTCAGCCGACGGCCCCGGTGATCGCGGTGATCAGTGCCGGTCTGGACTTGGATTTCTCGTTGCCGCTGTTCACGGAAGCGCTGGTGCCGACCATCGTGCTGACCGGCGCGGGAGCCGCGCCGGACCGGGTGGCCGCGGCACGCAAGGCGGGGGCGGAGGTGGTCGTGGCGGAGGACTCGGCGCGGGTGGAACCGGGCCGGGTCAAGCGGGTGCTCGCGGAGCGCGGGCTCACCAGGCTGCTGACGGAAGGGGGGCCGAAAACACTCGGTCAGTTCGCGTCGGCGGGGGCACTCGACGAACTGTGTCTCTCGCTCGCCCCGATGGTCGCTGCGGGAGCGGCGCCGCGCATCATGAACGGGCCGCCGCTCGCGGTGCCGGAACGATTCGTCCTCGCATCCGTCATGGAGGAGGCCGGCTTCCTTTTCACCCGCTACCGTCGAATCTGACAATCAGCGGAATTTCCCGTTCCGGTTAGCTTCCGGCGGGCAGAATTGAGTCAGGCGTGCCCACGAGGCGCGCGCAGGATGGTTTCTGTTGGGCCCGGTGGCCCACGTAGGAGAGGGGCTCCCACCGTGTTCACGAGCGTACTGATGATCGAACAACCGCTGACCGCCACGGACGTCGACTTCGTCACATCCCTCCACGACGACCAGATGTCGTTCGTGGTCCTCATGCGGCCGAGGGGGGACGAGGACCGGTTGCTGCGGGCGATCGACGACGTCGCCCTCGGAGAGCTGGAACAGGCCGCCCACGAATCGGAGGAACCCGAGGGCGAAGAGGCGGCCCGCCCGGCCGCACAGGCACTCAACTACTCCCTGCACATGCTGCGCGAATCGGGCAGCGAAGCCGTCGGCCAGATCGTCGGCGGGCACCCGCTGGACCTGTTGCGGACCGTCGTCGAGGAGACCGGTGCCGATGAGGTGATCGTCCTCACCGCTCCGCACCTGGTCGAGGAGTTCTTCCACCGGGACTGGGCCTCCCGCGCCCGCCACAAGGTCGGCGTGCCCGTTTTGAAGCTCTACGCCCACGCCGCGGGCGAGAACGAGTGAGACGCGCTGGACTGGCGCGTCGGGGGGGGGGGGGGGGGGGGGAGAAAAAAACCCCCCCCCCCCCCGACGCGCAAGAGGAGGGGGAGGGGGGAATCTACGGGTTGTGGGAAAAGAACGGGGGAGGAAAACTGTGGGGAGGAGGGACCT